>JADLGE010000054.1 GCA_020849475.1 Gammaproteobacteria bacterium
AGTGTGGCCGACGGCGCGCGCACCTCGGTGTTTCTCGCCACGTCGCCGACGGTGGCCCACACCACGGGCGCCTATTTCGATCAGTGCCGCCAACGCGCCGCCGACCGCCGCGCGCAGGACACGCGCCTGGTCGATGCCTTGTGGGATGCATCGCGCGAGCGCCTGGCACGCTGGCTGTAGGTGCGAATTCCTTCGCACATTCAAGCTGGCCTGTGCAGCGCAGGCGAGAGCCGAATATCAGAGTGAAGTCTGACATTCCAATGCGTGCATGAACTCGCATCTACAGGCAATGGCGCACAAGGCTTGCGGCATGCATGCGAAGTGCAGACAATCGAAGGCACTTCGCCCATCCATTCGAGGAATGCTTCATGACCGCTTATGTCGTCGTCCATGCCACCGTCAAGAATGCCGAGAAGCTCGCCGAGTACGGCGCCGCCGCGGCGCCGACCGTGGCCAGCTTTGGTGGTGAGTTCGTGTGCCGCGGCCCGAGCGAAGTGCTGTCGGGCAGCAACCCCCATGGCGTGATGGTGATCCTGAAGTTTCCGGACCGCGCGACCGCCACCGCCTGGTACAACTCGCCCGCCTACCAGGCCGCGATTCCGGCGCGCACTGAAGGCATGGACAGCGTGTTCATCCTCGGCGGCGAATAGTCGTCGGCGACGCCACCAGCCATGCCTCTCGATCCCCAATGTCAGGCCTTGGTCGACGCCGCCGCACGCGCCGGTTCGCCCTTCGACAGCAATGATCCGCTTATGGCGCGGCGCGGCTACGATGCCGGCACCCTCGCCTATCGTCATGACACGCCGCCCCTCGCGAGCGTTGCCAACCTGGTGTTCGCCGGCCCGGCCGACAATGTGCGGGTGCGTATTTATCGACCGCGCGATGCAGGCGCGCCGGCGCCGGCCCTGATTTATTTCCACGGCGGCGGCTGGGTGGTCGGCAATCTCGAATCGCACGATCATCTGTGCCGCTATCTCGCCGCCAAGGCCGGTGTGGTGGTGGTGGCAGTCGATTATCGGCTCGCCCCGGAGCATAAATTTCCGGCCGCCTATGAAGACTGCCTGGCAGCGGTGCGCTGGGTGGCGGCCAGTGCCGAGGAATTGGGGCTCGATGCCAAGCGTCTGGCGGTCGGCGGAGATTCCGCCGGCGGCAGCTTGGCGGCGGCCTGTGCGCTCGCCATCCGCGATGAAGCGTGGTCGATGCTGCGCCTGCAGCTCCTGCTCTATCCGTCGACCAACTTCACCGCCGACACCGCCTCCATGCACGACAATGCGACGGGCTACCTGCTGACGCGCGATGCCATGGAGCAATTCATCGACTGGTATCTGCCGACCCGCATTGCGCGCACCGATCCGCGCGCCTCACCGCAGCTCGCACCGGATCACTCCGGCCTGCCGCCGGCCTGCATCCTGAGCGCGGAATTCGATCCCTTGCGCGATGAAGCCCACATCTATGCCGACACCCTCGAACGGGCGGGCGTGGCGGTGGAACGCAAGTGCTACGAAGGCATGGTGCACGGCTTCATGCGCATGGGTGGGCGCGTGGATCGCGCACTGACCGCACTCGACGACGCGGCGGCGGCGCTGCGCCGTGCGTTGCGTGACTGAACTCCAGACGAGGTCGACAGCGTGACGCCGTCCGGCAGCGCCAAAGGCCGCGTCATCATCATCGGTGGTTCGATGGCCGGCCTGTTCGCCGCCGTCACCCTGCGCAGCCTGGGCTGGCAGGCCGACATTTACGAGCGCGCCGGCGAAGCGCTGGCCAATCGCGGCGCCGGCATCGCCACCCACGACGAACTCTATGCCGCGGTGCGCGATGCGGGCATCGATCTGCGCGAAGAAATGGGGGTGCGCTCCAAGGGCCGCATCATGTTCGACCGCGATGGCAAGCTGCTCGGCCGCCACGACCTGCCGCAGATCATGACCTCGTGGGGACTCATCTATCGCTTTCTGCGCGCGCAGGTCGACGATGCGCGTTATCACAACGGCCACACGCTGTGCGGCATCGAGCATCACGGCGACAGCGTGGTGGCGGTATTCGAAAACGGCGCGCGCATCGAAGGCGACTGGCTGCTCGGCGCCGACGGCACCCGTTCCAGCGTGCGCGCCATCGTCGCACCCGAAGCGCCGGCGCAGTACTGCGGCTACTTCGGCTGGCGCGGTCTCATCGACGAAGCGCTGGTGCCGGCGCCAGTGCTCGCCGACTTCGACCAGCGCATGGCTTTCGGCATGGCGCCCGGCGGCCATTGGCTGGGTTACCTGGTGGCCGGCCCCGATGATGCCTTGCAGCCCGGCCAGCGCTGGTACAACTGGGGCTGGTATCGCACCGCCACGGCCGCGACTTTGCGCGACCACCTGACCGATGCCAGCGGTCGCCATCACGAGAACGGCATTCCGCACGATCTTATTCGCGGCGAATTGATCGAGGCCCTGCGCAAGGAGGCCCACGCTTACCTGCCGCCGCAGGTGCAAAGCGTCGTCGACGCCACCGCGCGGCCGTTCCTGCA
This sequence comes from Gammaproteobacteria bacterium, assembly GCA_020849475.1. GTDB lineage: Bacteria > Pseudomonadota > Gammaproteobacteria > JADJYF01. Next base: position 2,507 of record JADLGE010000054.1, read on the forward strand.
AGGCATCTACGATTTTTGCGCGCCGCGTTTCCTGTATGAGCGCGTGGCGCTGCTCGGCGATGCGGCCGCCACTGCGCGGCCCCATTGCGGCATGGGCGTGTCGAAGGCAGCGGTCGATGCCGCGACGTTCGCGCGCGCGCTCGACGAAGGCGGCGCGGCACTCGAAGCATGGCAGGATGCACGCCTCGCCTATGCACGTCAGACCGTGGCCTGGAGCCGCGATCTCGGTAGCTACATCGGTCCCCAATACGACGATGCCCTGCAGCGCGCCAAGGGCGCACATCATCAACGTCCGGCCGTGCTGCTCGGCGCGACCGCCGCCAGCGACTATCAGCGTTACGTCTACCGGTAATCAGTTCGCGGGCAGGCGCAGGGCTATACTGCCAAGCACGCACTCCCCCCAATCCAGCCACGGAGAAGTGATTCATGGCAAATGTTGAACTGACTGCGGCCGACGGTTTCAAGCTCGGCGCCTATGTGGCCAAACCCAAGGGCGATGCCCATGGCGGCGTGGTGGTGATTCAAGAGATCTTCGGCGTCAACCATCACATCCGCGCCGTCGTCGATGGCTATGCCGCGGCCGGTTATGTCGCCATCGCCCCACAGATCTTCGATCGCGTGGAGCGCGGCGTCGAACTCGGCTACACCGCGCAGCCGGATTTCGACAAGGGCCTGCGCATCGCCTTTCATGATCTCAAGATCCCGGACACCCTGCTCGATCTGCAGGCGGCCATCGACCATGTCGCCAGGTATGGCCGCGTGGGCGTGGTCGGCTATTGCTTTGGCGGCCTGCTCACCTGGCTTGCCGCCTGCGAACTCGACAAGGTCGCGGTGGCGTCCTGCTACTACGGCGGCGGCACCGCCAAGGAAGCCCAGCGCCACGCGCGTTGCCCGGTGATGATGCACTTCGGTGAGAAAGACAAGCACATCCCCATGAGCGAGGTCGACACCATCCGCAACGCACAGCCCGACGTACAAATCTTCGTCTATGACGCCGACCACGGCTTCAACTGCGATGAGCGCGCGAGCTACGACGAAACCAGCGCCTCGATTGCGCTCGATCGCACCTTGAATTTCTTCGAGAAGCACATGAACTTCGACCCGGATTCGACGGTGGTGATGCCGCGCTGAGGCGCGACACGGAGCGATGCAGATATTTGTGGGTCAGACTTCAGTCTGACCCACAAGAAAGATCACGGCGCGCGCAGAAAGCGGAACGTCAGCGGATAACGGAAGCGGTGCCCGGCGCGGGCCTGCGTGGCCGCCTCGATGCTCATCACCACCTGCAACAGCAGCACCAGCGGCAACATCAGGAAGCCGATGAAGGCCATGCTCAAGGTGAAGGCTATCAAGAGATAGACCAGTATCGACAACTGGAAATTGAGCGCTTCGCGGCCGTGCTCTTCGACGAACGCCGAGGTCTGGCGCTTGCGTAACCAGTGCGCCGCCATCACCAGCAGGTGCGCGAGCGGCAGCGGGTAGAACAGCAGCCCGAGCAGATGTCCGCGGCGAGCGAGACCGCGTTCTGCCGGTTCCACCACCGACTGCGGCGTTGGCGGCGTGGGATTGCCGAGCAGGGTCAGCACGCCGACCAGCGCGGCTATCCAGCCCGCCAGCAGCATGAACACGCCGAAGGTCACGCCCACCGCGTAATCGCCGATGCCGTCGTTGACGGTCACCTCGGCCTTGTCCAGCACCGCGCCGTCATCGCGCTGCGCCGCGAGCGTGGCATCGAGCACGATGCGGCCGTCGGCCGGCGCCATGAATTTCGCGAAATCGTAATGCAGGGTCAAATGGCCGTCGCCGGCCTTGGCGATGCGCGCATGCTGCTGTCGCGCGCTCGATTGCGCGGTGTTGCGCGTTTCCTCGAGCAGCACACGGCCCTGGCTGTCGCGCACACTGACGGTGGCCGGCACCGCCAACGCCTTGGTGGCGGCCGGCTGCTCAGCCGCCTTCAATGCCACCAGCAAGGCGACCCGCGCATGACGCCCCGGCTCGACTTCGATGCCGACCGCCTGCAAGGGCGCGGCGGGCGACAGGGCCAGCACGCGCGGCGGATGGCCGTGCCAGGTGCGCCACGCGGCGCTGCCCAGCGGCGCGCAGCTGCCGAGGGTGCAGGCGATGCCGACGACGGCGGCGAACAATGCTTTGCGATTCATACGGGCGACGGCGACATTCATGGCGCGGCATTGTAGGGGATAAGTCCGCCACGGCACGCGGTCGACGCGCGTTCGTCATTCGCGCATCATTCGCCCCAATACGGCGACCTTCCCGACGCGTCCCCAATTCATCCCGTGTGCACACCAATGCCTGTGCCACCGAGTTTTGTCCCGACTTCACACCATGACCAATACCTCCTCCCCGACCCACGACACGCGCGGCTGGTGGGATCGCAATGTGTTCGCGCTCGGCCGCGAAATGCGTCTGTCCTATCTGCCACCGTTGATGGTGTACGTGGCCGCCGGCATTTCCGGTCTGACCGGCATCGTCGGCACCTTCTTCGTGAAAAGTTATCTCGGCCTGTCGGCGGAATTTCTCGCCGCGCTCGGCTTCTGGGCCGGCCTGCCGTGGGCCCTGAAGATGCCACTCGGCCACCTGGTCGATTTGATGTGGAAATGGAAGGGCGCGCTGGTGGTATTGGGCGCGACGCTGATCGCGCTCAGCCTCGGCATCATGATTGGCCTGTTGTCGGCGCCCGATGCCATGCGCGCGGTGATGCCGGCCGAAGCCTGGTATGTGCTGACCGCGCTATTGGCGCCCATCGGCTACGTGATCCAGGACGTGGTGGCCGATGCCATGACGGTTGAAGCAGTGCCGCGCGTCGACGCCGACGGTCACGCCATCCCCAACGAACAGCGCACGCTCATGCACACCACCATGCAGACGCTCGGCCGCGTCGCCATCATCGCTGGCGGCGTGCTGGTGTCGCTGGTCAACGTGGTGCTGCTGGCCGGCGTCGAGAGTCTGCCGGCCGACGGCAAGCTCGCCGCTTACCTGCGCATCTATGAATACGCGCTCCTGATCCCGGTGGTGTCGGTGCTGGGCGTGGCGCTGGCCGGGCGCATTCGCGCGCGCGACGAGCGACGCCTCGCGGCGCGTGGTTTCAGCGCCGGCCAGATTGAAAACCTCATGAGCGTGCACGGCGAACAGCCGGATGTGAATTGGGCGATTCTGCTCGGTGGCCTGGGCTTCGCCTGCGTGTCGCTGGCCGTCGGTCTCGGCCAGGTGCCGGGCGCGCAGGAAATCGTGTTCGGCGCCTCGCTCACCATCGTGCTGTTCCTGATGTGGCGGTTGCTCGGCGCCCTCGAACCCGAAGCCCGCGCGACGTTGGTCGGCACCGCGGTCGTGATCTTCGTGTTTCGCGCCATGCCCGGGCCCGGGCCCGGCTCCACTTGGTGGATGATCGACCAGCTCCATTTCGACGAATCGTTTCTGGCGCGCCTGTCGGCCATCGCCAATGTGCTGACCCTCGCCGGTCTGTTCCTGTTCCGACGCTTGATGGCCGAGCGCTCCATCACCACCATTGTCGCGTTCCTGACCATCGCCGGCACACTGCTGTCGCTGCCAGTGATCGGCATGTATCACGGTTTGCATGAATGGACCGCCGCGCACACCGGCGGCGTGGTCGATGCACGCTTCATCGCCCTGGTCGACACCGCGCTGGAATCACCGCTGGGCCAGATCTCGATGGTGCCGATGCTGGCCTGGATAGCACGCTCGGCGCCCGACAATCTCAAGGCCACCTATTTCGCGGTGATGGCGTCCTTCACCAACCTCGCGCTGTCGGCGTCGCAACTCGGCACCAAGTATTTGAACCAGGTGTTCGAAGTCACGCGTCAGGTGACAGACCCCAAGACCCAGGCCATCACCGTGCCCGCCGATTACACCCAGCTCGGCGATCTTTTGTTGAGCTCAACGGTGATAGGTTTGCTGGTGCCGCTGGCGGCGATTGTGCTGGTGCGCATGCTGGCCTTGCGCAGCGCGTGAGCTGGCGATGAAAAGCACGGGTCCTTCGCGCGACGCGCCTCCCTGAATGTCAGACTGAAACCTGACCCACACCAGGGCTGCTTGATTTTTGTGGGTCAGACTTCAGTCTGACATTCAGAGCGAGCGCTCGCGCGCCCCCAGCACCACATGGCGCTTGCGCAAATCTTCGAGAATCTCACTACCCGCTCGTACGAAATCGTCGTCACAGGGCTGCCCAAGCTCGGCGGCGAGCGCTTCAAGCACGAGACCACCACAGGCGTGCGCCCCGCCATCCAGCAGTTCCAGCAGTCGCGCCGTCACCGCGTTCAATTCGAGATAACCGACGCGGTCGTCGAGATCGCGCCAGGCGACGAGATAAGTCGGTGACTCCGCCGCTGGCGCCAGCGGCGCTTCGTCGCGATAGCGCTGCACGGGGTGTTGATAGCTCAGCATCCACAGCAGCGGGTTCAGCACCGGCAGGCCGTCCATGATGCAGCCGTCACGCTCGATGCCGTCCAGCTCAATCTCGGTCGTATCTATCGACAGTGCGTAGTCCACCCACTCCCAGTGGGCGAGTTCCAGCAGGTAGGGCGGGTCATCGGCGGCGGGCGCGCGCTGCTCGAGAAAATTCAGGAACTCGCGCGGCATGGACTGGAACAAGGGGTCATGCAGATCATGATCGCGGAAAAATTCGCGCGCCAGTGCAAGCCACTGACACTCGGGCAGTCGCGACTTCAGCACCGGAAACATATTGCCCATCACCCGCTCGACGTTGCCGAACACCAGCTGTGCATAGAGCTGCATGCGCTCGAGCGGAATCGATGGCGGCGGCGTGCGATGTTGCGGGTCGCGGACGTAGTCGGTGAAGGCCTGCTGGAAAGCCAGCAGGCTTGCACTGTTGCCATTCATGACGACGGCTTCAGACATGGGCGAGCCTCCGGGCGCGCGCACGGGCGTGGTGCGCGAAGTGATGGGCCTGACTGGCTTCGATGATCTCGACTTCCTTGACCGCTTCGGCCAAGGGTGGAATATCGAAGTCACGCTCGAGCAAGGTCGGGAACACGCCGTGTTCGGCATAGGCGAGAGTGAGCAGCTGCCACACCGGCTCGATGACATCGGCGCCGTGGGTGTCGATGCGCAGATGCTCCGATTCATAATGGTGGCCGGCGACATGCGCGTAGGCGATGCGCTCGCCGGGCACGGCGCGCACGAAGGCGGCCGCGTCGTAACCATGATTGATGCTGTTGACGTAGATGTTGTTGATGTCGAGATGCAGCAGGCAGTCCGCTTCGCTGAGCACCGCGTTCAGAAATTCGATTTCCGTCAGCTCGGTGCCGGGCTGTGCGTAGTAGGAGACATTCTCCACCGCCATGCGCATGCCGAGCACATCCTGCGCCTGGCGAATGCGCGCCGCGACATGGCGCACGGTCTCGCCGGTGAAGGGCAAGGGCATCAAGTCGTAGAGGTGCGCGTGGTCGCCGCAGTAGCTCAGGTGCTCGGAGTAGAAGCGCGCATCGATATCAGCGAGGAAACTGCGCAGCTTGCCGAGGAAGGCGACATCGAGCGGCGCATAACCGCCGAGATTCAACGCCAGCCCATGGCAGACCAAAGGCACGCGCTCGGCCAGCTTGCGAAATTTGCGGCCGCCGGCGCCGCCCACTTCCATCCAGTTTTCCGGCGCCACCTCCATGAAAGAAATGGCGGCCGGCACGTCGACAAGCAAATCGTCGAAATGCACACGTCGCAAACCGAGACCGGCACTGTCGCGCGGCAAAGATGGTGGTTTCCTGGTCATCAAGGCGCCCTCGTGGCAGTGCAGGTCATGGGCAAAAAGACTTACTTGGCGGACGCGCAGATGTTGCCGCACTTGGCGACTTCGCCGTCCTTCATGGCGACGCCGGGCGCGGTCGGGTTCTTGGCGCCGAAGCCGCCGCAGATGTTGCCGCACTTGGCCACTTCACCGCAGATGCTGCCGCATTTGACCATCTCGCCCTTATCGGTGAAGGTCGGGTTCTTGCCACCGCAGAAGTTGCCGCACTGGCGGCTCTCTTCGGCTGCCGCCACGGTGAAGCCGCCGCGCAGTTCACTCATGCCGAAGGGGTTGTCACTGGCGCCCGCCAGCGGGCTGGCGGCGAGGGTCACGGCGAACGACGTACCGATGATGGCGATGCGCGAATTGACGTTGAATTTTTTCATGGTTGCTTTCCTCTAGCAGGATTGACGCAGGCACGCATGACATCGGGCGGGACGCCGAACACCAGGGCCGTGGTGGCGGTCACAGGGACCGTCTCACCCTAGTTCGGGTGCTGCGCTGAAAAAGTTACAGCCACCAGCGCTGCAATCTGCGGCGCTACAATCACGGTCACCAGCGACTCACGAAAACAAGGCGACTGACAGCCCATGTGGAACGACACCCTGCCCTATGATTCGCGCCGCGCGCCGGTGCTGGCCGACAACATGGTCGCGACTTCGCAGCCGCTGGCCGCGCAGGCCGGCCTCGAAATGCTGTATCGCGGCGGCAATGCGGTGGATGCGGCGCTGGCCGCCGCCATCACGCTGACGGTGGTCGAGCCGACCAGCAACGGTCTCGGCTCCGATGCTTTCGCCTTGCTGTGGGATGGCACGCAGTTGCTCGGTATCAACGGCTCGGGGCGCGCGCCCGCGGCCTGGACGCGCGAGCGCTTCGCGGGTCACGAGCGCATGCCGCGCTTAGGTTGGGACGCGGTCACGGTGCCAGGCGCGGTCAGCGTGTGGGTGGAACTCTCGCAACGTCACGGCAAACTGCCGTTCGCCGATTTGTTCGACGCCGCCATCCACTACGCGGAACAAGGCTACGCGGTCGGCCCGGTCACGGCCCGCCAATGGCGGGAGGACGCCGGTCTGTTCGATGCCTACCCCGAATTCGCGCGGCATTTCGGCGCCGCGCCAGCGGCCGGCCAGCGCGTACGCCTGCCTGCCACCGCCGCCAGCTTGCGTGAAATCGCCGCCAGCCACGGCGCTTCTTTCTACCAGGGCGACCTCGCGGCGCGCATGGCGGCGGCCGCGGCCGCCGACGGCGGCGCACTCAGTGCCGAGGATCTCGCCAGCCATCGCGCCGACTGGGTGACGCCCATCGCGCAGCCCTATCGCGACGTGGTCTTGCACGAGATCCCGCCCAACGGCCAGGGCCTCGCCGCGCAGATTGCGCTCGCTATCCTCGCCCATCGCGAAGTGCCGCCAGTGGACAGCGCCGACGCCATCCATCAACAGATAGAAGCGATGAAACTCGCGCTCGGCGCCGCCGCCCAGCACTTTGCCGACCCGCGCGCGATGCTTGTCAGTCCCGAGCAACTGCTCGAGCCCGGCAGCGTGGCGCGTGCCGCGGCGCGCATCACGCGCCACGCCATGGCCCTGCCGCCGGTGTCACTGCCCATCTCCCACGACACCGTGTATCTAACCGCCGCCGATGCCAGCGGCATGATGGTGTCGTTCATCCAATCGAACTTCCACGGCTTCGGCTCAGGCATCGTGGTGCCGGACACCGGCATCGCCCTGCAGAACCGCGGCCACGGTTTTTCACTCGACCCCGCGCATCCCAACTGCGTGGCGCCCGGCAAACGCCCCTTTCACACCATCATCCCGGGCTTCGTCACGCGCGACGGTCAGGCGCTGCTCTCTTTCGGCGTGATGGGCGGCCACATGCAGGCCCAAGGTCATGTGCAGATGGTCACGCGCCTGTTCGACTACGGCCAGAATCCGCAAGCAGCCAGCGACGCGCCACGCTGGCGCATCGAACCCGATTTCAGCGTCGCCATTGAAAGCAACTTCGAGCCGGCGGTAGCGGCCGAGCTCAGCGCGCGCGGCCACACCATAAAGATCGATCGCAGCCCGCGCGGCTTCGGCGGTGCGCAGTTGATTCTGCGCAGCGGACACGGCTATGTGGGCGGCTCGGACCACCGCAAGGAAGGCCTGGCTGTCGGTTTCTGAGCGTTCGACACGTCTGCCGTCCGCGAGTGGAGCGTCGTGACGCCTCGCCGGTTGCGCGGATACCCAAGCCGGCTGTGAGCGGCTAGCATGGGCCGCAACAACAACGGAATGGGGAGTTCCACCATGTCGCAGCTGCTGCAGATCGATTTTCCGTATCCCGGCCCATTCGGCGCCGACATGGCCAGCCAGCTCAAGGGCCTGGCCGAATCGATCGTCAACGAGCCCGGCATGAAGTGGAAGATCTGGACCGAGAACGCCGCCACCGGCACCGCCGGCGGCATTTATCTGTTCGCTGACCGCGCCAGCGCCGACGCCTACCTCACCATGCACAGCGCGCGCCTCGCGTCTTTCGGCATCACCGACATCCGCGCGCGCCTGTTCGACATCAATCACGATTTGACTGCCATCACCCACGGGCCGCTGGCCTAGGCCGGCGCGGGGTTCGTCATGGATTCCACTTCGTCCGCGCCGTGGATGCGCCGCTATGTGCTGGGCATCCTGTTGGTGGTCTATACCTTCAATTTCATCGACCGCCAGATTCTTTCCATCCTGCTTGAAGCGATCAAACACGATCTCGGCCTGTCGGATCAGGCGCTCGGCTTTTTGTCGGGCTTCGCCTTCGCCGCGTTCTACGCGACGCTCGGCATTCCGATGGCCTTGTGGGCCGACCGCGGCAACCGGCGCAATCTCATCGCCGCGTCGCTGGCCTTGTGGAGTGCCATGACGGCGGCCTGTGGTCTGGCCCAGAACTTCGTGCATCTCGCGCTCGCGCGTGTCGGCGTTGGCATCGGCGAGGCGGGCTGCAGCCCGCCCTCCCATTCCATCATCTCCGACTATTACCCGGCGCGGGAGCGCGCCACCGCCATTGGCATCTACGCGCTCGGCATTCCTTTCGGCATCATGTTCGGCCTGTTTCTCGGCGGCTGGATCAACGAATTGTTCGGCTGGCGCAAGGCGTTCTTCATCGTCGGCCTGCCCGGTCTCGCGCTCGCGGTGCTGGTGCGTCTGACCGTGCCGGAGCCCAGGCGCGGTCTCGCCGATGCGCGTGCCGACAGCGCAGAGCGGCCGAGCATCATGGAGACCGTGCGCTTCCTGAAACGCCGGCCGGCGTTCCTGCATTTATCCTTCGGCGCGGCGCTGGCATGCTTCGTCGGCTATGGCTTCATCGCCTGGTTTCCGTCGTTTCTCATTCGCAGCCATCACATGAAGACCACCGACATCGGTCTGTGGCTGGGGCTTTTGATCGGTGTGGTGGGCGGCATCGGCATGTTCGTCGGCGGCGTGCTGGCGGACCGCTTCAGCACCCGCGACATGCGCTGGAGCGCGTGGATAGTGACGGTCGCGAACCTCGTCGGCCTGCCATTCGGCCTGTTCGCCTATCTCGCCGACGACCCTTATGTCGCGCTGGCCTTGTTCGTACCGCCGATCATCGCCGCCAATTTCTGGCAGGCCACGACCCTCGCCCAGGCGCAGTCGATGGTGCGCCTGCGCATGCGTGCACAGACCTCGGCGATTCTGTTGTTCATCGCCAATATCATCGGCCTCGGCGCCGGACCGTGGGCCATCGGCGCGGTGAGCGATCTACTCGCGCCGAGCTACGGCGCCGACTCACTGCGCTACAGCCTGCTCGGCTTCAGCGTGCTGGGCCTGTGGGTGGCCTGGCACTACTATCTCGGCGGCAAGCATCTGCAAGCCGATATGGCGCGCGCCGAAGCGATGGTGTGAGGGGTGCGGAGTAGCGCTTTTTAATGTGCGAATTCATTCGCACATTCAACGGCGCTCCACCGACCTACCGATACCCCAGAAACTCCCGAAAAAACGCCCGGCCTTCGGCCGGCGTCCAGTTCTCGTGATCCTCGCCATAGCCTGGCACGCCATCGAACTCCCATTCAGTCAGACAGTTGATCGACAGCATATTGGGATTGAGCGGCACGCCGAGCTTGTTCAGGCGGCGGCCCTCGGCGTGCAACCTGCGCCCGAGTTCATCGACGCCGGTGATGCGCAAGCGGCTCGGCTTGCCTGCCGCTTCCCGTATACTCGCGACAACGGCCTTGGGGAGCATGTCGATGCACGCAGTGGTGTTCTATTTCGCCGTCGCAGGCGCACTGCCGTTGCAGCCGGAAGGATTGCCCGTCGCGCCCTTCGATATCAGCGTCGGCCAGCAACAGATGGCATTGCGTGAAGCGCTGGTGGCGCGCAGTCCGGGCGTGCGCATGCTGCTGTTCGTGCGCGGCGCGACAGCGGCGCAGTTCGAAGCACAAAACCCCATCGGTTCAGTCACCGCGCATCTGCGCGACACGCACGGACACGAGATCGCGCTGGCCCATACCGGCTACGTGTATTACCACGGCCACGCCGGCCTGGAATTGACTGAACGGAACGCCGCGCAGCGCGGGCAGTCCTTCGCAGAAGTCGAACTCGAGGCCAAGGTCGCGCTCAACAATGTGCGCGTGGTGTGGCTGGACAGCCTGGCAAAACGCGTCGAAGACCTGCAACCCGCGCTCTGAAAAGGACACACCATGTCAGCAGACATCATGATCACCGGTTGGGGCCAGATCACGCAGCCCAAGCAGGCCACGCCGCCCTGGATGGAGCCCATCGACATGATGGAGCGCGCCGCGCGCGACGCCGCCGCGCAGGCCGGCATCAATGCCTTAAACGCTATCGACACCCTCCTCGTGGTGCGTCCGCAAAGTCGCGTCCCGGTTAAACCAGGAGAAGAGCTGGCGCGGCGGCTCGGCATCCAGCCGCGCCGCATCGAGTTGTCCGGCATTGGCGGCCAGGTGCCGCAGCAGTACGTCAATCGCGCCGCCGGCCTCTTGGCGCGCGGCGAAGCCGAGACCGTGCTGCTGGTCGGCGCCGAAACCTATTACCCACGCAGCGCCGACGCGGTGCGCGGTGAGCAGGCCTTGATCCAGGGCATTCCCGACGACTACGGCGAAGAGGATGCGGTCGGCAGCAATGCACTCGAGATGCGCCACGGCTTGAGCCTGCCCATCCATGGCTTTCCGTTGTTCGAAGTGGCGTTGTGGGCGCAGTCGGGCTTGAGCCGTGAGCAATGGCTCGCCAAGGTCGGCGCGATGTGGGCGGGCTTCAGCGAAGCGGCGGCCCGTCATCCCAATGCCTGGACACGCACGCCGTTCGGCGCCAGCGCCATCACCACGCCCAGCGCCGACAACCGTCCCATCGCCCTGCCCTACACCAAGCGCATGGTGTCGCTGGTGATGGCCGACATCGGCGCTGCCATCATCCTCACCACCGCCGCACGCGCCGCGACCCTGCGCGGCGGCGCCGGCACGCCGGTGTATTTCTCAGGCGGCGGCTTTGCCAAGGACAAGCAGCGCTTCATGGTTGAGAAGGAGCGCTACACCCGCAGTCCGGCGCTCGAGCAGGCGGCGGACAAGGCCCAGCGTCGCGCCGGCCTCGCCGCCGACGACGTCGAATGCTTCGATCTCTACAGTTGCTTTCCGTGCGCGGTGACGGTCGCGCGCAATACCTTGGGACTGACCGACGATGACCGTCGTCCCCTGACCTTGACCGGCGGTCTCGGCTTCTTCGGCGGACCGGGCAGCAACTATGCGCTGCATGGCGTTGCGACCATGGCCGAAAGCTTGGCGGCGGGCCGCTATCGCAGCGGCATGACCACCGCGCTTGGCTGGTTCATGCACAAATACGCCGTCGGCCTTTACAGTGTCACACCCAACGGCGTCGATCTGCGCGGCCACGATCTCGAAGACCAGGCGCATCCCGATGCGGGCGCCGGCCCGGTCGCCATCGCCGAGCAGGCGCAGGGCGAAGGCAGCATCGAAACCTATACCGTCATCTACGACCGTGATCAGCAGCCGGCGCGCGCGCTGGTCTATGGCCGCACAGATGACGGCCTGCGCTTCGTCGCCAACACCGATGGCAGCGCGGCGAGCTTTGCGGCCTTGAGCGGCGAGAACCAGGTCGGACGCCGCGTGCGGCTGCGCCATGCTGGCGGCATCAACATCGCCGAGTTCACGGACTGATGCCTAAGCAGCGCGGTCCGCTCGACGAGGGCAAGCTCGATAAAGTGGTGGCCGAGGCGCGCCGCGCCAGTGACGAGCGCGCGCGCGGCTATCGCGAGCAAGCCTTGAAACTCTATCCGTGGGTGTGCGGCCGCTGCGCGCGGGAATTCACGCGCGCCAATCTCAGCGAACTGACCGTGCATCATCGCGATCACAATCACGACCACAACCCCGCCGATGGCAGCAACTGGGAATTGCTGTGTCTCTACTGCCACGACAATGAACACGCGCGGCTGCTGGAACAGTTGGGCCCGGCCAAGGGCCAGGCCGGCAGTGCGAGCGTCGCGACCCATCAACCGTTCGCGGCGCTGGCGGGGTTGTTGAAGAAAGATTCGTAGGTGCGAATGAATTCGCACCTACCGGTCAATCGATCAGTGATCGATGTGCACCTTGCGATAGCTGAATCGCCACTCACCATTTTCTTTACGCAGCTTGTCGTTGTAGCCGCCGACCGCCGCCAGTTCGGTCTTGCCGTCCTTGAGAGAGAAATAGATGAGATTGCAAAAGCCGGTGGCGTTGTCGCCGTCGATGTCGAAGCTGACGTTGACCATCATGTGCCGCACCTTGCCGCCTTCCCAGGAACGGAAATAGGACTGGGTGAACTCACGCAGTTTGGCGTGGCCGGGAAACTGGCCGTAGATGGGGCTCTCGAACGTGCCATCGGGTGTGAAGCACTGCACCCAGTCTTCGAAGCGTTCGTTGTCGATGGTGATGGCGTAGCGGGCGTAGAGTTCGCGAATCTGTTCGCGGTCCTCGGGTGTTCCGGTGATCCTAGGCATGGTCTCCCCTTGTTGCGCTGTCCGGGGCGCGTGATTGCGGGTCATGAATGACGTGGACGTCCGCAGTCTAGATCAGGCGCGGCGTGCGACAAAGAGACCGCCCCGGCCGTGGTTACAGGCCGGGGCGCAAAAGGGGAGAGAGAAAAGCGGTAATCGGGCCTGCGTCTACTTCACGCCGTCGCAGAATTCCGGCAGCACCTTGGTGGTCACCAGTTCCAGATGGCGCATCATCTGTTTCTGCGGGATGAGGCCGTTGTAGGTGAACATCCAGAAATACTCGGCCGGCAGCTTCTCGAACAGGTCCGCGAGCTTGCGCTTGACAGTGTCGGGACTGCCGTAGATGACAAGGCCGCGCTCGGCCATGGTCTCGAAGTTGTTCGGCACATCAAAGGCGCCTTCACCGGGGTTGGCGACCGCCGCATTGAAACCGAAAGGCGCAAAGAAATTGCACCAGATGATGGAGCCTGCCTGGCGCGCAATGGCCTCGGCTTCGGCATCGGTGTCGGCCACGATGACTTCACGCACCAAGCCAATCTTCTCGCCGAGCTTGTAGTTCTTGCCGGCATTATTGGCGGCGTCCTGCGCGGCGCGGAACTGCGACAGCGCGACTTCCGGGTGGGTCAGAATGGTGACCGGCACGCAGTTGTTCTCCATGGCCCAACGGATTGACGACTCCGACACGCTGAAGGGCTGGAACAGATCGGGCATGCGCTTGTTGTAGGTGGCCGGCACGGTGCCGATTTCGGTCAGCATGTCGTTGGCGTCGATGCCGGTGCCATAGTTGCGGGTGACCTCGGCCGCCGCCCACTTGGTGTTGGGCGCCGGGATCTGCCAGTGCGGGCTGTGGTGCGAGAAGGCATCTTTCTGCCAGCACTTCTTGATGATCTCGAAGTGGTCGTAATAGAGATCTTTCTTCAACGCTTCGTAGGATTCTTCACTGAAGGCGCCGTCCAAGCCGCGAATCTGCTGGCCGAGCACGTTCACCCAGCGCGGCTGGTAGCCACGCGCGAAGCCGGCAAAGGCGCGGCCCTTGGTCATCTGGTCGAGCATCGCCACGTCTTCGGCGATACGCAGCGGATTGTGCGAAGGCAACACCAGGCCGAGCTGGCCGACGTTGATGCGCTTGGTCTGCATGCCGAAGTAGAGGTCGAGCATGATCGGGTTGGTCGACACCTCCTCGCCTTCGATATGGAAATGGTGTTCGGTGAAACCGACGCCGTAGTAACCGTGTTCGTCCATGTAGCAGATCTGCTCGGACAGCTCGCCCAGCATGTTCTGATAGAGGTCGGTGCGACGCCCGGCCATTCCTTTTTGAATATCGGCAAAGCTGCCGATGGACGGCAAATAAAACGCGCCAACTTTCATGCTGCACTCCCCGGGGCTCGGGCCCCTGCGTTGAAGAAAAACAATCACACGCCGCGACGGGCGCCTGCGGAGATGCTCAGGGAGGGTGGCCGGGGCAGGCTTGATCCACATCAATGCTTATGTCGCCACGGGCAGCGACGCCAACGGGGTGTTCGAATTTGGCGCAGGGGCGCGAGCCGCCACGAGGTTCGATGTAGAATGCCGGCGCCGGGCGCGAGTGGCGCGCTCTTCAATGACAGCCCGAAAGCAGCGCCCTTGTCCTTGCCGTCGAAAGAAAGGCTTCAACGGATCACGAACCTCGCCATGCCGGTGATTGCCGGCATGGTGTCGCAGAATGTCCTCAACCTGGTGGACACCGCCATGGTCAGCCGCCTGCCCAACAGCAACGCCGCATTGGCGGCGGTTGGCTATGGCGGCTTCGCACTGTTCCTCGCGCAATCGATCATCCTCGGCCTCTCGACCGGCGTGCAGGCCTCGGCGGCGCGGCGCAAGGGCCAGGGCCGCCTCAACGAGACCGGCCATTTCCTCAACGCCGCGCTCATCATCATTGCGCTGCTGGCACCCGTGCTGAGCGTGGCGCTGCACCAGCTCATTCCCTACGTGTATCGCTATATCAACCACGACCCGGAGGTGATCGCACTGGGCGTGCCGTATCTGCAGATCCGCTCGGCCGGCATCATTTTCGTGGCCATGAATTTTTCTTTCCGCGGCTACTGGAACGCCGTCGATCTGACGCGTCTGTACATGACCACCTTGATCTTGATGCACGCGCTCAACATCGCGCTCAACTACATCCTGATCTTCGGCCATTTCGGCGCGCCGGCGCTGGGTGTACGCGGCGCCGCCTATGCGTCGGTGATTTCGCTCGGCTTCGGCACCGCCATCTACTTCTGGCTGGGCATGCGCTGGGCGCGCGGCTACGGCTTTCTGCAGCGCCTGCCGGCGCGCGCGGACATCAAGCGCCTGGTGCAGTTGTCACTGCCGAACGGCGTGCAGCAGATGTTCTTTTCGGCCGGCTTTCTCGCCCTGTTCTGGATCATCGGCCAGGTCGGCACGGCGGAAGTGGCGGCCGCCAATGTGCTCATGAATCTCATGCTGGTGGCCTACCTGCCGGGCATGGGCTTCGGCCTGGCGGCCGCCACCCTGGTCGGCCAGGCGCTCGGCCGCGCCGACGTGCAAGACGCCGCGCGCTGGGCGTGGGACGTGGTCAAGGTCGCACTGCTGGCGATGTCGCTGATTGGTCTGCCCATGGTGCTGGCGCCGGAGACGGTGCTCAATTCCATCTATCGCCTCAATCACGAAACCCTCGAGGTGGCGCTGTGGCCACTGCGCCTGGTCGGCTTGAGCATGGTGTTCGAGGCGGTCGGCACGATATTGCAGAATTCGCTGCTCGGCGCCGGCGACACCCGCCGTGTGATGCTGACCAGTATCGCCAACCAGTGGCTGCTGTTCCTGCCCGCTGCCTACCTGGTCGGCCCGATCATGGGCATGGGTCTCACCGCGCTGTGGGCCCTGCAGGTGCTTTCGCGCTGCCTGCAGGCGGTGATTTTCGCCGGCTACTGGCGCGGCCAGCGCTGGGCGCACATCAAGATCTAGCCGCGCTCCGACCCTCCTTACTTTCGGTAAAGCCGAACAGTCTTGAATCCATAATCGATTAAGGCGCACAGCCAAGGCCGCCTATACTGCCCTGCATCAATCTTGGCAGGCAGAAATCATGGAAAGCATAGGTACATCTTCGATGTGGGTGGCATTCACGCTGGTGGTGCTGGTGATGCTGGCGGTCGACCTGTTCATGGTCGGCGGCGGCCGCGAACACCGCGTCAGCGTCAAGGAAGCCGCCACCTGGTCGGTCATCTGGGTGGTGCTGTCACTGGCCTTCGCCGGCGCCCTGTGGTGGTATCTCGACGGCACGGTTGGGCGCGAGGTCGCCAACGCCAAGTCGGTCGAATTCATCACCGGCTACCTGATAGAGAAATCCCTCGCCATCGACAACGTCTTCGTGTGGCTCATGCTGTTCTCGTTCTTCGCGGTGCCGCTGGAATTGCAGAAGCGCGTACTGCTGTTTGGCGTGCTTGGCGCCATCGTGCTGCGCACCATCATGATCTTCGCCGGCGTGTGGCTGATTGCGAAGTTCCACTGGCTGCTCTACGTGTTCGGCGCCTTCCTGCTGATAACCGGCATCAAGATGTGGCTGTTCGCTGACCATGCGCCGGATCTTGCAAACAACCCGCTGCTGAAATGGATGCGCGGCCACATGAAGATCACCGACACGCTCGAAGGCGAGCGTTTCTTCGTGATGCGCGAGGAAGCGGGCAAGATGGTGCGCTACGCGACGCCGATGTTCCTGGTGCTGGTGCTGGTGGAAGCGTCGGACGTGATTTTCGCGGTCGATTCGATTCCGGCCATCTTCGCCATCACCACCGACCCCTTCATCGTGCTCACTTCCAATGTGTTCGCGATACTGGGGCTGCGCGCGATGTACTTCCTGCTCGCCGACATGGCCAGCCGCTTCACGCTCTTGAAGTACGGCCTGGCGCTGGTGCTCATGTTCATCGGTGTGAAGATGCTGCTGCTCGAGCTCTACAAGATCCCGGTCGCGGTGTCGCTGGGTGTGGTGGCGGTGATCATCGGCACCTCGGTGGTGCTGTCCCTGCGTCGCACCGCCAACCTGGCCACCACGCGGTCGGCGGCGTAATGGCGGCGAGCCGCGCCAAGCGCGCCCTGCTGCTGGCACTCGCGAGTCTCGCGGTGCTGAAGGCGGGCGCGCTGCTCGTGTGCGCGGGTGGCCGCTGCCGCGTGCCGGCCTTCGATACGGAACTGTTGATTGCCTTCAACACCTGGCGCACGCCGCTTCTCGACAGCGCGTTCGCCGCGCTGACCTGGGCCGGTTCGATGTATCTGCTGCTGCCGCTGGCGCTGCTGCTGGCACTCATCGATACACGCCCAGTGCATGCGTGGCAGCGCAGCTTCCTGCCACTGGCCTTGCTCAGCAGCTGGGCGGTCGTGCACATCACCAAGCTGCTGGTGGCGCGACCGCGCCCTGCTGTGCTTGAACCCCTGATTGCGCTGCCCGCCGACGGCAGCTTCCCGAGCGCCCACGCCGCCCAGGCAATGGCCCTGGCCTGCGCGTGGTTGCTGCGCCCGGGCGCGGGCTTGCGACCTTGGACGGCGCTCACACTCGGCCTTGCGGTGCTCGGCGTTGGCGTGTCGCGTCTGTATCTTGAGGTGCATTATCCGAGTGATGTGCTGTTCGCGCTGGCCGCGACCGCGCTGTGGGTGCTGGCGCTGCGCGAGGCCTATGCGGCGGTGGGGATGCGCTCATGAGAAACAAATTCCTCGGCACCGGCACGCCCGGCTACAACCCGCTGCGCAAACTGCACACGATTTTTTCAGGCCTGCGCTACGCCGTGCTCTACGACCTGTCGGTCACCTACAAGCTGGTGGTCTCGGCGCTGGTATTGATGGCCGCGTTTGCGTGGCGCGGCGCGGTCGACTTTCTGCTCATCCTGTTCGCCACTGCGTTCATGCTGGTGGCCGAGATCCTCAACAGCGCCATCGAAGCGCTGTGCGATTTCGTCGAGACGCGGCACAACGAGAAGATCAAAGTCATCAAGGACATTGCCGCGGCCGCGGTGGGCATCGCCATCGCCACCTGGTTGGTGGTGCTGGGCGTGGAAGTGGCGGGAATGTTTACGGCGCGGTAGGTGCGAATTCATTCGCACATTCGAGTGTGATTGAAGGAGCGCGATTCAGCATCGAATGCCAGACTGAAGTCTGACATTCAGTAGAGACGACGGCCTCGGATGCGCGAATGAATTCGCCCCCTACCGACGCATGAGGCCGAAATCGAAGGCGAGTCGGCTATAGGGCGCCTTGATGCCAAAGCGCGCGGCTTCGGCGGCATCGCTGCTGCGGGTGAAATCGCCGACCAGGCTTTCCTTGGTGGCGAACACCGCGTCGGAATCGAGATAAGGGTCGCCATTGACGAACACGTGGGTGATCAAGGGCTCGCAGCCGTCGGCCTTGACCATGAAATGCAGATGCGCGGGCCGAAACGCGTGGCGACCCGCGGCGTCGAGCATGCGGCCCACCGGGCCATCGGTCGGCACCGGATAGGACACCGGCTTTTCCGTCACCAGGGCATATTCGCCGTCGGCATTGGTGGTGAAGCGGCCGCGCAGATTCCATTCCGGCGCGCTGGCGTCCTGCACATCGTAAAAACCATTGGCGGCGGTCTGCCACACTTCGAGCGTGGCGCCGGCCAGGGCCTGGCCGTTCTGGTCCGTCACACGGCCCGTGACCAGGCAGGTCTCGGCTTCATCGAGGTGCCGCCGGCGGATGTCGGCGCCATGGGGCAAGTCCGGCGCGCCCGGCACGAAGAACGGACCGAGCACGGTCGATTCGGTGCCGATACCGCCCTTGGGATGGTTGATGGCATCGACCAGCATCGACACGCCCAGCGTGTCCGACAGCAGAATGAATTCCTGACGCTTGTCGTCGCACTTCTTGCCGGTGTTGGTGAGAAATTCAATGGCGGTAAACCATTCCGGCTCGGTCAATTGCACGTCTTTGACGAAGCCATGCAGATGCGTGATGAGCGCAGTGAAGATTTCGCGCATGCGCGGCGAGGCGGTGTTGGCACTATAGGCCTTGATCACTTCTTCGGTCAGATTCTCGACGGTAAAGTCTTTCACACCCTCTCTCCCCTGCGGTGATGTTGATGGCGCCCAGGGCGCCCGCGCGTTACGCGCTTATTGTGCGGGCGGCTGTCGGTCCAGTACAGGCGTGGGCGCCAGCGCTGGCACGCTCATGGGTCAGTCGCGCGCTTCGCTGTTTTCTAGAAACGACTGTGGCAATTCCGGCCCCCAGTAGCACAGGGCGTCCAGCGGGTCGTGCTGGCCGCTCTGCCAGTCACTGCCGGCCGCGATGAAGTCGATATTCGCCGAATACTCGCAGTACGAGCCCCACGGATCGCGCACGTATTGGAAATGATTGGAGCCGACGCCGTGACGCCCCACGCCCCATGACGGGTGATAGCCCGCCTCACGCATCTGCATGCCGCCAAGGCCGCACTCTTCCATGCCGGGCACGTCCCAGGCGACATGATGAAAGCCGCGCTGCGCCGATTTGGCGAACGCCAGCAGGTGATGATCCGAACCCTGCTGGCCGTAAAGAAAGGACAACAGATCGAGCGAGGTATCGGCCACGGCGAGGCCCAGCGCTTCGCTGTAGAACGCGGTCTGACGCGGCACGTCGTGGGAAAACAAGAGAACGTGGGACAAACGTGTCGGCCGCACCCGCGCCGCGGCGCGACGCCCCGCTTCGACCCCGCGCGCACGTTCTGCAGCTGGCGCACTGACCGCGCGGCGGCCGCCCGGCGAGACCTTGGGCCCGACCTTGATCTGCAGCAGGTTGCCGTCGACGTCTGCATACCAGCTGCCACCCGACTCGGCTTCGCGCGGCGCATCCTGGCGCTGCGCGCCGCTGGCTTCCAGTTGCCGCAAGAGGCCGCGGTAATCGGTATCGGAACAACCGAAGGACAACCAGGCCAGGCCCCTGCTCGCGCCTTGCACGATGCGTCCCCACACATGCCCGCTGCCGGCGCACTTCAAAGTCAGCACCTCGCCGACGCGCGCCACGCTCAAGCCGAAAGCTTCATAAAAAGACGCCGCGACATTCAGATCCGGTACGCGCAGCGCGAAATGGTCGAGCGAGTGTATGGCGGCGAGCCGCGCCGTGCTGTTCATGTGCTTTCCCCAGGTCTTGCATTGCCGCTGCGTGCCGAGCCGCTCAAATCGCCACCGCTGACTGAATGACGCACGCCATCGGCGACGATTTAACAATCTATAACCGATTCGACGCGGTTTGTGTGTGCGGTTTTAGCTTCCTTGGCCGTGCGCGGCAATAGAATTCATGCTCCTCAGCGATGAAGACTCGATACCACAGCATGGCGCACGCCTTGGCCCTCAACAACAGCAATCGACGCGCGGCCTATCGCGTGGCCGCCGATGCCGAGAACCCGCTGGATCTCGCCATCCTCGACCAGCATCGCCAATTGCTCATGACGGTGGTGGAAGACGTCGCCTTTGGTGGCGTGCGCGTGCGGCTGGCGCGACCCGAGGCCGGCGTAAGCGGGCTCGCCACCGGCGCGCAGCTAGCCTTGACGCTGAACTCATCACGCTACCAGTACAAGAATCACATGCTCGCGCGGGTCGTCTTCATCACCGACACCGAGAGCGCGCAGACCGTGCACCTGGCCTTTGAAGGTGCTCACGCGGACATGCCCATGCACAGCAATCAACACTTCGCCCTGTTCAACCGTCGCACCCTGCAACGCGGTGTGGTGTCGGCCAACGGCATCAATCTCGAAGCAGAGGTCACGCCCGCCGAAGTGTCGGACCGCAGCCTGCGCGTCTACCCGGTGGCGGTGCGCAACCTGTCGAATGTCGGCATCAGCCTGAAGGTCAGTGCCGGCGCCAACCAGTCACTGAGCCAGCATGACGAGCTGTCTCTGACGTTGCGCCTGCCTGGCCGCAACGGCGTGCGACGCATCGCCTGCCATGTGCGCCACCGCTATAGTGAAGAGCAGGAATACGTGTACGGTTGCGAATACGATTGGAACGCCACGCTGGAGCCGCTGGCGGTGGCGGAAGAACTGCTGGAATTCATGCTTGAGAATGCCCAATTGCGCTGAGCGCCTGCTGATCACGACCAGGGAAGCCTTCGATACAGAAGGCGTAGGGGTAGAGGGCGCCAAGAGCGCCCTCTTTTTTTGCTTTCATTGTGGGTCAGACTGAGGTCTGACCCACACAAGTACAGCGTCCGACCACCGCCCTACACAAACCGCAACGACACCGAGCCGAGATCCTGGAAGCGCACGCTGATGGCATCGCCGCGCTCTATGCCTATCGCGGCGGTGATGCCGCCGGTCATGATGAAGCTGCCGGCCGGGATCACCTGGCCGCGACGCGCGAGGTTGTTGGCGAGCATCGCCACCGAGGTCGCGGGATGGCCCAGCACCGCGGCGGCGGCCGCCAGTTCGACGATGCGACCGTTTTTTTCCACCACCAGGCCCAAGGTCGGCAGATCCAGTTCTTCGATGCAGCGTGCGCGGCCGCCGGTGACGAAGCCGGCGGCGGAGGTGTTGTCGGCCACCACGCTTATGAGATCGAATTTGAAATCGCGATAACGCGAGTCGAGGATTTCGACCGCCGGCATCACGAACTCGGTGGCGGCCAGGACCTGGGCGATGTGGCAGCCGGGGCCGGACAACTCGGTGTGCGTCACGAACGCGACTTCCGCTTCGATACGCGGCGCGATGAATTTGTCGAACGGCACTTCGCCGCCGTCGGGATAAGCGCCGTAGTCACACAAAAAGCCGAACACCGGCTCGGTGACATTCATCTGCTTCATCTTGGCCTGCGAGGTCAGACCGCATTTCAAACCCGCGATGCGCACGCCGGCCTTGATCTTGGACGCGCGTATCGCTTCCTGGATGGCGTAGGCATCGTCCCAGTCGAGATGGGGATATTCGTCGGTGATCTTGGTCAGCGGCGCGCGCTTGTGCTCGGCTTCTTCGAGACGCGCGGCGAGCGCGGCAATGGTGGCCTGATCCAAAGTCATTGTGCTGCCCTCGCGCGCGCCGCGTCGCGCAGATTGAGCGCCACGTCTTCAATCATGTCTTCCTGACCACCAATGGTCTTGCGCTTGCCGAGTTCCACCAGGATCTCGGCCGACGGCACGCCGTGCTTGGCGGCCGCGCGCTTGGCGTGCAGCAGGAAGGAGGAATAGACCCCGGCATAGCCCAGGATCAGTGAATCCCTGTCGACGCGTATCGGGTGGTCCATCATCGGCACCACCAGATCTTCAGCGACGTCGGTCAGCCGGTAGACATCGACGCCGGTCTCGGCGCCCATGCGCGCCAGCACCGCGTTGAATACTTCCAAGGGCGTGTTGCCGGCGCCAGCGCCCAAGCCTGCCACCGAGCCGTCGATGCGCGCCGCGCCCGCTTCCACCGCCGCCAGCGAATTGGCCACGCCCATGGCGAGGTTGTGATGACCGTGAAAGCCAACCTCGGTCTCGGCGCGCAGGCCGGCGCGCAGCTTGGCGATGCGCGCGGTGACGTCGTCGGGCAGCATATAGCCGGCCGAGTCGGTGCAATAGACGATGTTGGCGCCATAGCTTTCCATGAGCTTGGCCTGCACCAGCAGTTCTTCCGGCGACACCATGTGCGCCATCATGAGAAAGCCGACGGTGTCGAGGCCGAGCTTGCGTGAACGGGCGATGTGCTGCTCGGACACGTCGGCCTCGGTGCAATGGGTGGCGACACGGATGGTGCCCACCCCACAGTCCTTGGCCATGTGCAGATGGTCGACCGTGCCGATGCCGGGGATCAGCAGCGCCGAGATGCGCGCCTGTTTCATGTGCGGCACCACGGCCTTCAGGTATTCATCATCCTGGTGGGCTGGAAAACCGTAGTTGATCGACGCACCGCCGAGACCATCGCCATGGGTCACTTCGATGAGCGGCACACCGGCGGCGTCGAGCGCGCTGGCGACATTGACCATCTGCTCGAGCGAAATCTGGTGACGCTTGGGATGCATGCCGTCGCGCAGACTCATGTCATGCAGAACGACTTTTCTTCCTTTGAGATTCATGGCTGTTCCTCGTGCGTCAGGCGTTGACGGCGGTCAATTGCAGGCTGCCGTCGAGAATCTCTTCGGCAAACATCTCGGCGGTGCGCAGCGCCGCGGCGGTCATGATGTCGAGATTGCCGGCATAGTTCGGCAGGTAATCGCCGAGCCCTTCCACTTCTAGATATATCGACACGCGCTTGCCGTCGAACACCGGGCCGTTCTTCAGGCGATAGCCCGGCACGTATTTCTGCACCTCGGCGATCATGGCGTGCACCGACGCGGTGATGGCCGCTTCGTCGGGCGTGTCGGCGGTCAGGCAATGCACGGTGTCGCGCATGATGAGCGGCGGCTCGGCCGGGTTCAGAATGATGATGGCCTTGCCGCGCGTCGCGCCGCCGACCTGTTCGACCGCGCCGGCGGTGGTGCGCGTGAATTCATCGATGTTCTTGCGCGTGCCCGGGCCCGCCGAGCGGCTCGCCACGGTCGCGACGATTTCGGCGTAGTCGACCTTCTGCACGCGCGACACCGCCGCCACCATGGGTATCGTCGCCTGGCCGCCGCAGGTCACCATGTTGACGTTCATTTCCATCTTGCCGACATGCTCGCGAAGATTGACCGGCGGCACGCAGTAAGGGCCTATCGCCGCTGGGGTCAGATCAATCACCAGCACGCCGCGC
The DNA here is from genome assembly GCA_020849475.1 of Gammaproteobacteria bacterium. Classification (GTDB taxonomy): domain Bacteria; phylum Pseudomonadota; class Gammaproteobacteria; genus JADJYF01. Next base: position 25,945 of record JADLGE010000054.1, read on the forward strand.
GCCATCAAAGGCTTGGCATTGGCGGCGTGCACATAGGCGGAGGTCGCATCGAAGGCAATCTGGATGTTGTCTGCTTCGAGGTGCGGCAGCAAACCCTCGATGCCATCGCTGGTGACTTTCAAGCCGGCGTTGCGCGCCTTCTTCAAACCGTCGGAGTAGGCGTCGATGCCGACCATCCACACCGGGTTGATGAGCTTGCTGCGTAGCGCCTTGATCATGAGATCGGTGCCGATATTGCCGGAACCGATCAGGGCTGCGTTGATGGGCATGGGGATTCCTTTTGTTTTGCGCCGCGAGGCCTAAGGCTCAGGTAAAACGCACCGAACATTGCCCGACGCCGCCGATGGTCATGTGCATGTTGTCGCCGGGTTTGACCGGCTGCAGTGGCACCAGCGACCCGGACAGGATCACTTCGCCGGCTTTGAGCGTGACGCCACGCGCGCCTAGCGTATTGGCCAGCCACGCGATGCAATTGACCGGTGAACCCAGGGCCGCGGCGCCCGCGCCGGTGGAAATGATTTCGCCGTTCAAGCTCACGACAATGCCGCAGGTTGACAGATCGACCGCCGTCGGCTTGACGGCCTTGTCGCCCAGCACCACCACACCGCAGGAGGCGTTGTCGGCGACCGTGTCCTGGATTTTGATTTTCCAGTCGGTGATGCGCGAATCGACGATTTCAAAACACGGCATGACGAAATCGGTGGCGCGGATGACATCGGCATTGGTCACGCCCGGCCCGCACAAATCCTTCTTCAGGATGAAGGCAATCTCACCTTCGGCGCGCGGCGCGATCAGGGTCTGGCTGGCCGGCACTTCCGCGCCGGTCGCGAACATCATGCGGTCGGTGAGATAGCCGAAGTCCGGCTGGTGCACGTTCAACATGGTCATGACCGCCTTGCTGGTCACGCCAATCTTGGTGCCGACCACCCGTTCACCGGTGGCGAGGCGCCGCTCAAGGAAACGCCGCGAGATGAGATAGGCATCATCGATGCTGATATCCGGCGCCTGGGTGGTGAGCGGCGCGATGGTGCTGCGCGTGGTCATGGCGTCGAACAGGGCGTCGCCAAAGGCCGTGATTTGTTTTTGATCCATGTTTCTATTGTTCCGTGACGATGGCGCGCGTGCGCTTCAGAGTTTCAAACAAACGTTACGCAGCTCGGTGTAGAACTCCAGCGAATGCACGCCGCCTTCACGACCGATGCCGGAATGCTTGGCGCCGCCGAAGGACGTGCGCAGATCGCGCAGGAACCAGCAGTTCACCCAGGTGATGCCGACGTCGATTTTCTCCGCCACGCGGTGCGCGCGTGCCGCGCCTTGTGTCCACACCGTGGTGCACAGGCCATAGGGCGTGTCGTTGGCGAGCGCGATCACTTCGTCTTCGTCATCGAAAGGCCGCAGGTGCGCGCAGGGGCCGAAGATTTCTTCGCGGATGATGGGTGAGTCTTCCGGCAGGCCGGTCCACAGCGTCGGTTCAATCCAGTAACCATTGGCATACTCGTCCGGCATGGCGGGCACGCCACCACCGCTCACGACGTTCGCGCCCAGCGCCTTGGCGCGTTGGTAATAGCCCAACACCTTGTCGCGCTGCTGACGGCTCACCATCGGACCTATACCGGTGGCGGCATCGGCCGGCAGGCCAGGCTTCAAGGCCTTGGCGCGCACGGCGAGAGCTTCGACGAAGCGATCAAACAATGATCGCTGCACATAGACGCGCTCGGTGCCTAGGCACACCTGGCCGCAGTTGGCGAAGGTCGAGCGCGCGATGCCGTCACCCGCGGCTTCGAAGTCGGCATCGGCGAACACCACGCCGGCATTCTTGCCACCGAGTTCGAAGGACACATCGCGCACGCCGACCGCCGCGTTCTTCATGATGGCGGTGCCGGTGATGGTCTCACCGGTGAAGGTGATGGCGTCGATCATGGGATGGCGAGTGAGGAATTCACCGGTGGAGTCTCCACCGAAACCGTTCACCACGTTGTACACACCGGGCGGCACACCGACTTCGTTCATCACTTCGCCGAGCAGGGTCGCGGTATAGGGCGTTTCTTCGGAGGGTTTGACCACCACGGTGTTGCCGCAGGCCAGCGCCGGGCCGACCTTCCAGGTCATGAGCAACAGCGGCAGATTCCACGGACAGATGACCGCAATCACGCCCTTGGGCACGCGCACGCCGTAGTTGAGTGCGCCGGCGCCGTCCGGCGTTTCCATGCGGAAGCACTCGGTCGGCACGTTGCGGATGATGTCGGCGAACACTTTGAAATTGGCCGCGCCGCGCGGGATGTCGATGTGCCGCGCCAGCGACCACGGCTTGCCGGTGTCGAGACATTCAGCGGCCAGGAATTCGTCGAATCGCTCGTTGATGCGATCAGCGACTTTGAACAACAGCTCGCTGCGCTCGGCGATGCTCATGCGCCCCCACGGCCCTTGCATGGCCGCGCGCGCGGCGCGCACCGCGCGGTCGACGGCGGCTTCGTCGGCTTCGTGCACGCGGGCGTGGACGCGGCCGGTGGTCGGGTCAAAATCGTCGAACTGCGAAGCGCTGCTGACGAATTCGCCATTGATGAAATTCTTCAATTTCGTTTGCTTGGACATTTCAGGTCACCACACCCAGAAAATTCTCGTTGAGTTTGCGGTCGTGATAGAAAATCGCGCGACCGAGCTGTTCGGTCTCCCAGGTGATAGGTTCGCGATCGGGATACCAGGTGTAATCACCGCAGAACACTTCATTGCGATTGCCCGACGGGTCGAAGAAATAAATCGTGCGCCCGCGCGTGATGCCATGGCGGGTCGGGCCGATGTCTATCGGAATGTCGTGCATGCTCATGAGGTCGGCGGCGTTCAGCACTTCTTCCCAGGTGTTCAACAGGAAGGACGCGTGATGCAGCTTACCGGGCTCGGCATGTTCGATGAAGGCGATGTCGTGGGCCTTGTTGGAGCAGGTGAAGAAGGCGCCGATCATCTGCGCATCGGGTGTCACCACGCGCTCGGAAAGACTGAAGCCCAGCACGTTCACGAATAGATCGGCCGTGTCGGCGAGATTCGGCCCGTACAGGAGGCAATGGTCGAAGCGGCACACCTTCATGCCCTTCAGACCTTCGGGCCAGGGATGGGGATTTTGATTGCCGGTCAGCGTGCCGACGTAATCCTTCTCGGCGTAGAGTTCGAGCGTGTGGCCGGTGGGGATCTGAAAGCGCACACGGTGGCCACAGCCTTTGAGTTCGCCGGCCGGAATGCGCTCAACCGCGCAGCCATGTTCGCGCAGCGCGAGTTCCAGTCGGTCGAGATCCTGATTCGACAGCACTTTGAAGCCGAGATAGTCGAGCCCTGGCGAGTCAGCTTCACGCAGCACGATCGAAAACGCGTCGTGTTCGTCCCAGCCCTTGAGATACACCCGGCCCTCGGCGTCCTCGCCGGTCTTGAGCATGCCGAGGCGCTCGATGTAATGGGTGAGCGCCGGGCCCATCTCCATGACCCGAATGGCGCAATGGCCGGGCCGCAATACTCCGGTAAATGACATGGCACGCGTCTCCCCTGTTGCTCGCAGCCCGGCTTGCGGGGCGCGTTATGACGGGCAAGGATAATCAAATCGCTGCTGCCCAACTAGCCGAAAATCGCGGGTCGGCTCCTACCCGGAAGAAGCGCTTTTTCACAGCGCCGCTGTTAGTCACAGTCACGACGAAAAAGGCCCAGGACGCGCAGCGTGAGGTCGCCCTCGGGGATGAGTTTACAGGCCAGGCAGATGCCGGCCGCGAGATCCGCCTCACTCACCTGGGCGCGGCTCATTTTCTGGGTGCGATAGCCCGCCCCTGCCACCACCTGCACGCGACAGATACCGCAGCCACCACCGCGACAGCCGACGGGGATGCCGCGGCGGCCGAGTTTTTCCATCGCCGCCAGCACGTTCTGATCTTGCTTGCACGGAAAACACGCGCCGCTGTCGGCCAGCGTGATGTTGAATTCGCCGCTCAAGCGCGCGCCCTAGAATTTCTTGAACAGCGCACTGCGGCGCGCAGGGCTCGCGGCGTCGGCGGCGGTGAAGAAATGCTCCATGAAGATGTGCTCTTCAAACAGGCGGCCGCGCATGAGACTGGTGAGACAGGCGTCAATCATGGCCGGTGGTCCGCACAGATAGGCTTTCAGGCCAGCGAAGCGGCCATCAAACAGGCGCTCGGCGACTTCATGCACATGGCCGCGCTCACCTTGCCAAGCGTCGTCGTGCGCGGCGTCGGACAGGCACGGCACGTAGCGGAACTGCGGGTGCTCGGCGGCCAAGGCTTCGAACAAAGCGTCGTCGTAGAGCTCGGCGCGATTGCGCACGCCGTGAATGAGCGTGATGGCGCGTGGGTCAGCGCTTTCCAGGAGATCGAGCAGCATTGACTTCGGACTCGACAGCCCCGAACCACCGGCCAGCAGCAGCACTGGCTCCGGCGCTGACTTGCGGACGAAAAATCGCCCCAGTGGCGCGGTGAACCGCAGTTCATCACCCGGCTCGAGTCGCTCGTGCACATAGGCCGTGCCAGCGCCGCCTTCGACTTTGCGCACATGCAGTTCAATCTCGCGACGCGAACTCGGCGCGCTGGCGATGGAAAACGCGCGCGGCCCATCGAGGCCGGGAATGACGAGATTGAGATACTGGCCGGCCTGGAAGTGGAGTTCAGCGTCGTCGAGCGTCAGAAAAACCGCCTTGATGGTCGGCGTGCGGTCTTCGATGCGCGACACCTGCGCACGATAGTCAGCTACCGGCAGGCGCTCGGCATCGGGCTCTTCATCGACATCCGCCTCGATGGTGACGTCCGACAGCAAGGTCGCGCAGCAGGCGAGCGTGCGGCCTTCGTCGCGCTCGACATCCATGAGCGCGAAGGACGAGGCCTGGCCGTGCGCCACTTCGCCCCCCAGCACTGTCACCTTGCAGGTGCCGCACAGGCCGTGATTGCAGGCATAGGGCAGGTAGATACCGGCGCGCAGCGCACCGTCGAGCATGCTCTGGCCGTCCTCGAGTTCGAGGGTTTCGCCCAGCGGTTCTATGGTCAGCCGGAAAGTCACCGTGGCCGACGGCGTTCAGTAGCCAATGCCATCGACACCATCGAGACCCGGCGCATGAAACTCGATGTAGCTCATGTGACCAACGCCGTTGTCGGCAATGGATTTGTCGAAGTCGGGCTGCCACGGCGCCTTGTCGAGCTTCCACTGGCAGCGTGTGAAGTCGAGCGCCGCGCAGTCGGGATGGGCGGCGTAGTCGGGCTTCAACATCTGTTCGAGAAAGTCCCCCAAGCGCATTGCGGTCGGCACGCGATAGGCCGACGGGCAGGCGAACATCAAATGCTTTTCCCAGCGCAGGTAGATGTTGATGTCGCCGCCATACTGTTCGACGCGGTTCTCAGAAAGGTATTCATAGCGCTCGCCCAGGTGCCGGGTGCTCATCGCTGCCTCCTCACGCCGCGTTGGCGGGCTTGGTCTTGTGCGCCTCTTGCCAGGCGTCCCAGTTTTTCTGATCGGGCGAGCCGCGGTATTCGCCGGTGTCGACATCGCGTTCGAGATGCAGCCACGCGGCGTATTCGAAGATGTCGCGCGCACCGCCCGCTTCGCCGCGATAGATCTGCTGTGGCGGGATCAAGGCCTGCACGTATTTCATCGGCTCGTGATTGAAGATGTCGGCACAGCCGTCGGAGCAGCAATGGTGGCGGGTAGCAGCCGCCTCGACGATGCGCACACATTGCGTCAGCGGGTCGTCGGGCTCGGTGTAGAAAATCGGGATCTGACAGACCTGGCACACCATCGGCAGGCGATTGTTGTAATAGCGCTCGCCGCGCTGCTCAGCCGCACGCAGGAACAGCAGGCGCGGCTTGTAGAGGGTGTCGAAAGTGGCGCCGTATTTCTCGCTCAGCCAGGCGATTTCTTCGTCGTCCGGCACCCAGGTGTGCAGGCTCAAGGCATTGCCGTACTGGTAAAGCACCGTCCACATTTCGTGGGTCAGGCGTTGCTTTTCCTTGGCCGCCACTTCGTGGTGTTTCGGCAGGCGGATGCCATAGCGGCCAAGATCATGGAACAGCGCCGTGCCGTTCTCTTCCCAGTAGATGCCCCAGGCCTCGGCCCACGACATCACCTTCTTCGGCAGCATGTAATCCATCATGGTGCCGACCAGCCCCAGCAGGCGATAACCGCGCCAGAACCATTTATCCAGCCAGCCCTGCACGATGGGTACGTTGTCCTCGTGCTGCTGCAGCATGAACTTCACCACTTCGAGCCCCAGGGTCATGTGGCGTGACTCATCGGACTGCGCGGAAAATCCAAACGTGGTGGTGGCCATGTCGCCGTTATAGGCGGCGCCCGACACGAAGGGCATGAACAACAGATTGGTCAGCACGTATTCGAAGGCAAAGGAGATCGAGGTGACAAATTCGAACGGCCCGGCCGTCATCGCATCCTCGAAGAAGCTCTTGGGGATGGACAGATACCAGGCGCGGTCGCGCATGTGCGCGAAGCCATGAAAGCCGTTGAAGAATTTGTTGTAGTGACTGAAGGCGTGCAACTGGGTCTGGGCATGACGCAGTTCGTCGATGGACTGCATCTGGCAGGCGATGCGCGCGCCGGCGCCGCGAAATGCGCGACCGGCGTGGGCGAAACCGCGATGGGCGGCGTATTCCAGCGGCGTGATGCCCTGCAGCCATAATTTCACCGCCGACAGGTAACGCGCGTCGGAGATGTTCAGCTGGCCGTTGTTCTGTTGAAACGCATCGAGGATGGCGTAGAGCTTGCGCTCTTTTTCCGACTGGTATTTCCAGTAGGCATCCATGGTCAGACGGAACGGGTCGGCCCATCCATCCCAGTCCTTGATCTTGATGCCTTCGTAGCTGTCGTAAGGGAACACTGCGTCCATCGGCTGATAGGTCGTTTCCCAATCGAGCCCGCGCGTCAGCAATGCGTAGCGTTCTTTGAGTCCGAGCTTCTTGGCCATGCTGTTCTCCCCTGCCCGTATTGCTTGCGCGCGTGTTGGCCGCTCAGGTGCGCCAGTACAGCACGAACTCGTCGTCGTCCTCGTCGATGTTGCCGCCGAGCGAGATGAGATTGATGTGAAGCTCCTGCAGATCGAAGTCGCGCCCCAGCGCCGCTTCGACTGACTCGCGCCTGATGACGAGGCGCGACGGGCAGTCGATCTTGACCATGCCCGGCGATTCGTTCAGCACCGCCGCCGGATTATCGGCGAGGATGGCGGTGATGATGGGCTGCGCCTCGGCGTTGTTCTGCAGCGAGATGAAAACTTTGTCGGCCATGATTCAACCCGTGATGGTGAGACCGAGACGCGCGACGCGCGCGCGCAAAGCGGCCGAGAGTTCCGCGAGCAGCGTGGCGCCTTCGCCGTCGAAGGCGTAGTCCGCAAGCGGCGTCAGCGCGGCGCCTGCCTCAGCCAGCCAGTGCGTCGTCCAGCCCTCCAGCAGCGCGCGATTGGCGGGCGATTCGGCGGCGGCGGTCTTGATCACCGCATCCACCCAGCGACTCGACTCGGCGTACCAGTCGACCATGAACTCCGACAGCATGGAAAACACCGCGCCACCGTGCTGGATGAGCCGCGCGTCGAAACGCTCGAACACCAGCGGATGGACCAGGCCGTCGATGACGAGATTCTGCGCGACGAACAACTCGAACCAGTCGCGCGTCACCATCGAGTTTTCGACCAGACGGCGCATGGGCTGCCACATCACATCGCTCATCCACGCCGCCTTGGCGGCATCGAGCAGGGCCGGTTCATTGTCACCGAGCATGAGGCCGGCGCGGCTCAGATACTGCGCGACGCCGAGCTCGTCCATCATGTGCATGCCGGCGGCCGACGCCACCGGCGCGCCATGGCCATAGGCGCAGATATAGGAATTATTGGTGTTGGCGGCCCACGCCACGTGCCGCATGGGCAGTACGAAACGCGTGATCCTGTCGCGCCACTGCGCATCGAGCGCCGTCAACAGACCGCGCTTCTCGACGAATTCGAAATTCTTTTCCTGGGAATCCTGTTGCCGACCACGCTGGATGGTCCAGGTGCCGTAGTAATACTGGCGCGGGTCGACCAGGTCATCGAAGTCCTTCATCACGATGGCCGTGCGCCGCGGGTCGTACAGCGTGTGCGACTGATCCCAGGTCGGCCGATAGTGAAAATTCAGCGTCGGCTGCAGGCCCCACACCGCTTCCTGGTAACGGGTGGCGGGCTTGTCACCGCCGAGCTTGTCGGCGATGTGATCGAACGTGCGGCGCAGCGGTTCGATGTGGGTGGTCTTGAGATCGATCGACACGGCTTCAATCCTCGTGGTCGGCGCCGCCGTGCCAACGCTGGCGGGCGGCATCGACCGCCCGCGCCTGGTCCGACGTCAGATGCAACGCTTGATGGCGCGCGCAGAACTCCGCGAACGCCGCCGGCGGCAGCGTCATTTCGAGATAGAGCGAGGGGTCGCCGATGGAATACTGGAACTCGGTGTAGCCGCGATGATTGGCGCGCGTCACGCGCACGTAGTGACGCGGTGCAGGGTCACGCGGCAGTTGCGTCACGTCGCCCATGGCAGTCGCGTTCCTGGTCCCAGGCCCGGCGCGGGCGCGCTACAGGCCCAGCGCCTGTGTCAGCAATTTCGACGAAGACTTGCCGCCCACCGACTTCACGTAGCCGATCACGATGGGCAGGAATTGTGCGACCGAGGTCTGATTGAGACCGAGCTGGGAGAAGGCCGGAGCGAGCGCCTGCGCGGCCTGCAGCTTGTCACCCAGGGCCGTGCCCGCCAGCAAGGCGCCGGCCGCACCGCCGGTGGAAACGCCACCGGCATTGCCTGCCAGTGCGCCGGCTGCAACGCCGGCGAGTCCCCCTTGCGCACCGGGCGCCGCAGCGGCCGCCACGCCGGCCAATCCGCCCGGCGCGGCCGGTACGGCGCCGCCCACCGTGGCCGCCAGTTTGTTGCGCGCCGCGCCTTTCAAGGCATCGGCCGGCGAGACCGGCTGTCCGAGCGCGGCAGCGGCGAGCGCGCCGCTGGCCGAACCACCGCCCGCCGCGGCCGCCAGACCACTTGCGGGCGAGCCACCGGCGGCGGCGGCCGCCAGATTGCCGGCCGTTGAACGACCGCCAGCAGCAGCGGCGAGCGCGCCGACCGAGGCGCCGCCGCCGGCCACACCCGCCACGGTCGCGCCTTGTGCAAGACCGGCGCCCGGCAGCGCCGCGCCCGCCGTCTGCTCACCCGGCAGGAAAGCTGGCGCCGCGCCGAGGTAGGCGCTCATGCCCGGCACCACGGCGTTCAGTTTCTGAAAATTTTCCGGCGTCATCTGTGCGCGGGCGAGTTTGAAAATCGATCCCGCGCCACCGTCGGCCTGCGGCTGCGTGACGGCGAGTTTGGCCATGAGGATATCGGTCAATGCCCCGGCCTGCGCGGCGAACGGCAAAGCCGCGCAACTCACGAGCGCGGCGAACGCATATCGACGAATGGAACGATGCAACATGACGAACTCCTTCTCAGTGGCGGTGATCGGCGATGATGGCCCATCCCTCAGCGGGAAGATAGCCACTACAACCCTCGCGCGTCATCGGCCCGCCGACGACGCAGCGCAACGTGGAGCACGCGCCGTCATGCCCGGACCACTGCACGGATTTCGCATCGTCGATCTGACTTCGATGATCTCAGGACCGCTCGCCACCATGATGCTGGCCGACCAGGGCGCGGAGGTGATCAAGGTCGAAAACCCCGACGGCGGCGACTACGTGCGCCGCGCCGGCAATCGACGTGGCGATTTCTCGGCGGCGTTTCTCAACAACAACCGCAACAAGCGTTCACTTGCGCTCGATCTGAAAGACCCGCGCGGCGTGGCACTGCTGCTCGAACTCATATGCAGTGCCGACGTATTCGTGCAGAACTTCCGGCCCGGCGTCATCGAGCGCCTGGGGCTCGGTGAAGACGTGGTGCGCGCTGCGCGCGCCGACATCGTGTACGTGTCCATCGCCGGCTTCGGCTTTGAAGGGCCTTACGCCCAGCGGCCGGTCTACGACCCGTTAATCCAGGCGCTGTCCGGTCTCGCCACCGTGCAGGCCGGCTCCGATACGGCGCGGCCGCGCCTGGTGCGCACCATCGTGCCGGACAAGGTCAGCGCCTTGATGGCGGCGCAGGCCATCACCGCCGCGCTGCTGGCACGCAGCCGCGAGCGTATCGGCCAGCATGTGCGGCTGTCCATGCTCGACGCCATCGTGGCCTTTCTGTGGCAATCGGACATGGGCAGCCAGACCCTGGTCGGCGCGGACATCCCGCAGCAGGCGGCCGCGAGCTTCATCGATTTGATTTACGAGACCGCCAGCGGCCATATCAGCGTGGCGGTGATGTCGGACAAGGAATGGCGCGCGCTATGTCGGGCGCTGGATACGCCGCAGTGGCTGGACGATCCGCGCTTCGCGACGCCGGCACTGCGCGACCGCAATATCGATGCGCGTCTGAATCTGATTCAGGAGCGGCTCCTGACCCAGACCGCGGCGCACTGGCTGGCGCGGCTGGAAGCGGAAGGCGTGCCCTGCGCGCCGGTGCTGACGCGCAATGAAATGATCGAGCATCCGCAGGTCAGGGCCAACGATGTCGTGCAGCAGTTCGAACACCCGCAGGCCGGCACGCTGCGTCAGGCACGGCCAGCGGCGCGTTTCTCCGTCACCCCGAGTGACATCCGCCGCGGCGCGCCGCGGCTGGGAGAAGATACGGAGGCGATACTGGACGAGTTGGGGGTGGCCGGCGAAGAGCGCGAGCGCCTCGCGCGCGATGGTGTAATCGGAACGCAGCGATTTTGAATGTCAGACTGAAGTCTGACATTCGAACGCGCGATTGGAATCGCACCTACAGGGCTTGACGAATCCATTGCGGCCACCGCGAACGCGGCGGCCGCGAGGACTTATTTGATATTGAGCGTCGTGAGGCCGGTCTGGCCCGCGAAGTACTGGCCGAGCTTGACCATGTCGGCATCGGTCAGGCCCAGGGCCTTGACCTGCATGCTCATGATCGGGTGGGTGCGGCGGCCATCACGGTAGTTCTTCAATGACTGCGTGATGTAGTCGGCATGCTGGCCGGCGAGCATCGGGTAGTCGGGGGCGAGCGGCTTGTCGCCCTTCTCGCCATGGCAAGCGCCACAGGCTTTGAGCTTGTCGTCAAAGCTCATGCCGTTATCGGCGGCGGCGGCGGCCTGTTCGGCGCTGACGAGGGTCGTGAACGCGGCCAAGCCGAGCGCACAGACGAGGGACGAAATCATTTTGGTGTTCATGCGTATTACTCCGGCGACCTGTTGACCGACTACTTGCTGCGGTAGCTTTCGATGTAAGCGCCGATGTCGGCCATGTCCTGATCGCTCAGGTTGGCCGCGTTCGCATGCATGGTGTCGTGCTGGCGACCGCCATCGCGGTATTGCTTGAGTGCGGACTCGATGTACTTGCCAGTCTGTCCGCCCAGCTTCGGCACGTGGTAGCTGGGATACACATTGAAATAACCCGGCACGGCATGACAGCCCAGGCAGGTTTCCGCCTTCTTGCGTCCGACCGCCGCATCGCCGTCGGCTAAGGCACTGGCGGAGCCGGCCAGCAGCAGGACGGCGGTAAGGACCGAGCTCTTTCGCAAATTCATCAGGTTCCCCTTCTGCCGGCGCAAACGCCAGCGACGGTAGCAATCACGGCAGGCCGTGACAGTCTTGTGTTGTTTCATCTGACTGGCGCGTGTCGCGCCTGTGCCATGTCGCGCGGTCGGGAGACCGGGTCCGGCGCTCCATTCACCCCAGGGCATCGCACTTTTCGACGCCGCCGGGTACCCCATACCCGCAGCCGCTGGCCGCGCGTGGCCCGCAAGCCGGTCCGCGCGAACGCGCGAATACTACTAGACCCGCCTGCCGAGTGGAAGATAAAGCGCGGCCGCGACGACGGTGCGAGGCAGCGGCGCTTTCCATTACCATCGATCATCATGTCACCCATCATGTCGATCATCGCGATTCATCGTGGCGCGCTTGCGCGCCTGACTCTGCCGCTGCTGGTGCTGGGTCTCGTGGCTTGCGGCCACGGCGCCGACGATGGCGGCTATTTTCCGCTCACACCCGGCAGCCGCTGGCAGTACCGCGTCGAACGCACCACCATGGATGGCAGCCGCGAACTGCGTCATGCGCTGTCGGTGCTCGACCCGCTCGCCAATCAACCGGCTGATCTGCGTGTACGCGTCACGCTCGACGGTCAACGTTATCTCTATCGACTCAATGACGATGGCATCTATCGGGTCGGCATCGAACGCCGTCATGGTCCGCGCTCGGCGGAAGATGACCAGCAGCAATTGGTGATGCCACGCCATCCGGTGCTCGACCAGCAGTGGCAGGGACGCAGTTCGACGGCAGTGCTGGAAAGCTCGGCGGCGCCGTGGGAAACGCTGTTTCGCGCGCAGGTGCCGCTGACCATGCAATTCCGCGTGGCAGCGCTCGACGCCGCGGTCACCACACCGGCAGGTGCATTCAAAAGCTGCCTGCTGCTCGAGGGCCAGGGGCAGGCCGACGCCGACCTCGGCAATGGCGTCGGCGCAACCCACATCGAAGTCACAACCCGCGAATGGTATGCACCCGGTGTGGGTCTGGTGCGCATGGAGCGGCACGAGCAGACCAGCGCCAAAGGTCTCAGCGCTGGCGCCTTGGTCATGGAACTCGACGACTGGAGTCAGCCCTGATCAACGTGTGCTCTCATGCTTGCGTTTGCACTTGTGCGGGCCGCCGTGCAACATTGCGCTGACCGGTGAAAATGATTAATGTTGCGCCCCGGTTTTATGACCTGTCCTGCCGGGAAACGTGATACGTGACGCTCGAAGCAACGCGCGCGACACGCACAAGAGGTGGTTAACGTGGCCAATGCAAAGAAGAAATCTTCCGCCAAGCAGAAGGCAAGTCCACGTATTCCAGTAAAGAAGAAGACAACAGCATCGAAACCCAGCAAGAAGGCCGCGCCCGCCAAGGCAGCGGCCAAGAAAGCCGTCGCCACGAAGGCGGTTGCAAAGAAAGCTCCGGCCAGCAAGGCACCGGCCAAGAAGGCCGCAGCCAAGCCGGTAGCCAAGACCGTAGCGAAGAAGGTCGCCGCCAAACCGGCGCCCAAGCCCGCTGCCAAAGCCAAGCCCGCAGTGACCAAGACCGCGCCGCCGAAAGCCGCGCTGGTCAAGACGCCTGCGCCCAAGACCGCTGCTCCAAAGGCCGCCATGAAGAAGCCTGAACCGCCCAAGGCGGCAGCCACCAAGCCTACTGTCGTGCCGACTCCCGTCGCTGCGCCGGCGCCGGCCAAGGCCGCCAAGAAAGTAACCCCTGTCAAAGAGACCAGCGTGCGCAAGAAAGCCAGCGACACCGATACTCCGCCCGCACAGGTCGCGCGCGCGGCGACCGCCATTGCCAAGGCCCCCAGCCACGACGCAGGGCAGCCCGTCGCGCGTCCGCGCATGATCAATCTCGACGAGGTGAAGCTGCCGGCCGGCTATGTGCCGAGCAAGGACGAGGAGTACATGAATCCTCTGCAGCTCGTGTACTTCCGCAACAAGCTGCGCAATTGGCGCGACGAGTTGATCACCGAGTCCCAGGAAACCCTCGATCACCTGCGTTCCGAGATCCGCGATGTCGGCGACGAAGCCGAAAGGGCGAGCCGCGAATCGGATAACATCCTCGAGCTGCGCACCCGTGATCGTTATCGCCGCCTGCTCAAGAAAATCGACGACGCCATCAAGCGCATCGAAGACGGCAGCTACGGTTTCTGCGATGAGACCGGCGAAGACATCGGTCTGGCGCGCCTCGAAGCGCGCCCGATAGCGACCTTGACGGTGGATGCACAGGAGCGCCGCGAACTCTTTCAGAAGCAGTTTCGCGACGATCGTTGAGAGCGATACCCCGCGCTTCGCGTTGGAGTAGTGCGCACGCTGCCGCGGTCATGGAGCAATGGGCAGGATGCGTTATAGTACGGCTGGGTGACGATGTATCCGCGTGAAACCTCGTCGGTCGGCTGGACAGCAGCGGCGGTAACAGCGAACGTGGCGGGAGCAAACATTCTTGTCGTCGAGGATCAGCGCGCGGTCGCGGGCGCGCTGCGCATGCGTCTGCGCGGTCTGGGCTACGACGTGGTCGGCATTGCCAAAGACGGTAACGAGGCCATAGAGCGCGCACGCGAATTGCGTCCCGACCTCATCCTCATGGACATTCGCCTCGGCGAAGGCATCGACGGCATTGAAGCCGCCCATCTCATCCGCACCCAGTACGATATCCCGGTGGTCTATGTGTCGGCTTATGCCGATCGCGATCTGCTCGATCGCGCCCGCGCCACCCAGCCCGCCGGCTTCATCAACAAGCCGTTCACCACCAAGGATCTCCTGACCACCATCAACCTCGCCCTGCACAAACAGGAAGAGGCGCGTCAGCAGGATCAGGTCGGCGGTCGCGAGGCCAAGGATCAGGAAGCGATCATCACCGCCGACAGGGATGCCCGCATCACTTTCGTCAACCGCCATGCCGAGCGCCTGACCGGCTGGACGCGTGACGCGCTGATCGGCCAGCCGCTGGCCAACATCCTCATGACGCTCTACGAGTTGAATGCGCAGGATGCGAGCGCGGTCGTGCGTCGCACCTTCAAGCTCAACACCGAGCAGGCGGTGCTGGCCGATGACAAGAGCGGCAAGGACACCCTGAAGCCGCTCACCGACGCGCGTGGACAATGCTTCGGCGTCGCGCTGCGCATGAGTGAATCGACCACGCGCGCCAGCCTCGCCGCGATGTCGCAGGCCAGCAGCGCGCTGCGCTTCGTGTTTGATCAACTGCCGATGGCGATGGTGCTGGTCGACAAGCAGCTCAAGCTGCTCTACATCAACCAGATGGCCGACGGCATCTTCAATGCCCATTCGACGGTGGCCATCGTGCGCGGCCAATTACGCGCCACCAGCGACCAGGACCACGCCAACCTCGCCAACGTGGTGCAACGCGCCGCGGCGCGTGGCCAGTTGCAGGCGCCGGACGAAGTCACCAGTGAGATCTGCACCCTGCGTGCCGACGACGATCGCCGCGTGATCCTGGTCGCGACGCCGGTGCCGGCCGACGGCAACGTGACAGTCGCGCTGCTGGTGTTCGAATCACCCGGCTATCGACCGGTGTCGGCGCAGGTGCTGCAGCAGATCTACGGCCTGACGCGCGCCGAGATCGTGCTGGTGCAGGCGCTCGCCAGCGGTCACAGCCTGGAAGAAGCGGCGCATGTCATCGGCATCGCGGTGAACACCGCGCGCACCCATCTCAAACACATTTTCATCAAGACCGGCGCCAAGCGTCAGTCGGAACTCATCCACCAGGTCGAGACCGGCCCGGCCTCGCTGCCCCTCAGGCTCGAAGATCCGCTTTAGGGAAGCTCTGAAGAACCTACCGCGCTCGGGATCGCGCGCGCGTCCGGTGCTCGACACTTCCGCAGGAAGTGGACCGCCGCAGGCGGGTCCGAAGGATGCTCGCCAGCGGCGAGCACAAATCCTCACGTATTTCCGTATACGCTGCGGTTTCTGCGCTCCGGGCGCGCACGACCTACCTTCGCGCGCTACGGTTCTTCAGAGCTTCCTTGGAGCATTGTCCGCACGGCGTATCGATCTCGCGCCGTCACCGTTCTACAATCGCTCGCACAACGCCAGGACGGCGTTGCAATCATCAAAGGGAGTTTGGATATGGATATCCGTCATTCGCGGCGTTTGCGCGCCGCCCTCGTCAGCACTGTGTGCCTCGCATCGATACCCGCCGCCGTGCATGCCAGCACGCTCGCGGCCTTCAGCTTTGAAAGCAATGGCGGCGTGTTCGACGCCGCGCCCGGCGCCTTGGCGCCGGGAGTAGCCAGCGCCGTGTGGCGTGACGACGCGGGGCGCCTGGGCGATCTGGCCGGCAATCCCGGTCGCGCGCTGTCGGCCAGCGGCTTCACCGGCACCAACCAATTGCATCTCGTGCTCGAACAATCCGGCACGCAACGCTGGGCGCCGAGCCTGCTGCATTTTGACATCCGCGGCTCGGCCAGTGGCCCCAACGCCTGGACACTCAGTCAGGCCGGCGCCACGCTCGCCCAGGGCGCAATCACTGGCAGCTTCCGCGGTTTCGACGTGCCACTGTCGTTGCTGTCCGATGCGCGCACGCTGGTGTTCGACCTGGCCGGCCACGGCGCCACCGCCATCACCGGCACCCTGCGTCTCGACAATGTGCGCCTCGAAGGTGAATTGCGGCCTGTGCCCTTGCCGGGCTCGGTGTTCCTGTTCGCCACGCCGCTGCTCGGCGCATTGCTCACACGCTTGCGTGAGCGCTGCACTCAAGACCCACAGGCCGGCCATTCGCGCCAGCCGTCGAGCAAGGGGAAATACAGGCCGAGCATGATCGGCCGCGCATCGAGGCTGGCCATGATGCGCGCGTAGCGTTCGAGCTGCGGCCGGTAGCGTGTGAGTTCTGAATCGAGATAGGCCTCAGGCGCGCCGCCGCGATGGCTGCCGGTCTTGAAGTCGACGATCCAGCGCCGCCCGTCGGCATCGACGAAGGTGCGGTCGATGATCACGCGGGCCGTGTCGCCCTGCTCGACCACCGCCAGGCAGAGTTCGGTTTCGACCTCTGCCTGGTCGGCGGCGAACAGCCAGCGCCCGCGCGCGCTGTTCAAGGTCGCCTCCACCGCGCGCGCGACTTCTTCGCTCGCGCCTTCGAGTTCGTCGCCGGTCACGCCCAGTGCGCGCAACTGACCGCGCGCAAAACCGCGCAAGGCCGGTGTCCACGCACGCGCGCCGCCGCCGCCAGCCAAATCCTGCAGCAAACGATGAGCGACCGTGCCAATGTGCTTGGCGGTGGTGCCGGCCCAGTCGAATTCGAGCGGCAGCTCGCTGC
The DNA here is from genome assembly GCA_020849475.1 of Gammaproteobacteria bacterium. GTDB lineage: Bacteria > Pseudomonadota > Gammaproteobacteria > JADJYF01. The sequence continues at coordinate 42,814 of JADLGE010000054.1, forward strand.
CGGCGACCGGCACCGAAAAGCCTGGCGCGGCCAGCGTGCCGAGCACATGACGCCGCAGGGGCGGCCCGCCGCGCGGCGGCTCGGCGGCCGTCGCCAGCGGCGCCGGTGAGGCGAGGGTGGCGAGCGCGGCGTCGGCGATGGCCGGCCACAGCATCGCGAAGAACGAGCCCTTCTCCGGCTTGGGCAACGAATCGTCCTTGCCGGGCTTCACCTGCCCGAGCAGATGCACTTCACGCTTGGCGCGCGTCAGCGCCACGTACAGGAGACGCACGGCCTCGGCCGCCACGTCTTCCTTGTCGCGCTCGCGCAGGTATTTGAACCACGGACTGTCGCCCTTGGCCGGCGACGGCGCCAACAGCAATGACGCGCAATGATCGTCGTCGTGGTGCTCGCGCCAGGCCAGCAAGGGCCGCGCATCGGCCTGCGGCTTGCGGCCACAGCCGGGCACCAGCACGTAATCGAATTCGAGACCCTTGGCGCGATGGATGGTCATCACCTGCAGTCGCGTATCGGCGGCTGGGGGCGGACTCGAATAGCGAGCGGCCAATTGCTGCGCGAGGCGCTCGACGGCCAGCGGGCCGTCCTCCCGTTCCAGGGCGTCGAGCAAATCGAGATAGCTCTGCACATCGGCCGCGCGCCCTTCATGGTCGAGCAGCGCCGGTCCGCCCAGCGCCACCCAGCAACGCTCGACCAGTGCCGCCAGCGGTTCGCGTCCGACCTGCGCCAGCGCCGCCGGCAGTGCTGTACGAACACACACGAGGCGCTGCCGTTCATCGGCCTCGAGCGTCGCGCACCAGTCGTCATCCTCGACCGCTTCGAGCACCGTGCCGAGCCGCGCTGTGAGTCGCTGCAGGGTCGCGAGCGTGACGCCGCACCACGGCGCGCGCAGCACCGCCAGCCACGCGATGCTGTCGGCTTCGTGCAGCAAGGCGCGGGTCAGGGCCAGGAGGTCAACGATGCACGGCAGTTCGCCCAGCGCTTCAATCTCGCGCGCGGCGATGGCATGGCCGCGCGCCACCAGCGCCGCGGTCACACGGCCGAGATGGCTGCGGCTGCGCACCAGGATGGCGATGCTGGCATCCGGCGCGACGGCGCGGATGGCCTCGACCCGTGCCAGCACTTCGGCCGCTTCGCGGGCGCGGTCGTTATCGGGCGCGGCATGGATGCTCCACACACTTGGCAGCGCCGGCTTGACCGCCGACTGCACGACGAACGGCACGTCGAACATCGGCACGCTCGCACAGGCTACCGGCATGACGCCGTTGATCCACTCGACCAGCGCCGCCTGGGCGCGGAAATTGGCCGACAGGCGCAGGCTTTCGAGACGCAGACCGCCGAGCGCATCGCCGCGCAGCAAATTGGTGAACAGGCGCACGTCGGCCTGGCGGAAGCGGTAGATGGACTGCATCGGATCGCCGACCAGAAACAGGCTGCGACCATCGCCCTGCTCCCAGCCGGCGGTCAGCGCTTCGATGAGTTTGTACTGGGTGTAAGAGGTGTCCTGCACTTCATCGACCAGCAAATGCTGCAGGCGATAGTCGAGCATGAGCGCGAGCTCGGTGGGCTCTTCCGGTGCGCCCAGGGCTGCCTCGGCGGCCAGCGCGAAGCTCAGGAAATCAACGCGCCCGGCGCGCCGGCCATGGACATCGAACAGTGCCGCGGCCAGTTTCAGGGCCGCCAGCAGCGCACTGACCACCGCGCTTTCGCCGTCGACGAACATTTGCTGCGGCAGTTCCAGCACGCGACGCAGCGCCACATCGAGTGCCGGTATTTCGCCCAGGCCCGCGATCACATCCAGCATCGCCTGCTTGGTGGCGGCATGGGGCTTGCCGCTCAAAAAGCCCTGGCGCTTGTCGAGGGCACGGCGCCAGTCGCCATCCTTCTTGAGCAACAGGCGCGCGAGGCCGCGCCACACATTCAGTGCATCGGGCGTCGCGGCCGGCAGGCCACTGATGCCCACGAGTTCGACGATTTCGCGCTCGCCGTCATCGACCGCGGCCAGTATGCGCGCCGCGCCATCGGCGCCTGCCCACAGCGCGCCAAGCGCGATGTCAGCGCGTTCGAACAGGCCACGCACGCGCGCGAGATCGCTCGCCACCACCCGCTCATAGCCCGCCTGCAGGGCGCCGAGCTCGGCGCCCTGGTGCAGCACGCGCAACCACTGATCGCGGCGCGCGAGCATCTCGGCCAGCAAGCTTTCGAGCTTCTGCCAGTCGTTGTCGAAATGGGCGAGCAGCCGAGCGACGGCGACGCTCCACTGCGCGTCGTCAGCGATGCTGGCGACGGTCTCGCGCGCCGCTTCGCGATACAACAGCGTGGCGTCCTCTTCGACACTCTGGGCGCTGGCGAGGCGCGCACTGATCGGCGCCTGGCGCACAATGCTCTGACACAGCGCATCGATGGTCATGATGCGCAGGCGTGACGGCTGCGCGCGCAGATCCCAGCCGCGCTCACGATCATGGGCCAGCACCGCGCTGGCGTAATCATGGGTGGCAGCGCGAAACGGGTCTTGTGGGCGCGGTTCGCCGGCCAGTTCCAGCGCGGCGATGATGCGCGCGCGCATTTCCTCGGCGGCCTTGCGCGTGAAGGTGATGGCCAGCACCTGCTCGGGCTGGCGCACGGTCGCCAACAGGCGCAGCAAACGCTGGGTCAGGAGCGTGGTCTTGCCGGAGCCGGCCGGCGCCTGCACCACGAACGAGCGACGGATATCGAGCGCGGCGCGGCGCGCGGCGGCGTCATCGTCATGCATCGTCGTCATCCCCGGTTGCGGCGCTCTCGTCGTCATCGTCGTCGAGCTCGAGCGGCAACGAATCGCGCACCCGGCACAACATGCTGAACTCGCACAGGCGACAGGTGTGGCCACCGCGCTTGGGGTTGACCAGCGCCAGGCCGGCGGCTATCTCCGCGGCCAGTTGGGTCAGATCGGCCCGCCAGCGCTCACACTGCTCAGCCCACTGCGCCTCATCCAGCACCTCGCTCATGAGCCACGCGGGCTTGACGCTGTCGACCTTGCCATAGGCGATGCCACGCACCTCGGCATCGGTGCCGGCCACCGCGTAAAACGGCAGTTGCGGTTCATTCATGCGCGGCGGCAGCCAGTCGTTGCGTGAACACTTGCCGGTCTTGTAGTCGATGATGAGTTCGCTGCCGTCGTCGAGCTGGTCGATGCGATCGAGGCGCACCCGGAATTGAAGATCGCCGATGCGCACTTCGCGCGGCTGCTCGACCGCCAGCACGGTAAACGGCGTGCGTTTGCGTTCTTCCTCCAGCCAGCGCAGCAGCAAACTCTTGAGCCGCTGGCGCTCGACCTCCAGCACACTGCGTTCGAGCGGCGTCAGCGCCGGCCAGCTCGGCAAGGCGTCGGCCACCGCGTTCGCCACGTGCTCATGCAGCGCGTCCGGGGCCAGCGCCTGCAGGCGCGCCTGCGAACCGAGTTCGGTCCACAACCGTGCCAGCGCGCCATGCACGGCATTGCCCTTGTCGAGCGCCGACAGCCCTGGTCGCGGTTCATCGGGCGCGCGCGCCGTCAGACGATGGCGCGCGTAGGCACGAAACGGACAGGCGGCCTGCGCGGCCAGCATGCCGGTGCCGCCGCGCGGACTCGCCACCGGTGGCGGGCCATGGTCGTCATTGAACTGTTCGAGGGTGGCGGCGGCCTGGCACCACTGCGCCGGCACGTAGCGGCTCGCCGCCATCACTGGCTGCGCGCGCAGGGCCGGCAACAGCGGGCTCGGGCTGTAGATCAATTCACCATCGCCGGCGCGGTAGCTCGCCATGCGCGGCCCGCCGCCGGCGGCCAGCGCCGCGAGCAGGTGACGCGCCCGCGCGAGTTCGCGACCGGCATCGGCGCCCGGCATGCCGGCCGCGCGTTGCAGCGCCAGCGGCAGGCACGACGATGGCCGCGCGGCGCCGACGAAAGCCGACGACTCGCAGCCCGCCAGCCACAGCGCGCGCGGCGCAATGAGCGCCGCTTCGAAGGGCGAGACGATGAACACGCCGCGCTGCGCCGGCGCGCCGCGCAGGGCGCTGTCCTTGAGCAGCCGTCGCAGCCGCGCCAAGGCTTCGGTCGCGGATTGGGCGGGCAGCACGCCGTCGAGACGCTGCAGCCGATCGCACACTTCGCCCCACGCGCGCTGCACGCGCAGGCTGTCAGCAGCGAGCGGCGCCTCGCCCGGCCATTGCGCGAGGATGAGCACGCGCTCGAAATATTCCAGCCAGCGCACCAGCGGCTGTCGACGCGGCCGCGCGCCGTGCAAAGCCAACACCTGTTCCAGCACCGCCAGCAGCTGCGGGCAGGCATGGGCCGGCAGCCGCAGATGTTCGCGCACCACGCTGAACGGCAGTTCGTAGCGATTGAGCGCGCGCAGGGCGGCGTCGGCGCGCGCCCGCGCGCCACGTTCCTGCACGGCGCCGACCAGGTTGGGACTGCGCAGCACAACACTCAAGGCGTCCCAACGCATGAGCGGCTTGAATTCGAGCAGGGCCAGCGCGGTCAGGATGCGCGGCTCACGACCGAGAGCGCTGCGCGCACCGACATGCACCGCGTCATGCGTGCCGAACACGTCGCGCACACAGCGCAGCACGAGATCCGCATCGTCACGCAGACTGTCGAGCGCCACCACCACGCGCCCGCCGCCGCGCGCCTCTTCCTGGTCGGCCCAGGTCAGCGCGGCATAGAGCTCCTGCTCGCGGTCGGCGTAAGCGCGCGCTTCGAAACGTGCCGGGTCGAGCGCCGGCGGGCGCGGCTCGCGCGGCAGCAGCGCGGCAATCGCCGGCGGCGGCGCGAGGAAACCATGGGCGAGCATGGCGGCCGGCAAAGCCTCGCCGCCGGCCGACAGCAGGCGCGCATGGTCAGTCACATTGAGCGCGCGGCAGCGTTCGAGATAGGCGCCGCTCCAGCGCATGAAGGCCGCCACGTCGTCGTTGATCATGGCCGCGGCCGGCGGCCAGGGCAGATGCCAGGCATGCAGCGCGCGCCAGGCATCGCGCGCCGCCACGGCCGCCGCCTCGGGCGCGTCGATATCGAGCGTTTCATCGTCGGCGATCACGGCCGCCCACAGCGCGAGTTCCTGCTCGGGCGACAACACGAAGTCGAAAGCGCTGCCGCGCCCCGCCATCTGCTGCTGTTCGAAGCGCTGCGCCAGCAGCGCCGCCAGCGTGCGCACCACCGGCGGTCGCCAGGCCGGCTGGCCGGCGGCGCGCGTGGCGCCATCGAGCGCGGCATTCAGCACCGACAGCGCCGCGCCATCCGGCACCACGATGCCGGCCGGCGCCTGCAGCAAAGCATCAAGACTGTGGAGATGCAGATCCAATGGCCGCTACCTCGAATGCCATACCCACGGGAGCCCCATCATGCACTGCTATACTCGCCAGCGCCGTCCAGGGGTGTCGTGCATGCGCCGCATCGTCGTTGTCATCTGTTGCTGTTTCATGGCCGTGGCGCCGGTCGCGGCGCGCATGTATCAATGGCAGAACCCGGCCACCGGCACCACGCAGATGTCGGGCACGCCGCCGGCCTGGTATCGCAGCGGCGACGCCGGCCCGCGCGTCTATGTGTTCGAGAACAATCAACTGGTGGACGACACCGGCATCGCGGTGTCCGATACGCAGCGTGATGCACTGCGTGCCGCGGCACTCGGCAGCGCCGCCGCGAGCGCGCGCACCGAGACCGACGAAAGCGCCGCGCAGGACGACAGCCATCACGCGGCTGTGCCGCCCGTCAGCAGCGCACCCGCGCCCACCATCGCCGCCGACACCATCGCCAAGCCCGCCACTGAAACCGCCGGCGCCGACAAGGCCGCGTCCCTCAAAGCCCTCATCGAGGCCTGGGACCAACGTCAGCTCGAGCAGGCGCGTGCGCTGCTGGAGACCTTGCCGGCCGACGCCAAGACCGCCCCCGCTCCGCCCTGAGCACTCATTGCTCGCGGCGAATGAGGCTCGCCAGCGCGTCCCAGAATCCGACCTTGGCTTCGGTCGCGATATCGCGCATTTCCTTCAAGCGACGATTGTCGCCATCCACCTGCAGACCCAGCGCGATATAGCTGCGCGCCTGCTCGAAACGATCTTCGGCGATGGCCTGCTCGGCCAGCATGGCAAAGTGCGCGGCGATGTCATGCATGCCGGCGCGCGCTTCGGCGTTGTCAGGATCAATCTGCAGCATGCGCGAGAAATAATAATAAGCGTTGTCGCGCGCCGGCTCGGTGAGTTTGAGTTCGTTGAGGCAGTGGCGGCCCAGCCACAACAGCGCCTGCGCCACCTGCTCCGGCGCGGTGCCAGCCGCCATCGCCGGTTCGGCCGCCGGACGCTGCGGCAATGCAGTGCTCATTTGCGGCTGCGCACGCGGCGGCGGTTCGAGGCGGTGTTCGATGGTCAGCAGCACACCCCAGCCGATGCCACACAGCACCAGCAGCACCAGCAGCACCCATTGCAAGGGCCGCAGGCGTCGCTCGGGCGCACCGAGCTGGGTGGTGGTGGTGCCGAGGCTGGGCGTGGCGCCTTCCTCGGTGACATCGAAGTCCGGCCGCGCGGTCATCTCAGCCTTGGATTTGACCAGCCCGGCGCGGCGCATCTGCGCGATGAAATGCTGCAGGCTCTCGGCGTCGCGGAAGCGGTCCTTGCGCGACTTCGCCATCATGAGGTTGAGCAGTTCCTGGTACTGCTCGAGGCCGGCCGGCAGTTTCGGCACCGGCCCCTTCTTGTGCATGAGGATGACGTCGATGACCGAGTCGGCGACATAGGCGCGCGTGCCGGTCAGCATCTCGTAAAGGATGACTCCCAGGGAGTAGATGTCGGCGCGTCCGTCTATCGGGCCCGATTCGGACTGCTCGGGCGCCATGTAATTAGGGCTGCCGACGAACATGCCGGTCGAGGTCAGATCCGAATCATTGGTGAGGCGCTTGGCGATGCCGAAGTCGCTCAACAGCGGTGTGCCGTCGCGGCGGAACAGGATGTTGCCGGGCTTCACATCGCGATGGACGATGCCGTTGTCGTGGGCGGCGGCAAGACCGGCGGCCACTTTCTCGACGATGTCGATGGCCTCGACCGGCGCAAAGACCTTGTTCAAGAGGCGGTCCTTCAGATCGCCGCCCTCGACGTACTCCATCGAAATGAAGATCTGATCACCGGCCTGGCCGATGTCGTAGATGGTGATGATGTGGGGGTGATTGAGCGAGGCGATGATGCGCCCCTCATTGAGGAAGCGCTCGACGGTCTCGGGGCTGATGCCGGTGCTGGTATCAAGAATCTTGAGCACCACCTCGCGTCCCAGGGAGCGTTGCTCGGCGAGATAGACGGTCGCCATCCCACCTTGGCCGATGAGGCGTTTGATCTCGTAGCCCGGGATCTCCATCGCCGGATTATAGAGCCGCTCTGCCCGAAATAGGCGAGGCGCACCGCGGGTGCCTTTTGGCCTGACCTCGGGTTACAGTAGAGGGGCGTTTATCAATACGAATAATTCCATGCCCGACACTAAAAATGCCGCCAAGGCCGCCCGTCCGCGTTCGCGCAAATTGATTGAAGACATGCTCAAGGAACGCCAGCAGATGCTGGTGCTGCTGTGGGAATTGTCCAAGCTCGACCTCGGCAAGACCGATGACTCCACGCGCCAGACCCTGGAAGACTTCCAGGAGATCCTGGTCGACTACATCGCCGCCGCGCACTTTGGCTTGTATCAGCGCATCGCCGAAGGCAACGAACGCCGCCAGGCGGTGCTCGACATCGCCCGCGAGATCTACCCGCGCATCGCCCGCTCCACCGACATCGCCGTCGAGTTCACCGAGAAATACGACAGCCCCAATGCCGACACCGTGACCACCAAGCTGGCCGGTGACCTGTCGCTGCTGGCCGAAGAGCTGACCTCGCGCATCGAACTCGAAGACCGCCTGATCACCGCCATGCTCGGCGGCGATTTCCCGATACCGAAGGCGCCGAGCGCGGCTTGAGCTTGCGGCGGTGGCACTGACCGCATCGCATCGCTTGAATGTCAGACTGAAGTCGGACCCACAGAAGAGAGCCCTTCAGTCTGACATTCGCCGAAACTCAGCGCCTACAACTCCCCCGCCGCCTTGAGCTTGGCGCGAATGAAATCGCCGTGCGAGAGGTATAGAAGGTCCGACAGCTTGCGGATGTAATACTCCTCGTAATGATCGACCCGGCCATCGGCCTGCGCCACGCGCCACATCATTTCCAGGAGATCCATCTTCTGTTCACGTGACAGCCGTTCGTTGACGGTGCTGGTGAAGTCGTAAAACGACACTGCGGCGTCGACCGCTTCGGCGGCGGTGGTCATCAGGGTATCGAGATCTTTTTCATCGAGGTCGCAGAAGCGCGCAATGGCGGCGAGCACTTCGCGCCGTTCTGCGTCGTCCACTGTGTCGTCGGCGCGCGCCACTTCCAGCAGCAGTGCGGCGACCGCGAGCGGCATGGGGTCGATGTCGGCGGTCAGATCCTTGAGACGCGCGAGACCGTCTTCGAACAAGGCTTTCAGGCTGCGAAACATGGCGTGATTTCAAACCGGCATCGGGCTCGCGATGGTAGCCCGCGCGCTGCTAGCATGACCACCATGGCACGCATCCACGTCGACATCGAACTTGAGAGCGGCAGCGAGTGCGTGCTGCCGAGCGCCGCCGCCCATCATGTGCGCGATGTGCTGCGCCTCGAGCGCGATGCGGAGCTGACCTTGTTCAATGGGCGGGGCGGCGAGTTCGAAGCGCGATTGCTGGCAGTGTCGCGTCACGAGGTGCGCGCCGTGCTTGGCGCGTGGCGCGCCGGCATCGCCGAATCGCCGCTGACAGTGACGTTGGTGCAATCCATTTCACGCGGCGAGCGCATGGATTACACCTTGCAGAAGGCGGTCGAACTCGGCGTCAGTCGCATCCTGCCCATCACCAGCAGCCGCACCGTGGTGCGCCTCGACAGCGCCCGCGAGGAAAAGCGCCTCGAGCATTGGCGCGGCGTGGTGCGGCATGCGGCCGAACAAAGCGGTCGCACGCTGGTGCCCGAAGTCTGCGCGGTGCTGAGCCTGGCGGCATGGCTCGCGCAAGGCTTGGATGCGCGCACTTACATGCTCGACCCCTTCGCTCACCACAGCCTGGCGCAACAGCCAGGTCCGCAAGGCCAGCTCGCGATCGTGGCCGGGCCCGAGGGTGGATTCAGCAGAGACGAACGCACGCAGATGACAGCGGCCGGCATCATCCCCGTCAGACTCGGTCCGCGCGTGCTGCGCACCGAGACCGCCGCGCTGTGCGCCCTCACCATCATGCAGACCTGCTGGGGCGATCTGGGTTAGGCCCTGAGCCGCGCCTTTGAATGTCCGATTGAAATCGGACCTACAGGGGGCGAATTCATTGATGCATTGAAACCGGGCTCATAGCGATTGAATCGCTTTCGCCGCCCCTGCCCGCGCCGTGAATTTTGCAAACTTTAATGTTCTGAGCGGGCGTGCCTCACATTTTTCTAACTTGCCCTCGCGCCGGCGGCCGGCCACAGGCTATGGTTGCGGGGACTCGCTGTGCCTGGACGCGTGGGGACGTGGCCGGACAGCCCTATAAGAACGAACGAAGGAATCGCATCCATGAGCAAGCGCACCGTCTCGCGTGGCCAACTGCCGTACGCCCCGAAAGCCCCCTGGGGCTATCGCATGCGGGATCTGGTGAGGCCAACAGCAGCCATCGTGGTGCTCGCCCTGAGCGCCAGCGCCGAAGCCGCAAACTTCGACTGCTCCTGGGCCACCGCCGCCAGCGGCACTTGGAGCGGCGCCGCCAACTGGGCGAGCTGTAACGGCGCCCTTCCGAACACTGGCGCGGATACCTTCAACGCGAACATCACCGCCGCCGGCGCCGCCTACACCGTCACGCTCAACACCTCGGCGAGCATCGGCACGCTGACCCTGAACTCGACCGACGCCACCCTCTCGCACACCGCCGGCACCCTGACCGCCGCGGCCATCGACATCAATAACGGCACCTACAACCTCGCCGGCGGCACCATTGCCGGCGCCACCATTGGCGGCAGCGGCGGCGTATTCCGCGCCACTGCGAACAGCACCTTGAGTGGTGCGACCTTGAGTCGTTCGTTGGACGTCGGCAGCCCACGCAGCAACATCGCCCTCACCATCAATGGCGGTCTCACCCTCGACCAGACCGCCGGTGAAGCGCTGAACGTGTTCAGTGCGAACAACGCCTTTACCACCCACGATGCCCTGCGCTTCAACACCGGCACCTTGGGCGGCACCGGCACCGTGGTGATGACCCCGGGCGCCAACGCAGTCAATCAACGCATGCTGATCAACGCGGGTCAGACCCTGACCATCGGCTCGGGCGTCACGGTCAAGACCAGCAGTGTTGCCGCGACCAACACCACCAACACCATTACGTCGAATGCCAATGGCACGCTCATCAACCAGGGCACCTTGAGCTCGGAAACCGCCGGCCGCACGCTGACCATCAACCCGACCACTTTCACCAATACCGGCACCGTCGCCGCCAAGAACGGCGCCGCTGTCACCCTGGGCGGCGCCTGGGACAACACCGCCGGCACTGTCTCGC
>JADLGE010000055.1 GCA_020849475.1 Gammaproteobacteria bacterium
GCGACCAGCAGTGCGTCCGCGAGGCGATCGGCAAGTTGTTTCTTGTGCGCGGCCAGCCGTGCAAAGACCCGCTCCGGGTAAAAGCACAGCAGCTGGTTGAGCGCCATGCCGACCAGCGCCCACGCCACGATGAGGCTCAGCCAGTGGTCGGCCAACAGCAGCAGGTGCACCGCCGCCAGCACGGCGCCCAGCGCCGCGGCATAGCGGCCCTGGCCGCTCTGGCCTTCGAGGTAGCGGGCGGAGTAGGCACTGATCACGACACCCAGGAACTGCACCAGCAGGGCGAGACCGAGACCGAGGGGCGTGGCTTTCGCCCACCACACGAGCGGCTGCGCGGCGGCGCCTGACCACGCTGCCACCGCGGCGCCAAACAGGGCGATGGCGGACAACATCATGAAAGCGCGCCAGCGCATCGCGTCGGACCGCCATGGCAGTCGCGCCATGAGGGCGGCCGCGATCATCGCGGCGCAAGGCAGCCAGACACTGAGCGTGGACAACACCGCCGAATCCATCATCACGACCCCTGATTTGAGACGCGCGGATTGTGCTTGGGCAGGAACGTTCTGTGAATTACATTGATTGGAACGATTCAATACCAAAAAAAGAACAATGAAGCTCGAGCAACTCAACTTCCATCACCTGTTCTATTTCTGGCGGGTGGCGCGCTCCGGGCACCTCACCCGCACCGCCGATGAACTGCGCACCTCGCAATCGGCGGTGTCCGCCCAGATCCGCCAGCTCGAAGAGCGCATCGGCGAAAAGCTCTTTACCCGCGAAGGGCGGCGCTTGCTGCTCACCGACAGCGGCCAGATGGTGCTGGCCTATGCCGACAATATCTTCGGGCTTGGGCAGGAAATGCTGGGGCGCCTGCAGGGCCGCACCGCCGGCATAACGCGTTTGCGCGTCGGCAGCGTCGCCACGCTGTCGCGCAACTACCAGGAAAACTGGATAAGACCCTTGCTCTCCGACGCCTCGCTGGTGCTGACCTTGGAATCAGGCCTGCTGGAGGGGCTCATCGCGCGCCTCGTGCAGCACCAACTGGATGTCGTGCTGGCCAATGAGACGGTACCGGCGGATCCCGAGCGGCCCTTGCACTGTCGCTTTCTCGGCAGCCAATCCATCGTGCTGGTCGGACCCGCGGAGCGCTGGCGTGGGCGAACGCTGCGCGTGCCGCAGGATCTCGATGGCCTCGATATCGCCTTGCCCGGCCCGCGCCATGCACTGCGCACCCAGTTCGATGCGCTGTGCGCCACGGCGGGCGTGACGCCCAAGCTGCGCGCCGAAGTCGACGACATGGCGATGCTGCGCCTCATCGCGCGCGACAGCGGCTGGCTGACCGTGTTGCCGGAAGTGGTGGTGCAGGACGAACTCGTGGCCGGCAGCCTGGTGCGGGTCGGCCACTCCGCCGGACTGCAAGAGCGCTTCTACGCCATCACCACGCCGCACCGTCTGCGTATCGAGGTGCTGGACCGGCTGCTGTCCGCCGCACCGCTGGCGCTCGATGGGTGAGCGTTCGCGTGACGCTTGTGGCTGGGTGTGTCGACGTGATCTGCTCAATGATTCGTGAGGCTTGATATATTCAAAAATAAGAATATATTAATAAACGAATGTTAAGAGGAGGCCCTTCTATGGCCAATACCGGAACTCTCGATCAGCCTGCGCGCTTCTGCCCGGCTTACACCTTGTTTGGCGCGCGCACTTGCGCACGCGGGAGCCACTGACATGACCGTCACCAGCTTTACTCCTTACGCATCCCTGCTCGGCGGCGCGCTGCTGGGATTGGCCGCCGTGGCCCTGATGGCGGTGACTGGCCGCATCGCCGGCGTCAGCGGCATCGCGGTACGCCTGTTCCCGCCCTACGAAGACAACCAATTACCCGGGCGCCTGGCCTTCGTCGCCGGCTTGGTCGCGGCGCCCTTGCTGTGGTCCATTGTGACGGGGCGTGCGCCCGCGCAAAGCATCGATGCCAACGGCATCGTGCTGGTGGTCGCCGGCCTGCTGGTCGGTTTCGGCTCCGTGTGGGGCAATGGCTGCACGTCCGGGCACGGCGTGTGCGGCCTGTCGCGCTTATCGACGCGCTCACTGGTTGCGACGGGGGCCTTCATGCTCACCGGCAGCGTCACCGTCTTCATTGCACGTCATCTGATCTGAGAGGCTCGCCATGGCAATCTTCATCCAACTTCTCATCGGCCTCGTGTTCGGGCTCGGCCTGGTCGTGGCCGGCATGTCCAACCCGGCAAAGGTGCTCAATTTCCTGGATTTTGCCGCGATACCCGCCGGCACCTGGGATGGCAGTCTGGCGTTCGTGTTGATGGGCGCCATCGCCGTGACGTTTGTCGGTTACCGCTGGGTGCTCAAGCAGTCCCGCCCGTTATTCGGCACCGGCTTCCATGTGCCGACGTCGCGGCAAATCAATGCCCGCATCCTGATCGGGCCGGCCATCTTCGGCATCGGCTGGGGTCTGGCGGGATTCTGTCCCGGCCCGGCTTTCACGGCGCTCGCCAGCGGCAAGCCGGCGGCGTTCAGCTTTGTCGGCAGCATGCTTGTGGGCATGCTCGCGGCGCGCTGGCTGTCCAGCCGTGAAAGCGTGGGCACACTCAGTGCGCACACGCCCTGACGCGTGCTTTGATCGGACGCGGCGATGACGCTCAGCACGCTGCAATACCTGCTCGGCGCCGGCTCGGGCTCACTGGTGGGTGTTGCGCTCGGACTGTTTGGCGGCGGCGGCTCCATCCTCGCGGTGCCGCTCATGGTCTACATCGTGGGTGTGCCTGATCCCCATGTGGCGATCGGCACGAGCGCGCTGGCGGTCGCCGCCAATGCCATGGCCAACCTCGTCAACCACGCGCGCCTCGGCAACGTGAAGTGGCGATGCGCCGGCACCTACAGCCTAGCCGGCGTGTGCGGCGCCTATGGCGGCTCGACACTCGGCAAGATGTTCGATGGCCAGAAGCTTTTGGCCTTGTTTGCTCTGCTGATGGTGGTGGTCGGCGTTCTCATGTTTCGCGCGCGCGGCGAGGAAGGCGATTGCGATGCGCAATGTAACCGGGAGAACGCACCAAAGGTGCTGGGCTTCGGCGCCATGACCGGGCTGTTCGCCGGCTTCTTCGGCATCGGCGGTGGATTCCTCATCGTGCCGGGCCTGGTCGCGTCCACCGGCATGCCGATCTTGAACGCGATAGGTTCATCGCTGGTCGCGGTGAGCGCTTTCGGTGTCACCACCGCCACCAATTACGCAAGCTCGGGTTTGGTCGATTGGCGACTCGCCGCCGTATTTGTCGCCGGCGGTGTGGTTGGCGGCTTTGGCGGCGCGTTTCTCGCCCGCCATCTGGCGCAGAAAAAGGGCGCCCTTAATCTCGCCTTTGCAGGACTGATCCTGGTGGTTGCCGCCTACATGTTCTGGAAGAGCGCGGCTACGTTTCTGGCCTGAGCCCGCGTTTTGCTGACAAGCCGACGCGCCCGTGCCGCGTCGGCTTGCCGCTATGGTCGTGCCGTCCTGGCGCGCCTCAGTCGACCAGCTGCTGAATGGTCAGCTTGCCGAGCTGCGACATGTGCACTTCATCCGGACCGTCGGCGATGCGCACGTAGCGCGCGTAGGCGAAGATCTCCGGCAGCACCGTGTCCTGGCACACGCCCATGCCGCCATGGGACTGCATGGCGCGATCCGCCACGCGCTGACACATGCGCGGAATCTCAATCTTCACCATCGCCAGCGCATCACGCGCGGCCTTGTTGCCTTCGCGGTCGAGACGGTCGGCGGCCCACAGGCACAGCAAACGTCCCTGCTCGATTTCACCGCGGGATTTGGCGATGTCCTGACGGATGCTCGACTGTTCCGACAGCTTCTTGCCGAAAGCGATGCGACTCTCGACGCGCTTGCACATGATCTCGAGCGCGCGCTGCGCGCCGCCGATGAGACGCATGCAGTGATGGATGCGGCCTGGTCCGAGGCGACCTTGCGCGATTTCAAAGCCGCGGCCTTCGCCGAGGATGAGGTTGGAGGCCGGCACGCGCACATTGGTCATGCGCACTTCGGCGTGGCCGTGGGGTGAGTGCAGGTCATTGAGCACACGCAGCGGGCGCACGATTTCAAAACCCGGCGTGCCGGCCGGCACCAGGATCATCGACTGTTGCACGTGACGCGCGGCCGAGGTGTCGGTCTTGCCCATCACGATGTAAATCTTGTTGCGCGGATCGTAGACGCAGGAGCTCCACCACTTGCGGCCCGAGATCACGTATTCATCACCGTCGCGACGAATCTCGGTCTCGACGTTGGTCGCGTCGGACGACGCCACCTGCGGCTCGGTCATGAGATAGGACGAGCGAATCTCGCCGTTCAACAAGGGCTCCAGCCACTGCTTCTTCTGCTCCGGCGTGCCGTAGCGCGCCAGCACTTCCATGTTGCCGGTGTCGGGCGCCGAGCAATTGAAAATTTCCGAGGCCCAGTGCACGCGGCCCATCTCTTCGGCGAGCGGCGCGTATTCGAGATTGGTGAGGCCGGGGCTGTAGTCGGTGTACTCATGGGGCAGGAACAGATTCCACAGGCCCTGGGCCTTGGCCAGCTTCTTGAGCTCTTCAATCTGCGGCGGCACCACCCACAGGTTTTTCGGGTCGTGGTTGAAGTCGGTCACTTCTTCCTCAATGGGATAGATGTGCTCTTTCATGAAGGCGCGCACCTGCTCCTGCAGTTGGCGACTCTTGGCGTTCAATTCGAAATTCATGGCCTGGACTCCTGGAATGGGGGCAATGGCGTCGACGGGGCGAATGCCCACATGACATGGCTTCATCCTAGGGCCCGCCCTACAATCACTCCAGACTATTCTTGTGATGGCAAACCATCATTGTTGGTGATGATTCATGCGTGGCCAAAAACTCGACCTCAATCTCTACCGCGTGTTCGAGGCCATCTACCAGGAAGGCAGCCTGACCCGCGCCGGCGAAGTGCTGAACATGACCCAGCCGGCGGTCAGCAATGCGCTCACGCGCCTGCGCGCGGCCTATGACGACCCGTTGTTCGTGCGCCGGGGTCGCGGTGTGTCGCCGACGCCGCGCAGTGAAAGCATCGCCGCCGACGTGGCGCAGGCGCTGCGCCTGTTGGGCGGCGGGCTTGCGCCGCGCGCGGCGTTCGAGCCGGCGCGAGCCGAGCGCCGCTTTCGTATCGGCGGCGGCGATCTCTCTTCCGCGCTGGTGCTGCCGTCCTTGCTCGAAGCACTGGCCGGCACCCATTTGAGACTCGAAGTGCAGGTCTACGAGCGGCGCCGCATCGTGCATGCGCTGGCCGGCGGTGAAATCGATCTGGCGCTCGATGCCTTGCCGCTGCCTGACCCGCAGTTACTCACCACCAAGCTCATGGAAGACCGCTTCGTGTGCGCCTTGCGCGCCGGCCACGCCGCGCTGTCAGGCAAGCTCACACTGGCGCGCTACCTGGGCTTGGGTCATGTGCATGCTTCGGCGCGGCCGCGCGGCTTGGGTCAGGTCGACATGGCGTTGAAGGGCCTGGGCGAACAGCGGCGCATCGTGGTGCGCACGTCCCATCATCTCGGCCTGCCGTTCCTTGTGCGCCAGACCGATCTCGCCGCCAGCATTCCGCAACGCCTCGCCGACGCTCATCAACTATCGACGCGCCCGCTACCGTTCGAGATGCCGCCGCTGGCGGTACACGCCATCTGGCATCGACGCACCGAGCACGACAAGGCCAACCGTTGGCTGAGGGAGTTGTTGGCGAGTGTGCAGCTGGAAAGAGGCGCCGCGGCGACCTAGAAACCCACCTGCCAGCCCGCGAACAAAGTGCCTGCCCGCTCACGCTGAAAGCCGTTCACGTCATCACTCACGGGCGCCAGCCATTCGACCGACAGGCGGCCCTGCAGCACCTTCGCTGACAGTCCCGCGCCGATGTCGAAGTAACGCCCGCCGCTGTTGTCGGGCAGATCCATTGGCCCGCTCACGGCCGCGAATACCGCGGGTTTGAAGTGACCACGCACGCGGCCTTGAAAGGTATGGGTCGCGCGCAAAGTCACACCCAGCCAGTCGGTGAGGGCGTAGCCGCTCCACAGTGATGTTTCGAAGCGATGGCCGAGACCATAGCCTGCGCCATTGGCGCCTTCGAGGCGCACGACGGCGGCGCTCTGCGCACCGAAAGACCATGCTTGCCAATGCCCGAGCCAGGTAAGGCTTGGCGCGAGATCCCAGGTGCCGCTGCCGGTCTGCATGTCGTAATGCATGAAGGGGCCCAAGCGCACATTGCCATGACGAATGGCGTAGTCGCCGCTGGGCGCGCGCAGCATGAGCCCGACGTGGGCCGAGCGCAGGCCGGCATCGTAGAGCTTCACGAGCGCGCCGAATTCGGTGTCACCGAGGCCGCCAGTGACATGGGTGTCGTCGCCCGAACCGCCGTGATGATGACCGCCGGTCTGCGGCGCGCCGGGGATGTTGGACAGCGCCATGCGCATGTCCATGAGCTGCGGCATGATGGCCAGGGTCAGCCAGTCGGTCGGCGCGTACATGAGGTCGAGCATGTGCATGTTCATGCTCATCTCGCGCGTCACGCTCGCACACTGCGCCGGCGTGCAGGCCTGGTTGAGCATGGCATTGTTGTCGACGGCGTGAGTGCCGTGCAGGAAATCACCGCTCCACTGCGCGTAGCCATAGCGATAGCCGGCCATGAATTCGCCGGCGCGCAGCGGGCGGTGGGCATGGTCGAGGCCGGCCGGCGCGAGGCCGTGGGCGCTCGGCTCATGATGATGCGCATGGGATGCTTCATCATTGCCCTTGGGCGCGAACGCGCGCTCGAGATTGAGTGCGATGCTGCCGTTCAAGAGGTAGCCGTCGAAATCGGCGAAGGCGCGTTCACCACCGCCGCCGAGCTTGAGACGCCCGGCATGCACGTAGTATTCCGCGCCGGCTTCGAGGCGCACGGCGCCGTCGGCGAACTCGCGCACCACACCGACACCGCCCGACAGCGCGCCATAGGCCGACAGCCGGTGGTCGCTGGAAAAGTATTTATACGGCAGCCACGCATAGTCTTCGCGAAAGCCGAGTGAGGGATCGGCCGGGTCGATGTCGACATAGTGAATGCCTTCGCCCACCAGCAGCCACGGATGATAAAAATCCGCGCGGCCTTGCGTGTAGTAACGCAGGCGCGGCGCCACCTGCCAGCCTTGCGGCAAACGCTGTATCCATTCGAGATCAAACGTGTGGGCGCTGAGATCCCAGTCGTCATGGGAATAGCGGTAGCCCAAGTGCAAAGCTGCATTCAATCGCTCGAGATCCCAGGCCACTTCAGTGTGCAGCGTGAACTGGTTGCGGATGTCGGGGCGTTGCTCCATGAGGCTGCGCGCGTTGGCATCGTAGAGCAGTGGCACGCCGGGTAGCCCGAAGTCGGTGCCGGCGCCACGCATATCCGCGAACACGAATTCGGTGACCTTGTAGGGATTGCCCTGGTAGCCCGTGCTGCGGGTGTATTCGAAGCCACCGGCCAGCAGCAGGTGGCGGTTCAGCACCCGCGCGAGGTTCGCCGCCAGTGTCCAGTCCTCGCGGTTGTCGCGCAGTGTGGCGGTATGGGTGTCGCGTGTGTTCTCGAAATCGAGATGGGCGCGGTAGGCCGTGGTGTCGAAGTAGGAGCGTGCATCCTGATCGAGTTTGGCGTTGATGTCGGCTTGCGCGCGACGCAGGGTCAACTCGAGCGTGGTGCGCTTTTGCTGGAAGTCCATGCGCGCGCCCAGCGCCACGTAGCTCGACAGGTAGTCTTCTTCGACCGACAGGCCACCCGCCAGCGTCGCTGCCCACACGCCGCCATCGTAGGCGAGAGAAAAATCTCCGGCGCGACGCGTCTCCGGCGAGGCATAGGACATCACGTGCACGGTGCGTAATTCCACCGGCAGCGCGATGCCCGCACTGCCGGGCTGCAGCGTGAACGCGCGGGCTTGGCCGTGCGCATCGACGAAGTAATTGCCGTTCAAAAGCGGCGACGCGCCCGCCAGCACATCGCCGACCGCGCTGC
Organism: Gammaproteobacteria bacterium; assembly: GCA_020849475.1. Taxonomy (GTDB): domain Bacteria; phylum Pseudomonadota; class Gammaproteobacteria; genus JADJYF01. The sequence continues at coordinate 8,000 of JADLGE010000055.1, forward strand.
CTTGATTGGGCCCATAGGCGAGCGGCGCGCTGGCTATCGGTGTTGCACCGGACCAGGTGTCTTGCGCGTAGGAGAAATGCAGGGTCAGTCGATCACGCAATCGCGTGTCGACGTTCACGGCCTGGCTGTCGACGCTGATCGGCTGGTATTCGCTGCGTTGACCGTAGAGCTCGCGCTGGCTTTCTTCATAATGCCCGACGCTCAATTCAACGCGCGCTTCATCGGCCTGCACGGCGAGGCCGGGCAAGGCAAGCGCAACAGCGGTCAGCGCATCGAGGGCGCGGCGTTCAGGCGGGCGGGATTCCACGTTGGCGCGGCATCAATAGCAGCCGCAGCCGCCACCTGCCGAGGTCGCGCCGCCCAAGGCCGCTTCGCGACTCATGTAGACATGCTCGCGCAAAGCGCGTTGGGCGGGGTTGGGGCGCAAGGCCATGTCCGGGCGGGCGAGGCGTCCCCGTTGCCAGGCTTGCACCTCGGCGCAGCCGAACAGCGTGGCGCAGGCGGCCACCATCAGCACGGTTGTGAGCACACGGGAAGGTGACATCAGTCTCTCGACTCGAAACAGGAATGACGGCGCCAGGCGCAGGCGCTGGTTCGAGCCGCTCCGTGGCACCGAGGAATGTCGCCGCGCGGCAGGGCCCGGTCAACGCGACAGATTGTCGCAGGGAACGGACGACGGCGCGGGTCCGCCGTCCGAGTAAGCGCGACTCAGTGCCGCAGGCCCAGCGCCTGCAGTCTCGGCAACAGTTCGCGCTGGTACTGGCTGATGCCCTCGGCATAGTTCACCCACGACAGCGTCATGCCATCGAGGCCGGCGTCGGCGAGATAACGCATACGCTCGGCGATCTGATCGGCGGTGCCGACCATCGGCACCGCGCCATAGCCCGCCAGCAGCGCTTCGAGCATGGCCGGATCGGTGGCGTCGGCGCTTTGCATGTTACCGACGGCGCCGGCGGCCAGATTGCGCACCGCCTGCCAGTCGCCCTTCTGGTGCACGTAGTAATCGTAGTACTCACGCGCTTCGGCCTCGGTGTCGCGGCACACCACGTAGGCGAGCGACATGACCTTGAGCTTGCGACCGTACTGCTCTAGAGCGCGGGCCTTCTGCGCGGCGACTATTTCGCGGGTCTTGCTGATGTCCGGCAGGAAGATGAACTGCAGATCGGCGTGGCGCGCGGCGAACGCCGAGCCGGCCGGGCTTTGCCCCGCGCTCATGATCAGCGGCCCCGGCGTCTGCATGGGCTTGGGTTCACTGTGCACGCTCGGCAACTTGAAATAGCGGCCATCGAAATCGAAGGTGTCTTCCGTCCACGCGCGCTTGATGATGGTCGCCCATTCGTCGGACACCGCGTAGCGCTCGTCGTGCGGCAATTGCGGCAGGCCAAACATGCGCAACTCTGCTTCCACCCAACCGGCGACGAGATTCAAGCCGAAGCGACCGCCCGAGATGTGATCGATGGTCGCCGCTTCCTTGGCTGCGCGCACCGGATGCACGGTCGGCACCTGCATGGTGGAGAACACCTGGATGCGTTCGGTGACGGCCGCGATGCCCGCCGCCCAGGTGAAGGTCTCGAAGCAGCGATCGTTGAAATTGGTCTCGCCGCCGAAGCCGCGCCAGCGCGCGACCGGGATCATGGCGTCGAGGCCGGCCTGGTCGGCGAGCTGGGCGATGTGGCGTGACTCCGGCCAGTTCACCGCGATGGTGCCTTCGGCCGAGGTCACGCTGCAGCCACCGCTGACGTTGGCGCCGAACACGGCCAGCTTGAAGCGGTTGTCGTCGTTCAACAGCGCGGCCGCCTGGCGGCCGTCATTCGTGACAGATGCGTTCATGGAGTTCCCCTTTTGATGATCACCAGGCGGCCCAGCCGCCATCGATGGGCAGCGCGGCGCCGGTAATGAAGCTGGCGTGGTCGGATAACAGAAAGGCAATGAATTGCGCGACTTCGTCGGCGCGGCCCAAACGCTTGATGAGCTGACGGCCGACGAAGTCCGGAATATTCGCGTAGAACGTTTCTTCGGCGATGCCGAGCTGCGCGAGCAGCGAGCGCGGCATGTGGGTGTCGATGCCGCCCGGGCACAGGGCGTTCACGCGCACGCCGTCCGCCGCGAAGTCCACCGCCATGCTTTTGGTCAGGCCGACGATCGCGGCCTTGGTCATGCAATAGGCCGGCATGTTGTGTCCCGCGTGTACACCCAGGATGGAAGAAAGATTGACGACCGCGGCGTCGCCGGCGGCGCGCAGCTGCGGCGCCAGCGCGCGCGTCACGCGAAACTGGCTGGTGACGTTGATATCGAACACCTGTTGCCAACGTTCGTCGCTGAGCGCTTCGAGCGCGGTGCCATCGATGACGCCCGCGCAGTTGACGAGGCCGCGCACGGGCGCGCCGACCTTGGCCGTGGCGGCTGCAAGACGGACGGGCAAAGCGGCATCGGTCACGTCGCCCACCACGCCATCGACCGATGGTGCGCCGGCCGCCAGCAGTGCCGGTTTCATTGCATCGAGAGCACCAGCGTCAAGGTCGGTGATGACGAGTTGCCAGCGCGCTGCCGCGAGCGTCTGCGCGGTGGCGCGTCCGATGCCGCCACTGGCGCCGGTGATGAGCGCGCAGCGCGGTGAGTCGACGGCGGAGGGGGGTGCAGCCATGGAATGGTCTCTGTGGTTGAGGGAGTCGGATGTCAGGAATGAGCCGACCAGATCCACGGACGGTGGCCACGGTCGTGGCGCTGCCAGGCGTCGATGGCTGCCCTGTCGGCCAGCGTCAGCGCAATGTCGTCACCGCCGCTCAGCAGTCGTTGGCGTTGCCAGGGGCCGATGGAGAATGCGAAGTGGCGCTGGTCAGTGGTGGTGATGCGCTGCTCGAGCAGACTGACTGTCAGTGGACGCCGCGCCTGCGCTTCCTCGAGCAGCGCATCGACCTGCGGCGCTTCGAGCGTTACCGGCAACACGCCGTTCTGGTAGCAGTTGTTGACGAAGATGTCGCCGAAGCTCGCTGCGATGACGACGCGGATGCCGCGCACTTCGAGCGCCCACACCGCGTGTTCACGGGATGAGCCGCAGCCGAAATTGCGGCCCGCCACCAGGATAGGCGCGTGTGCGAGATCGGCTTGATTGAGCGCACACGCCGGGTCTTCGCTACCATCGGCGCGCAAGCGCAGCGCCGCGAAGCCATGCTCGCGCAATGCTGCGCGACCGTTGTCGAGCAGATGCTCGATGCGAATGATGGTGTCGGTGTCGACGTTGGCTACCGGCAAGGGAATGGCGAGGCCTGCGACGGTGGTGAAGGGCGCGCTCATGCCGAACACCTCACATCGACAATCTTGCCGGCGATAGCCGCGGCGGCGGCCATGGCCGGACTCGCGAGATGGGTGCGTGCGCCCGGACCTTGGCGGCCGACGAAGTTGCGGTTCGAAGTCGACACCGCGCGCGCGCCGGCCGGCACGCGCTCACCATTGGCCGCCACGCACAGGCTGCAGCCCGGCTCACGCCATTGAAAGCCGGCGGCGGTGAAGAGGCTGGCGAGACCTTCGGCTTCCGCCGCGCGCTTGACCGCCGCCGAGCCCGGCACCACCCAGGCCTCGACCCGCGGCGCCACTTTGCGGCCACCGACGACGGCCGCCGCGGCGCGCAGATCGTCCAGCCGTGAATTGGTGCACGAGCCGATGAAGACGAAGTCGATGGGCGTGCCGGCGATGGGGCGGCCCGGTTCGAGCGCCATGTAGTCGAGTGCCTTGCGCCACGCCGCTGCCGTCGCTGCGTCAGCGTGCGCCGGGTCGGGAATCACACCATCGACCGGCATCGCATGTTCGGGGCTGGTGCCCCAGGTGATGGTCGGCGCGACGCGGCTCGCATCGATGCATTCTTCGCGCTCGAAGCGCGCATCGTCGTCGCTGCGCAATTGGCGCCAGGCGGCGGCCGCGCGCTCGAAGTCGGCGCCTTGCGGGGCATGGAGACGGCCGGCTATCCATTCGATGCAGGTGTCGTCCGGCGCGATGAAGCCATACTTGGCGCCGAACTCGATGGACAGATTGCACAGCGTGAGGCGCGCCTCCATGCCCATGCGCGAAATTGCGTCACCGGCATATTCGACTGCGTAATCGCTGCCGGCATCGGCGCCGTAACGGCCGATGGCGCTGAGGATCAGATCTTTCGCGCCGACGCCGGTGCCCGGCGCACCGTCGAAGCGCAGGCGCATGTTGCGCGGCTTGCGCTGCGCGAGGGTCTGGGTGGCGAGCACATGCACGATTTCGGTCGAGCCGATGCCAAACGCGAGCGCGCCGAGCGCGCCGTGGGTACAGGTGTGGGAGTCGCCGCACACCACCGTGGCGCCCGGCAAGGTCAGCCCCAGTGCCGGACCGATGACATGCACGATGCCTTGTTCGCCGCTGTCGAGATCGAAGTGGCGAATGCCGAGGCTCTCGCAGTGTGTGCGCAGCGAGCGCCATAGCTTGGCGCCAGGTGCATAGCTGTCGCCGCGGCGCCCCGGCGCTGTCGACAGGATGTGATCGGCGGTGGCAAACGTCAGTTCAGGATTGCGCAGCGGCAGGCCGCGTTCCATGAGTTCAGTCAACGCTGGCGCGCCCGACATTTCGTGCAACAGGTGGCGGTCGATATGCAGCAGCGCCCAGCCGTCGCCAAGCTCGCGCACCACGTGCGCCCGCCACAGTTTGTCGAACAGCGTCGACGGCTTCATGCAGACTGTTCGTGCACTGCCGCGGCGTGGCGCTCACGCACGGCATCCCATTCGGCCGCGCCGCAGCGCGCGAAAAGGCCGGCCACGTTCATGCCCTCGGGCGGCGGCGGTGAGACTGCATGTTGGCGCAGATGCGCCAGCGCGGCGTCGGCCGCCGCGACCATCGCATACATGAGGATGGCGGGATGGATGGCGAGGCGATAACCGAGTTGCGCGGCGCTGGCCATGTCGATCATCGGCGTGCGCCCGCCCGGAACGACGTTGAGCAGGCACGGTCCCTGGACACGGCGCGGGATGGCGGCAACTTCTTCCAGCGTCTGCGGCGCTTCGACGAAGGCGATGTCGGCGCCCAGCGCCAGCGCTGCGTTGACGCGCGCGATGGCTTCGTCGAGACCCAGCACCGCGCGCGCATCGGTGCGCGCTATCAAGACGAAATCCGCGTCGCGACGCGCGGCGACGGCGGCGCGGATGTTTTCCAGGTAGGCCTCGCGCGGCACAACTTCCTTGCCGCTCAAATGACCGCAGCGCTTGGGCGAGACCTGGTCTTCGAGGTGGATGCCGGCCACGCCGCGGGATTCGAAAGCGCGTACGGTGCGGGTGACATTGAGTTCGTTGCCATAGCCGGTGTCAGCGTCGGCGATGAGTGGGCTGGTGATGCTGGCGGCCATGCGTGCCGCGTTGTCGACCATCTCGGTCATGGTCACCAGGCCGTAGTCCGGGTAACCGCAGGCCGCCGAGGTGCCGGCGCCGGTCATGTACACCAGGGGAAAGCCGTGCTGCTCAACCAGCCTGGCGGTGAGGCCATCGTAGGCGCCGGGCGCCACCAGGAATTGCTCACTGGCCAACAATTGGCGCAGGCGTTTTGCATTGCTCATCGGTTTTCTCCTGCGCAGTGCAGCCGTCTCATGAATTTATGTTGGCAAGATATCTTCCTAAGATATTATTTTGCGAATTCGCCCGCCGCAAGCCTCCGTGCATTCGGGTCAGGGCATGCATCTGCTATCGTGCGGGCCTTTCCGCATCCCGAAGTGACGATGGCTTTTCGACGTACGAACGACACCGGCGAATCCGCAGTGGAGCGCGCCACGGCCGAGATCCGGCAGCGCATCCGCAATGGCGAACTGGTGCCTGGCCAGCGCCTGGTGGCGGCCGAACTCAGCGCCGCGCTGGATGTGAGCCTGGGGCCGATGCGCGAAGCGCTGACGCGCCTGGCCGGTGAAGGCCTGGTGGAGATGCAGCAGTACCGCGGCGCGGTGGTGCGCACCCAGACCGCGCAGGATCTCGAAGAGATTTACCAGGTGCGCGAAGTCATTGAGGGCCTGGCCGCGCGTCTCGCGGCGGCGGCGGTGCATAGCGGCGAACGCTCCGCCAAGGGCCTGCAGAAGATTGCTGATCGCGGCCGCAAGATGGCGGCGGCCTTCGATTTGCACGCTTATCTCGCCGCCAACCAGGAATTGCACGAAGCCATCTACGCGCTGGCCGGCACGCCGCGCGTGACGACTCTGGCGCGCACGCTCTCCGACCAGGTCGACCGGCTCAACAACCGGCATCTCGCGAGTCCCGCGGTGCTGAAGACTTCCGCCGACGAACACCAGGCCATCGTCGAGGCCATCACCAAGGGTGACGCCGCGCGCGCTGAAGCCTTGATGCGTGCGCACGTGGCGTCCATGGGCGGCAAGGTCACGGGCAAAGCCTGACCAGGCTTGGTTACTGCAACGCGGAGACCCGCACGTCGCCGCCAGACGTAATTGACGGTGTTTCCGGATATCGACACTCCGATGGCGAACGTACGCAATCTCATCCTGGTGCTGGGCGATCAGTTGACGCCGACCCTCAGCAGTCTTGCCGCCGGCGACCCGGGCCAGGACATCGTGCTGATGGCCGAACTCGATGACGAAGCGAGCTATGTTCGTCATCACAAGAAGAAACTCGCCTTCCTGTTCTCCGCCATGCGTCATTTCGCGCTGGAACTGCGCGCCGCCGGCTGGACGGTGGACTACGTCGCGCTCGATGCGCCGAACAACCACGGCAATTTCACCGCGCAAGTCGCCGAGGCGGTCAAGCTTCATCGCCCGCAGCGCGCCATCGTTACCGAGGCCGGCGAATGGCGCGTGGCGCGGATGATGGATGCCTGGCCGGCGCTGCTCGGCGTGCCCGTCGACGTTCTGGCCGATGGGCGCTTCCTCTGTTCGCCGCAGGAATTCAGCCACTGGGCGAGCGGCCGCAAGCAGTTGCGCATGGAATATTTCTACCGCGACATGCGTCGCCGCACCGGCCTCATGATGGACGGTGATCAGCCGGCAGGCGGCCAATGGAATTTCGATGCCGACAATCGCAAGGCCGCCGACGCGGACTTGTTCATGCCACAACCGCGCGCATGCGCACCCGACACCATCACCCAGGACGTGCTGACGCTGGTGGCGGCGCGCTTCGATGGCCATTTCGGCGACCTCACGCCGTTCTGGTTTGCAGTCACCCGCGCCGACGCCGAAGCGGCCTTCGCGGCCTTCGTCGAAACGGCACTGCCGCGCTTCGGCGATTACCAGGACGCCATGCTCTGTGGCCAGCCGTTTCTCTATCACGCGGTCGTCGCCCAGTACCTCAACTGCGGGCTGCTCGACCCCTTACGCATGTGCAAGCAGGTGGAAGCGGCATGGCGCGCCGGCGCCGTGCCGCTCAACGCCGCCGAGGGCTTCATCCGCCAGGTAATTGGCTGGCGCGAATACGTGCGTGGCATCTATTGGTTGAAGATGCCGGGTTACGAGCACAGCAATCATTTTCAGCACAGGCGGCCGCTGCCGGATTTCTACTGGACGGCCGACACCGACATGGCCTGCGTGAAAGCGGTGATCACACAGACCCGCGAACAAGCCTATGCCCATCACATTCAGCGACTCATGGTGACCGGCAATTTCGCCTTGCTGGCCGGCATCAATCCCCATGAAGTGCACGAGTGGTATTTGAGCGTCTATGCCGACGCCTACGAATGGGTGGAACTGCCGAACACGGTTGGCATGAGCCAGTTCGCCGACGGCGGCCTGCTGGCGTCCAAGCCCTATGCCGCGAGTGGCGCTTACATCAAGCGCATGTCGAACTATTGCGCGGCTTGTCGTTACGACGTGAAGCGGCGCACCGGCCCGCGCGCCTGCCCGTTCAATGCGTTGTATTGGGATTTCATCGCGCGCAATCGTGAGAGTCTGGCCGGTAATCCGCGCATGGCGCAGATGGTGCGCACGCTGGATAAATTTCCAGCCGAGGAGCAGCAGCGCATCGCCGACTCGGCGACAGCATTCCTGGATTCGTTGTAGGTGCGAATTCGTTCGCACATTGAAACCGAAACGCCGTGCCATTAATGTGCGAATGAATTCGCGCCTACAACGATGTTCCATGGCCTCATCCACTCCCGCCACGCAGCACCTGCGCAAACTCGCCATCGCCTTCGAACTGCGCACCTACGATTACGACCCTGACGCCGACAGCGTCGGCTTGCATGCCGCCGAGGCCATCGGCGAACCACCGTCACGGGTATTGAAGACCCTGGTGGTGCAGGTCGATGGCAAGCCGGCCTGCATCGTGTTGCCGTCCGACCGCGAAGCGAGCATGAAGAAAGTCGCCGCGGCTTTCGGTGGCAAGAGTGCTGCCATGATGCCGGTCGCAGATGCCGAGCGCATGACCGGCTACAAGGTCGGCGGCGTGAGTCCTTTCGGGCAAAGGAAAAAGCTGCGCACGGTGGTGGAAGCCGTGGCGCTGAATGAGCCCTATGTGTTTGTGAACGGTGGACAGCGCGGCTTGCAGGCAAAACTGCTGCCGGCCGACTTGCTGCGCGGCGCCGATGCGAGCGCGGTGGCCATCGTCGCCTGACACGACATCCTGCGGGCGACAATGCGCGCGGGGCCAAGCGCTCCAGCGCCGCGCGCGGCTACAATGCCGGCTTGTCTTCACGCCGAGCCTGTCATCATGAAAGTCGCCTACGTCAAGAACCCCGCGTCCCTGGCCAATCTGTTGATTGGCGAGCGTGCCGACCCGAAGCCCGCTGCGGGCGAAGTCTGTGTGCGAGTGCGCGCCAGTTCGCTCAACTACCACGACTACGCGGTGGTGAGCGGCATGCTGCCGGTCAGCGACGGGCGCATCCCGATGTCCGACGGCGCCGGTGAAGTGGTGGCGGTCGGCGCCGGTGTCAGCCGCTTCGCGGTGGGCGACAAGGTCATGTCGACGTTCTTTCCGAACTGGGCGGGCGGGCCGGTCAGCGGCGAGCGCACGCGCGGCGTGCCGGGCGATCATGTCGACGGCCTCGCCGCCGAATACGTGGTGATGCCAGCGACAGCATTCACGCGCATGCCGCGCGGCTATTCGTTCGAGGAAGCCGCGACCCTGCCCTGCGCGGCGCTGACCGCGTGGCGCGCGCTGTTCGTCGAGAACGCCGTCAAACCGGGCGACGTGGTGCTGACCCAGGGCTCGGGCGGCGTATCGGTGTTCGCGCTGCAGCTGGCCAAGGCCGCCGGCGCTCAGGTGATCGCGACTTCCTCGTCATCCGCCAAGCTCGACCGCCTCGCGGCGCTCGGCGCCGATCATCTCATCGACTATCGCCAGACTCAGGAATGGGGCGTGAAGGCGCGCGAGCTCACCGGTGGCCGCGGTGTGGACGTGGTGGTGGAAATCGGCGGCGCCGGTACGCTCGCGCAGTCCATAGAAGCAACGCGCATCGGTGGCCACATCTCGCTCATCGGCGTGCTGGCCGGCTGGAGCGGCGACGTGCCAACCGCCGCCGTGATGTGGAAGAACATCGCGGTCAAGGGCATCACCGTTGGCTCGATTGAAGATCAGGAAGCGATGGTGAGCGCACTCGAAGCGGCGGCCATCAAGCCCGTCATCGACCGCAGCTTCGCGCTCGATGAGATTGCCGCAGCCTTCGAACACCAGGCGGCGCAGAAGCACTTCGGCAAGATTTGTCTGTCGTTCTGAGCCATGTACGAGATCAACTGCCCGCACTGCGGCAAGGCCTTCAAGATTGATGAGGCGGGCTACGCCGACATCTTGAAGCAGGTGCGCGACAGCGACTTCGAGAAGCAGTTGCATGAGCGGCTCGAACTCGCCGCGCAGGACAAACACAACGCCGTCGAACTCGCGGAGACGCGGATAAGAAGCGAGTTGCAGCAGGCCGCGGCCGCCAAGGACAGCGAGATCCAGGCCTTAAAAGCTCGCCTCGATGCCGACGCGGTCGCGCAGAAGCTCGCTTTGAGCGAGGCGCTGGCGGCGGTTGAAAAGGAGCGCAGCGCGCTTGCCAGCCAACTCGAGCAGGCCAAACACGACCAGCACGCGGCGAACAGGCTGGCGCAAGCCAAGCTCGAGAATGAACTGCAGAAGACGGCCGCGAGCAAGGATGCCGAGATTCAGAGACTCAAGGCCGAGCTCGACGCGGGCGAAGTCAAGCGCAAGCTCGCCGTGAGCGAGGCGCTCAACGTGGTCGAGAAAGAGCGTGACGAATTGAAAAGCGGCCTTGAGCGTGCGCAGCTTGAAAAGCAGCTGGCGGAGAAATCGCTCAAGGATAAATTCGAGACGCAGATCAAGGACCGGGACGAGCAAATCGAGCGGTTGCGCGACATGAAGGCGCGCCTGTCGACCAAGATGGTCGGCGAAACCCTAGAGCTGCACTGCGAGACCGAGTTCAATCGCATTCGCGCCACGGCCTTCCCGCGCGCCTATTTCGAAAAAGACAACGACGCGCGCTCCGGCAGCAAAGGTGATTACATCTTTCGCGACTCAGACGAGGCGGGCACCGAAATCGTCTCCATCATGTTCGAGATGAAGAACGAGAACGATCACACCGCGAGCAAGAACCGCAACGAGGATTTTTTGAAGGAGCTCGACAAGGACCGCAACGAGAAAGGCTGCGAATACGCGGTGCTGGTCTCACTCCTCGAGCCCGACAGCGACCTCTACAACTCCGGCATCGTCGATGTTTTTCACCGCTACCCGAAGATGTACGTGGTGCGCCCACAGTTCTTCATTCCCATCATTACGCTGCTGCGCAATGCGGCCTTGAATTCGCTGAAGTACAAGACCGAGCTCGCGCTCGTCAAGGCACAGAACATCGACATCACGAATTTCGAGAACGACCTCGAGACTTTCAAGAGTGCGTTCGCCAAGAATTACGAACTCGCGTCGCGGCGCTTTCAGACGGCTATCGATGAAATCGACAAGTCCATCGACCATCTGCAGAAGACCAAGGACGCCTTGCTCGGCACTGATCGCAACTTGAGGCTTGCCAATGACAAGGCGCAGGATGTGACCATCAAAAAACTGACGCGCGCCAACCCGACCATGGCGGACAAGTTCGCCAGGCTCAAAGAGCAGGATGACCCGCCGTAACCGGTAGCTGCGAATTCATTCGCACATTCGATTTTTGTGGGTCAGGCTTCAGCCTGACATTCACCGACGCGAATGAATGCGCACCCGCGCTTTCAAATCAACGGCACGCAATCGCTGCCGCAGCTGCTGCCCGTCGCCTGGCGCGGTGCGCCGGGTCTATGCAGCACCGCGCGAGTGACGGTGATGCGCAGCTCACCCTCCTGGCCGTCGACGGCGGCTTCACCATCGACGATGAGGCTGTAATCGTCGGCCGTCGGCGCGCCCCACAGCACACTCACGTGCTTGCATGCCGCGACATTCGCGAGGCTGCGCTTGCCGGCGCGCAGCCGCAGCTGCTGACCATCGACACGCACCGCGACCGCCACCGCGTGGGGCCGGCCATCGTCGCCAGCGCTGAGCAGATGCGGCGGGCTTGGGTAATTGGGCAATTGCTCAAGCAGCTTGGTGATCATGATGATTCTCCCGTGGCGGTGGATGCGCGTTACCAGAAGCCTGCGCCGCGACCGAGCAGTGCGATGGAGCCACTCACGATCACGAGTGCCGTGAGATTGGTGCCGATGAAACGTCCGGCGGTCGCGCCGGAGCTGGCGATCAAGCCTTGCGCATGCAGCACGCGGCCTGCCACCAGCGCACCCCCCATGGCCATCGTCAGCCAGCGCGGCCCGATGCTGGCGTATTCGACCAGCATCAACAGGATGAGCGCGAGCGGCACGTATTCGACGAAGTTGGCCTGGGCGCGGATGCGCTGAATCATGGCGGGATTGTCGCCGTCACCGAGGTCGATTTTGAATTTCACGCGACCAGCGATGACGTAGGCGCTGAGCGCAATGAGCAGAAGGCCGAGCAGGCCGGCGGTGATCATCGAGATTCTCATGCGGGCTCCTGTGGCGCCGATGCCCGCGCGCAGCAGTATGGCTGCACGCAGCCGACGTTTGGGAGTCTGCCCCGGCCGCGTGTGCGCGGCAAGGTGTGTTGACCGAGGGGCGGGTCAGCCGGCGCTGCGGGTCAACTCGCCGAGGATTGCCGCGGCCAGGCTGTTGGGGACCACGACGGCGCGCGATGCGGCGATGTCGGCTTGTGCCTCATCCGGTCCGGCGCGTTTCAGACCCATGCTCCATTCGGCAAAGCCGCGTTCGCTGATGACGCTGCGCTCGGTCACGGTAATGTCGGTGTGCCGTGGGTCGAGCCGCACCCGCTCGAGGGTGGCGTCGACCTGGGCTTCCTCGCCTTCCAGCACTTGCATGAAATGCCCGTCGGCATAGAACAGCATGCCGGTGATGCCGTTATGCGGGTTCTTGTGATGGGCGGAGGCGATGATCTGCTCAAGATCCGCATCGCGCATGGGGCGCGTGGCGGTACTCGTGTAGACAAGCTGTATGAGAGCCATGGTGTCCTCGAAGCCGACGTCGATTTTTTGCGGCTTGAGGGTGTGTCGGCCGCGGCCCGCGGCGCTTGAGTGAGCCAGATCAGGAATCCTGCTCGAACTGGGTGGCGTAGCAGGGCGAAGACGCCGGCTCCCGTGACGTGTCATGAGCCGCGGCCCGGCGCAGGCGATGGGCGGCAACCGCACGACCGATGTCCGCTTCCCCGACGAGGCGCAGCAGCCGCCCGTCGCGGCGCTCGTGCACGGCGCTCTCGGTGATGATGAAATCCATGGGGATGTCGTAGGCCTGCGGCTGGATGCTGACCGTGCGTGACAGCTCGAAGGCCACGCCGATTTTGAGCGGCGCCGGCTGCAGGGCGGCGAGAGTGCGATCGAAATAGCCGCCGCCATAGCCGAGACGAAAGCCCTCATCGTCGAAGCCTACCGGCGGCATCAATACCACCTGCGGCGTGACCAGCGGCGTGCCGTAGGGCATGGGCAGGGAAAATGCGCCTTTCACGACCGGGCAGCCCGGCCACCACGAGCGGAACTCCATGGCCAGACCGCGGCCCTTCACCACCGGCAGGGCGGTGTCGGCGCCGGCCGCCCGCCATTCATCGAACAGTGCACGCAAATCCGGCTCACCGCGAAACGGCACATAACAGCCGATCACCAGGCCGCGCACCGCCGGCAAGGCAGCCCGCAGGTGCGCCATGATGGCCGCGCTCCAGTGCGCGCGCTGCTGCGCGCTGCACGCCTGACGCGCGGCGAGCAGCTCGGTGCGGCGCGCGGTGCGCCAGGTGGGCAAATCTTCCATCGCGAGCTTGAACCATGTATGAAAATGCAACTGGGGTTTTTATATCACGGCATGATATATATCGGCCATGCGCAACAACGCCCGACAGCGCGCCGTGGCCAAGGCGGATTTCGAACGGCTGGCGGATTTCCGTTATCAACTGCGACGCTTTCTGCGCTTCAGCGAGGAACTCACGCGCGGCCACGGCATCACCAACCTGCAATACCAGTTGCTGTTGCAGGTGCAGGGCTACCCGGGGCGGGCGTGGGCCAGTGTCGGGGAACTGGCCGAGCGCCTGCAGGCCCGCCACCACGGCGTGGTGGCGCTGGTCTCGCGCTGCGAAGCCATGGGCCTGGTGCGCCGCCGCGCCAGCACCAGCGACCGCCGGCGCGTCGAGATCCATCTCACCGCCAAGGGCCTGCGCTGTGTGAGCGGCCTGGCGGCGCGCCATCGCGAAGAATTGCTGTCATTACAGACCGCGCTCGGCCTGACGGACGCCGCGGTGAGCCGCGACGAGGAGTAAGCCATGCACGAACCCATGCCCGATTCATTGAATGCGGCGCTGCTGGCGCAGGCGCCGGACGCCATGATTTATTGCGACCTCGCCGGCAACGTCCTGCTATGGAACGAAGCGGCAACGCGCATGTTCGGCCATGACGCAGCCCATGCCATTGGCCGCAGCCTCGACATCATGATTCCCGACCGCTTTCGCGCCGCGCACTGGGCCGGCTTCGACCGCGCCGTCACCACCGGCGTGGCCAAATACCACGGCAAGGTCATGACCACCCGCGCCGAGCACGCCGATGGCCGCAAGCTCTATGTCGACCTGGCGTTCAGCATGATTCGTGACGCGGCGGGCTCGGTCGTCGGGGTGTTGGCGACGGCGCGGCTCAACGCCGAACGCAATGCTGCCACCGACACGCCAGGCAAGACGTGAGCGCGTGGCCTGTGCTATCACTGGCGCCCCCCGGGCGGTGCGCGCATGTCGGAAATTCTCGAAGTTCAGGATGAGGCCAATCAGGCGCGTGACCAGCGCTTCATGCAGGTCGCACTGGCGCTGGCGCGGCGCGCCGAGTGCGAAGGCGAGGTGCCGGTAGGCGCCTTGGTGACGCACGGCGACGAAGTCCTGGGCGAGGGCTGGAACCGCCCGGTCAGCAGCGACGACCCGACCGCCCACGCCGAAATCGTGGCAATACGCGCCGCCGCCAGCCGCTTGCGCAATTACCGCATGCCCGGCACCACGCTTTACGTGACGCTGGAGCCTTGTGCGATGTGCGCCGGCGCCATCGTCCAGGCGCGCATCGCGCGGGTGGTGTTCGGCGCGCGCGATCCGCGCACCGGCGCCGCCGGCAGCGTGATGAATGTGCTCGAACATCCTATTCTCAATCATCGCGCCGTCGTCAGCGGCGGCGTCGAAGCGGAGGCATGCGGCATGCTGCTGGTGGATTTTTTCAAAGCGCGGCGCGCGGCGGCGCGTTCGTCATGAGTGAGGCCCCTGACCAGGACGCGCTGGAGGCCCTCGGTCGCGCGCTCGGCGCGGCACTGCTCGAACGCGGCTGGCGCATGGCCAGCGCCGAATCCTGCACCGGCGGCTGGATAGCGCAGGCCATGACCGCCACGGCTGGCAGTTCAGACTGGTTCGAGTGCGGGCTCGTGACTTATTCCAATGCCGCCAAAATCGCCTTGCTCGGCGTCGATGCCATGACACTCGAGCGCCATGGGGCGGTCAGCACCGAGACCGCGGCCGAGATGGCCGCTGGCGCGTTGCGGGTCGGTGGGGTGGACGTCGCGGTGTCGGTGACCGGTGTGGCCGGCCCTGGCGGCGGTTCAGCGCACAAGCCGGTGGGCACGGTCTGCTTTGGCTTCGCCATCGAGGGTCGCGCCACCGTCACCGACAGGCAGGTGTTCCCGGGCGACCGCCGCGCGGTGCGCGCCCATACCGTCGCCCATGCGCTCAAGCGCCTCAACGGGATGCTGGACTGACGGCCATGCGCCTGTTCTTCGCGCTATGGCCGGATGACGCGACACGCGCCGCCCTGGCCGGCGCGGCGGCGCTGCTCAATCTGCGCGACGGCCGGCTCACGGCGCGCGCCGATCTGCACCTGACCTTGGCCTTCCTGGGCGAAGTGCCCGACACGCATGTCGAGGCTTTGTGCGAGATGGCCGCGACGCTGCGTGCGCCTGGTTTTGATCTGACCGTCAGCGCGGCCGGCTGGTGGCGACGCAGCCATGTGGCGTGGCTGGCGCCGGGCGCGGTGCCGGCGCCGTTGGCGGCACTCGCGGCGGCCTTGCACCGGGGCGCCGAGCGGCCCTTCGACGACACCGGCAGCTACCGTCCCCACATCACCGTGGCGCGCGGCGTGCGGCGCCCGCCAGGGCTCGCCGCGAGCTTCTCGGTGCCGTGGCAAGTGCGTGACTTTGCGTTGATTTCATCGAATTCGTCAGGCTCCGGGCCGCGCTATCAATGCCTCGCGCAATGGCCGCTGACGCCAGCCGTTTTCGACTAAAAGGGGCCGCTCTTCTGTGCAATAATCCGGGCCGCTGAATCACATACGGGTCATTTCATGAAGAGGACAAACAATATGGACGACAACAAGCAAAAAGCGCTAGGAGCGGCGCTGTCCCAAATCGAAAAACAATTCGGCACAGGGTCCATCATGCGCATGGGCGATGGCGGCACCGTGCCCGACATCGAAGTCGTATCGACTGGTTCCTTGAGCCTCGACATCGCCCTGGGCGTCGGCGGTCTGCCGCGCGGTCGGGTGGTCGAGATCTTCGGCCCTGAATCTTCCGGCAAGACCACTCTGGCCTTGCACGTGGTCGCTGAGGTTCAGAAGAAGGGCGGCACCGCTGCCTTCATCGACGCCGAGCACGCGCTCGACCCGCAGTACGCCGAAAGACTCGGCGTGAACGTGAAGGAACTGCTGGTCTCGCAACCCGACACCGGTGAGCAGGCCCTCGAAATCACCGACATGCTGGTACGCTCGGGCGCCATCGACTGCATCATCGTCGACTCGGTCGCGGCCCTGGTGCCGAAGGCTGAAATCGAGGGTGAAATGGGCGACACCCACGTCGGTCTGCAGGCACGCCTCATGTCCCAGGCGCTGCGCAAGCTGACCGGCAACGTCAAACGCTCCAATACGCTGATCATCTTCATCAACCAGATCCGTATGAAGATTGGTGTGATGTTCGGCAACCCCGAGACCACCACCGGTGGTAATGCGCTGAAGTTCTACGCCTCGGTGCGTCTCGACATCCGTCGTATCGGTTCCTTGAAGCGCGGTGAGGAAATCATCGGCAACGAGACCCGCGTCAAGGTCGTGAAGAACAAAGTCGCGCCGCCCTTCCGGCAGGCGACTTTCGACATTCTCTACAACGAGGGTGTGTCGCTGGAAAGCGAACTCATCGAACTCGGTGTCGAGAACAACTTCATCGACAAGACCGGCGCCTGGTACAGCTACAAGGGCGAGCGCATGGGCCAGGGCAAGGACAATGTCCGCCAGTACCTGAAGGACAACCCCAAGGTCGCCAATGAGATTGAGGCCAGCATCCGTGCGGTCGCGATCACGTCCAACGCAGCGGCCGCCGCTGGCAACGTCGAGGACGACCTCGACGAGCTGGAGGAGGCCTGAGCGACGACCCGCGACGGGCGGCGCGCGACCTTGCGGTCAGCGCGCTGGCCCGGCGCGAACACAGTCGCCGCGAACTGGAACGAAAGCTTGGCGATAAGGGCGTCGAGCACGACGACATGGTCGCCGTGCTCGATGACCTGGCCGACGCAGGTCTGCAGAAGGACGGCCGCTATGCCGAAGTATTCATCCGCAGCCGCGCCGCACGCGGCTATGGTCCGCGTCGGATAGAGCAGGAACTCAAACAGCGCGGCGTGGAACAGTCCCTGGTGCGCAGTGCACTGGAATCGGCCGAGGTCGATTGGGAAGAGCTGGCGTGTGACGCGCGGCGCAAGAAATTTCGAGGCCAGCCCGTTGACGCGCAAGCGCGCGCCAAACAGATGCGCTTCCTCGAATATCGCGGCTTTGACGCCGCACAGATTCGACAGGCATTGAGACAAGCAGCGAGCGATGAAGACTTCTGATATTCGCAAGGCGTTCCTCGAATACTTCCAGGAACACGGCCACACCGGCGTCGATTCCAGTCCGCTGGTGCCAGGCAACGATCCGTCGTTGCTGTTCACCAATGCCGGCATGGTGCAATTTAAGGACGTGTTCCTGGGCCTCGAAGAGCGCGACTACAAGCGCGCCGCGTCCAGCCAGCGCTGTGTGCGCGCCGGCGGCAAGCACAATGACCTCGATAACGTCGGCTACACTGCGCGTCATCACACCTTCTTCGAGATGCTCGGCAATTTCAGCTTCGGCGAGTATTTCAAAAAAGATGCCATCGAATTTGCCTGGAAGCTTCTGACCGAGCGCTTTGGCATCCCGGCCGAGAAGCTGTGGGTGACGGTGTTCGAGAGCGACGACGAAGCGGCCAGCATCTGGCTCGATCACATCGGTGTGCCGGCCGAGAGACTCTCGCGCTGCGGTGAGAAAGATAATTTCTGGATGATGGGTGACACCGGCCCCTGCGGTCCTTGCTCCGAAATCTTCTACGACCATGGCCCGTCGATTGCCGGCGGCCCGCCCGGCAGCCCCGACGCCGACGGTGATCGCTACATCGAGATCTGGAACCTGGTGTTCATGCAGTACGAGCGCACCGCCGGCGGTGAGCAGAAGCGCATTCCGCGCCCGTCGGTCGACACCGGCATGGGCCTCGAGCGCATCGCCGCCGTGCTGCAGGGTGTGCACGACAATTACGACATCGACCTGTTCAAGGCCTTGATCAAGGCCGTGCGCGAGCAAGTGCCGGGCGAGGTCAAGGAAGAGGCATCACTGCGTGTGATTGCCGATCACATCCGCGCCGCGTCTTTCCTGGTGATGGATGGCGTGCTGCCGTCCAACGAGGGGCGCGGCTACGTGCTGCGTCGAATCATCCGCCGCGCGCTGCGTCACGGCCACAAGCTCGGTATCACTGAGCTGTTCTTCCACAAGCTGGTGCCGGCGCTCGGCGCGCAGATGGGCGAGGCCTATCCGCAACTCATCGAGCGCGAGTCGAATATCGTGGCGGCTTTGAAACTCGAAGAAGAGCGCTTTGCCGAGACCCTCGACCACGGCATGCGCATCCTGGATGCCAGCATCGCCGAGATGAGCGGCGATACCATTGCCGGACCAGTGGTGTTTCAGCTTTACGATACGTTTGGTTTCCCGGTCGATTTGACTGCCGACATCGCGCGTGAGCGCGGTCTCAAGGTCGACCACGCCGGCTTCGAAGCCGCCATGCAGGCGCAGCGCGAACGGGCGCGCGCCGCCAGCCATTTCGCCAATGTCGACACTTCCCACGCCATCGATGCGGAAGATCTGTCGCGCATCGGACGTGAGCAGGTTTTCACCGGCTATGGCACCACCCACGACGACGCGCACGTGGTCGGTTTGTTCGTCGAAGGCCGGCCCGTGCCAGCCTTGACCGCCGGCAATGCGGGCGTGGTGATCCTCGACCGCACGCCGTTCTACGCCGAGTCTGGCGGTCAGGTGGGCGATCGCGGTCGCCTGCTGAACGGCAACGGTGCGTTCGACGTGACCGACACGCGCAAACAGGGCGGTCTGTTCCTGCACATGGGCCGCATGCAGATGGGCACCCTCGCGATGGGCGACAAGCTCAGCGCCGAAGTCGAAGATCCACGCCGCCAGGCCACGCGCCTGAATCATTCCGCCACCCACCTCATGCATGCCGCGCTGCGTGCGGTGCTCGGCCGTCATGTCGAACAGAAGGGTTCGCTGGTCGACGCCGAGAGACTGCGTTTCGATTTCTCCCACCCGCAGGCGCTGAGCCGTGAGGAGCTGACCACGGTCGAACGCATGGTCAATGCCGAAGTGCGGCGCAATGTCGAGGTGCGCGCCGACGTGATGCCCTACAAGGCCGCCATCGAAAGCGGTGCGATGGCGCTGTTCGGCGAGAAATACGGCGACGAGGTGCGCGTGCTGCGCATGGGCGAATTCTCGGTCGAATTGTGTGGCGGCACCCACGTCAGCCGCACGGGTGACATCGGTGCATTCAAGATAGTCAGCGAATCAGGCGTGGCCTCGGGTGTACGCCGCATCGAAGCCGTGACCGGCGATAACGCCGTCAGTGTCAGCCTCGAGGCCGAGGCGCGCCTGGAACGGATCGCCGGCCTGGTGCGCGCCAATGCCGGTGAAATCGAACCCAAGCTCAAACAGGTGGTGGAGCGCAGCCGCGCGCTGGAGAAGGAAATCCAGGATCTGAAGGCCAAGCTGGCCGGCGCCTCGGGCCGCGACATCGCCGCCGGTGCCCAGGACATCGGCGGCGCCAAGCTCATCGTCGAGATCATCGAGGGCGCTGACATGAACGCCCTGCGCGCGACCTGCGACAGTTTGAAAGATCGTTTCGAACGCGCGGTGGTCGTGCTCGCCACGGTCGAGGATGATAAAGTACGACTGATCGCGGGCGTCACCAAAACCATGACCGCGACGGTTCACGCGGGCGACCTCATCAATCATGTCGCCCGTCAGGTCGGCGGCAAAGGTGGCGGACGCCCCGACATGGCCCAGGCGGGCGGCACCGACGCCAGCCGGCTCGAAGAAGCAATGCGCTCGGTCACTTCGTGGGTGACGGAACGCGCGGCGAAAAACCCTTGATGTGACGCTTGCGGCGCGAACTCCCCCGGAGTTCAGCGTCCAAGGGCAGCTATTGGGGCCAATCAAGCATGGAAACAGCATGAGCACGATTGTTCAGAAATTCGGGGGGACGTCGGTCGGCGACACCAAGCGTATCGAAGCCGTGGCCGAACGCGTGGCGCGCACCCAGCGCGCCGGCAACAAGGTGGTGGTGGTGGTGTCGGCGATGTCGGGCGAAACCGACCGCCTGCTGGGGCTGGCCAAGGCCATCGACCCCCGCATTACGGGCCGCGAACTCGACGTGCTGCTCTCGACCGGCGAACAGGTGACCATCGCGCTGTTGTGCATGGCACTGGCCAAGCACGGCGTGCCGGCGGTTTCCTACACGGGCGCCCAGGTGCGCATCCTCACCGACAGCGCCTTCAACAAGGCGCGTATCGAAGCGATTGACGAGCATCGCGTGCGCGCCGATCTCGACGCCGGCCGCGTGACGGTGGTGGCCGGTTTTCAGGGCGTCGACGAAAACGGCAACATCACCACGCTCGGTCGCGGCGGTTCCGATACGACGGCGGTGGCCCTCGCCGCCGCGCTCAAGGCCGACGAGTGCCAGATCTACACGGACGTCGACGGCGTCTACACGACCGACCCGCGCATCGTGCCCGAAGCGCGGCGCCTGGACAGGATCACCTACGAAGAAATGCTGGAGATGGCCAGTCTCGGCGCCAAGGTGCTGCAGATCCGTTCGGTCGAATTCGCAAGCAAGTATCAGGTCAATCTGCGCGTTCTGTCGTCCTTCGAAGAAGGCACGGGCACGCTGATCACCACCGAGGAAAACATCATGGAGCAAGCACTCATTTCCGGCGTCACGCTCAATCGCGACGAAGCACAAATCACCGTGGCGGGCGTGCCTGATCGCCCGGGCATCGCCAGTGGCATTCTGGGACCGGTGGCAGCGGCCAACGTCGAAGTCGACATGATCGTGCAGAACACCGGCGCCGATGGCACCACCGACTTCACATTCACTGTGCATCGCAACGATTACGACCGCACGGTGGAAATCCTTGAGAAGGTCGCGCCCGAAATGGGAGCGAAGGGTGTCCGTGGTGACCGCAAGATCGTGAAGATTTCGATCGTCGGCGTAGGCATGCGCTCACATGCAGGCATTGCAAGCCGCATGTTCAAGGCGCTGGCTGACGATGGCATCAACATTCGCATGATTTCGACCTCGGAGATCAAGATCTCTGTAGTGGTCGATGAAAAGTACTCTGAGCTCGGTGTGCGTATCCTGCATTCCGAATTCGGCCTGGAAGACGCCGCCAACCTTCACAATGCCTGACAAATCGTCAGCGCGTTTATGGCATGTGGTCCAGGATTTTTTCCTTGTCACTCGATAGAATTGAATTGTCAGGGAAAGATAGTTGTCGAACGCGGGAGCGTCCGTGCGCGGCAGTTATTGTTTATCAACCGCTAGCGTCGCAGGAGCGCCGTTAAGTCATATGGAGAAACGGTATGCTGATATTAACCAGACGAGTTGGAGAGTCATTGATGATAGGTGACAACGTGAATGTCACCGTGTTGGGGATCAAAGGTAACCAGGTTCGCATCGGTGTGAATGCACCGAAAGAAGTCTCGGTGCACCGCGAAGAGATCTACCAGCGCATCCAACAGGAAGGTGGCGAGGACGTCGCCAATCAGGCGAAATAACTCGCGGAGCGGATCAAGCGATACCAGGATTACGTATCGAAGCTTTGATCGGGAAGGTCCCAAGCCCGACCTGACCGTCTCTCCTCAACACCCCGAAAATTCTCGCGCCCCGCGGCGCTTACCGACCGACCTCAGACCAGACCATCCTTTCGCCAGCCACGACGGCGAGATGCCGGTGCCCGAGATTGAGGCTTTTTCTCAAGCTCACCGCCCCGCCACCGCATTTCAACTTTACCCTGCCGGCATGCGCGGTTACTCTATGCGCCTCCGGAGAGATGGCCGAGCGGCTGAAGGCACTCCCCTGCTAAGGGAGTATGGGTCAAAAGCCCATCGAGGGTTCGAATCCCTCTCTCTCCGCCATACCAAAAAGGCCCCTAACAGGGGCCTTTTTGGTATGGCGGAGAGAGATTGAGAGTCGAACCCTTCGTTCGACACTCTTCCAAAGGAAGATTGGCCGCCGCAGCGAAGCAGCGGCGCCCCGCAGGGGTGGGGACGCGCCCAAGCGCGGCC
>JADLGE010000056.1 GCA_020849475.1 Gammaproteobacteria bacterium
AATGCTTCTTCAGCATCCAATGCTCTGACCAAACTTGGCCACGGACAGCGACCGCTCGACCATGAAACAAAGAGCGAAGCTCCTTAGCGGGGACCTGCATTTTTTTGCGCGCTGCAACGACTCGAGTCTTTGGGCTTTGCGTGCTGCGAAGAGGCGGATTATTTTTCCCGACGTTGAATTCCAGGATTTATCTAGACTGACGCCCAACCATAACTAGACGTCGACCCTTCGGCACGGTAGACGTCAAAGTGAAGTGACTGCATGCGTCGGGGTGATGGAATATTTCTTAAGGACGACTCACTCATCCCTCAGTTCCCCTCTTTCCGGCCAAGCATTTGGATTGCGTGACGCGCAATAAGGCGTCGGATTGACGCTTCATACTGCGTCGCCCTCGCCGGCCGGCCATCTCACCCAAAATTAATCTTCGCCTCGAGATTCGTCCGCGAATCCGCGTTGCTCAGCGCTTCTTCCAGGCTAATGCGCTCTTCCTTGAACAACGCATGCAGCGCCATATCGAAGGTCTGCATGCCGCGTTGGCCGCTGCCTTCCATGGCTTCCTTGATGGCGTGCACTTCGCCTTTGAGGATGAGATCGGCGATGTGGGGGGTGTTGACCAGGATCTCGATGGCGGCGCAGCGTTTGCCGTCGGCGGCTTTGACCAGGCGTTGTGAGATCACGGCGCGCAGGTTCATGGAGAGATCCATGAAAAGCTGTTTGTGGGAATCCTGGGGGAACAGGTTGATGACGCGCTCCATCGCCTGGTTGGCGTTGTTGGCGTGCATGGTCGAAATCGCGAGGTGGCCGGTGTTGCACAGTTCGAGCGCCGCTTCCATGGTTTCGCGGTCGCGGATTTCGCCGATCAGGATGACGTCGGGCGCTTCGCGCAACGAGGCTTTAAGGGCGTTGCGGTAGCTCAAGGTATCCACGCCGACTTCGCGCTGGTTGATGATGGATTTCAGGTTCGGGTGCGAGAACTCCACCGGGTCTTCAATGGTGAGGATGTGCCCGCTCATGGCGCGGTTGCGCTCGTTGATCATGGCGGCGAGGGTGGTGGATTTGCCCGAGCCGGTGGCGCCCACCATCAGCACCAAGCCGCGTTTGGCCATCACGAGTTCAGACAGGATCTCGGGCAGACCGAGGGAGGCGATGTCGGGGATCTCGGCAGGGATACGGCGCAGCACCATGCCGACTTCGCCGCGCTGACGGAATACGTTGACGCGAAAGCGTGCCGATTTGTCTGGCAACGCGATGGCGAAGTCGCACTCCATGGTGTCTTCGAAGATCTGAATCTGGCGATTGTTCATCACGCCGTAGGCGGCGGCCTTGGTGAGCTCGCCGGTCAACTGGGTCTTGCCGACCGAGTTGATGCTGCCTTCTATCTTGATCTTGACCGGCGCGCCGACGGTGAAGAACAGGTCCGAGCCGTTCTTGTCGCGCAGCAGGTGCAGATAAGGGGTGATGTCCATGAATGCTCCAGGCGGTTCGGCTGTCGGTTAGCGCAGGAATCCGGTTTCCTGTTCGGTCTCTTCGAGGCGCAGACCGCCGGCATCCTCGAGCGGGTTGCGGCCGCGCGCGGCCTTGCCTTCGAGTTTGATGCGCAGGCGCAGTTCGTTCTGCGAGTCGGCGTTGCGCAGGGCATCGTCGAAGGAGATCAAATCGGCTTCGTAGAGATCGAACAAGGCCTGGTCGAAGGTCTTCATGCCGAGTTCGTTGGACTTCGCCATGATCTCCTTGATGCCGTGCACTTCGCCCTTGAGGATGAGGTCGGAGATGAGCGGCGAGTTCATGAGAATCTCGATGGCCGCCACGCGGCCTTTGCCGTCGACCTTCTTCATGAGGCGCTGCGAGACCACCGCTTTCAGGTTCAGGGACAAATCCATCAGGAGCTGCGAGCGACGCTCTTCGGGGAAAAAGTTGATGATGCGGTCGAGCGCCTGGTTGGAACTGTTGGCGTGCAGGGTCGCCATTGCGAGATGGCCGGTTTCGGCGAAGGCAATGCCGAATTCCATGGTTTCGCGGTCGCGGATTTCGCCGAGCAGGATGACGTCCGGCGCCTGGCGCAGGGTGTTCTTCAGGGCGATGTCCCAGTCGTCGGTGTCCACGCCCACTTCGCGCTGCATGATGATGCAGTTCTTGTGGGGGTGCACATACTCAATCGGGTCTTCGATGGTGATGATGTGGCCATAGGAGTTGGCATTGCGGTGGTCGATCATCGCCGCGAGCGAGGTCGACTTACCGGAACCGGTGCCGCCGACCATGATCACAAGACCGCGCTTGGTCATGACTATCTCGCGCAGGATCGGCGGCAGGCCGAGCTTCTCGATGGTCGGCACATCGGTTTCGATGGTGCGCAGCACCAGGCCGCAGGCGCCCTGCTGGATGAAGGCGTTGCAGCGGAAGCGGCCGATGCCGGTAGGCGCAATCGCGAAATTGCATTCCTTGGTCGCTTCGTATTCCTTGATCTGGCGGTCGTTCATGACCGCGTAGGCGAGTGCCTTGGTGTTGTCCTGGGTGAGCTTGGTCTTGGAGACCGGTGTCACTTTGCCGTCTATCTTAATGGCCGGCGGGAAATCGCGGGTGATGAAAAGATCCGAGCCTTTCTTCTCGACCATCAGGGTCAGAAGATCGCGCATGTATTTGATAGCTTGTTCGCGTTCCATCTCGCTCTCCCGGGGTCGCTCACGTCCCCATAAACTTCGGGCTCTTCCTGTCGCGGACGGGGCGCTAGAAGTTGTCTTTGTTCATCGCTTTCAGGCGCGCTTCCTGGCGGGTGACCAGGTTCTTCTGCACCATGCCCTGCAGGCACTGGTCGAGAGTCTGCATGCCGTACTGCTGGCCGGTCTGGATGGCGGAATACATCTGCGCAATCTTGTTTTCGCGGATGAGATTTCGAATCGCGGGCGTGCCGATCATGATCTCGTGGGCGGCGACGCGGCCGCCGCCGACCTTCTTCAGCAGTGATTGCGAGATCACCGCGCGCAGCGACTCGGAGAGCATGGCGCGCACCATGTCTTTTTCTTCGGCCGGGAACACGTCGACGATACGGTCAATGGTCTTGGCGGCGGAGCTGGTGTGCAGGGTGCCGAACACCAGGTGACCGGTCTCGGCGGCGGACAGCGCCAGGCGGATGGTTTCCAAGTCGCGCATTTCGCCGACCAGGATGACGTCCGGGTCTTCACGCAGCGCCGAGCGCAGGGCTTCATTGAAGCCCAGGGTGTCGCGGTGCACTTCGCGCTGGTTGATGAGGCACTTCTTGGACTGATGCACGAACTCGATGGGATCTTCGCTGGTGAGGATGTGCCCGTACTCGGTTTCGTTCTTGTGATTGACCATGGCGGCGAGCGTGGTCGATTTGCCGGAGCCGGTGGGCCCGGTCACCAGCACCACGCCGCGCGGGTAGTCGGAAATGCTCTTGAAAATCTCGGGCGCTTTGAGGTCTTCCAGCGAGAGGATTTCCGAGGGGATGGTACGGAACACCGCACCGGCGCCGCGGTTCTGGTTGAAGGCATTGACGCGGAAGCGCGCGAGGCCAGGGATCTCGAAGGAGAAATCGCACTCAAGGAATTCTTCGTAATCCTTGCGCTGCTTGTCGTTCATGATGTCGTAGACGAGATCATGAACCGTGGTGTGATCGAGGGCGGGCACGTTGATGCGCCTGACGTCGCCGTCGACACGAATCATGGGCGGCAATCCGGCCGACAGATGAAGGTCCGAAGCGCGGTTCTTGACGCCGAAAGCTAGCAGCTCACCGATATCCATTAAGCAATCCTCATGGCGCTGTTCATCGACAGTGACTTTCCCGTCCCGCAGGGCGGGTGGGCGTGGCGTGCGTCGCGGACCTCTTCGGTGCGGCGCCGCGGGGCGATGGTAAAGCCTTCACTGCGCGGCCAAACTCTACCAAGATCTCTCTACACATACCAACGAGGACGGCCGTGCGCGGCCGACACATGATGGACAAGCTTGAGCTGGCGCAACGTCTCGCGCACGTGCAGGAATCAATTCGCGAGTTCGAAGCGCGTCATCATCGCGTGCCGGGCAGCGTGGCTTTGCTCGCCGTCAGCAAGCGCCAGCCGGTCAGCGCCATCGAAGGCGTGTTTGCCGCTGGCCAACGGGCCTTTGGCGAAAACTACCTGCAAGAAGCGCTGGCGAAGATCACGGCGCTGGCCACTTACCCCATCGAGTGGCATTTCATTGGTCCCGTGCAGGGCAATAAGACGGCCGATGTCGCCGCCAACTTTAGCTGGGTGCATACCATCGACCGCTTGCGCATCGCCGAGCGCTTGAGTCATCAGCGGCCAGACCATCTGCCACCCTTGAATGTCCTCATCCAGATCAATGTCAGCGGCGAGGACAGCAAGCACGGTATCGGTGTCGATGCCTTGCCGGCCTTGGCCGCCGAGGTCGCGGCGCTGCCCAGGCTCAAGCTGCGCGGTCTCATGACGCTACCCGCACCGAACCCCGATTTCGGCGCGCAGCGTGCCGCGTTCGCGGTCGTGCGCGAGCTCGCCAGCGCCAGTCGCGTGCCCATGGACAGCTTGTCGATGGGCACCAGCGATGATTTCGAAGCGGCCATCGCCGAGGGCTCGACCATGGTGCGGCTGGGAACGGTGGTGTTCGGCGCGCGCAGTTAACGCAGAAAGTGCGTGATAAACTCGAAGCTGATAGCAAAAGACGACACTGATGGAACCTTTGTTTGCCTTCATTGGCGGCGGCAACATGGGCCGCGCCTTGGCAGGCGGTCTGGTCGCGAGCGGACACTCGCCGTCACGTATCCGGGTGGCGGATGTGTCCGAGGCCTGCCGCCTGGCCTGTGCCGCGATCCATGGCGTGATGGTCACGGACGACAACCTCGCCGCCTGCGCGGGCGCCGACGTCGTAGTGCTGGCGGTCAAGCCGCAGCAGCTGCGCGAAGTGTGCGTGGCGCTGGCGCCGGTCGTCGGGCCGTCGACGCTGTTCCTGTCCATCGCCGCCGGTATCACTTTGGCACACCTCGAAGCCTGGCTCGGCGACGGCCGCGCCATCGTGCGTGCCATGCCCAATACCCCGGCCCAGATCGGTTGCGGCGCGGCGGCGCTGTGCGCCAATGGCGCGGTATCGAACACCCAGCACGCGCTGGCCGAAAGCCTGCTGGCCTCGGTCGGTGTCGCGCAGTGGCTCGACGACGAGCGTCTCATGGACGCCGTCACGGCCTTGTCGGGCAGCGGCCCGGCCTATGTGTTTCTGCTGCTGGAATTACTCGAACAGGCCGGCACTGAACTCGGCCTGCCGGCCGCATTGTCGCGCAAGCTCGCCTTGGCGACCGTCGAGGGCTCGGCGCGGCTCGCGAGCGCGTCCAGCGACGAGCCGGCGACCTTGCGTCGCCAGGTCACCTCCCCGGGCGGCACCACCGAGAAGGCGCTGCAGAGTTTCAACGACGCGGATCTGGCCGGCATCGTGCTGCGCGCGCTGACCGCCGCCCGTGATCGCGGCCGTGAACTCGCGGCGCAGGTGCCGTACTGATGGGCAGCGGGTATTTCTCCAATGCCGGGGTGTTCCTCATCGACTCCCTGTTCGGCCTGTATATCAGCGCGGTGCTGCTGCGCCTGTTGTTCCAGGTGGTGCGCGCTGACTTCTACAACCCGCTGTGCCAGGCCATCGTCACGGTCACCAACCCGGTGCTGCGGCCGCTGCGGCGTTACATCCCGTCGCTGAAAACCATCGACACCTCCTCGGTGCTGCTCATCGTGGTGCTGCAACTGGTCAACACCTGGCTGGTGGCGCTGGTGGTCGGGGTGTCGCCCAAGCTCGGCGGTCTGCTGGTGGTGGCGGTCGCCGAACTGTTGAACAAGACCATCTGGATTTTCATGGGCGCGGTCATCGCGCAGTTTGTGCTGAGCTGGGTGGCGCCCGGCGGCTACAACCCGGTCATCGGCGTCATCAATGCCTTGAGCGATCCACTGCTCGGGCCGGCGCGACGGGTGCTGCCACCGCTCGGCGGACGGCTCGACCTGTCGCCGATGGTGGTCATGATTGTTCTGCAGCTCCTGTTGTTGCTGGCGGTCGCGCCGCTGCGCGACATGGGCTACGCCCTGCTCTGAGCACGGCGCGTGGCCTGGTATCGCTGGCAGGCCGGCGCCTTGATTCTCGAACTCAAAGTGCAGCCGCGCGCCAGGCACAACAGCGTCGAAGGCCTGCACGGCGGCGCGCTCAAAGTGCGCATCACCGCCCCGCCTGTCGATGACAAGGCCAACGATGCGCTGTGTCGCTGGCTGGCGGAGGACTTCGGCGTGGTGCGGGCCGGCGTCACGGTGCTGCGCGGCGCGACCTCGCGCAGCAAGGTGGTGGAGATTGCGAAGCCCAGACTGGCGCCCGCGTGGTTCGGGGAGATGGGGGGAGAGTGGCCGACCTGCCCGTCGTAACCTGCCGCGCTATTGTCGGTCAGACTTCAGTCTGACATTTGAGCACCTCGACGGACTCGAATGTCAGGCCGCAGCCTGACCCACAAATTCAGATCGACGCGACCGCGCCTGGCCACCATTGCGACACTGCGCCACACTATTTAGACTCCGGCCCTGACATTCACCCCAGCCTGCGACCATCCTCCATGCCCGAACCCAAGCCCGCCGACAGTGTCGGCCTGGTTGTTCCGCAGTTCCGGCATTTCGATGAGCCGCTGGCGCTCGATTGCGGCGTCACGCTGCCGGCTTACGACCTCTGCTACGAGACCTATGGCGCGCTGAACGCGGCCGGCGACAACGCGGTGCTGGTCTGTCACGCGCTGTCGGGCGACGCCCATGCGGCGGGCTATCACGAGGAAGACAGCCGCAAGCCGGGCTGGTGGGATAACTGCATCGGCCCCGGCAAGCCGCTCGATACCAACCGCTTTTTCGTGGTGTGCGCGAATAATCTTGGCGGCTGCAATGGCTCGACCGGGCCGTTGGCGGTCAAGCCCCATTCGGAAAAGCGTTACGGGCCGGATTTCCCCATCGTCACGGTGCGCGACTGGGTGCGCAGCCAGGTGCGGCTCGCCGATGTGCTCGGCGTCAAGCAGTGGGCGGCGGTGATGGGCGGCAGTCTCGGCGGCATGCAGGTCCTGCAGTGGACTATTGATTTCCCCGATCGCGTGCGCCACGCAGTGGTGATCGCCGCCGCGCCGCGGCTCTCGACCCAGAACATCGCGTTCAACGAAGTGGCGCGCCAGGCCATCCGCTCCGATCCCGAATTTCACGATGGGCACTATGTGGAGCATGGCGTGATGCCGGAGCGCGGCCTGCGTCTCGCGCGCATGGTCGGCCACATCACCTATCTTTCCGACGATGTGCTGCACGCCAAGTTCGGCCGTGAACTGCGCGATGGCAAGATCAATTTCAACTTCGGCGTCGAATTCCAGATTGAGTCCTACCTGCGCTACCAGGGCGAATCGTTCGTCAACCGTTTCGACGCCAACACCTATCTGTTGATGACCAAGTCGCTGGATTACTTCGACCCGGCGGCCGAATACGGCGACGACCTGACGCGCGCGCTGGCCAGCTGCCAGGCGAGTTATCTCGTGATCTCGTTTTCCAGCGACTGGCGCTTTTCACCCAAGCGCTCGCGCGAAATCGTGCGCGCGCTGCTCGATAACGATCTCGATGTGTCCTATGTCGACATCGAATCCGAGCTCGGCCACGATTCTTTCCTACTGCCCATTGCGCAATATCACGAAGTGCTGCGGGCCTATTTCGACCGCGTAAGGACCAGCCCATGAACATGGCGGGACTGCGCGCCGAACAGGCCTTGATTGCCGACTGGATTACCGCCGGCAGCCGCGTGCTCGATCTCGGCTGCGGCGACGGCCAGTTGCTGGCGGCGCTGGCCGAGCACAAGGGCGTGACGGGTTACGGCATCGAGATTGACCCGGACAACATCGTGTCGTGCATCAAGCGCGGCGTGAATGTCATTCACTCCGATCTCGACGCGGGGCTGTCGGAGTTCGATCCGGAATCGTTTGATTTCGTGATCATGACCCAGACCCTGCAGGCCACGCGCTTTCCCCACGAGCTCATCGACGAAATGCTGCGCATCGGCCGCCAGAGCATCGTCACCTTTCCCAACATGGGCCACTGGAAATGCCGCGCCCAGTTCCTGCTCGGGCGCATGCCGGTGACGCGCCATTTGCCGCACACCTGGTACGACACGCCCAACATCCACATGTGCACCTTGAGCGACTTCGAGGACCTGTGCGCGGAAAAGCATCTCGAAGTGCTGGCGCGCGCGGCCGTCGACTCCAAACACCGCGCGGTGCCAGGCATGGGGCTATGGCCGAATCTGCTGGCGGAGATTGCGGTGTATCGGATTCGTCGGCGGGGCTGACGTTCTCTTACATTGTGGGTCAGACTTCAGCCTGACCCACAGTAGAAGGCAGGGAACAACGCCGTCAGGCGAAATCTCCAATCTTGCAGTCGTAGTCGATGGTCAGCGGCGCGTGGTCGGAGAAGCGTTCGTCCGTGTAGATGGCGGCGTTCTTGATGAAGGGTTTCAAGCCCGGCGTCACGATGTGGTAGTCGATGCGCCATCCGACGTTTTTTTCGCGGGCCGCGCCGCGGTTTGACCACCAGGTATATTGGTCGGCCTCCTGGTTGACGGCGCGGAAGGCGTCGATATAGCCGACCTCGTCGAACAGTTCGTCCAGCCACGCGCGCTCTTCGGGCAGGAAGCCCGAGTTCTTCTGGTTCGAACGCCAGTTCTTGAGATCGATATTCTTGTGGGCGATGTTCCAGTCGCCGCACAGGATGAACTCGCGGCCCTCGGCGAGGCGCGCCCGCAGCCACGGCATGAAGCGCGCCATGAAGCGGAACTTGGCCTGTTGCCGCTCCTCGCTCGAAGAACCCGACGGCAGGTAGATGGAGGCGACGGACAGGCGCCCGAAGTCGGCCTGCACATAGCGCCCCTCGTTGTCGAATTCATCCCAGCCGAAGCCGGTGGTGACGCGGTCGGGCGCATGGCGCGAGAACAAGGCCACACCGCTGTAGCCCTTCTTTTCGGCGTCGCAGAAATAGGTGTGCCACTTGGCCGGTGCGCGGATGGCCTCGCTCAAGTCGCCGACCTGCGCCTTGGTTTCCTGCATGCAGACCACGTCGGCGCGCTGCGTGGCGAGCCAGTCATGGAAACCCTTGCTGTGGGCGGAACGGATGCCGTTGAGATTGGCACTGATGATACGCATGGCGAACTCGCTTTGATGGGGCGTGGAATGGGCGGCGGCTGTCAGTCGCGCGACGCGCGCGTATCATAGCGGCAGGCATTCAAGACGCACATCCAACCGACCCCATGCAAGCCTATCAAAAAGACTTCATCGAATTCGCGCTCAAGCGCGGCGCGCTGCGCTTTGGCGAGTTCACGCTGAAATCCGGGCGCCTCTCCCCCTATTTCTTCAACACCGGCACCTTTGACAGCGGCGCGGCGCTGTCGGACCTCGGGCGCTATTACGCCAATGCCATCATCGCCTCGGGCCTCGAATTCGATTTGCTGTTCGGGCCGGCCTACAAAGGCATTCCGCTCGGCGCCGCGATTGCCATCGCGCTGTATCGCGACCATGGCCGCGACGTGCCGTTCGCCTTCAACCGCAAGGAGGCCAAGGATCATGGCGAGGGTGGCAACATTCTCGGCAGCCCGCTCAAAGGCCGCGTGCTCATTGTCGATGACGTGATCTCGGCCGGCACCTCGGTCGGCGAATCGATGCAGTTGATCAAGGCAGCCGGCGCCGAGGCGGTCGGTGTAATGATTTCACTGGACCGCCAGGAACGGGGTAAGGGCACGCTGTCGGCGGCGCAGGAAGTCACCCGCGATCACGGTATCCCGGTCGGGCGCATTGTCGGCCTTGCCGATATCCTGGAATACCTTCAGGGGCTGGGCGGTCACGAGGCACAGATGGCGGCGATCGCGGCCTATCGTGCCGAATACGGCGTTTGAGCGAAGTCACGGCGGGCCGATTCAGTCCGGGCGGCTGTCGTCCGATAAACTCGGCGGGCACAAGCTTCATGGCAACAGGTGGTGCAAGGATATGACGCAGGATGTGAACAAGGGCGCGCGGCTGGTGCTGGCCGCGGTGTTAAGCACGGTGCTGGCAGTGCCGAGCCAGGCGGCCAAGACCAACGCAACGCCGGGCGGCGGCCACATCAAGTGCTGGCACAACAAGGATGGCGTGCGTGAATGCGGCAACACGGTGCCGCCCGAATACGCGCAGCAGGGCTCCGAGACCAAGGACAAGTTCGGTGTGACCATCGGTGAGAGTGGACGCGCCAAGACCATGGAAGAGCTGGAGGCGGAACGCGCCGCCAGTAAAGCCAAAGAGCAGGAAGCCGAAGCCGTCAAGAAACGCGCCGCCCAGGACCGCGTGCTGCTCGACACCTTCACCACCGAGGACGACATGGTGCTGACGCGCGATGGCCAGGTGGCGCATCTCGAGTCGCAGATACACCTGGTGGAAAGCCACATTTCAAAGCTGCAGAAGAATCTCGACCAGATGATCGAGCGCGCCGCCGAGATCGAGCGCCGCGGCGAGAAGCCGAGCGATGATGTGGTGAAGAACATCGACAACGTGCGCAATCAGATTGCCGAGAATCACAAGTTCATCGACACCAAGCATCGCGAGCAGGGGGTGATTCGTGAGCGTTTCGAAGCGGACATCGCGCGCTTTCGCGAGCTGAAGGGCATCAAGACGCCGCCGGTGGAAAGCGCCGCGACCAGCACTGCGACGGCGACACCGGCACCTTCAACGCCGGCACCGGCAAGCCCCCCCGCGAGCGCCACCGGCAAATAACCCGCGTCGTCTTTTCTTAAGTCGCGGAGGCGCCGGGGAACAATCCGGCGCACAGCAGACGCCACTGGGCGTCCCAGTCGGCGGTCGGGCTGGCCTTGAAATCACTGCGTACGAACTGATCGAGCCGTCCGGCCACCACCGCCACCAACAGGTTGGCGGTGGCGATGACGGTGGCGCTGTCTGGCGCCTCGGCCTCGGTCAAAGCCGCTTCGCGCAATGCCTGTTTGAACTGGGTCTCGACCCGTGCGTAGAACTTCATCACGCGCGCGCGCAGGCGTTCGTGTTCGCCGACCAGGATGTCACCCATCAAAATGCGCGAAATGCCGGGATTGCGCTCGGCGAAACGCAGCATGGTCACGGTCAGGTGGAAGCAGCGGGTACGCGCTTCGCGCTGTTCGCTCATGATCTGGTTGAAGAGGCTGAAGATCACGTCTTCGGCAAATTCAATCAGGCCCTCGAACATGCGCGCCTTGCTCGGGAAATGACGATACAGCGCCGCTTCCGACACGCCGACCGCCGCGGCGAGCGCGGCGGTGGTGATGCGCGAACCGGGTTTGGTCTCGAGTTCGCTGGCGAGGACCTCGAGAATCTGTTGCTTGCGGGAACCCTTCACGCCTATTCGATCAGCGTGCCGACGCCTTCGTCGGTGAAGAGCTCGAGCAGCACCGCGTGGTCGACGCGGCCATCGACGATGTGCGCGCGGCGCACGCCGGCATCGACCGCGTCGAGCGCGGTCTGCACCTTGGGCAACATGCCGCCGGAGATGGTGCCGTTGTCGATGAGGCGGCGGGTGGTGGCGGCGTCGATGCTGTTCAAGAGCTGGCCGTCCTCGCCGAGCACACCGGCGGTGTTGGTCAACAGCATGAGCTTCTCGGCCTGCATGACCGAAGCAATCTTGCCGGCCACGAGATCGGCATTGATGTTGAACGACGCGCCATCGTGACCGACGCCTATCGGCGCGATGACCGGAATGAAGGCGCCGCCGGCGAAGAAATCGAGCACGCTGCGGTTGATGCCGGACACTTCACCGACGAAGCCCAACTCGTGCTTGGGCGCGCCGGCGCCGGTGCCGAGCTGGCGCGCGATGATGAGCGGGCCGTCCTTGCCGGTGAGCCCCACGGCGCGGCCGCCGCTGTGATTGATGAGGTTGACGATTTCCTTGTTGACGAGGCCGCCCAGGATCATCTCGACCACGTCCATGGTTTCGGCGTCGGTGACACGCATGCCGTCGACGAATTTAGATTCCTTGCCGATGCGCTTCAGCATGTCGCCAATCTGCGGGCCGCCGCCGTGCACGATGATGGGATGGATGCCGACCAGTTTCATGAGCACGATGTCGCGCGCGAAGCTCGCCTTCAGGCGCTGCTCGGTCATGGCGTTGCCGCCGTATTTCACGACGATGGTCTTACCTTGGTAGCGCTGGATATAGGGCAGCGCCGAGGTCAGCACATGCGCAACGTTGGGCGCGTCATTCAGATTGAGCGTCATGGATATTTCCCGTGCCGGACACGCGGCCCGGCGTTCACGAATGTTGGCGTCAGAACGGCAGCTTGAGGCTGGGGTCGATACTCTGGATCATCTTGCGGAAGCGATTCTTCACGTCTTCCAGCGACTCTGCATCGTCACCTTCGAAACGCAGCGTCAGGCAGGGCGTGGTGTTGGACGGACGGATGAGGCCCCAGGAATCGACGAAGTCGGCGCGCATGCCGTCGAGGGTATTGATCTCGGCGTATTCGAATTGCTCGGTGGCGCTCATCACCTGGTCCATGAATTCGGCGTGGCGCGATTCCGGCATGTCGAGGCGCAGTTCCGGCGTGGCATGGCCGCCCGGCAGTTCGGCGAACACTTCGGCCGGCGTCTTGCCGCTGTTGACGAGGATCTCGAGCAGGCGCGCGGCGGCATAGAGCGCGTCGTCGAAGCCGTACCAGCGATCGCGGAAAAAGATATGGCCGGAGAATTCACCGGCCAGCATCGCGCCGCTTTCCTGCATGAGATTCTTGATGATCGAGTGGCCGGTCTTGGACAGCACCGGCTCGCCGCCGGCCGCTTCGATTTCGAGCGGCAGGTGGCGTGAGCATTTGACGTCGTAAATGACCTTGGCGCCGGGGTTGTGCGTCAGCACGTCGCGCGCGAAAAGAATCATCTGGCGGTCGGGCCAGATGATGTTGCCTTCGGCATCGACCACGCCGAGGCGATCGCCATCGCCGTCGAAGGCAAGGCCCAGGTCCGCGCCTTCTTCCTGCACGGCGGCTATCAGCTGCTGTAGGTTTTCCGGCAGCGACGGGTCGGGATGATGGTTGGGGAAGTCGCCGTCGACGTCGCAGAACAGCTCGACCACGTCGTGGCCGATGGCGCGCAGGATGGCGGGCGCGACCATGCCCGGCACACCGTTGCCGCAGTCGACCACCACTTTCAAGGCATCGCCCAGCGACACCGGGATCTCTTCACTGATGCGGCGGATGTATTCGGCGACGATGTCGGTCGACTGCATCGAGCCCGTGCCTTCGATGTAGTCGCGGCTGTCGACGCGGCGGCGGATGGCCTGGATGGCTTCGCCCGACAAGGTCTGGCCGTCGAGCACTATCTTCAAGCCGTTGTATTGCGCCGGGTTGTGGCTGCCGGTGATCATCACGCCGCTGTGGGCGTCGAGATAATTGGTGGCGAAATACAGCACCGGCGTCGGCGCGAGGCCGATGTCGAGCACGTCGCGGCCGGATTCGAGCAGTCCTTTGGTCAGCGCCTGCATGAAAGGCTCGCTGGAATGGCGGCCGTCGCGCGCCACCACCACGGTCTTCTGGCCGCGAGACTCGGCTTCGGCGCCGAGCGCGCGGCCGATTTCATAGACGCTGTCCTCGGTGAGGGTTTCACCGACCACGCCGCGGATGTCGTAGGCGCGGAACACCGAGCGGTCGACCGTGCCCGCGCCGGGCTGGGTGTCGTCGAGGGCGACGTCGAGATTGAAATCGAGATCGATATCGAGCACCGAAGAATTGGCCGACGGCACGGTCGGGTCTTCGCTGGCGGGGGCGAGCGGCGCGCTCTTGATCA
This sequence comes from Gammaproteobacteria bacterium, assembly GCA_020849475.1. Classification (GTDB taxonomy): domain Bacteria; phylum Pseudomonadota; class Gammaproteobacteria; genus JADJYF01. The sequence continues at coordinate 13,826 of JADLGE010000056.1, forward strand.
GGGTGACGTCTTCGGCTTCGGCGCGCGCCGCCATGGCCTTGTCGAAGGGCGATGAATTCGCCGCGCCGCTGGCGCTGCGCGTGGCGCCGGGCAGGAGCTGTTCGAGACCGGGATGGGCGCCGTCGAGAATGGCCTTGATGGCGCCGGTGAAGATCACGGAGTCATCGCTGCTGACGGGCGGCGTGCCGCCGCCGCGACGGCGCATCAGCAACACCACCAGCGCGCCGCCACAGGCAAGACCCACGGCCAGCACCGGCAACAGCATGCCGGAGCCGCCGCCGTTGTCGGCCTGGGCTTCCACGCCTTCGGTCGCCACCGTCACCACGAAGCGCGAGTTGGGCACGTGGGAATTGGTGGTCGGCACATCGCCATTGGGCTTCACACCCTGGGACGCGACGCTGTTGCCGGGGATCTGGCGGATGTCGACGAAAGCATGTTTGGGGGCGTCGGCGTGCAGCGATTGGCGCAGCAGGTCGAGATTGAGAGAGAGGTGCAGGAAACCAGCCAGGGCCTGCTTGCCGTCGGCGTCCGGCGCTTCGACGCGCTTGAGGATGACCAGATGCGCATCGGGCGTGCCGCCGAGGTGGGCCTCCATCGGCACATCCTTACCTTCTTCGCGGGCGCGGTTCAGCATCGACACCGAAGCGTAGGTAATGGGCGGCTTGGCGGATGGCAGCGGGTCGCGGTAATCGGCCGGCAGCAGGCGCAGTGCGAGTACGCCGTCGAGCGGCGGGCTCAATTGCGCGGCCAGCGCAGCGCGACTTTCATCGCTGCCGTTGCGCAAGGCGTCGATCACGGATTCATTGGCCGTGAGCTTCTGCAAGGCCTCATGGTAGGGCGTGAAAGTCTCGCCTATCTGGTTGGCTAGGGCGTCGGAAAATTTCTGAAAGGCGGGACTGACGGTGGTGCCACCGTTGGTGCCGTCACTGAACATCGGGCCGAGCGCCGTGTAGCCGGTCGCCAGCACCACCACGAGCCCAACGGCCACGATGGCCGCGCGTGGAATGCGCGCCAGCAGCCCCGCAGCACTGCCGGCGTTGATGGGAAGCTTCATTCTTTACACGCCCGGCTCGTGCAATGCACGGACCGCCCCTTGGTCGATGTCGGAAGTGTACAAGTTCGAATCCCTTAAATACACGCGGGCCTGGCAGCCTGTCGGACTTAGGATGAATCGGCTGCGGTGATGGGATAGCGGTCCATATGTGCGCGCCTTCTCGTTAAATAGCCCCACTATTCGCCTCGAATGCGCACACATCTGTCCTCGCTTTCCCACCACCTCGCGACGATTCCCTAAGTCCGACAGGCTGCTAGCGTGCAGCACGCGCGGCATAACGCTCGGCGATGACGTCGACCAAGGTCCGCGCGAGGCGCGTTTTGGCGGCGCGCGGCAGGAGCCTGGAACCGTCGCGCCAGATCACCATGAGTTCGTTGTCGTCGGCGTTGAAGCCTAAGCCTGCGCCGCCGACGAGATTGGCGGCGACCATGTCGATGGCCTTGCGCTCAAGCTTGTCGCGCGCATGGCGTTCGACGTCGTTGGTCTCGGCGGCGAAGCCGACCGTGAACGGCGGCGCGGCGCTGGCGGCCACGCATTTCAATATGTCGGGGTTCGGGACGAGTTTCAGTTCGAGCGCGCTGTCGCTGCGTTTGATCTTGTTGCTGGCGGCATTGTCGATGCGATAGTCGGCGACCGCCGCGGTGGCGACGAAGATGTCGGTCGGCAAACGCGCCATCACCGCCTCGTGCATGTCGCGCGCGGTTTCGACGTTGACCAAGGTGACGCCGGCGGGCGGCGGCAGGATGGTCGGGCCGCTGACCAGGGTCACGATGGCGCCGGCTTCGCGCAGCGCGGTGGCGATCGCGTAGCCCATCTTGCCGGAGCTGTGGTTGCTTATGTAACGCACCGGGTCGATGGGTTCGCGGGTCGGGCCGGCGGTCAGCAGCACGCGCACGCCGGACAACAGGTCGCGCTCGAAAAGCGCGGCGGTGGCGGCGCAGATCTCGGTCGCTTCGAGCATGCGCCCGGGGCCGACTTCACCGCAGGCCTGGCTGCCGGCGCCGGGGCCGGCAAAGCGCACGCCACGCGCGGCCAGCGCCGCGAGGTTGTCCTGGGTGGCGGGGTGCTTCCACATTTGCTGGTTCATGGCCGGCGCGGCGAGTATCGGCGCCTCGCTGGCGAGACACACGGCACTGGCCAAGTCATTCGCCATGCCGAGCCGCAGGCGCGCGAGGAAATCGGCGGTGGCCGGCGCGATCAGGATGACGTCGGCCCAGCGCGCGAGCTCGATGTGGCCCATGGCCGCTTCGGCAGCCGGATCGAAAAGCTCGGCACGGACCTCGCGGCCCGACACCGCCTGCAGGGTCAGCGGCGTGATGAAGGCGCCGGCGGCCGGCGTCATCACCACCTGCACTTCGGCGCCGGCATCGCGCAGACGCCGCACCACGTCGGGCGCCTTGTAGGCGGCGATACCACCGCTCACGATCAGCAGTACGCGGCGAGCGGCAAGGGCATTCGGCGGCAGGGCGGCGTCCATCACGCAGGATATTACCCGGAAGCGTCGGCGTTCCATATACTTGCGCGGAGTCTTGGAACGACTTCGTCATGTACACCCAGGGAGGGGTAAAGGATGACCATCAAGGATTGGCCGGCCGACGAACGGCCGCGTGAAAAGCTGCTGCGTGAAGGCAGCGCGATTTTGACCGACGCCGAATTGCTGGCGGTGCTGCTGCGCAGCGGCGTCGCGGGCGCCGACGCGGTGACGCTGGCCAGGCGCCTGCTGAGCGAATGCGGTGGTCTGCGCGCGTTGCTCGAGGCGCGGCGCGAGCAGCTCGTCGCCCTCGCCGGTTGCGGACCGGCGGCCTTCGCGACCTTCAGCGCCGCGCTCGAACTCGGTCGACGCTATATCTACAGCACCTTAGAACGGGACGGCCCGCTGGAGAATCCCGGCGCCGCCAGCCAGTACCTGGTGTCGCGCATGAAGGCCTACCAGCGCGAGGTGTTCGCCTGCCTGTATCTCGATACCCGGCACCGCGTCATCGCGCTGCGCGAACTGTTCTTCGGCTCGATAGACAGCGCCACGGTGCACCCGCGCGAAATCGTCAAATCCTGCCTCGAGACCAATTGCGCGGCGATCATCCTCGCCCACAATCACCCCTCGGGTGTGGCCGAGCCGAGCGCGGCTGACGCCGCCATCACGCGGCGCATCGTCGATGCGGCCGCGCTCATCGACGTCAGGGTGCTCGATCACCTGGTGGTGGGGGAACGCGAGGCGGTGTCGATGGCGGCACTCGGCATGCTGTGAGGCTGGTTGAAGAGCGCTCGGGCCGGCCATGGCACGCGGGGCTTGGCCTCGGGCCGCTTTGTGGATAGAATCGCTCCCCTTTTTCGGGCCTTTATCAGGAAGCCATCATGTCGCGGGTATGCCAAGTTACGGGAAAACGGCCGGTCAGCGGCAACAATGTGTCGCACGCCAACAATAAGACGCGCCGTCGTTTTCTGCCCAACCTGCAGCACCACCGGTTCTGGGTGGAAGCAGAAAAGCGTTTTGTGCGTCTGCGCGTGAGCACCAAGGGCCTGCGCATCATCGACAAGCAGGGTATCGACACGGTGCTGGCGGAAATCCGCTCACGCGGTGAAAAAGTCTAAGGAGCCTTTGCCATGCAAGACAAAATCAAGATGGTCTCGAGCGCCGGTACCGGCCACTTCTACACCACCACCAAGAACAAGCGCACCCATCCCGATAAGATGGAGCGCAAGAAGTTCGACCCGGTCATCCGTCAGCACGTGATGTACAAGGAAGCGAAGATCAAGTAATCGCTTGCCGGGGAGAACCCCAAAAAAAAAGAACCCGCCTCGAAGGCGGGTTTTTTTTGGCTTGGGTTTGCAGGTGCGAATGAATTCGCACCTGCTAGGTCAGGCGGCAGCCCCCTGCGGCGTGTAACCACGCAGCGTGTGGGCAAAGTCCTGCAGGGCCTGGATGCCGGTGGTTTCGGCCTGCTGGCACCAGTCCTGCAAAAGCTTCAGGAGATTTTCGCGGCTGGCGGCGCGCTGCTCGTAGATCTCCTGCAGACGCTGACGGAAACCGTACACCACTTCCAGCGCCTGGCTGTGGCGAAGGGCGTCCTGCAAGGTGCCACGTTCGGAATCATTCAAGCGCTCTTCGGCGCGCAGCAGCAGGCGGCGCAGCGGCTTCAACTGCGGACGCACTTCGGCGGGGGCATTGCGCAGTTCTTCGCGGTGCACGCGCTTGACCACCATGCGGCCGTAGTCGGCCATCACGTGCAGTCGATTGCCGGCGACCGCCTTCAGGGTTTCGAAATCGATGGCGGACTTGGCGGTGTCGACGGCCGGCTTGGCCGGCGCCAGCTTGCGCACCTTGGCGAGGCCGAAAGTTTCGAGGATGCGGATGTACATCCAGCCGATATCGAACTCCCAGGGCTGCACCGAGAACTTGGCGGAACTGCCGAAGGCATGGTGGTTGTTGTGCAGTTCTTCGCCGCCGATGATCAAACCCCACGGCACAATGTTGGTGGAAGCGTCGGCGGTTTCGAAGTTGCGATAGCCCCAGTAATGACCGATGCCGTTGATGATGCCGGCCGCGAAAACAGGCGACCACGCCATCTGCGTCGCCCAGATGGTCAGGCCCAGCGGCCCGAACAGCAGCACGTTGACGACCAGCATGATGCCGATGCCGAGGCTGTCACGACCGGTATAGAAATGGCGTTCGACCCAGTCATCGGGGGTGCCGTAGCCGTACTGATCGATGACGTCCTGACGCTTGGCGTTGATGCGATAGAGCTCGGCGCCTTCCAGCAGCACCTTCTTGATGCCGTGGGCAACCGGGCTGTGGGGGTCTTCCATGGTTTCCACCGCGGCGTGGTGCTTGCGGTGCACGGCGGTCCATTCACGGGTGTTCATGCCGGTGGTCAGCCACAGCCACAGGCGGAAGAAATGCGAGACCAGCGGGTGCAGGTCAACGGCGCGATGCGCCTGGTGACGGTGCAGGTAGATGGTGATCGAGGCGATGGTAGTCTGGGTAAATACGAGCGCGACGAGGACATAGCCCCACCACGGCATAACCACGAGTCCTTGCAACATGATGCTCCCCAATTGGGTGTTTACCTTGAATGCGAGCCCGACGCGAGCGCCCCCACAGGGCGCCGCTCATACCGGGCGCGTCGCACGTTAACGCGATCTTCACATGTTTGACCAGATGTTCCAGTTGCTTTACGTCAATCGCACGCAAGCCAAGGGCGCTTCTGGCATTTGTTTGCCGGGCCTGGCGGCGGCCGGACCCTGTCGATAGCGCCCGCCGGGCGCATAAGTTTACTCAAGAGGCCGCTGTCGGCCGACTCAGATGCAGGTTGCCGGCGGCGTCCGCGTGGGCGAGCCAGCCCGACTCGATGTAAGTGGTGGCGACCGCGCTCAATACAATGGCCGGTCCCGCCAGCGGCTGGCCAGGCGCGAGTCGACCCTGCTCGTAGACCAGCGTGCCCGCGGCCGGTGTGGACGGCAAGCGCAGCGGTTCGTCGGCCACGGCGCTGAAATCGGGGGCGGCAAGTTCGACGTCGACGGCGACACGCAGGTTGACCACTTCGAGCGCGCGTTCAAGCGTGTGGCCATAGCGCCGCAGATGCTCGGCGCGAAACGCCGCGGCCACGGTGTCGTGGTCGCTCCACGGCAGCGTCAGGGCATGGGATTGGCCGCGATAACAGATGTCGACGGCATAGCGCACGCGCAGGCTGGCGCGCTCGTGACCTTCGGCCAGCAGCGCATCACAGCCCCCCCGCGCCAGGCGCTCGAGGCCGTGCAGGACATCGGTCTCGCTGAGGGACGCGAGCAGGCAGCGCAGGGTGTGGGACAGGTGGCGACCGGGGCGCGCGACCACCATGCCGAGCGCCGACAGCACGCCGGCCTGGGCCGGCACCAGCGCGCGGGTCATGGCCAGGGCGGCGGCCAGCGCGCAAACATGCAGACCGCCGGCGCCACCGAAAGACACCAGGGTGTAGTCACGCGGGTCGACGCCGCGTTCGACCGAGATCACGCGCAGTGCCTGCTGCATGTGATCGTTGGCGATGGCGACGATGCCGCGCGCGGCCGCGGCCACACTTAAGCCGCCCATCGCCTCGGCGATGCGGGCAACGGCGGCATGGGCGGCATCGGCATCGATGCGCAGGCGCCCGCCGAGTTCGAGACCGGCGGGCAGACGGCCGAGCACCACGTTGGCATCGGTCACGGTCGCGGCCTCGCCGCCCAAGCCATAACAGGCCGGACCGGGCGCGGCGCCGGCCGATTGCGGACCGACGTGCAGGAGGCCGGCGGCGTCGACCCGCGCCAGCGAGCCGCCACCGGCGCCGATGGTGTGCATGTCGACCATCGGCACCGCCACTGGATAGGGCCCGACCTTGCCTTCGGCGCTCAGGGACAGTTCGCCATCGATGAGGGCGACGTCGGTCGAGGTGCCGCCCATGTCGAAAGTAAGGAGGCGCTCACACCCGACGAGATTGGCGACGTGCCGTGCACCGAGCAGGCCGCCGGCCGGGCCGGACAGCAAGAGGTGCACGCCATGGCGGGCCGCGAAGTCGGGCGCGGCCGACAGACCCGAGCTCTGCATGACCGACAAGCGCGCCGGCGCGACCTGGCTCGCCAGCGCGGTCAGATAGCGCTGCATGAGTGGGCCGACATAGGCGTTCAGCCAGGTCGCCATGCCGCGCTCGTACTCACGCACTTCGGGCAAGACTTCGCTCGACAGGCACACCAGGCTCGGCAGCGAGGCCAGCACTTCGCCGATGCGGCGCTCAAAGCGGTCGTCTTGAAATGCGAACAGGAGACACACCGCGACCGCCTCGGGCGCCAGCGCCGCCACCGCGCGGCGCAGCGCCACCATTTCACCGACGCTCAAATCTTCCACCACCTCGCCGTGGGCGCCGAAGCGGCCACCCGTCTCGAGGCAGTGATCGGCGGGCACCGGCACCGGCGGCGGCGGCGGCGTCAAGTCATACAAGGCCGCGCGCGCCTGACGACCGATGGTGAGCAGATCGCCAAAGCCGTAGTTGGTAATGAACACCGTGTGCGCGCCCTTGCCTTCCAGCACCGCATTGGTGGCGACGGTCGAGCCGTGCACGATGCGCGCGTCCTGCGCCAGCACGCCGAGCGCGCGCAGGCCGGCGAGGATCGCGCGCTCGGGCGCGTCGGGCGTGGAGAGTTCCTTGTGGGTGCGCACGCGCACGCCATCGTGCAGCACGAAGTCGGTGAACGTGCCGCCGGTATCGATACCGATGATGGGAACAGCGGGCGAAGACATCGACGGTGTCAGGGCTGCGTGTGGAATGGCGGCAGTATAGAGGGCCGGCGCTACATGCTGCGCGGGTCACGCGCCTTTCCATGCCCGGCCGGCTCACCAATAATAGCTGCCCATGAATGACACGGTTCTTCTGGCGGCGCACGGCCTGGTTCGATATTACGGCGCGCGCCAGGCCTTGTTCGATGTCGACATCGTGCTCGCGCGTGGCGAGATCCTGGGCTTGCTCGGCCAGAACGGCGCGGGTAAATCGACCACCCTGCAGATCCTGTGCGGCGCGCTGGCGGCGCACGGCGGGCGCGTCGAAATCGGTGGCCATGCGCTCGCCAGCGCTGCACGGCAAGCCAAGGCGCTGCTCGGTTACCTGCCGGAGATCCCACCCTTGTATCGTGACATGCGGGTCGACGATTACCTCGTGGCCTGCGCGCGTGTACACGGCGTGGCGGCGAACGCTGCCGCGCAGGCCGTTGCCCGCGCGCGCCAGCGCTGCGGTTTGAACGATGTGGGCGCGCGACTGGTGAGTCATCTGTCCAAGGGCTACCAGCAGCGTGTTGGTATAGCGCAGGCCATCGTGCATGAGCCGCAGGTGCTGGTCCTCGACGAGCCGACCGCCGGCCTCGACCCCGCTCAGATCCGCGATGTGCGCGAACTCATCCGCGAACTCGGCCGCGAGCGCGCCATCATCGTCTCCACCCACATCCTGCCGGAAGTGCGTGCGCTGGCGTCGCGCTTCATGATTCTTCATCACGGGCGCGTGGTGCATGACGCGCCGGCTTCGGGTATGCGGCGACTGCGCGTGCGCACACGGCACACGCCGGGCGCCGCGGCGCTGGCCGCGATCGCGGGCGTGACCGAAGTAACGGCGAGCCCACGCGGCTGGCTGCTGACGGTGGACGGCGAGCCTGAAGCGGCGGCCGAAGCGTTCGCGGTGGCGGCCGTCGCGGCGGGCTGGGGCGTGCTCGAAATCGACCCCGACTTCGACGACCTCGAACACCTGTTCATGGAACTGACCAGCGGCGCCGCCGCGAGCGCGGCCGCGTGACGTCGTTCGCCGCGCTTTTCACGCTCGAGAGCCAACGCCTGTTCCGGCGACCGCTGGCGTGGCTGGTGCTGTGTCTCGGCGCCGCCTTGATGGCGCTGTTCTACATGATGTTGATGGTGCGTTATCTCGACAACGAGCCGCAGCTGCGCGCGGCGGGCGTGACGGCTGAGCTGCTGGTGCGCTATTTCGGCAGCGCCGCCTTGATTGCGCTGTTGCTGACGCCGCTCATCACCATGCAGGCGATTGCCAGTGACCAGCGCGACGGCATGCTGCGCTTTCTGTTTTCGACGCCGGCGTCGTCGGCCCACATCGTGTTTGCGAAACTCGCGGCGGTGCTGTGCCTGGTGGGTCTGTTGTGGGCCATCATCGCGCTCATGCCCCTGACGCTGCTGTGGGGTGCGCCCATTGACCTCGGCGTGTATGCCACCAATCTGCTGGGCTTGGCCCTCTTCATGATCATGCACGCCTGTCTTGGCGTGATGTGCTCGGCCCTGACGCGCCAGCCGGTGGCGGCGGCGATGTTCGCCCTGGTGGTGTCCTTGAGTCTGTGGCTGGCGGAGTTCGCGCAGCGACTCGACCGCGATTCCAACCTGTTGGGCGGCATCTCGACACTCACGCGACTGCGCGGTTTCGCGCTCGGCGTGTTGAATTTCGCCGACATGGTCTACTTCAGCGCGCTGGCGCTGGTGTGCGCGGCGGTCGCGGTGTGGGCGGTGGAAGGCACACGGCGCTACGCATGAATTACCGCGCGCGCTTTGCATACGCTCTCATTCCGCTGCTGTTGTTCACGGCGGTCGTCGTCAGCGTGCGCGCCCTCGATGCGCACAACCGCGTGTGGGACGTATCGCGTGATGCGCGCAATTCCCTCGACCCCAAGACCGTGCAGGTGCTGACGCTGCTGCCCGAGGCCTTGGACATCGTGGCGCTGGTGCCTGATGAAGGCCCGGTGCGCACCGCGGTGCGCGATTTCTTCGCGCGCTACAAACTGGCCAAGCCCAATCTCACCCTGCGCTTTCTCGACCCACGGCAGAACGACAAGGCGCCCGAGGCGCGGCGCGCGCGCTCAGGGGAAATCCTGCTGCAGTATGGTGAGCGCTTCGAGCGCGTGACCGAACTCAACGAAAGCGCCATCACCAATGGCATGGCGCGCCTTGCGCGCAGTGGCGATCGTTACGTGGTGTTCCTCGCCAACAACGGCGAGCGACGCATCGCGCGCCAAGCCAATCATGATTTGTCGCTGTTCGCGGCCGAACTCGAACAACGCGGCCTGCGCTCGCGCGAATACGCGCTCGGCAAAGCCAGGGAAATTCCTGACAACACCGCGGTGCTGGTGCTCGCTTCGCCAAGCGTCGCCTACGCGGCCGGCGAAGTGGAAGAGATCGAGCGCTATGTCGCGCGCGGCGGTAACCTTTTGTGGCTGACCGAGCCCGACGCCAAGCCCGAGCTCGCGGCGCTCGAACGCGCCATCGGCTTCGAGCGTCTGCCGGGCACGGTGGTCGATCCGGTGGGCCTCACCAAGTTCAAGAACCCGGCCTATGGCGTTGCGCTGGAACAGGTCAAACACCCGCTGCTCGCGAATTTCAGCCAGACGGTGGTGTTTCCCTATGCCACCGCGCTCATGCCGAAACCCAACATCGACTGGCAGGCCGTGACGCTCGCCCACACCGGCGGTGATGCGTGGAACGAGACCGGCACGTTTGCCGGCAATGTCGGTTTTGATGGCGCGGATGAAGTACAGGGCGAAATGAAACTCGCGCTGGCCTTGACCAAGCCTCGCAGCGACGGCGGCCAGCAGCGCGTGGTGGTGGTGGGCGACGGTGATTTCCTCGCCAACAGTTTCGTTGGCAATCTCGGCAACCTCGAATTCGGACGGCGGGTGGTGGAGTGGCTGGCGAGTGGCGATGCCTTGCTCGATATCTCCCTGCCAGCGGTGCCCGATGCGACGCTCGAGCTCGCGCTCTGGCAGCGCGTGACCATTTTCGTTTTTTTCGGCGTCGGTCTGCCGCTCGCGCTCGGCGGTAACGGCCTGCTCCTATGGTGGCGACGTCGTCATGCCTGAATTGCCGGAAGTTGAAACCACGCGGCGCGGCGTGTTGCCCTTGCTTGGCGGTCGCCGCGTGAGTGCGGTGATGGTCAACGACGGGCGCCTGCGCCAACCGGTGACGCGCGATCTCGAGACCATACTCGTGGGCCAGCGTCTGCGTGATGTCGAACGCCGCGCGAAATACCTCTTGTTCCAATTCGAGAGTGGCGCGCTCATCGTGCACCTCGGCATGTCGGGCAGCCTGCGCGTGGTGCCGGCCAGCGCGGCGAAGCTCGCGCACGATCACGTGGAAATCGAATTCGGCGCCGAGCGCGTGTTACGCCTGCGCGACCCGCGACGCTTTGGCCTGGTGCTGTGGACCGCCGACGAGCCGTCCAAGCACGCGCTGCTCGCCAAGCTCGGGCCGGAGCCGTTTGACGAGGCGTTCTGCGGCGACTATCTCTTCGATAAATCCCGCGGCCGCAGCCTTGCCGTCAAGAACTTCATCATGGACGGCCACGTGGTGGTGGGCGTCGGCAACATCTACGCGAGTGAAGCCTTGTTTCGCGCCGGCATCCATCCGGCGCGCGCGGCGGGACGCGTGAGCCGTGCACGCTACGAGTCATTGGCAACGCAAGCCCGCCTGGTGTTGGCCGCCGCCATCGAAGCCGGCGGCACGACCTTGCGCGACTTCATGCGCAACGACGGCGAGCCCGGCTATTTCAGTCAGAAGTTGAAAGTGTATGGGCGTGAAGGCGAAGCCTGCGAAAGCTGCGGCGGGCTGATAGCCATGCAGGTGATCGGGCAGCGCTCGAGTTTTTATTGCGGTAAGTGCCAGCGCTGATTGCGCGGCACATGCACCGATTTTTGTGGGTCAGACTTCAGTCTGACCCACAATGGAAATCAGCCGCGGCGATTTATTTCGCGGCCGGCGTCCACACTTCGGCCTTGCCTTCGCCGCGCGGATCGCTGGCGGCTTTCACGACGCCGGTGGCGCGTTCCCAGGTGATGGCGTGCATGTTGCCGTAGCGGCGTTTGGATTCGTTGAGCTTGTGGCCCTTGGCGATGAGCGCCGCTTGGGTGGCGGCGTCGAGGCCACCGGCTTCGTATTCCACCTGGTCGGGCAGGTATTGATGGTGATAGCGCGGCGCGCTGACCATCTTTTCAGGATCGCCGCCATCGGCGAATTCCAGCACACCGAGCAACACCATGGAGATGATGCGGCTGCCACCCGGCGTGCCGAGCACGCCGATTCTCTCGGCGCTTTCGAGGAAGGTCGGCGTCATGCTCGACAGCGGGCGACGTCCGGCCGCGACGGCGTTGGCCGAACCGCCGACCAGGCCATAGGCATTGGGCGTCAACGGGCTGGTCGCGAAGTCGTCCATTTCGTTGTTCAACAGCACGCCGGTGCCGGCCGGCACGCTGGCCGCGCCGAAAGGATAATTCACACTCAAGGTCGCGGCGACGCGATTGCCTTCGCTGTCCATCACCGACAGATGGGTGGTGTGATGATTGGGATCGGTCGTGACCGGCGGCAGGTTGGCGCTGGGCGTGGCCTTATTGATGTCTATCTTGGCCGACAGCTCACGCGCATAGGTCTTGTCGATGAGATGGGCGATGGGCATCTCGACGTAGTCGGGGTCGCCGAGATAATCGGCGCGGTCGCGATAGGCGAAGCGCATTGCTTCGATGACGACGTGCATGCGGTCGACCTTGTTCAACTCACCGAGTTTGAAGTTCTCGAGGATGTTGAGCGCTTCGAGCAGCACCGTGCCGCCGGATGAGGGCGGCGCGGCGGACACCACGCGGATGCCCTGGTAGTGGCCGACCAGCGGCGCGCGTTCCTTGACCCGATAGCCAGTGAGATCCTGCGCGCTCCAGATGCCGCCATCGGCGCGCGCGCCAGCCACCAGACGCCGCGCGATGTCACCGCCATAAAAACCCTGGTTGCCGTGTTCGGCAATGGCGGTCAGCGTGCGCGCGAGATCGGGCTGCGTGAGCACCGTGCCGAGCGGCGGCACTTTGCCGTCGCGCAGGAAGATGCGCGCGGCATCGGAATCCTGCTTGAAGGCCGGTGCGCGAAAGCCGGCCATGATGGCGTAGTGCTCACTGACCGCGAAGCCTTGATTGGCGAGCGCGATGGCGGGCGCCAGATCCTGCGCCAACGGCAGGCGCGCATAGTGTTTGGAAACATAGACGAGGCCGGCGGGCAGACCGGGAATGCCGGCCGCCAATGCTCCGTTCAGTGAGCGCGCGGGCGCGACCTTGCCGTCGGCGTCGAGAAACATCGTTGCCGTGGCGGCGGCGGGCGCGGTTTCGCGCGCATCGACCATGCCGTCGTGTTGATTGCGCGCGTCGTGCACGAGGAAGAATCCGCCGCCGCCGATGCCGGAGCTGTAGGGTTCGACCACCGCCAGGGCCGCGGCAACGGCAATGGCGGCATCGAAGGCATTGCCTCCGGCGGCGAGCACGGTGTGCCCGGCCGCTGTCGCCAGCGCGTGGGCGCTCGCCACGGCGTCCTGACCCGGCGTCGCCTCGCGCGCGGCGACCGCCAAGGGCGCAGTGGTGACGAGGCACAGCAAGAGAGCCCGGCGCAGATGCTTCACGTGATGTTCTCCTGGTCCGCGCTTGCGGTCAGTGCTTTGAATTTGAGCAGCAAGGTGGGGTGGTCTTCGACGTGCTCGGGGTCTTTGGGGATGCAATCCACCGGGCACACCGCCACGCATTGCGGTGTATCAAAATGACCCACGCACTCGGTGCAGCGTGACGGATCGATTTCGTAATGCACGCCACCGTCATAGATGGCGTGGTTGGGACATTCCGGTTCGCATACATCGCAATTGATGCATTGCTCGGTGATCTTGAGGGCCACGTGCTGGCCTCGCTCGAGCTAGCGCGGCGGCGCGGCGTTGCGGCGATTGCTGACGCGCTCGAGCAGCACCTGCTTGATATGCGGATGGACGAAATCACTGATGTCGCCGCCCAAGGCCGCGATCTCGCGCACCAGGGACGAGGAGATGTAGGTGAATTTTTCCGAGGTCGGCAAGAACACCGTGTCGGCTTCCGGCATGAGCTTGCGGTTCATGCCGGCGAGCTGAAATTCATATTCGAAATCGGTGACCGCACGCAGGCCGCGCAGGATCAGCGAGGCCTTGTTGGCGCGCGCGAAATCGACCATGAGGCCGTCGAAGCGTTTGACCTCGACATTCTTGAAGTGGCCGAGGATCTCGGCGGCCAGGGCGACCCGCTCATCGACCGAGAACACGGTGTTCTTGGCGGTGCTGCCGGCGACAGCCAAGATCAGCTTGTCGAACAGCGGCGCGGCGCGGCCGACGATGTCGGTGTGCCCGTGCGTGATCGGATCGAAAGTGCCGGGATAAATGACGGTGATGCCCAAAGCTGTTCCCCGAGGGTCTACGAGTGAGGCGAATCATCACGATTCCGGCGCGGAGTGTCTAGAGTTCATTTTCCGCAGGGATGCCTGGACTGCGGGGCTGCGTGCTCAGGACTCCGCGCGCAGCAAGAGATAGCGCACCTGTTGGGTGTGACCTTCGCGATGAAGCGTGTAGCCCGGATGCTCGAAAACGGCGTCGCGCTCGCATTCCACATAGACCAGCGCGCGAGCCGCGAGCCAGCCGCGGGTCAGGCGGGCCAGCACCGTTGGCACCAGATCGCGGTGAAAGGGCGGGTCGAGAAAGACGATGTCCATGGCACTCGCCGGGCCATTCAACCAGGCGAGCACATCGGCGCCGTGCAATGCGGCGTGCTCGGCCTTGAGGCGTGCTTTCAAGGTCTCCATGCGCGCCACGAGGGCGCCGTCTTTTTCGACCAGCGCGCACGTGGCCGCGCCGCGCGACAGCGCTTCGAAGCCGAGCACGCCAGTGCCCGCGAACAAATCGAGACATCGCGCGCCGGGCAGTTCCGGCTGTAGCCAATTGAACAGCGTTTCGCGCACGCGGTCGGCGCTCGGCCGCAGTTGTTCGCGATGCGCGACCGGAATGCGCGTGCCGCGCCAATGGCCGCCGATGATGCGAATGCTGTGTTCGGTGGCGCGCGCCATCGCGGCTTAAGGCGCTTGCGGGGTGTTGGCGCCGCGGCCGACGACGATGGTGGTCAGGCTGGCGAGCGGCAGGCGACGCGTGAAGGCGTCCTTGACCGCGGCCGGCGTGACCGCCGCGACCTTGGTCGCGAAAGTATCGAGATAATCGAGCGGCAAATCGTAGAAACCGATCATTGCGATGTATTCGGCAATCTGGCGATTACTCGCCACGCGCAGCGGAAAGCCGTCGATGAGATTCTGGCGCGCCGCTTCGATGCTGCCGGCGGGCGGGCCCTGTTCAACGAAGCGCGCGATGGTGTCACGCAGGACTTTCACCGCTTCATCCTGCTGCTTTCTGTCGGTCTGCAACTGCGCGACGAACGGTCCGCGCTCTGCCATGGCGATGAAATAGCTGGAAACGCTGTAAGACAAGCCGCGCTTGTCGCGCACTTCATCGAACAGAATGGACACCAGGCTGCTGCCGCCAAGCGCATGGTTGCCGACCAGGAGGGGGAAGTAATCGGCATCGCCGCGGCTGATACCGGGCATGCCCAACATCACGTGACTCTGGATGGATGGAAACTCGACGTGCTTGTCGACCGCTGGCGGTAGCGTCACCGTCGGCAAGGCCGGCGCGCGTTCGCCTGGCGGCAAAGCCTGGCTCAATTGTTCGGCGATGGCGGTGGCGCGTGCCTTGTCGACCGCGCCGACGATGGCGATGACGGCATTGCGCGCCACGTAGTACTGGCCATGAAAGGCGCGAATGTCGCTTTGCGTGAGCGCGCTGACACTGGCGCGCGTGCCATCGGGCGACGAGCCGTAGGGGTGGGCCGGATACAGGCTCGCGTAGAACTGGTCCTGCGCGACAGCGTCGGGTGACTGCTCCTTGTGGGCAAGCGCGACCAGCGTGCGCGCCTTGTCACGCTCGATGGCGCTGGTGTCGAAACGCGGCTTGGCGAGCGCCAGCGTAAACAACTCCAGCGCGCGCTTGGCGTGCGCGCCTTCGGTGAGCGTGCGCAGGCTGGCGAAGGCCATGTCGCGTTCGGCACCGTGGCTCATGATCGCGCCGGTGGCGCTCATTTCGTTGTTGAAAGCATCGGCATCGAGCTCGCCTGCGCCTTCGTTCAACAGGCCATTGGTGAGATTGGCGACGCCGGCATGGGCGCCGTCACGCACGCTGCCGGCGGCGAACACCACGCGCATGTCGAGCATTGGAATTTCGGGCGCGGCGACGACATATACGCGCGCACCGTTGCTGGTCTGCCACTGCTCGATGGCCGGCCCGGCGAGCGCGGTGACACAGGGCAGCAGGCCGAGGGCAAGAAGCGTGACTAGCTTGCGCAGGGATTTCATCGTGCTTGCTCCGGCTTGAGATAGGCGACCGTCAGGCTTTCTGGCGTCAGGTATTTTTTCGCCACGGCGAGCACTTGCTCGGCGCTCACGGCTTCGATTTTTTCAACGTAGCTGTCGCGGTACTTCCAGCCGAGACCGACCGCCTCAAGGGCGCCGATGGTCATTGCTTCATGCATCATCGAATCGCGTTCGAACACGGTGTCGGCGACCACCTGGGTCTTGATGCGTTCGAGTTCAGCGGCGGTGGGCGGATGGGTGGCGAGACCGTCGAGTTGCTCGACGATGGCCTGCTCGAGTTTTTCCAGCGATACGCCCTCGGCGGGCACGGCGTTGAAGGTGAACAGGGTGCCGAGACGCGCCGCGGTTTCGATGCCGGCGCTGACCTCGGCGGCGACCTCGCGACCGCGCACCAGTTCGCGCCTCAAGCGCGCGCTGTTGTCACCGGTCAGCATCGCCGCCAGCACGTCGAGCGCATAGGCTTCCCATTCTTCGACGCCTTCGCCACGCACGGCCTGCGCCAGCGTCGGCGCCTTGTAACCCATCACCAGGTAGGGCACGCGCGCCTTGCTGCTGTTGAGCGTGACGCGCTTGGTGCCGTTCTGCGCCACTTCAGGGCGATCCTTGGGCGGCGCGATGTCGCTTTTCGCGAGCGGGCCGAAATATTTTTTCGCCAGCGTGTGCACGGCGTCGGGTTCGACGTCACCGACCACTACCACGATGGCGTTGTTGGGCCCGTACCAGCGCTGATACCAGGCACGCAGATCGGCGGCGCTCATGTTCTTGATGTCCGCCTCCCAGCCGATCACGGGATAGCGGTAGGGGCTGGTCATGTAGGCGACCGCCTGGCTGGCTTCGACGGCCAGCGACTGCGGCGAGTCGTCGGTGCGCAGGCGCCGCTCTTCGAGCACGACATTGATTTCTTTCTTGAAGGTGTCTTCGTCGATGACGAGATTGCGCATGCGATCGGCTTCGAGATCGAAAGAGAGCTCGACGTTGTCGGCCGACCATTCTTCGTAATACGCGGTGTAATCGTTGCTGGTGAAGGCGTTCTGGCGGCCGCCATGGGCAGCGACAGTGGTGGCGAACTTGCCAGCGGCGTAGCGTGGCGTGCCCTTGAACATCATGTGCTCGAGGGCATGGGACACACCGGTGATGCCATCGTGTTCATAGGACGAACCGACGCGGTACCAGACCTGCACCACTGCCACATGGGCGCGATGGTCTTCCTGCACCAGCAGTTTCAAGCCATTGTCGAGCAGGTACTCGTGGGTGCGGGTAGCGGCCGCGGCGGACGCACAGACAAGCGCGCAGTACAGCACTGCGCCGAGGGACAACAATCGCATGCGGGAAGCTCCGAAGGCGTGACGATGAAGCGGCCGCAACACGCCGGGACGGCAGCGGCGGCCGGTGTTAGGATAGCGCATTCCGCTGCGGCGGATTGCCGTTCTCTCATTTGTTCGCGCTTCTTAAGCAAGCCATGTTCAGTCGACTCAAAGCCGGTATAGCGCGCACGCGCGACAGTCTCGTCAATGGCGTGCAGCGCCTGTTCACCGGGCGCACGCGTCTCGATGCGGCAGCGCTCGACACCTTGGAAACCCTGCTGCTGTCGGCCGATGTCGGCGTCAACGCCACCGCGCGCATTGTCGAGAAGGTGCGGCGCATTCCGGCCAATCAGCCGCCGGCCGAGGCGGTGCAGGAAGAGATGACGGCCATCCTCGCGCCCTGCGAGCAGCCCTTCGAATACAAGGCCCGTGACGACGGGCCGTTCATCATTCTGGTGGTGGGCGTGAATGGCGCCGGCAAGACCACCACCATTGCCAAGATTGCGCGGCGTCTCAAGGGCGAAGGCCGCTCGGTGATGCTGGCGGCGGGCGACACCTTCCGCGCGGCGGCGGTCGACCAGCTCAAACGTTGGGGTGAGCGCCTCGACATCCCGGTCATCTCGCAAGGCACGGGCGCCGATACGGCGTCGGTGATTTTCGACGCCTGCGCGGCGGCCAAGGCGCGCAAGGTCGACGTGCTGATCGCCGACACCGCCGGGCGCCTGCATACCCAGGACAACCTCATGGCCGAGCTCGCCAAGGTGCGACGCGTGGTCGGTAAACACCAGGCCGATGCGCCCCATGAGACCTTGCTGGTGCTGGACGCGACCATGGGCCAGAACGCGCTCAACCAGGCCCAGGAGTTCATGGGGCAGGTGGCGGTCACGGCCCTGTGCCTGACCAAGCTCGACGGCACCGCCAAGGGCGGCGTGATCTTCGCGCTGGCCGAACGGCTGCGCCTGCCGATACGTTACATCGGCATCGGTGAGAAGGCCGACGATCTGCAGGTCTTCAACGCCCGCGAGTTCACCCGCGCCCTGCTTGGCGATTTCGCCGGTTCCAAGGTCGAAGACAGCGAAAGCTGAGCCTGGCTCCACCGCCCCGACTGACGCGAGCGCTGCTTCCCGCCCTTGCCGAGGGTGCGGCCTTGATTAAAGTCAAAGCGAACCTATGCCGTATTTAGCACTCATAGCTTACGAGTGCTAAACTCCCACCCTATAGATAGAACCTAACGAGGTGTCCTCATCATGGCTCATGCTTTGAACCTCAGCCTGCCCTCGACCGCCGGTTCGCTGGAAACTTACATCGACGCGGTCAACCGTATCCCCCTGCTGCCGGTGGAGCAGGAGCAGGAGTTGGCGCGGCGCTATCGCGAGGAGGACGACCTGGACGCTGCCCGTCAGTTAGTGCTCGCCCACCTACGCTTCGTGGTGAAGGTGGCGCGTGGCTACAGCGGTTACGGCCTGGCCCAGAGCGACCTCATACAGGAAGGCAACATCGGCCTAATGAAGGCGGTCAAGCGCTTCGACCCCAGCGTCGGCGTGCGCCTGGTGTCCTTCGCCGTGCACTGGATCAAGGCCGAGATGCACGAGTTCATCCTGCGCAACTGGCGCATCGTGAAGGTCGCCACCACCAAGGCCCAGCGCAAGCTGTTCTTCAATCTGCGCAGCGCGCGCAAGGCCTTGGGCTGGATGGGCGCCGGCGAAGTGGATGCGCTGGCCAAGGAATTCGATGTCGACAGCCGCGACGTGCTGACCATGGAGCAGCGTTTGAATGCGCACGACGTACCGTTTGATGTGAACCCGGACGGCGATGAAGAGCAGTTCGTGCCGGCCGCCTACCTGGTCGACCGACGCTTCGAGCCGACCGTGCTGCTCGAACAGGAAGAAGGGGATGACAACCGCAGCGACAGCCTGCGCGGCGCGTTGGCCAAACTCGACGAGCGCAGTCGCGACATCGTCACCAGCCGCTGGCTCGTCGAACCCAAGCTGACGCTGCACGATCTTGCGGATCGTTACGGGGTGTCGGCCGAGCGCATCCGGCAGCTGGAAAAGAACGCCTTCAACACCCTGAAGAAGGCCTTGCCGGACTTCGAGCCGGAAGCGGAGCCGGCCTGAAGACGGGCTAAGAGGTGCGCGTCGTCGCGGGCGCGCGCCCCTTTGAGCGGATGTAGAGCGAGGCCAGGTAAAAGGCCAGAAAGAGCGCGAAGTAGTATTCCTGCGGCTCGCTCCAGCGGATCTCTACCGGCAGTTGCTTCACACCGATCACATGCTTCAGTCGCTGCGGCGCGCGGATCAATTCCGCCATGATGGCCGTCGGCAATACATCCATGGTCGGCCAGAACCAATAGAACAGGCCGCCCTGGGTAAACGGCGAGCCGCGCTTCCATTCCCGCACCGGCACCAGGATGCCGCCGATCACCACCCATAGTTCCAACAGCGCACGCGGCTTCTGATCGAACCAGCTGCTCATGTTGTGCAGGTTGGTCTCGTGCTGGTCATTGAGCTTGTCGATGGCTTCGGGCGTCGACCAGTGAAATAGCTGCTGGCCCCACGACAATTCCTCGCCCGCGAAATAGATGCAGGCCAGGGTCACGGTCGCCGCCCAGCCGATGATCAGCCAGTCACGGGTCGGTAGCAGACGTTTGATCAACAGCACGCCGAACACCGCGCCGATGATCGCCGCCAGCGGCGTGGCGAGTTCGACCAGGCCGATTTCGTGGATGATCCAGTCGCGGTAGAAATCGGGATTCAGAATCTTCGAAGCAATGACGATGATGGCCATCGTCGGCGGAAACCACAGTCGCAACCAGGCCGGCAGCACCGGCTGCGGCCGTTGATAGTCCATGCTCACGCGCCGCCGGTCACGAAGTTCAGGATTCCGTTCCAGTAGTGGTCCAGGAAAAAGAAGAAGAACAGCCCGGTCAAATACACGATGGAGTATTTGAAGGCTGCCCACGCGATCTGGTCGTCGTCATCGCGCATCATCGCAATCGCGTAATAGAGGAACACCGCATCGAGTGCCAGTGCGCCGAGCAGATAGACCATGCCGCTCATGTAGGTCACATAGGGCAAGATGGTCGAAATGGTCAGGATGACGGTGTAGAGCAGAATCTGCTTGCGGGTGAAATCGACGCCGTGGGTGATGGGCAGCATCGGAATCTGCGCTTTGGCATATTCCTCGCGGCGGAAAATGGCCAGTGCCCAGAAGTGCGGCGGCGTCCACGCAAAGATAATCAGAAACAGCAGCAGGGAATGAGGATCGACCTGGCCGGTGACGGCGGTCCAGCCCAGCACCGGCGGCGCGGCGCCGGCGGCGCCACCGATGACGATGTTCTGCGGCGTCGCGTATTTCAGATACATGGTGTAGATGACCGCGTAGCCAATCAGTGACGCAAAAGTCAGCGCGGCGGTCAGCACGTTGACGAAAGCGACCAGCAGGTACATCGCCAGCACGCCGATGATGAGCGCGAACACCAGGGCCTGGCCGCGGTTCAAGCCGCCCTGGGGCAAGGGGCGGTTCTTGGTGCGGGCCATCAGAGCGTCGATGCGATGTTCAGCGACATGATTGATGGCGGCGGCCGAGGCAGCGGCGAGTCCGATACCCAGCGTGGCGGGGACGAGGATCGCGAGCGGCACGGCGCCTGGCGTCGCCAGGAACATGCCGATCACGGCCGTGAACACGATGAGGCCGACGACCCGCGGTTTGCAGAGCTCGGCGTAGTCGCGCCAGTGACCCAGCGCGGAAGGAACCAGACTTTCGGTCAGCATGACGGCAGCGACTCTTTGCGACGCGTGAAATGCACGAGGGTTAACAGGCTCATGAGCAGCACGGCGGCAACCCCGTTATGGGACACCGCGACCGGCAACGGCAAGCCACCCAGTACATTGGTGATACCGAGACAGACCTGCAGCGCGAGTGCCGCGAGTATACATGATGCGACCCGCCGCAGCCGTGACTCGCGCGTTCGCCAGGCAAGTACGGCGGCACTGGCGATCACCAGCGTGGCGAACAGGGCGCCGAGCCGATGACCAACGTGGATGGCCGTGCGCGCCGGCGTGTCGAGTACACCGAATTCGTAGTTGATACCGAGCCCCCGCCACAGCACATAGGCTTCGTGAAAATCGGTGTTGGGCCACCAGCTTCCCTGGCAGGTCGGAAAATCGGTGCAGGCCAAGGCGGCGTAATTGGCGCTGGTCCAGCCGCCTAGGAAGATCTGCGCGACCAGCACCAGCACCGCGACGCGTGCAAGGCCGGCCACGGCGCCGCGCGTCGCGGCTACCGGCACGAGTCCGCGCACGCTGAGTAGATTCCACCAAAGCAGCGACAGTGTGGCGAGCCCTCCCAGTAAGTGGGCGCTGACCACCAAGGGTTTAAGAAGGAGCGTGACGGTCCACATGCCGAGCAGCCCCTGGAATATGACCAGCGGCACCAACAGGAAGACCACCGGGCTCAAGCCGGCGGCGCGGCGCCGGGCGGACGACAACGCACCGACTGCCAGCACCACGATGCCAAGGCCCAAGGTGCTGGCGAGGTACCGGTGAATCATCTCGCGCCAGGCTTTGCCGGCCTCAAGCGGACGCGCGTGCCAGTTGGGATCATTGAGATGGACGTTGGCGTCGTGGCTGGGCACCGTCACATGGCCGTAGCAGCCGGGCCAATCGGGGCAGCCCAAGCCGGCGTCGCTCAGGCGCACATAAGCGCCGAGCACGATCACGCCGAGCGCAAGCAAGGGCAGGAGATGGGAAAGCAGACGAAGAATGCGTGTCATGATCAATTGATGGCCGAGCCGCGCAGCAGGCGCTTCAAGTCTTCTTTGATTCCCGCCGGTTCGGCGTCCACCGAAAATATCATCATCGCGAGGCGCCGCGAATCCAGAATGACGATTCCTTGATCGCGCGCAGTGCCGGTGCGCGCGGCCGCTTCGCGCGCCAGCGATGCACGTGCCTGGGGCGCGGCGATGGTCAGTGCCTGCTTGATAGGCTCGGCCGGCGCGGCGTCGACCAGGGCTGCGACATGCACGCGTGCGCCCTGGGCGCCGATGAGACCGCGGATGGTGGTCAGGAGATTCACCGCACGCTGGCAGTCGAGCTCGCATGGCCCGGCGCCGAAGTACACGAGGCCCCATTCTGCCGGTGCCAGCTTGAGGGCTTCCAGTGCGCCGCCGGCCGAGTCGGCGGCGAAATCGACCGGAGGATGGATGAGTTCGCCGTGATTGAGCTGCTGGTGGGGCACGGCCTCCGGATGCGCGATGGCGAACCACCAGGCAATCAAGATCGGCGCGACAAATGCGCCGATCACGGCGAACGGCACCCAGACATTGCGCTTGGGGGGTGAAACGGGGGTGTTGTCAGTCATGCCGGCGCCTCTTGCCGTAAAGATTCCAAATGCCGAGGGCGGCCAGCACGATGGCCATCGCAAACCACTGCACCGCGTAGGAGCGATTTCGCGCCGAGCCGTCGCCCGGCAATTGCCAGTCGACGGTCAACGCGCCGAGCGCCTCGGCATCGAGGTAAATGATGCCCGGCCACAGCGGCCGGTCCAGCAATGATTCGACGCCGGCGACTTTCACTCGCTGCACGCGAAACACCTGGGGACTCATGATTTCCGCGTCTGCTGCGCGCGCATCGAGGTCGATGCCGACGGTGGGTTCGGGACCCACATAACCGCTGATGGTGGTCGGGTCGGCCGGCGCCAGGGTATCGGGTACGGTGTTGCGGCTGTCCGGCAGAGGCACCCAGCCACGATTGACCAGCACCGCCTGGCCGCTGTCGGCGACGAAGGGGGTGAGAACTTCATACCCTGGCTGACCCTGGTGTGATCGATTGTCGAGCACGATGTGCTGGTCGAGGTAATGGCCCCGCACGCTGAGCCGCCGCCACAGGTTCTCGCTGAGGGGCGTGCGCGGTGCAATGGTGTCGAAGGCCACGGGTGCGGCACTGTGGCGTTCACTGAAGGCCTGGTAGCGCGACTGTTTTTCATGAGCGCGGTGCAGTTGCCAGAAACCGAGGCTGGTGAGGCCAGCGCAGGCCGCAACCAGTAACACGGTCAGGGCGAAGCGGGTCCAGGGATTGATTGAGCGGCTGCGCACAAATAATTGATAATCAGGCTTGTTGAAATTCTGTTGCCGAGGCTGTCATGACCACGTCGCCCGTAGTCAAATCCGTGATCATCGCCATCTTCGTCATGATACTTGTGGCGTTAGGCAGTGCCTTCCTGAGTCTGTTCCGGCGGCGCAGCGGCGATGACGGAAAGGCCACAGTCAAAGCATTGACGGTGCGCGTGGGCTTGTCCATCGGTCTGGTCGTGACCATCATCATTTTGAACGCGCTCGGCATCATTTCACCGAACTGACCGTCAAAAAAAAAGCGCCACCTCGTAGGTGGCGCTCTTTTCGTTTCGTGTGATGGCGCGGCTTAGAGCCAGTACACGAAGATGAACAATCCAATCCACACCACGTCGACGAAGTGCCAGTACCAGGCCACCGCTTCGAATGCGAAGTGATGCTTGGGCGTGAAGTGTCCCTTGATTGAACGCGCCAGGATCACGGCCAGCATGATGGTGCCCATGGTCACGTGGAATCCGTGGAAGCCGGTGAGCATGAAGAACGTCGCGCCGTAGATACCTGAGTTCAGCGTCAGGCCGAGTGCATGGTAGGCATGGCCGTACTCTTCGGTCTGCAGGAAAACGAAGGTGCCGCCGAGCGCCACCGTCGTCGCCAGACCCAGAATCAACTGACCGCGATTGCCTTTCTGCAAGCCCCAATGCGCCCACGTCACCGTTGCGCCGGAGGTCAGCAGGATGAGGGTGTTGGTGAACGGCACGCCCCACGCGCCAATGGTTTCCTTGAAGTGCGAGAAACCGTAGTTGGAGGGCGGATTGAACAAGGGCCAAGTGGCGGCGAACTGCGGCCACAGGAAATGATTGGTCGCGACCTTGGCGCCTTCACCGCCCAGCCATGGCACCGAGTACATGCGGGCATAGTAAAGAGCACCAAAGAACGCCGCGAAGAACATCACTTCGGAGAAGATGAACCAGCCCATGCCCATGCGGAAGCTGACGTCGACCTGCTCGTTGTATTTGCCCGACTCGCTCTCGCCGATGACGGCGCCGAACCAGCCGAACAGCATATAAACGAACAGCAGGAAACCGGCGCCCAGGATGGTCGGTCCGATCGAATGGCCGTTGAGGGCGGTCGCGCCGCCGACAAACATCGTGAAGATGGCGATGGTGGCGGTGATCGGCCAGCGACTCGGTTCTGGAACGTAATAGTCTGCGTGGTCTGCGTGTCCTGCACTACTCATGGCTTGATTCTCGATTTAAGTGAAATTCCCCAAAGCCGCACGCGGCTTCATGTACGCGGCGTGGCCGCCGTTTGTTCGTTCGTCACAGTCGGCTTCAGTGACTGGAAAAACGTATAGCCCAAGGTCAACACCGTGACCTCGGGCGGCAGACGCGGATCGACCACGAAACGCACCGGCATGCGGCGCGTTTCGCCGGCGGCCCGCGTCTGCTGGGTAAAACAGAAACACTCGGTCTTCTTGAAATACTTGGCGACGGTGTTGGGCGCGACGCTTGGCACCGCGTTGCCATCGATGGAACCTGAGTCCCAGTTGTGTACTTCAAACTCGACCTGCGTCTCGACGCCGGGATGCACCACCACCTTGTTGACCAGCGGTTTGAAATCCCATGGCATCTGCGCATCGACGCTGGTCACGAATTCAACCGTGACCGAGCGGCTCTCGTCGACCGGCAACGCCGCGGCCTGTGCTTCCGTCAGGCGGCCGGTCTTGCCATTCAGGCCAGTCACTGTGCAGAACACGTTGTACAACGGCACCAGTGCGTAGCCGAAGCTGAACATCACGCAGGTCGCCAGCGCCAACTTGGTGACGGTGCGGCGGTTGGCGGACTTTTGCGGTAAATCGCTCATGTCTTACATCTTCGAGATGAACACCCAGGCGTAGATGGCCACCGCCACCACGGCAAGCACGATGGCGGTGCGCGTCGCTGCCCGTTGCTGGGCAGCGCGCGCGGCATCATCAGCCTGACGCTCGCTCACGGACATGCTCAGCGCATGCCGCCTTCGATGGTCGCCGGGTCAGGCGGTGTGTTGAAGCTGTGGTAGGGCGGCGGCGAGGACAGCGTCCACTCGAGGCCATGCGCACCTTCCCACACCTGGTCGGTCGCCTTGGCGCCACCCTTGACGCACTTCACCACCACCACCACGAACAGCAGCTGCGACAGGCCGAACACGAAGCCGCCGATGCTCGAGACCATGTGGAAGTCCGCGAACTGCACCGAGTAGTCCGGGATGCGACGCGGCATGCCGGCCAGACCCAGGAAGTGCTGCGGGAAGAACAACACGTTGACCGAGATGGTCGACAGCCAGAAATGCAGCTTGCCGAGGCCTTCGTCGTACATGTGACCGGTCCACTTCGGCAGCCAGAAATAGGTGCCGGCCATGAGGGCATAGACGGCGCCAGTGACGAGCACGTAGTGGAAGTGGGCGACCACGAAGTAGGTGTCGTGGTACTGGAAGTCGACCGGCGTGACGCCGAGCATGAGGCCCGAGAAACCACCGATGGTGAACAGCACCAGGAAGGCCAGGGCGAACAGCATCGGCGTTTCGAAGGTCATGGAGCTCTGCCACATGGTGGCAATCCAGTTGAAGACCTTGACGCCGGTCGGCACCGCAATCAGCACCGTGGTGTACATGAAGAACAGCTCACCCGCGAGCGGCATGCCGACCGTGAACATGTGGTGCGCCCACACGATGAACGACAGGAAGCCGATCGCCGCGGTCGCGTACACCATCGATTCATAGCCGAACAGCGGCTTCCTCGAGAACGCCGGGATGATCTCCGAGACCACGCCGAACGCCGGCAGGATCATGATGTAGACCTCGGGGTGGCCGAAGAACCAGAAGATGTGCTGGAACATCACCGGGTCGCCGCCGCCCGAGGCCGCGAAGAAGCTGGTGCCGAAGTAATGGTCGGTCAGCAGCATCGTGACCGCGCCGGCGAGCACCGGCATCACCGCGACCAGCAGGTAGGCGGTGATCAGCCAGGTCCACACGAACAGCGGCATCCTGAGCAGATTGAGCCCCGGCGCGCGCATGTTCATCACCGTGACGACCACGTTGATCGCGCCGAGCACCGACGAGATGCCCATCAGGTGCACCGCGAAGATCATCATCGGGAAGCTGTCGCCGGCCTGCAGCGCGAGCGGCGGGTACATCGTCCAGCCGCCGGCCGGCGCGCCGCCGGGCACGAACAGCGTGCCGAGCAGCAGCATGAACGCGAACGGCAGGATCCAGAACGAGAAGTTGTTGAGGCGCGGCAGCGCCATGTCGGGCGCGCCGATCTGCATCGGGATCAGCCAGTTCGCGAGACCGACCCATGCCGGCATGATCGCGCCGAAGATCATCACCAGCGCGTGCATCGACGTCATCGAATTGAAGAACTGCGGGTCGATGAACTGCAGTCCCGGCTGGAACAGCTCGGCGCGTACGATCAGCGCCATCGTGCCGCCGACGAAGAACATCG
>JADLGE010000057.1 GCA_020849475.1 Gammaproteobacteria bacterium
CAGGCGTCCTGGTTGCAGGGCCTGCAAGTGGCGGGCGCCGCGCTCGCGTGGTCAGGACTCTATGTACTGCGCGCCTTGACTGAAGAAGATCATCTGCGCTCAGTCGACGACGGCTACGCGAAATATTGCGACACAGTTCGCTTTCGCTTTGTACCGGGCTTGATCTGATTTGACGTGAATTGACAATGCGCGCGGGGGGAATGTGCGCGTCTATCGAAGCGACCCGCGGTCATTCTTGTGACGAGAGTCCGCATTGCGGCGCCGCTTGGCCGCGATTGTCGTGACGGCCATCTCAAGTCAACCAACATTGCAAAATTTTGTGTACAGCCAGCGCACCGCGAGCCGCTAGCGCTCGCACTGTGTCTCATTAAAAGGTGTTCAGCATGGCTTTCAGAATCTCACACGCGCAGCAATGGATGGCGATAAGTGCGTTTGCATTGGTTGTCAATTCATCTGTGCAGGCTGCGCCGCCGCCGTTCGCGGCCGGCCGGATTCTGGTGAAGCCCGCAGCCGGTTTGAGTGACGCGCGCTTCGCGGACATCCTGCAGCGGGCCAACGGCCACGGCCCGAGCAAACTGCGCGGTCTCGATGTCGCCCTTGTGCAGGTGACCAAGGGCAATGAAAAGGCCGCCGTCGCCGCGCTGAAGAACAATCCCAATATCGCGTTTGCGGAACTCGACGCCCTGGTCGCGCCTGACGCCACCGCCAACGATCCCTTGCTGGCATCGCAGTGGCACCTCGCCAAGATCGGCGCGACGTCCGCGTGGGACGTCACGCAAGGCACCGGTGTCACCGTCGCCGTGCTCGACTCCGGCGTCTACGCGGAGCACCCCGATCTGCAGGGCAAAATCGTGGTCGGTCGCAATGTGGTGGCCGGCACCGTCAATCCGCTCGATACCAGCGACGTGGTCGGCCACGGCACCTGGGTGACGGGCGTCATCACTGAAACGGTCAACAACGGCATCGGTGGCGCGTCGACCGCGCCGGGCACGCAGGTCATGCCCATCCGCATCACCGACCGCAGCGACGGCTATGCCTATTTCAGCGACATGGCGAGTGGCATCACCTGGGCCGCCGATCATGGCGCGCGGGTCGCGAACCTGAGTTACAGCGGCGCCGCCGGCTCGGCGGCGGTGGCCAGCGCCGCCAGCTACATGATGAGCAAGCAAGGCGTGGTGGTGGTGGCAGCCGGCAACGACAACATCGATTACGGCTATACCAACAGCAGCTATCTCTACGTCGCCGCGGCCACCGACGCCAACGACGCCAAGGCGAGTTTTTCGAGCTTCGGCAGTTTCGTCGACATCGCCGCGCCCGGCACCTACATCTACACCACCAATCGCAGCGGCACCTACAGCACCGTGCAAGGCACTTCGTTCGCAACACCGAACGTGGCCGGCGTCGCGGCCATGGTGATGTCCGCCAATCCCTTGCTGAAGGCCACCGACGTGTTGTCGGTGATCTCGAGCACCGCGGTCGATCTCGGCACAGCCGGTTGGGATGCGAACTTCGGCAACGGGCGAGTAAATGAACTCGCCGCCGTGCAGAAGGCCGTGACCTACCAGGTAATGGACAGCACAGCGCCCATTACCAGCATCGTGTCGCCGCTCGGCGGCAGCAAGCTCAGCGGTCTCGCGACGGTCAGCGTCAGCGCGTCGGACGCTTCGGGCGTGAAAGCAGTGACACTGCTCGTCAACGGCGCGCCGCTGGCGTCGTCAACGACCGCCATCAATAACGTCTATACCTTCTCGTGGGATACCAGCAAGGTCGTGGACGGCGGCTATAAGCTGACGGCCTCCGCCGTCGATAACGTCGGCAACAGTGTCACCACCGCGGCGACCTCGGTGCAGGTCAGCAACGCGCCGCCGGACACCACCGCACCGACGGTCACCATCAGCACGCCGACGCTCGGCCAGAAGATCAGCACCACCGCGAGTATTGCGGCCTCGGCCAAGGACAACGTCGCGGTCAAGCAGATCAGCGTGCAGGGCGACGGCAAGCTGCTGTGCACCGGCACCGCCAGCGTGTCGTGCTCGTGGAACCTGCGCAAGGCCGCCAGTGGCAGCACCCACACTGTCAAGGTCACGGCGCTGGATACGGCGGGCAACAGCACCAGCGCCTCGGTCAGCATCATCAAGCAGTAACAGCGCGAGCCGGCTGTCGCGCGCAAGGCGCGGCAGCCGGCTTTCTTCTCTTCGAATGCGCGCCTGGCAGCCTGTCGGACTTAGGACGAATCGGCTGCGGTGATGGGATAGCGGTCCATATGTGCGCGCCTTCTCGTTTGAGCCCCACTATTCGCCTCGAATGCGCACACATCTGTCCTCGCTTTCCCACCACCTCGCGACGATTCCCTAAGTCCGACAGGCTGCTAGCGCACTACGCCACTCTCGATCAAAGCAGCAATGCTGTCGGCCGCGTGCCCGAAGCGCGCCAGCACGGCCTCACTGTGTTCACCGATACGCGGCGGCGCACTGCGCACCGCGCCCGGCGTGCGACTCAACTTGATGGCGATGCCCGGGCCGCGATAACCCTCGAACTCCACGCACATCTCGCGCTCGCGGGTGTGATCGAGCGCCAGCGCCTGTTCGACCGTCAGCACCGGCGCGCACGGCACACCGATACTCATCAGCCGCTCGAACAACTGCATGCCGTCGCGCGTTGCGAGCAGTTCAATCAGGCGCGGCCGCAGGCTGTCGCGATGAGTCACGCGGTCGCGGTTCTTTCGGTAGCGCGGGTCGTCACACAGTGCCGGCTCGCCGAGTTCCGCGCACAGTGTGCCGAACTGGCGATCATTGCCGACCGCGAGGAACAGCGGCACGGTGCCGGTCGGAAACAAGTCATAGGGCACGATGTTGGGATGACCATTGCCGGTGCGCGGCGCTTGACCGCCGTGCATGACATTCGATACATGCGGATGCAATAACGCGATGGCAGTGTCGTAGAGCGTCGCTTCCAGGCGTTGGCCCTTGCCCGAGCGCTGGCGTTCGAGCAGCGCCAGCGTAATGCCGAGCGCGGCGTACATGCCGGTGGCGGTGTCGACCAGCGGCATGCCGACACGCGTCGCGCCACCGGCAGGTTCACCGTTGACACTCATGATGCCGGACATCGCCTGCAGCGCCGCGTCATAGCCCGGCAGGCCGCCGAACTCGCCGCTTTCGCCAAAGCCCGAGATGCGACAGTGCACGAGGCGCGGAAAGCGCTGCGCCATTTCATCGAAATCATTGATGCCCCACTTGCGCCAGGTACTCATCTTGAAGTTCTCGATGAACACATCCGCGTGTTCGAGCAACGAGAACAACACCGCGATGCCTTCGGCGCGCGACAGGTCCAGCGCCAGATCCTGCTTGTTGCGATTCAGGCCGAGAAAATACGGCGCCACACCATCGATGAACGGTGGCCCGTAACCACGCGTGTCGTCGCCTTCAAAGGATTCGACCTTGATGACCTCAGCGCCATGATCGCCGAGCAATTGGCCGGAAAAAGGCCCGGCCAGCACCCGCGACGCGTCGATGACGACCGTGCCGGAAAGACATCCAGGGGAGAGTTTCATGGGGGACACCGTGTCGTGAATCATCGGTCGTAGTGTGCCAAATTTCGCCGCCCAGGAAACCTTGCGCGCAGCCTGTCAGGCATGTCACCTTGACGACCGCAGCCTTGTTTCCGGAGCGCCCCATGAGCAACATCACGCCTTTCCGTGTCGAGGTATCCGACGCAGAACTCGACGACCTGCGCGCACGCCTGCGGCGCACGCGCCTCGCGCCGGAGTTCGCTAACGACGACTGGCGTTATGGCACCCACGGCCCCTACCTGAAGGAATTTCTGCACTACTGGGAACACGACTACGACTGGCGCAAGCATGAGGCTGCCATCAATGCCCAGCCGCAGTTCATGACGCGCATCGATAACATCCCCATTCACTTCATCCACGCCAAGGGCAAGGGCCCCAGGCCAATACCCCTGATCCTGAGCCACGGCTGGCCGTGGACGTTCTGGGACTGGCACAAGCTCATCGGCCCGCTCACCGACCCGGCCGCCCATGGCGGCGATGCCGCCGACGCTTTCGATGTGGTCGTGCCGTCTTTGCCGGGCTTCGCCTATTCCACTCCGCTCACCACCACCGGCATCAATTTCTGGCGCACCGCCGACCTGTGGGTCACGCTCATGCGCGAGGTGCTCGGCTACGACAAATTCGCCGCCGGCGGTGGCGACTGGGGCGCTCTCCTGACGACACAACTCGGCCATCGCCATGCCGAGCACCTGATCGGCATCTACCTGCACTTGATGGCGCCACTCGACATCTTCAATGCGCCATTTCCCGGTGCGGAGTTGTTCACGCCCGAAGAAGCCGAATGGCAACAGCGCAACGAGAAATTCTTCACGCGTGAATCGGGCTACTCGGCCATCCAGTCGACCAAGCCCCAGACCGTGGCGTTTGCACTCAACGATTCACCGGCCGGCCTCGCCGCGTGGATCATCGAGAAACGCCGCACCTGGAGCGACTGCGGTGGCGATGTCGAGCGCCGCTTCAGCAAGGACGACCTCGCCACCACGCTCACCATCTATTGGATGACCCAGTGCTATGGCAGCTCGGCGCGCTACTACTACGAGTGCGTGAACAATCCGTGGCGGCCGAGTCATGATCGTAAGCCAGTGGTGGAAGCACCTACCGGCGTCGGCGTGTTCCCGCGCGAAGTGGTGATGCTGCCGCGCCGCTGGGCCGAGCAGTACTACAACTTGCAGCACTGGACGCAAATGAAATCCGGCGGTCATTTCGCGCCGATGGAAGAACCGCAGGCGCTCATCGACGACCTCCGCGCGTTTTATCGGGGTCTGCGCAGATGATGCGTAATGATTTCGTAGGTGCGAATGAATTCGCACCTACCGTTCACGACCATGCGCCGACTCAGGAGATGACCCACCCCTGCCCGCTGGTCTAGACTCCGGTCAAACAACAAAGCCAGCAATCCACAGGGGGAGCCGATGTCGACGCTCGATCATGAAGTCCTTGGCGAAACGAAACTGTTTCGCCCGGCCAACCAAGGCCCGGTGACGGCCGCGCGCCATCGTCGCAATCTCATGTGCTATGCACTGGTGTGCGCCCTGGGCCTGCTGCCGACCCTGCTCGGCGCCAGCGCCGGCTGGCGTGCGTTTGGCCTCGGTCTCATGGTGCCGGGCGGCGGCTTCGTTGCGGCGCTCGGCATCGGCGGCGTGCTGGCCCTGGGCGCGACGCTCGCCCTGTTGTACCTGTCGCTCGTGACGTGGTTCTGGAACGGCATGATAGTCGCGCCCGTCGCCGTGTGGCTGGGCTCGGCCTGGATGGCCGGCGCCATGGCTGGCGAGTCGAGCTCCATGCTCGGCCTGCCGGCGACCGTGGCCACCATCGCCGCGATTTATTACTTTCGCCAACGCTCCCTCACGCGCCAACGCGCGGCCGATGAAGCACGTCTCATCGCACGCCAGGCATTCTTTGGCGATTCCCTCGCCGAAGTCACGGTCAGCGCCGCGGCCGAGCCCGTGACCGGCACACGCGAACTCTCGCCGCGCGATCTCGAAGCGCTGCGCTATGCCTTCGATCGTGCGCTGCAGCCAGTCGGTGAATTCAAGGGCTACACCATCATCGACCAATTCCAGCCGGCGGCGCTGCGTTATCAAATAAATCATCTCGGCTATGCGCTCGGCATGATGCAATGCCATTACACGCCGAGCTTTCACGGCTATCTCTCCCAGGCGCAGCGCAATCTCATCGACACTTACCGCGTCAAGCGGGTGTGGGATTACTGGGTGCTGGAGTCGATGTGGGGGCATCTCAATTTCAGCAATTTCGATCCAGCCGCCAAGGACAACATCATGTTGACCGGCTACTACGGCATGCAGGTCAATCAATACATGCTGGCGAGCGGCGACCGTCGCTATGCCGGGCCCGGCAGCCTGACCTTTCGTCTGAACGAGCAAACCGCGTATGCGCACGACGCGCACACCTTGGTCGATTCCATCCGCATGAATCACGCGCGTTCGGATTTCTGCCTGTTTGCCTGCGAGCCGAACTGGGTCTACCCGGTGTGCAATATGTACGGCATGTCGGCGCTCGCGAGTCACGACCGCCTGTTCGGCACCAATTACTGCGCCAGCATCCTGCCGCGCTGGATGGACGCGCTGCGCAGCGAATTCACCGACGCCAAGGGCACCATCATCGGCCTGCGCTCTTATCTCACCGGTCATGAGCTGCCGTTGTTCGCCGGCGAAGCGGGCGTCGCGCATTTCGCCAACATCTTTTCGACCACCCTCGGTCGACGGCTGTGGGCGGTGGGACGCAAGGAATTGTCGTTCTGCCTCGCGCCCGACGGTGAAGGCGGTCAGCGCCTCACCATTCCGCGCGAAGCCTTGAGCTTCATCGACACCATCGACGTCGGCAATTACCGGCGCGGCATGTTGTTCGCGTACGCGGCCGTTGCCATGGCCAGTCGCGAGTTCGGTGACAACGAACTGGCCGAAGCCGCCATCCGCTCGATGGAACTCGACTGCGGTCCGGCGCTGGACAACGGCGCCTTGTATTACGAACGCGGCTCAGGACTCGCCACGCTGTGGGCACTGGAAGCGCGCATCATGCGCACCGGCGACTTCCACAACAGTTTCGTGGTGGGACCGCCGGCCAGCGTGTTCACGGGCCCGCTACTGGCCGACGCGCGTTATCCCGAAGTACTGGTGGCAAAAGCCTTCAGCCATGGCGAGGATCTCGAACTGGTGCTGTATCCGGGCAAGCAGAGCGGTGTGCAGAATCTGGGCTTCGAGCGCCTGCGCCCGGGTCAGCGTTACGCGGTGGAAGGCATCGAGAACACCAGCGTGACCGCCGATGCGCAAGGCCGCGCGTCGCTGGCGGTGAACCTCTCCGGCCGCACCGCCCTGCGCCTGACGCCCAGTCACTGACAGGCAATGCAGACATCGAGCGCCGCCAGGGCGGCGCTCGATGTCTGGCACTCATTACATCCCTTAAGACGTTGCCTGCTGGGCGTCGTACAAAGCGGCGAAATCTTCGAAGCCTATCTTGCCGACGATTGCCCCGGTCTCGTCCAGCACGTCGAACATGTCGTCACTGCCATTGCCGCGAATGTTGTAAGTGACGATGCAATCGACATCACCGGCGCCTTCGCTGTGCACGCCGCCCGGCGCGCCGATGGTATAGCTGCCGGTCTTGCGCACTTCTTTCAGGCTGCCGTCGAGTTCATAAATGCGGTGCTCACCCTGCACGACGAAGATGCGGGTCTCGGCCAGGTGACGATGATTGAAAATCACGCCCTTGGCGTGAAACTTCACCATGAAGTCGACAATCTTGTTCGGCCGGTCGATGGCCAGCATGGCGAGTTCCAGATGTTTGAAGTCGCCGAGCGGAAACCAGCGGATATTGCTTTGATCAAACGCGTATTGAGGAGCAGCGGGCATGGAAGACTCCGTATCAGAAGGATGGGCTGGCGCCGTGACGGGCGCACCGAGCGCGCGCAACGCAGGTGGCATCACCACGCGGCCGCCCGCTCAATATAGCCGCTCGCGCGGCCAGCATGCTTTCGGCGCGTTCCAGCACGAAGTAGCGGAACGCCTCGACCACCGGCCGCGACGCACGTTGACCGCTACCGGGCTCGGCGAAGCCTTCGAGCGCCTGACAGGCGGCGACAGTCTGCCGAGGAAAAAACCCGATGGCGCGGTATTGACGCAACTGCTTGCCGAATTCGGCGTGGTCGCGCAGCATGCGGCCCATGTTGGTGATTCGCTCACCGACATGGAAGCGGCGCACAATGCCGGTGTCAGCGCGTGGGCGGTGCCCTGGGGCTACAACGCCGGACGCCCGATAGCCGACGCGCATCCCGTGAAAATCTTCCAACACTTGTCTGATATCGCCGATCACGTGCCGGCACTGCGCGCGCTCGGACTACATCGGGCGCGAAGCGCCACGAGGGAGTAACACCATGGCCTTGACGGCACTGCGCCAGATTCTCGATCACGCCGCCGAACACAATTACGGCGTGCCGGCTTTCAACGTAAACAATCTCGAACAGATTCAAGCGATCATGGAAGCGGCGCATGCCACCCAGTCGCCCGTGATTCTGCAGGCCTCGGCCGGCGCGCGCAGCTATGCCGGTGAAGCTTTTCTGCGCCACATGGTGCTGGCGGCGGTCGAGACCTACCCCGACATTCCCATCGTGCTGCACCAGGATCACGGCGCCTCGCCGGCCGTGTGTGTGCAGGCCATTCGCTCGGGCTTCACCAGCGTGATGATGGATGGCTCACTGCGTGAGGACGCCAAGACGCCCGCCAGCTACGAATACAACCTCGATGTCACGGCGCGGGTATGCGCCATGGCCCATGCCATCGGCGTATCGGTGGAAGGCGAACTCGGCTGCCTCGGTTCCCTGGAAAGCGGCCTTGCCGGTGAAGAAGACGGCGTCGGTGCTGACGGGCAATTGAGTCACGATCAACTCTTGACCGATCCCGCGCAGGCGCGTGATTTCGTCGCCCGCACCGGCGTCGATGCACTGGCCATCGCCATCGGCACCAGCCACGGCGCCTACAAGTTCAGCCGCGCGCCCACCGGCGATATCCTCGCCATTGCGCGTATCGCCGAGATTCACGCCGCCCTTCCCGACACCCACCTGGTCATGCACGGTTCGTCGAGCGTGCCGCAGGAGTGGCTGGAGATCATTCGTCGCTACGGCGGCGACATCAAGGAAACCTATGGCGTGCCGGTGGAGGAGATCCAGCGCGGCATTGCCCACGGCGTGCGCAAGATAAACATCGATACCGACATCCGTCTCGCCATGACCGGCGCCATGCGCCAGTTATTCGCCGAGCAGCGCTCGGAATTCGATCCGCGCAAGGCGCTGACGGCGGCGCGCAAGGCCGCGCGCGGCATTTGCGAGGCGCGCTTCGAAGCGTTCGGGTGCGCCGGCCACGCGGCACGCATCAAGCCTGCGCCTCTGGAGCAGATGGCGCGTCGCTACGCGGGATGATCAAGGCGCACAAGAACGCTGATTAAGCGCGTCTCGTTGCAGGTGGCGCGGTGCAGTTGCGCGCGGGCGTGCGCGAACTCATGGCGGACTGTGAAGCGGCCGGCGTGACCCTGGCCCATGCCGCCGGCGTGCAGGTGGTGGCGGCCGGCCGTCGCAGGTAGCCGCCTGACGCTGGCGCAGCTCGAGCACTGGCAACAGGACACTTCGACGATGGCTTTGCGCACACCCCGAGGGCAAGCAGCCGTGATTTAATCTCCGTTGTCCTCGCACCGTGCGCAGGCGTCCGGAATTCAGACCAGTAGGGAGATGGACATGCAATGGCTGAACGCGGCACTCGCCTTTTCCATCACCATGCTGATCCTGTCGATGGTGGTATCGACGCTGGTTGAAACCCTGCATCGCCTGCTGCGTCTGCGCGCGGACGGGCTTGAAACCATGCTCAGGCAATTGTTCAAGGAGGTGATTGCGCCCCATCTCGATACCGCCAACACCCATCTCGGCCAGGCCTGCGATGAGTTCATCGCCGACATGATGCGCAATCGCGCCGAACCGCAGACGCGCGTCGCGCGCCTCCTTCATTCCCAATGCCTGCAGAAGCTCGACGTCGAAAAATTCATGTCACGCCTCGGCGCCAGTGCCCACGGCGACGCGCTGCGCGCCGCCATGCAGCGCGTTGAAGGCAGCGTTGCGGACGATGTGCTGCATGATGTCGCCCAGCAGTTCGAGGCGTTTGGTCAGGAGGCCAGTGAACACTTTCAGCGCCGCGCGCGCCTGGTTTCCGTGATCGTCGCATTGGCCCTGGCCTGGTACGCGAACGTCAATCCCTACGTGCTGCTGAAAACCTATCTCACCGATGAGAAAACCACCGAGCACATCATTGCGCTCGAGAAAACTGTCGAGCAGCGCTACCTGCAACTGACGAGTCAGGTCACGGACACGCCCGGCACGGATGGCAGCGCGGCACCGACGCCAAGTGCGCAGACAACGCCCGCCGCTCTCAAAGCGAATCTCGATGCCGCCAGCCAGGACATTCGGCAATTACGCGACCTCGGCGCGCCCTTGGGATGGACCGCGGCGCGTCTGCAAGAAGCGGACTTCGGCACCTCCCGTTTTCTGAACCTGCCGCTGCCGGGCAAGATCAGCCCGGCAGCGCTCAGCACCGTCGCATGGCTGCTGGTTGGCGGCCTCCTCATCGGGCTGGGCGGTCCGTTCTGGTTCGACGCGGTGCGCTCATTCTCCAGCCTGCGCGGCGCGGCCGGCGGCAAGCTGGCCAGCAGCGAAGGCGACGCCGGCGAACTGGAGAAGCCGACGGCCATTGCCGTGGCGAAGTTCAAGACCGCTGCCAACGGCCGCGATGCGCGTATCGGACAAGGGGTGTTTGCCGCGGACGGAGATGACGTGGCGGTGGGCTGAGCGCAGGACCAGCAAAAGGGAGCAGGACAATGTCTGATGTTCGCGTGACTGCGGCCAAACTCAATCCGCGCGGGACGCCGCGGCAAGGCGACATCGGCCGCATCAATGGAGGCGAAAACGGCCTCGTTGAGCGCCAGACCTATTACCGACGCGCGCGCGATGTGGGGCGGATGGTCCACGACACCCAGGATTGTTTGAAACGCGCGTGCAAGATGCGAATGCCCTGGCGCACGCCGTCATACTTTTTGCCGACCTGCCTGGCGATGGCGACTGGCAGCGCGAAAGCGGTTTTTCGTTCGCCGCGTCGAAGCCGAAATTCCGACGCTAGACTATGCTGAGCCACGGCCAGCGTCGCTGTGCGGCGCCGGCGGAATAAAATCATTCCTCTTTGCACAGGCACGCCCCATGCGGATAGACAACATCGAGTTCACACCCCACACCGCCCACTTCAATGCCGGCAATGCCTATGTGCTGGGCAAGCTCGCCGCACTCAGTTACGAAAAGAACGATGCCACCGTCGCCACAACTTTGAACGCCTGGGGATTGCCCCGCAGCCAGTGCATTGGTGTGCGCGATACCCAGGCGATCGTGGCGGGCAATGATGAGGTGGTGATAGTCGCCTATCGCGGCACCGAACCCGACAATCTGCGCGACTGGGTGACCGATGCCCAATCGGCGTTGACCAGCGGCCCGGCCGGTCGCGTGCATGGCGGCTTCATGCGCGCGCTGCTGGACGCCTGGCGCGAGGTGCGCAGCGCGGTCGCCAGCATGCAGGACCATGGCCAGTCACTGTGGGTCACCGGCCACAGCCTCGGCGCGGCGCTTGCCACGCTCGCGGTCGCCCGCTGGCGCCTGGAAGCCGACAAGCCGGTGCATGGCCTTTACACCTTCGGTCAGCCGCGCGTGGGCGACCGCGAATTCGAGATGCGCTTCAATCTCGACTTCAAAAGCCAGTGCTTCCGCTTCGTCAACAACAACGACATCGTCACGCGCGTACCGCTGCGCCTGATGGGCTACAGCCATGTCGGCGCCTTCCTTTACTTCGACAGCCACGGAAATATCTCCGCTGATCGCGGACATTGGTTTCGCTTCCTGGACGGCGTGGAAGGCCGGATTGCCGACATCGGCCGCCTCGGTCCGGATGACGCCAAGGACCACAGCATGGAACATGGCTATCTTCCCAATCTGAAGAAGCTCAAGACACCGTTTCGTTGACAGACACGGTACCCGCGCAAGCCAGGCTGAACCAGGAGCACGGCATGACAACGACTCCCAAGGACGCGGATGACACGGTGCTCAAGGATTTTGCGCCGGTGCTGGACGCGGAACTCGACAGCATCAACGACGCCCGCGCACGACAGAGCGCGACCGCCGCACATGTCGGCGCCACCGTCGGCGAAACGCCCTATCAACGCGCACAGCGCATGCAACTGGCCGGACTCGCATTTTCCGGCGGTGGCATTCGCAGCGCGACTTTCAACCTTGGCATCATTCAAGCGCTGTGCACGCGCGGGTGCATAGGACGCTTTGACTATCTTTCCACTGTCTCGGGGGGCGGCTACATCGGCAGCTGGCTGTCGGCCTTGATCCATGCCCGCGCCAAGGTCACGCGCACCGCCGCGGAATTGCAGGATGAGCTCGGCACCCATGGCGGCGACGGCAAACCCGTCGAGGATCGCTCAATCGGCTTTTTGCGCGCTTACAGCAACTATCTGACGCCCCGACTTGGATTGCTCAGCACCGACACCTTGGCCGGCGTGTCGGCCTATCTGCGCAACCTCATTCTGGTGCAGACCACCATCATTGCGCTGCTGGTGCTGCTGTTGATGCTGCCGCGCTGGCTCTACGCCGTGTTCTGGAGCGGCCTCGGCGGATTCGATTCCATCAACCTCGGCGGCGTCAGTGCCCGCACGTTCGCGCTGGGCGCGACCGCGATGTGGTCTCTAAGCGTGCTCGGCATCGCCGCCAATATGCATGGCAAGGCGCCGCGATTGATACGCGGCGCGGGCTTCGTGTGGACGGCGATTCTGATCCCGGGCGTGATCGGCGCGTTGCTGTGGTCGCACGCGCTCATGGCCAACACTGGGGTCTGGACTGACCATGGCCCCTCGCCCGCGCCGCTCAACTGGGTCCAGTGGCTGGCGATATTTGGCGCGGTGGCCAATGGGATGTCCGCGCTCGGCTTTCGGCATGATGTGCCGACCCGCATCCTGCATGCACTGGTGATGGTGGTGTGCGGCGCGATTGGCGGCGCGGTCGGCGGCGCAGGATTCGAATTGCTGCAGCAAGGCATGCTGGCCTATGGCGGCAGCATTGACGATGCCAGCGCGCGCTGGCTGGCCTTGTCCATCGGACCGATAGCGGTGTTGCAATGCATGTCTTTTGGCGTGGTGTTCTATCTTGGCCTGCTGGGCCGCTTGCTCGACCACGAAACCCACGAATGGTGGGCACGCTACGGCGCTTACATCCTTGGCCTGAGTGTCGGCATCGGTGCAGTGTTCGCGATCAGCGTGTATGGCCCGGTGCTGGTGG
The DNA here is from genome assembly GCA_020849475.1 of Gammaproteobacteria bacterium. GTDB lineage: Bacteria > Pseudomonadota > Gammaproteobacteria > JADJYF01. Next base: position 12,945 of record JADLGE010000057.1, read on the forward strand.
AGCACGGCCGTGCCTGGGTGGTGTACGGCGGCGGGCCATTGTGGTTGCTGACCTCGGCCTGGGGTTTGTACAAAGGCGCTTCCGCCGGCAGCAAGGGCGAAACGGCGACCTGGACCGAGCGCGCTTTGAGTATCGCGCCCTACGTCTTCATTTTCGGTCTGACGGTGGCGCTGTCATGGGCGACCTATGCGTTCACGCAAGCCTCAATGCCCGCTGCAGGTGACACCCCGGCGCGCGCGGCGCCCTACGCCCATCAACACTGCGAGGAAAACTTACCTGCCTGTCAGCCTGGCACCGACAGTCATGCCGACAAACGCTGCGAAAAGCGCGCGACACCCTGTCTGGCGGAGACGCTCGAGCGCGTGTCGCACATCATGGGTTCGAGCGATGCAAACCCGGTTATGCTGCTGTTGCTGTCCGGCAGTGCGGCGCTGTGGCTGGCCCTGGCGTGGCGCGTCGATATCAACCTGTTCTCGTTCCACAACTTCTATCGCAATCGACTGACACGCTGCTATCTCGGCGGTGCCCGCATGGATGCGCAACCGCCACGCCGGCCGCATCCATTCACCGGCTTCGATGCAGACGACGACTTAAGCTTGCACGCCCTCGCCGATGTCGATGGCGACGGCCGCGTATGCAGACCTTTTCATCTGCTCAATACCGCGCTGAACATGAGCACCGGCAACGAGCTCGCATGGCAACAGCGCAAGGCCGGCTCATTTTTCTTTTCACCCTTGCATTGCGGCTATGCATTGCCAGCCACTGCGGAACATCGGCACCTCGCCGGCGGCTTCGCACCGACCGCGCACTACATGTGGACGGCGCAAGCGCTCGCAGCGCGCGAGGCACGCGCGGCGGCTGCGCAGTCATCAGCACCAGCAACGCCCGAGGGCAACAAGGCAGCCCCAGTCAACGGCGGCGCCATGCTGGGCAGCGTGATGGCGGTATCCGGGGCGGCAGCGAGCCCCAACTGGGGCTTTCACACCGCGCCAGGGGTCGCCTTCGTGCTGACCATGTTCAACATCCGGCTGGGACGCTGGTGCCCGAACCCCGGCCATCCGCACATGCCGAAGCGGCCGAGTCCGCTCATGGGTGGCTGGCAGTTGCTGAATGAATTGTTCGGCGCCACCAGCGCCAGTGCCAAATACGTCTATCTGTCCGACGGCGGACACTTCGACAATCTCGGCGTCTACGAACTGGTGCGACGCCGTGTGTCGACCATCGTGGTGTGCGATTGTGGTCAGGACGCCAACATGCAATTCGACGATCTCGCCGATACCATCCGCAAGTGCTACACCGACTTCGGTGTCGACATCGATATCGATGTCGAGGCGTTGACGGGTGTCGGCGACGCGGACGCGCTCAAATTGAGCAAGCTTCATTGCGCCAAAGGTAAGGTGCACTTCCCGCCGCTGGCGGATGGCACGCCAGCGTTTTCCGGTGAGCTATGGCTGGTGAAACCCGGCTTGAGCGCGGCCATCTGCGCAACCGCGCCTGACCTGCGCAACTACGCGCTCGCCAACCCCGAGTTTCCGCAACAGTCCACAGCCGACCAGTGGTTCGACGAAGCGCAGTTCGAGAGCTACCGCAAGCTTGGCTACCTGGTCGGCATGTCGGTGTTTGAGAACTTCGACAAGAATCTGCCGTGAGCGCGGCGACGACGGCCGGCAATGCCATCGGGCGCACCTGCGGCGCGCCTGCTACTTAAGCTTTCCGCCTGATTCAACGCGCACCGTCGCGCTGTAGACGCAGCCCCAGCAATTCGCGCTTGAGATCGAGCTGCTTGGGCACGGCACTGCCCATGCTCGCGAACCAATCGGCGTGTTGCTGCAACTCCGTATGCCAGGCGGCGACGTCGACCGCGGTCAGCGGTTCGTAGTCGGCGCGCGTGACATCGCTGCCCGACCAGTCGATGTCGTCGTATTCTGGAATCCAGCCGAGATCGGTTTCCTTGGCGCCGGCGCGGCCACGCACGCGTTCGACCATCCATTTCAGCACGCGCATGTTTTCGCCGAAGCCCGGCCACATGAATTCGCCGCGCTCGTTCATGCGGAACCAGTTGACGCAGAAGATGCGCGGCTTGGCGGCAATCGCGCGGCCCATCTTCAACCAGTGATTGAAGTAGTCGCCGATGTGATAGCCGCAGAACGGCAGCATGGCGAACGGATCGCGGCGCACGATGCCCTGCTCGCCGACCGCCGCGGCGGTGGTCTCTGAACCGAGGGTCGCAGCCATGTACACACCGGAATTCCAGTTGAAGGCTTCGTACACCAGCGGCACGGTGGTGGCGCGACGTCCGCCGAAAATAAAGGCGGAAATCGGCACGCCTGCCGGGTTTTCCCAATCGGGGTCGATGGACGGGCACTGACGCGCCGGCGCGGTGAAACGGGAATTGGGATGGGCGGCCTTGCGGCCGGTGGCCTTGGCGATGTCGGGCGTCCAGTCCTGGCCGGTCCAGTCGATGAGATGGGCCGGCGGTTCCTTGGTCATGCCTTCCCACCACACGTCGCCGTCGTCGGTCAGCGCGACGTTGGTGAAGATGACGTTTTCTTTCAAGGTCGCGAGCGCGTTGAAGTTGGTCTTCTCGGAGGTGCCGGGCGCGACGCCAAAGAAACCTGCTTCGGGATTGATGGCATAGAGGCGCCCGTCCTTGCCCGGTTTGATCCAGGCGATGTCGTCACCGACCGTCGAGATCTTCCAGCCGTCAAAAGAGCGCGGCGGAATGAGCATGGCGAACTTGGTCTTGCCGCAGGCCGACGGGAACGCCGCCGCCACGTAGGTCTTTTCACCTTCAGGACTCTCGACGCCGAGGATCAACATGTGCTCGGCCAACCAGCCTTCGTCGCGCGCCATGTTGGAAGCGATGCGCAGCGCGAAGCACTTCTTGCCGAGCAGCGCATTGCCGCCATAGCCCGAACCGTAGGACCAGATCTCGCGGGTCTCGGGGAAATGCACGATGTACTTGGTGCTGCGATTGCAGGGCCAGCGGCTGTCCTTCTCGCCTTCCGCCAAAGGCGCGCCGACCGAATGCACGCAGGGCACGAAATGTCCGTCGCTGCCGAGCACGTCCAGCGCCGCGCTGCCCATGCGCGTCATGGTGCGCATGTTGACCACCACGTAGGGGCTGTCGGAAAGCTCGACGCCGATGTGCGCTATCGGGCTGCCCAGCGGCCCCATCGAAAACGGGATGACATACAGGGTGCGGCCCGCCATGCAGCCTTTGAACAAGCCGCGCAGCGTGGCGGTCATCTCGGCCGGGTCTTGCCAGTTATTGGTCGGGCCGGCGTCTTCGCGGCGCTTCGAGCAGATGAAGGTGCGGTCTTCGACGCGTGCGACGTCGGTCGGGTCGGAACAGGCCAGGTAAGAATTCGGGCGCAGCGCGGGATTCAGTTTGATGAACATGCCGCTGTCGACCATTTCGCCGCACAGGCGGTCGTACTCCGCCTCGGAACCATCGGCCCAATGGATGGCCGCGGGCTGGGTCAAGGTCGCGATCTCGGCCACCCAGCGCATGAGCCCTGCGTGCTTGAGGCTGGCGGGGGCGTTGATGGTGGCGGCAGTAAACGTCTTCATGGGTCCTTCAATCTCCTTGGAAATTCGTCGCGAGGGCGCGCGCGGCAAGGCCGTCGCTCAATTCGCGGTGGATGTGGGCGTCGACTCGGCGGACTCCGGCGCCCACGGTGAGCCGGTGCGCTCCTCGATGTAGGTACGCAGCAGGCGCCGCACCAATTGCGAGGGCGTGGTGTCCTCTTCCGCACACAGGCGTTCGAGCAGCGCCTTCTTGCGCGGATCGATCAGGACCGTCAGACGCGCGGTTCTTTCTTCAAGAGCCATGGGGCGGAATATCCGTTGCAAGTCAAATGTTAATCACATGATAATACCATGCATATGACAGTGCAATTCAAAGCGTGCCAGCGCCCTGCCTTCGCAATCAAGGATTTCTGAGAAAACACCATGGCCGATGCTCCTCCGCCCCGTCATGCGCGCCCGTTCGTGTCGATGACGGCCAAGACCAAGGAACTGCATTTCGTCGCCGACGAAGTGCAGAGCAGCATGGATCTGCGCGACCCCTGCGCCCTCAATCTCGAATACACCCGCGCCATGATGGGCTTCCTGTTGTTCGACGCGGCGCCAGCCTCCATCGGCATGATTGGTCTCGGCGGCGGTTCGATGGCCAAGTTCTGCTTCCGCCATCTGCCCGCTGCGAAAATCCGCGTGGCCGAAATCAATCCCTATGTGATTGCGCTGCGCGATGAATTCGACGTGCCGGACGACGACGAGCGCTTTTCCATCATCGAAGCGGACGGCGCCGATTTCGTGCGCAATTCACCGGCAGCGTTCAACGTGCTGCTGGTCGACGGCTACGATGCACGCGGCCTGCCGAAAGCGCTGAGTTCGCAGCGCTTCTACGAGGACTGCCACGCGGCGTTGGCCATGAACGGCCTCGCGGTCGTCAACCTGCACGCCGACCATCGTGACTATCGCCAGCAAGTCGATCGCATACGCAACGCTTTTCACGACGCCATCCTGCTGGTCGAAGACAAACGTGAAGGCAACAGCATCGTGTTCGCGCAGCAGGGCAATCCCCTGCAGATGTTGTCCATCGGGCCACTGCGCCGGCCAGCGTCGTTTGACGAAAAGACCTGGAAGTCTTTTCAGAATGCTTTCTCGCGCATCCTCGCCGCGCTCAAGGACGACCGTTAGTGATAGCGCTCCTCGAAGCCCATCGCGCCGGGTTGTATCGGCGCGCGCAGTGGCTGCCGAACATCGTCGCCGGCGTGATCGTCGGCGTGGTGGCATTGCCCTTGGCCATGGCCTTCGCCATCGCGTCCGGCGCGCGCCCGGAACAGGGTTTGTATACCGCCATCATCGGCGGCGGCCTGGTGTCGGTGCTGGGCGGCAGCCGCCTGCAGATTGCGGGCCCGACCGGCGCCTTCATCGCCATCCTGTCGGGCATCACCGCCAAGTACGGCATCGGCGGGCTGCAAATCGCGACGCTCATGGCCGGCGTGATGCTGACGCTCATGGGCATTGCGCGCATGGGCGGCGTCATCAAATTCATTCCGGCGCCGGTCATCGTCGGCTTCACGGCCGGCATCGGCGTCATCATTTTCGTTGGCCAGTGGCGCGACTTCCTTGGTTTGCCCAAGGTCGATGGTGAGCATTTTCACGAGAAGCTCTGGCACCTCATCCAGGTTTTGCCGCAGGTTCACCTGCCGACCCTGGCGCTGGCGCTGATGAGCCTCGCGCTGGTGCTGCTCGCACCGAAGGTAAAAGCGCTGGCACGGGTGCCCGGCCCCTTGATTGCCATGCTGGCGGCGACGCTCGCCCAGCACTATCTGCAACTGCCCGGCGTCGCCACCATCGGCAGTGCGTTTGGCGGCATACCGCAGGGCCTGCCGAGCTTCGCCTTACCGGATTTGTCGGTGTCGGAAATGCTGACCTTGATCGGCCCGGCCTTCACCATCGCCATGCTCGGCGCCATCGAGTCCTTGCTGTCCGCGGTGGTCGCGGACGGCATGGCCGGCACGCGTCACGATTCCAACCAGGAATTGATCGGCCAAGGCATCGCCAACATCGTCGCGCCGATGTTTGGCGGCTTTGCCGCAACCGGCGCGATTGCGCGCACCGCCACCAATATCCGCAACGGCGCGACCAGCCCGCTGGCCGGCGTGGTGCATGCCGCCACCTTGATTGCGGTGCTGCTGTTCTTAGCGCCACTCGCCGCCAGCATTCCGCTGGCCGCTCTCGCCGCGATTCTGTTCGTGGTGGCGTGGAACATGAGCGAGCTGAAACATGTGGCTTTCATCCTGCGCAAGGCGCCGACCGCCGACCGCATGATTCTCATCATCACGTTTGCGCTGACGGTATTCGTTGACCTCGTGGTGGCGGTCAATGTCGGCGTGATCCTCGCGGTGCTGCACTTCCTGCGGCGCATGTCGGAGGTGGTCGACACCCAGCCGATGGATGCGGAAGAACTGCAGGAAGAACTCGAGGATCACGGCCTCGCCGCGTTACCGGCCGGGGTGATGGTCTACGAAATCGACGGACCGATGTTCTTTGGCGCCGTCGAGAATTTTGAACGCGCACTGTTGCAGACCCATACCGACCCGGAAGTCCTGCTGATACGCCTGCGCCGCGTGCCGTTCATGGACATCACCGGCATCCAGACGCTGGAAGAAGCGGTGGACGAACTCACGGGCCGCAAAGTGCGCGTGGTGCTGTGCGAAGCGAACGAACGGGTGCTGGCCAAGCTGGCCAAGGCCGGCGTGCTGGAGAAACTCGGCGAGACGGGCTACCAGCAGGAATTTGCTGGGGCCGTGGCGCGCCTGTGAATGTGTGAATGTGCGATTGAAATCGCACCTACCAGGGTTCGATGCAGAAGCGGTAGCCGACGCCCGCTTCGGTGATGAAATGACGCGGACGCGTCGGGTCGACTTCCAGCTTGCGGCGCAAGGCCGTCATGTAGACGCGCAGGTAGTGATGGTCGCTGGCATGGGACGGCCCCCACACCTCGCGCAGCAAATGCCGATGGGTCATCACGCGGCCAGCGTTGCTTATCAGCACGCTGAGCAATCGATACTCGATGGGTGTCAGGTGCACGACCGCGTCGTCGCGTCGGACCACGCGCGATGCCATGTCGATCACGACCGTGCCGAAGCTCAGCTGCTGCTGCTGGACAGTGCCGCTGCGGGTGCGACGTAGCAAGGCACGCACGCGCGCCATGAGTTCGCTGACGCCGAAAGGCTTGGTCAGAAAATCGTCGGCGCCGGCATCCAGCGCGGCGACGCGATCCTGCTCATGGGGGCGCGCCGACAGGATCAAGACCGGCACACTCGACCAGCCGCGAATGTCCCGCACCACATCGATGCCATCGCCATCGGGCAGACCAAGATCGAGAATCACCAAGTCCGGGCGGCGCGTGCCGACCTCGCTCAGGCCCTGGCGCGCGGTATCCGCTTCAAACACCTGCCAACGCTCGGCGGCGAGGGCCATGCCGACGAAGCGTCGAATCTGCTTCTCGTCCTCGATGAGCACGACGCGCATCGACGGCGCTTCATCGACGCTGTTCATGGCTCCTCCAGTGGCGTGTCAGGCGGCGTGCCGGCAGGCAGGCGCAGGGTGATGCATGCGCCGCCGGTGGCGCGATTCTCAGCCTTGACGTTGCCGTTGTGTGCCTCGACCACGGCACGCACGATGGACAAACCCAAGCCGACACCGCCGCTCGAACTTTCCCCTTGGCCGCGGGTGAATTTTTCGAACAACTGGTTTTCATTGCCGGCCGGCAAGCCTGGACCATCGTCAGCGATGGAGATTTCTATCCACGGCCCCAGGCTGCGCGCGGCAATTTCTATGGTGCTGCCCGTGGGGGTGTACTTGGCGGCGTTTTCCAGCAGGTTGCACAAGGCGCGCTCCATCAACAGCGTGTCGAATTCCACCAGCGGCAACGTCGCCGGCAAATCAACCCGCACAGTGTGCGCGGCCAGCATCGCCGCGCGCGCCTGCAAGGCCACGCCCACCACCTCTTCCAGCGGCTGCCACTCGCGATTCAAGCGCACATTGCCCGCCTGCAGGCGCGCCATCTCCAACAGGTTCATGACCAGGGTGCTGGTGCGCAGTGCTTCCTCGCGTATCGATTCGGCGATGTCAGCCTGGGCGGGCGCCAAGGGTGGGCCGGCCAGGTTGAGTGAATCGGCGAGCCCGGCCAACACCGTGAGCGGCGTCTTGAGATCATGGGAAAGCGCCGCCAGCAGCGAATTGCGCAGGCGCTCCGACTCCATATGCACCACTGCATCCTGCGCAATGGTGATGAAATGAATGCGTTCGAGTGCAATCGCGATCAGCGCGGCGGTGGTATCGAGCAGGCGGCGTTGCTCAGGGTTCAGCCGCCACGTTTCGGAACGCGGCACGAGCACCAGCACGCCGCGCGTGCGCATTGGCGCCTTGAGCGGCACGTAGAGCGCCGGCGCGGAAGGCTGCGTATCGGTGCCGATGCCGGCGCCTGCATTGTGCTCAAGCGACCAGCGCGCAATGCCCACATCCGCCTGCGCTGGCAAGCTGCAACCCGGCGCACCGACCAGTCCGTCGGCGTTATCCAGCAGCAACAAGCCAGGCTCGACGTCGAACAGCCGCGCCAGGTAGCGATTGCTGATATCGGCGGTCTGTTCGAGCGTCAACACCGAAGACAAATCGCGCGACATTTCAAACAGCGCGCGCATGCGTCGTTCGCGCTCGTGCGCGACCATCGCCTGAAAGCGCAGGCGCGCGGTCAATTGGCCGACCAGCACCGCCACCCCCAGCATCACCACGAAGGTCACGGTGAAATCGAGATCGTGGACGGACAAGGATCCGCGCGGCGGCACGTAAAAAAAATCGAAGCACACGACCGACAGCACGGCCGCTACCAAGCCCGGCCCCGGCCCGAAGCGATAGGCAGCCAGCACCGCGGACAACAGCAGCAGCATGACCGAATTGGTGCGACCGAGAGTGTCTTGCCATGGCGCGGTGGCGAGCGTGGCGAGGATGACGCAAGCGCTCGCGCCCAGGGTGGCGCGCCATGGCTTGCGCTCAGGGTCGCTGCCTGCCGGCTGGGTGCCGGGCCCAGGATTTGCCGAAGGCGTGGTCACGAACGAGCGATGGAATCCATATGGGTTTCGAAATCGAGTGGCTTCGCTGGCCGCGAAGCGCGGATTTTTACAGCATCTTTATACCGCCCCGACCACACTGCACCCATGGAAGGGCTATTCGCAAGCGCCTCGTACCCGCATCAAGACCGCGGCGCGCGGGGCTATGTCGCGGCGCTCGCGCTCGCTGCCTTGACCACGCTGCTCGCCACTCCGCTGCTTGGCCACATCAGCCTGTTGAACATCATGCCCTTGTTCTTCATCGGCGTGGTGGTGACCAGCATCGCCTGGGGTCGCGGGCCCGGCATCGTGGCCGCGCTTGCTTCAGTGCTGTGCTTCGATTTCTTCTTCGTGCCACCTCGTTTTTCGCTCAGCGTCGCTGCTAGTGAATCACTGGTGAGCTTCGCGGTCATGCTCGGCATCTCGCTGGTGCTCGGCCATCTCACCGCGGCGCTGCGCGAGCAGGTACTGGAGGCGGAGCTGCGCGCCGATGAAGCGGTGCTGCTGCACCAGCTCGCGCGAGATCTCGGCGGCGCCGTCGACTTTGTCGATCTCGAACAACGCTTGAACGCGGTTCTCGAACGTAGCCTGGGCATCAATGCGCAGCTGCTGTTGCCGGACAGTCATCACGATTTGCATACCTTGACGGACAATCGCGAGGCGCTCGGCATGCTGGAGCGACTGATAGCCCAAGGTGTGTGGGCGAGCGGCCATGCCCTGCATGCCAATCCCGATCTACGCGACGACATGCTGACACTGTTGTTGCCGCTTGCCGGTCGCGGCGGGTCGCGCGGCGTATTGGCCCTGCATGAGCCGAAGGCAATGCCGGCGCGCGAACTGCCCGAAGGACTGTGCGACGCCATCACCGCGCTGGTCGGCGCCGCGCTCGCACGCATCGATGCCGAACTGCCGCGCGCCGCGCATCCTCACCGTCACGCGCAGCACTGAAAATCACCACCCGCCTGGAGTCGACCATCCGATGACCGCATCTGCGCCTGCCCACGGCACGGCAACCCCTAAGTTGGCACTCGCCGCGCTCGGCGTGGTGTTCGGCGATATCGGCACCAGCCCGCTGTATGCCTTCAGGGAAGCGTTTGCCGGCGCCCATGGGCTGGCCGTCGACGAGGCCAGCGTCCTGGCGGTGCTGTCGGCACTGTTCTGGGCCGTGACGCTGGTCATTTCCATCAAGTATGTCGCCATCGTCTTGCGCTTCGACAACCAAGGTGAAGGCGGCGTGCTGGCCTTGACCGCGCTCGCCCACCGCCTCGCCACCGGCAGCGGACGCGCCTCGGGCGTGGTCATCATCGGCGGCGTGTTCGCCGCCGCCTTGTTCTATGGCGACGCCATCATCACGCCGGCCATCTCGGTGCTGTCGGCCATTGAAGGCACGCTGACGGTCGCGCCCAATGCCACGCACCTGGTGGTGCCGGTGACGGTGGTCATTCTCATCCTGCTGTTCGTGTTTCAAAGCCAGGGCACCGACAGAGTCGGGCGCCTGTTCGGGCCCATCACCCTGCTGTGGTTCACGAGTCTCGCGCTGCTCGGCGCGAGCAGCATCATCGAAACGCCCGCAGTGCTCGCCGCGCTCCATCCCGGCCATGCGCTGCGCTTCATCGCCGGTGAGCCGCACAAGGCGGTGGTATTGCTGTCCGCGGTGTTTCTCGCGCTCACCGGCGGCGAAGCGCTGTATGCCGACATGGGACATTTCGGCGCGCGGCCGGTGCGCCTGGCCTGGTATGGCCTGGTGTGTCCGGCCTTGCTCATCAATTATTTTGGCCAGGGGGCGCTGGTCTTGCGCGATGCCGCGGCGGTCGCCAATCCCTTCTATCGACTGGCGCCAGAAGCCGCCGTACTGCCCATGGTGCTGCTCGCCACCGCCGCCACCGTCATCGCGTCGCAAGCCACCATCACCGGCGCCTATTCCATGACCTTGCAGGCGACGCGCCTGGGCTTCCTGCCTCGCGTGCGCATACTGCATACCTCCGATACCGAGCGCGGCCAGATTTATGTGCCGGCGGTGAACTGGCTGATGCTGCTGGCGGTGGTGTGGCTGGTATTCGCATTCAAATCATCGGGCGCACTGGCGGCGGCCTATGGCATCGCGGTATCGGGCACCATGATCATCACCACGGTGCTAGCGTTCTATGTGCGACGCATCACCGGCGGCCGCTCACGCGCGCTGTTGCTGTGCCTGCTGGTGATGTTTGCACTGCTTGAGACCCTGTTCCTCGGCGCCAATCTGCTGAAGATAGGCGATGGCGGCTGGTTGCCTTTGGCGCTCGGCGCCCTGCTGTTCCTGCTGCTTACCACCTGGAAGGAAGGCAGTTCACGCGTCAGCGCACAACGCCGACGCATCGACATTCCGATGCAGGATTTTCTGCGTGATGCGGCGCCCGATGTGCCGACGGTGGCGGGCACTGCGGTGTATCTGACCTCCGACCCGCAGCTCGTGCCCAGCGCCCTGTTTCACAACTTGAAGCACTTCAAGGTCATGCATGAGCGCACGGTGTTTCTCAACGTCGTCAACGAAGAGATCCCGTGGATGAGCAACGCGCAACGCGTGCAGGTGGTGCAACTGAAAGACAATGTGTACGCGGTCGCCGCGCGCTTCGGCTTTCGTGAAGAGCCCGATGTCCCATCGGCGCTAAGCCTGGCTGCCGCGCAAGGCCTCGTCACCGAGCCCATGGACACCACCTATTTCATCGCGCGCTCTTTGATTGTCGATGGCCCCGGCGAATTGCCGCGCTGGCGCTGCGCGCTGTTCTCGTGGATGACGCGCCAATCGGAAAGCGCCGCGAGTTATTTTCGACTACCCGCCAATCGCGTCGTGGAACTCGGCACCCAGGTGATGCTGTAAGTTAGAATTCATTCGCACCTGCAAGTGTCAGATTGAAGTCTGACCCACAAAAACAGGAGCGCCCGCCGTCTGAATGTCAGACTTCGGTCTGATATTCAGACGGCGGGCGGAGTCTTGAACCTGCCTTTGCGCTGCGCTTGAAATCGCAGCTATTTCTTCGCCAACGACGCCCGCGCCTGCTTGCGGATGTAATGCATGAGGCCGTCGAGCTGCGCATCGCTCAGTTCCCGGTACTGCGGCATGCCGTTGGCGAGACGCGCGCCGCCGACCACCACGGACTTGAAAGCCTCGAGGCTGGTCGGAATCGGCGATTCACGTAAATCAGGCGCCGTGCCACCGGACACCACGCCGCTGCCATGGCATTGCACGCAGGTACTGGTGTAGAGCGCCTGGCCGGCAGCCGCGAGTTGGTCATCGACTTTGAACGTCGGCGGATCGATGGGCTGCGCGAAGGCCGGCGGCGGTGACGGTGGCATGGGCAGCTTGCCGTCGAGACTGAAGGTGATGAGCCGCCTGGGATGGACCTTGTATTTCCAGCCGTGCTGGCCGGCCAGCGTGCCGGTGAGCAGTGCCGCGCCGCCCCAACCCACCATCAAGGCCACTTGCTGCTTGCCATCGACGCTGTAGGTGATGGGCGCGGCGGTGATGCCGGAACCGACATTGATCTTCCACAGTTCATCACCGGTGGTGGCGTTGTAGGCGACGAACACACCGTCGGCGCGGCCTTCAAAGACCAGGTTGCCGGCGGTGGTCATGGTGCCGGGGTTCCAGTTGGGCGGCAGGGTCTTCTCCCATACTTTCTTCTGATTGACCGGGTCCCAGGCGATGAGCGCGGCTTTACTCCAGTTGCCGGGCACGTCGTCGGTGCCGAAATGCACACCAGGATCGATGCTGAAATGGGGTGACTGCCATTTCACCGGGTCGATGCCCTTGTCATTGAACACACCGGCCATCTCGATGGTCGGGATGTACACGAGACCGGTGTTGGGGTTGTAGGACATCGGGTGCCAGCTATGGGCGCCGATGGGGCTCGGCCACACCAGCGCCTCGCCGCTTTCATAGCGTGCGCCCTTCACTTCCACCGGCCTGCCGGTTTTCAGATCGACCTTTTCCGCCCACGTCACCTTGCCGAATTTCTCGGCTGACAAGAGCTCGCCGTTGGCGCGGTTGATGATGTAGAAGAAACCGTTCTTGGGCGCGTGCAGGAGTGCCTTGATCGGCTGGCCGCCGTATTTGATGTCGGCCAGGATGATGTCCATGCTGGAGTTGTAGTCCCAGGTTTCACCGGGCGTGGTCTGGTAGTGCCATTTGTATTCACCGCTGTCGGCGTCGAGCGCAACGATGGAACACAGGAACAGGTTGTCGCCGCCGCCGGGGCTGCGGATTTTCTGGTTCCACGGCGAGCCGTTGCCGGTGCCGATCAACACCTGGTTGAACTCGGCATCGTAGGTGATGCCGTTCCACACGTTGCCACCGCCACCGTGCTTCCACCATTCACCGGTCCAGGTCTTGGCCGCCATTTCCTGGGCCTTGTCTTCGAAGCCGTCGGCGGGATTGCCCGGCACCACGTAGAAGCGCCACGCCTGCTTGCCGGTATTGACGTCGTAGGCCGTCACATAGCCACGCGCCGCTTCGTGCTCGGTGCCACCGTTGCCGATGATCACTTTGTCGCGAAACACCTTGGGCGCGCCGGTGATGTAATAGGCGCGCCGCGGATCGATGGTCATGGTTTCCCACAGCATCTTGCCGTTCTTCGCATCGAGCGCGATCAGACGCCCATCGACGGTCGTGATGATGAGCTTGCCCTTGTAGTAGGCCGGCCCACGATTGGTTTCCCACATGATGCGCAGGCGATCGCCGGCGTGCTCGATGGTCTTGGGGTCGTATTCCCACAGCACCTTGCCGCTGCGCGCATCGACCGCGCGGGTGCGGCTGTAGGTGCCGGTGAAATAGATCACACCATCGACCGCCAGCGGCGTACCGATCAGCGCGCGCTCACCGGGCAAGTCCAGCGCCCAATTGACGCCGAGCCTGGCGACGTTATCGGTATTGATCTGCGCGAGCGGGCTATAGCGCTGCTCGCCGCTGTCACGGCCGTGGCCGGGCCAGTTGCTGCCGTCGCCGGGATTGCGCAGATACGGGTCATCGACCACGGTCTCGGCGGCTTGCGTGAATGCCGCGCTGGCCAGCAGCGCCGCGCCGAGCAGAATTCCGAATTTCATACTCCCCTGTCCTCTGTCCTTGTTATTGCCGGAAGCGCTCGCTCAGCGCGTCACCACCACGCCTTTCCAGAACGCGATGTGATCGGTGATGTTGGCCGCTGCGTCTTTCGGTGTCGGGTAATACCAGGCCGCGTCGGCCAGACGTTGTCCGTCGACCACCACGTCGTAGTAGCTGGCGGTGCCTTTCCAGCCACACACGGTGTGGGTGGCGCTGTCGGCGAGATGGGAAGGGTTGACGCTCGCGCGTGGAAAATAAACATTGCCTTCCACCACTTCGAAGGTGTCGGATTGCGCGATGACCGCGCCCTGCCATTCAGCCTTGGCCATGTCGGTGTCTCCTCTCAAGATTCATGCATGTTTGAATGCGCCGCTCAGCGGCGCCGTGACACGATGCGCCGCCCGAGCGCATGACGATGCACTTCCGACGGGCCATCGTAAATACGGAAGCAGCGGATATCGCGATAGCAGCGCTCGATGACGGTGTCGCTGGTGATGCCGATGGCGCCCAGAATCTGCATGCAGCGGTCAACCACGCGGCCCAGGGCCTCGGAACAGAACACCTTGGCCATGCTGGTTTCATCGCGCGCCTGCTGATGCTGATCGAGCAGCCACGCGCAGTGCCAGATGGCGAGACGGCACATGTGCAGGTCGATTTCATTGTCGGCCAGCATGAAGCTCACGCCCTGGTGTTCGCCCAGGGTCTTGCCGAAGGAATGGCGCTTGCCGGCATGCTCGACGGCAATCGCATGGCAACGCTTGGCGAGGCCCAGCCAGCGCATGCAGTGGGTCAGGCGCGCCGGCGCGAGACGAATCTGCGCCTGCGCAAAGCCACGGCCGATGTCACCCAGCACCGCATCGGGCGCCACCCGCACCTGGTCGAACGACACCTCCCAGTGTCCGCCCGGCATATTGGAATCCAGGGTTTCGAGTTCGCGATCGAGCTTGAAGCCAGGCGCATCCATTTCGACGAAGAACATCGAGGCGCCAAGATCCTGGCCCAGGATGTCGAGCGTGCGCGCCATGACGATATTGATGCCGGCGCCTTCCACGCCCGAGATCATGTATTTGCTGCCACTGATGAGATAGCCGTCGCGGTCCTGCTGGGCGATGGTCTTGAGCAAGGTCGGATCGGCGCCAGCGCCATCGGTGGCGGTCTCGGTCATGGTGAACACGGTGCGCAGTTCACCGCTCACCAGCGGCGGCAGGAAGCGCGCCTTCTGCGCCGGCGAGGCGACCTGGTTCAAGAGATTGACGTTGCCTTCATCGGGCGCCTGGATGTTCAGGGCGAGATGTCCGAGCGGGCTCCAGGTCGCTGCTTCGAACACCACCGCCATGCCGCGATGATCGAGCCCCATGCCGCCGTATTCCTTGGGCGCGTGGGGTGACAGCAGCCCGGCGTCGCGGCCCAGTGCCACCAGTTCGCGGCGCAGGGATTCGTGGATGTGCGGGCGCTGGCGCGGGTCGTGTTCCAGCGGCACCACCTTGTCCTTAATGAAGGACTCCACGCGCAGGCGCAGTTGGTCCAATTCGGCGGGCAGTTCAAAATCGATCATCGAGGCATCCCCTGTGCAAGCGGCAAGCGCGCGGTCAAACAGTGAGAATATCTCCCTCGCGCCGTCACGCGCCATGCTTGCGTGGCGCACCATCGATGCGCGGCGCCGGTGTCTCGATTTCAACGACAAGGCCGGTTATCTTCGCTGCTCGCCGCAGTTCAACACCAGTCGTCCCGCCGAGGAGCCAAGCATGCGTGGTGCCCGTCTACCTGTGGTCGCCACCATCTGGGCCGGCTCGTTCTTCCTGGCCTTCGATCGCGTCAATATTTCGCTGGCGGCGCCCGGCATCATGCATGACATCGTGCTCGACGGCGCGCAGATGGGCCTCGTGCTCTCGATGTATTACTGGGGCTATACCTTCGGCAATTTTGCCGGCGGCCTGGTCAGCCCCAACCTGCGCCTGCGCGGCCTGACTTCACTGCTGATTCTCGTGTGGGCGGCGCTGACCGCGGTCACCGGCCTGTGCGATGTGCTGTGGCAGTTCTGCGTGGTGCGCGTGTTGTTCGGTCTTGCTGAAGGCGCGACCGCCAATCTCATGCATCGCCTGCAGAACAACTGGCTGTTGCCGAGTGAGCGCGGGCGCGGCTACGGCATCTTCATCGGCTTCGTGTATCTCGGCATCGCACTCGGCATGCCGCTGGTCGGCGCGCTCATCAAGCTGTGGGACTGGCGCGTGATGTTCTATCTCTCGGCGCTGCTGACCCTCATGCTGGTGATCTTGTTCTGGACCATGGTGCGCGATCATCCCTGGCAGCACCCGCGCGTGCCGGCGGCGGAGGGCCGCGACTTCGAAGACATCATCACGCGCGACCGCGCGAGTCTCGCGGCAAGCGACGTCGAACTTAAACTCGCGCAACGCCTGCCGGCGCTGTTTGCCATCCCGTCATTCGCGTGGCTGTGCGTGGCGTCGTTCTTCGTCATCGGTGTGTACTTCACCAACATGAGCTGGCTGCCGGGTTATCTCGTCAAAGAGCGCGGCTACACGGTGCTGTCCAGCGGCATCTACCTCACCATTCCCTATCTGTCGGCGTTCGCCGGCATGTGGTCGGCGGGCGGCATCGGCGACCGCTTCGGCAATCGCGCAAGAGTGGCGATGGTGATGGCGCTCATGACCTGCCCGGCCGTCCTGCTGCTCACCGCCAGCGAGAATGTGAACGCCACCATCGCGCTCATGAGCCTCATGCTGTTCTGCAACTCGGCGGCCCTGAACGGCATCATGGTGCTGTTGTTCGATCTCGTGCCGGCGTCGCTGTTCGGCACCGGCGTCGGCATGGTCGGTGGCCTGTCGGGCGGTCTCTCTGGCATCATCGGTCCGTGGCTCATGGGCTATCTTTATGACCTCACGGGCTCGTTCTTCGGCGGCTTCATGACGCTCGCCGGCGGCACCTTGCTCGGCGCCGCGGCGCTGTGGCCGGTGGCGGTCTACGAGAAGCAAATCCGCGACGACAAGCTGCGCCGTCTTGCAGCGGCCGCCGGCGCGGCCTGAGCGCTATCACTCAACAGGAGACACTCGATGGCAACGGTACTGC
Source organism: Gammaproteobacteria bacterium (assembly GCA_020849475.1). Classification (GTDB taxonomy): domain Bacteria; phylum Pseudomonadota; class Gammaproteobacteria; genus JADJYF01. The sequence goes on from JADLGE010000057.1 coordinate 29,730, forward strand.
ACGCAATGAACAAGGCCGATGTGCGCGCCAAGGTCAGCGCCGAGGAATGGCAGGTGCGGGTCGATCTCGCCGCCGCCTATCGGCTGGTCGCGCACTATCGCTGGACCGACATGATCTTCACCCATCTGTCGGCACGCGTGCCGGGGCCGGAACATCATTTCCTCATCAATCCCTACGGCATGCTGTTCGACGAGGTCACGGCTTCGAACCTGGTGAAGGTCGATCTCGATGGCAACATCGTCATGGACAGCGACTACGAAGTGAACCCGGCGGGCTTCTGCATCCACAGCGCCATACACATGGCGCGTGACGATGCGCAGGCCGTCATGCACGTGCACACCCCCGACGGCGTGGCGGTGGCGACCATGGCCTGTGGCCTCCTGCCCGTCACTCAGACTTCGATGATCATCCACGAGCACATCGCCTATCACGAATACGAAGGCGTGGCGCTGGACTTGAGTGAACGCGAACGGCTGGTGACGGATTTCGGCGACAAGAATCTGCTCATCCTGCGCAACCACGGCACCCTGGCGGTCGGCCGCACGGTGTCTGAATGCTTCCTGTGGCTGTACAACCTCGAGCGCGCCTGCAGCATGCAGGTGCGGGCCATGGCCGGCGGTGCGCTCTACCCGCCGAGTGATGCCGCGCTGGCGACCACCCGTCGCCAAGGGCAATCACTGATGATGGACGGCGGGCTCGATCGCCTCGCGTGGCCGGCGCTGCTGCGCATGCTGGATCGCGTCGACACCAGTTATCGCGATTGAGCGGCAGGCCCTGCGTGACGTTACGACCCGCGCCGCAAGCGCATCGGCAACTCCGCATACCCAATCACATGACTTTGCACCAAGCGCCTCGGTGTGCCACATAGTTCGAGGCGCGACAGATGCGGCAACAAGGCTTCGAGGCTCGCCGCCAGTTCCGCCCGCGCGAGATTGGTGCCAAGGCAGAAATGCGCACCAAAGCCGAAAGTGAGATGGGGATTGCTGGTGCGCGTGATGTCGAAGCGATAGGGGTCTTCGAACACCGCTTCATCGCGATTCGCCGACGGATAGAACAGGCCGACCGTATCGCCGGCCGCGATGGCGGTGCCGGCGAGTTCGAAATCCTGCGCGGCGGTGCGCAGAAAGCTGCCGACAGGTGACGTCCAGCGCAGGATTTCTTCGACCGCCTGCGGCATGAGCTCGGGCTCTTCACACAGGCGTTGGCACTGCGCGGGATGCTGCAGCAGCGCTTCCACGCCGCCCGAGAACGCATTACGCGTGGTGTCGTTGCCGGCGCCGATCAAAGTCAGGATGTAACCATTCAACTGCTGATTGGTCAGCAGCTGGCCTTGCACCGGCGTATGCACCATGCGATCGATGAGGCCACCGCGTTCGCGTCCGTTCAGCCGCGCCTCTTCGATGAGGTCTTCGAGATAGCTGCGGAATTCGACCATGTTCCGATAGTAGGCGCGGCCGCGACTCTCGCCCGGCAGGCGATTCGACTCGCGAATCTCGCCGACCACCGCTTCCGACCAGACGAGGATCTGTTTCCAGTCGTCGGGCGCGAGCCCCATGATCTCGCCGACCGCCGCGAGCGGCAGCTTGGCGGCGAGGCCGTGCACGAAATCCACGGTATCACCGCGCGCCGATGCCTGTTCGAGTTCCTCGATGAACTCGGCGGTGAAGGCCTCGGCCAGCGCGCGAAAATGCGGGCGCATGCTGCGCATCGCACCCTGCGTATAGGCCCAACTGCTTTGTCGCCGCACGAGGCGATGGCGCGGGTTGTCCATGAAGACCAGGTCCGGCGGTTCATCCGCATCCCAGCCGCGCTCGGTGCCGAAAGTGTCGAGCCCGCCGCGCATTGGTTCCACTTCGTGTTTCAGGCACAGGCGCAGACGCGGGCCACCATTGATGAACACTTCAGGATGATTGGAGACGGTGAGGATGTCAGCGTGACGGGTGACCGCCCAGAACGGTTCGATGTCATGCCGTTCATACCAGTACACCGGCGCCTCACGGCGCAACCGATCCCAGGCCTGCCACGGGTGGCCATCACGTGCGTAATCGTCCGCACGATGAATATTCAGGCTCTCGAGTGCGCTGCCCATCGCCGGCTCCGTAGTCTCCCCCCGCAGTCGCGTCATTCGCTCGGCACGACTGCAGGGCGCATCACTCAGCTGCGGCTGGTGACCTCTAACAGGTGATAGCCGAACTGGGTCTTGACCGGGCCATGCACCACGCCGACGGCTTCGTTGAACACCACGCGGTCGAACTCCGGCACCATCATGCCCGGACCAAACGAACCGAGATCGCCGCCCTGGGCCTTGGACGGGCAGCTCGAATGGGCGCGTGCCACGTCGCCGAAATCGGCGCCGTCCGCGATCTGCTGCTTGAGTTCATTACATTGTGCTTCGGTGGCGACGAGGATGTGTCGCGCGCTTGCTTGTGCCATTTCCAATTCCTTGCTGATGAGCCGACCTGAGTGTCGGCGAGGACCGGAACCTTACCGCACCTGCCGGGATTTCTAAACGTCACCGCGCCGCCAGCGGCGGTGTGTGAGCACGAAGAACAACAGCACCAGCGCCGCCGCCGACAGCAACACACGGTCAAAGGCCTGCACGAAGGCGTGCCCGGCAGCGAGGCCGGCGGCGACCCCCGTACTTTCGAGTGCCTGCAAAAGACCTATCCAGGCCGATGCGCCGAGCACGATGCCGACCGTGCGCGTGACCATGGTCAGACTGCCGGCCACGCCGCGTGAGGATGGTGGCAAGGCCGCCACCACCAAGTCGCTGTAGGCAACCTGGAACAGGCCGATGCCGACGCCGTGACACAGCAGGCAGGCGACGATGAAAGGGTAATGGGTGGCGTCGGGCCACAGCGCCATGCCGATGAGCCCCACCAGCACGACCAGCGCCGACACAAACGCCGACGAGCGCGCGCCGCGCGCGCTGACCATGCGCGTCGCGAGACTTGCGCCGAGCATCGCGCCGATGGCCCACACCGCCAGCAGCACGCCGACCGCGAACGGCCCGCAGCCGACGATGCGGGTGAGATAGAACGGCACGATGAGAGGCACGGTGAAGCTCGCGAACTGCATCACCACACTGCTCAGGTTGGCGATGATGAAACCTCCATCACGCACCACCGCGTGCGGCAGGAAGGGCGCGTCGCTGGCGCGCTGTCGTTGCACGAACAGGAACATCAACACACCGCCCGCCAGCGCCACCGGCGCCGCCACCCACGCGCCGCTGTCTGGACGCAGCAAGGCTGGCAACAACAGGAACATCGCCACGCCCGCCGACAACAGCACCGAGCCGGTGAGATCGAAAGGCTGGCGCGCGGCGCGGCTGATGCGCCCGATGCTGGGCCCGAGCAGGGGCAAACAGGCCAGCGCCAGCAGCACGATGGGCACCCGAAACCAGTACACGCCCGGCCATCCCAGCCACGCCATGCTGGCACCGCCCAGCAGCGGCGCGACCACCGCCGCCAACGACGCGATGCTGGCATAGCCCGACAGCGCACGGGTGCGCATGCGTTCATCGAACAGCGCAATCGCGAGCGCCGGCCCGCAGGACAAGGTCAGCGCCACAGCCACGCCCTGCAAGGCGCGCGTCGCCAACAGCCATGGATAACTCGGCGCCAGCGCGCAGCACACATAGGCAACAAGACTCAGCACCAGCCCGAGTCGGAACACGCGCAGGTGGCCGATGCGATCACCGAGCGCGCCGAACGCGAGCATGAGGCTGCCGTAGCTGACGACATACCACACCGCCACCCAGCGGATGTCGCTGGTCGCCAGCGCAAATGCCTTGGTGATGGCGGGGAATGCCACCGTCACGGCGAAGTCGAGCGGGCCAATGGCGGCGCCGAGGCCGACGATGGCGAGGCCTACGGCCGGTGAGCGGGAATGGTCGGAATCGTTCATGCATGCCAGGGCCAGCGCGGCCATCTATCGAGAGGAGAAAAAACTTGCCGTCGCCGCCGTGCGCGGGCGCCGCCCGGCGGCATTATCCTACGGTTCGGCAGCCGCGCGCGCTGGTCTTGAGACTGCCTGCGAATTCATTCGACACCTACAGAAGCGCCCGCACCTCGGGAATCACCTCCCCGATTAACCGCTCAAGGCTGCGGTTCATCGCCTCGGGATGCAGGCCCGGTGGTGCACCCCAGGTAACGATGTCGGTGATGCCGTATTCGCGTACGAACGCCACCAGCTGTTCGACACAGCTCGCCACCGGCCCGACTATCCAGCCCTGGGGAATGCGCGCGTGATTGCCAAAGCCTTCGCCGCTTTCATCGAAGAAGCGCTGGTAGAGCTGCATGCGATAGCGCTCGGACTGCCGCACCACCGGCCAGTCGCGCTCCGGCTCGTCGGTGACCAGCACGCTGCGGATGATGCCAACCCGTTGTGCACCCGGGTCGCGGCCCACGCCTTCAAGAGTGTCGCGCCATACGTCGAGGGTCTCGGTGCGGTCGCCCTGCGGCAACAGGTGACAGCCGAAGCGCGCGGCGCGCTCGGCGCCGGCGCGTGACATGGCCGCCACCCACAGCGGCGGCCCACCGGCCTGCACATAGCCGGGCGTTATCAGCACGTCGTTGAATTCGTAGCGCCGGCCCTTGAAGCTGAAGCGCTCGCCGCTGAAACAACGCCGCAAGACCTCCAGGCCTTCGTCGGTGCGCGACACGCGCTCGGCCACCCGCATGCCGAAGCCGCGGAATTCGTGCGGTGCATAGCCCAAGCCCACGCCGATTTCGACGCGGCCGTTGGAAAGGTTATCGAGCACCGCGAGATCCTCGGCGAGGCGCACCGGATTGTTGAACGGCAACAGGCACACATCGCAGGAAAAGCGCACGCGCCGGGTGCGCGCGGCGGCGGCCGCCGCCACCGGAATCCAGCTCGGCAGATAGCCATCCTCGACGAAGTGATGCTCGGTGAACCACACGAGATCGAAGCCGGCCTCGTCGGCCCACGCGATCTGATCGAGCACCTCACTGTACAGGCGCGGCATGGCGATGCCGGATTCGGGCGGATTACGAAAGTCGTAGCACACACCGACACGCAGCTCAGGCATCAGGGCTTCCTCTGTCATCAACACTTGCGGCCAGCGCCGCGCGCGCCGCGGCGCGGCGTCGTCGAAGCTTCCTGCACTCTCGACCGCGAGCGCAATACCCCGCAAAGTATGGGCACACATGCCGAAGGAGCTCCGCGTGAACATCATTCCCAGTGACCTCATCGCCCCCTTGTTCAACCCCGCCACGTTTGCCGAACGCGGCAAGGTCGACGAGCTGCTGGCGGCGGTGCGGCGCGACTATCCGCTGGTGCGCGCCGAGGTGCCGGGCTACGACCCGCACTGGATAGTCTGCCGCCATGCCGACATCCAGGAAGTGTCACGGCAGAACGAACTGTTCCATAACGCGGATCGTTCGGCGACCGTGATTCCGCAGATGGGCGAAGCGCTGGTGAGAGAATTCACCGGCGGCGACTACAACCTGTTCCGCTCGCTGGTGCAGCTGGATGGAGAAGATCACAAGCAGCACCGGCGGGTGCTGTTCCAGGCGCTGGGTTCACAAAGCGTGGCGCGCCTTGCTGACAGCGTGCGCGCCACCGCGAGCGCGCAACTCGACACGCTGCGCGCCGCCGGCGGCGAGCTCGATTGGGCCAAGGCGGTGGCGGCGCCCTATCCGCTGCGCGTGGTGCTGGATGTGATCGGCGTGCCGCGCGCCGACCATGCGCGCATGCTGGAACTGACCCAGTGGCTGTTCAGCTGGGCCGACCCGGACTTATGCCGGCCCGGCACCGATCCGTCCCATCCCGAGCAACAGCCGCGCACCTGGAAAATCGTCTTCGATGAATTCGACGAATATTTTTCCGCGTTGATTGCGGCGCGGCGGCGCGAGCCGCGCGACGACCTCGCCACTTTGCTCGCCAATGCCGAAGTCAATGGCGCAGCGATGGAGCACAGTCGCGCGATTTCCTATTTCGCCATCCTGGCGACCGCCGGCCATGACTCCACCGCCCACACCACCGCCACGGCGATGTGGACGCTCGCCGAACAGCCGGCCTTGCTGGCACAACTCAAGGCCGAGCCGACGCTGGTGCCGAAATTCGTCGAAGAAGCGATTCGCTGGACCACACCGGTCAAGCATTTCGTGCGTCACGCCACCGTCGACTGCACGCTGGCCGGCGAAAAGATTGCGCGCGGTGATCGCCTGTATCTGTCCTATCCTTCAGGCAATCGTGATGAAGCGGAATTCGAACAGCCGTTCACGTTCCGGCTCGACCGCCAGCGCAACCGTCATGTCGGTTTTGGTTATGGTGGTCATGTGTGCCTGGGCCAGCATCTCGCGCGCCTCGAAATGTGCGCACTGTGGGAGACACTGCTGCCGGCGCTGAGCGCGGTGGAGATGAGCGGCCCCGGGCAATTGATTGCGTCGGAGTTCGTGTCGGGGCCGAAGTCGGTGCCGATACGTTATCGACTCACTTAAGTCGACGACGGGCCGCGCCACCGGATTTGCCCGCCGTCGCGCCGAGCAGCGCGATGGCGTCGGCGAGCTGCTTGAAGAGCATGTCGAACGACAGCGCCGGATCTGCTTCGCGCGCGAGCACCGCGCCATCCACCACGGCCAGGGCAAAGCTCGCCCACTGCTCCGACACGCGCAACGCCTGCGCCGCTGTCATGGCTTCGCCTTCGGTCAGGAATGCCAGTTCAATCTGACGGCGCACACTGTCCCGACCCAGGGCACGCACGCGCTGCACCACCGCATTGGTCTCACTGTCGCCCTGAGTCACCACCAGTGTGATGAGAATGCGTAGAAATTCGCGGTGCAGCGCGACTGTCTCGCCGGTGCGCGCCAGCACCCAGCGCAGGCGGGCCTGCGCCGAGCGATGGCGCGGCGCCTTGGCCAGCACCGCCTCGTGATGGTCGAAAAAGCGTTGTGCACCGCGCTCCATGAGCGCCGCCAACAGGCCGGCCTTGGAGCCGAAATGCCAGTAAATGGAGCTGACGTTGAGACCGGTAGCGTGGCTCAGGGCCGCGATACTGGTGCCGTCGTAGCCCTGGTTGGACATGATCTGGCCGGCGACGTCGAGGATGTCATCGCGCGAACTCTGGCCGCGCGCGGTGCGCCAGCTCACTTTGCGTTGTTTATCGGACATCGCGGCGAGTCTACGGCCGCCCGCGCCACCGTCAAGCGCCGCCGAGGGTTGACAGCCCGGGCCGCCCTCTCGATATCATGCGCTGACTTTCTGAAACGATCGCTTCATTTTTGAAGTCGACCGTCACGCTCATACAAGCCGGGGGAGGCAGCCATGCACAGCGTCAAAGAACTGGGGTATATCGTCATCGAGGCGTCGAATCTCGATGCCTGGAAGACCTTCGCGGTGGACCTGCTGGGGCTCATGCCCGGCGAGCAGACCACGCACGGCCTCGCGCTGCGCTTCGATGAACGCGCGCACCGCATGCTCATCGAAGCCGGTCCGGCCGACGACATGGCGGCCATCGGCTATGACTGCGGTGACGATGCGAATCTCGACGCCATCACCGCGCAGTTGCGCGGCCACGGCTTCGCGGTCGAAGAAGGCGGCGCGGAACTCACGGCGCGGCGCAAGGTGCGACGCCTGCTGGTAAGCCGCGACCCCGATGGCAACCGCGTCGAGCTGTATGTCGACCTCGCGCGGGCCGCCACGCCGTTTCATTCCAGCCTGATACCGTCAGGCTTCGTGACCGGCAGCGGCGGTGCGGGTCATGCCTTTCTGCCCACGCCCGCGCGCCAGCCCATGCTCGATTTCTACGCGCTGCTCGGCTTTCGCCTCTCGGACTACATTCAACAGGAAATCGCGCCCGGCATGCTGGTCGACGCGGCGTTCACCCATTGCAATCCGCGTCATCACACGCTGGCCTTCGCGGCGCTGCCATCACCGAAGAAAATGCATCACTTCATGATTGAAGCGAGCGCGCGCGTCGATGTCGGCCGCGCCTATGATCGCGTGCAGAACGCCAAGGCGCCGCTGGCGATGAGCATAGGCATGCATCCCAACGACCTCATGTTTTCGTTCTACGTCACCACACCGTCGGGTTTCGCCATCGAACTTGGCGCCGATGGCCGCCAGATTCTCGATGAGGACAGCTGGCAGGTGGTGACCTATGACTGTCTGAGCACCTGGGGCCACCGTCCCATGGCGCCAGGCGCCTGAGTAGTTGCATCTCACGTCCAACGCCGACTGACATTGAAGGAACAACGCCCATGAGCATCACCCGCGATTCCACCAGCCGCACCGTCAAGACCGCCGACTGGAACATCCACTATCACGAAGCCGGCAGCGGCCATCCGATCATCCTGCTGCACGGCTCGGGCCCGGGCGCGACCGGCTGGAGCAACTTCTCCAACAACGTACCGGGACTCGCCGAACGCTTCCGCGTGCTGGCGGTGGACATGCCGGGCTGGGGCGCCTCCGATCCCTGCCCCGTCGAACGCATGAACCATGTCGACGCCACGTTGCAGTTCATGGATGCACTCGGCATCGAGAAGGCCGCCGTGATCGGCAACTCCATGGGCGGCGTCAACGCGCTGCGCCTGGCGGTGACGAATCCCGAACGCGTTTCGCATCTCATCACCATGGGCGCGCCGGCCAATCGTAATCCCAAGCTGTTCGGCGCCGGCGATGGCCCGAGCGAGGGCCTGAAGATACTGATCGAGGCCTATCGCACGCCGACCGCCGAGGCCATGCGTCGACTGGTGGAGATCATGTGTTTCGACAAGCGCTTCGCCAATGAAGACCTGTGTCGCGCACGCTCGGAAGCGGCCAGCGCCCAGCCCGAGCACCTGAAGAATTTTCTCGCCGGTCTGCCCAAGGGTTCGCCGGTGCCGCAGATGGCAACGCTCGAACAAATGATGGGCATCAGCGCGCCGACCATGCTGATTCATGGCCGCGATGATCGCGTGGTTCATTACGAGCACTCCCTGCACCTGGTCGCGCACATTCCCAATGCGCGCCTGGTGCTGATCAACCGCTGCGGCCATTGGGCGATGATCGAACACGCCGCGGAATTCAATCGTCTGGTCAGCGACTTCGTGGCCAACAACTGAGAGCGCCGCCATGCACGATGCCGTCAAACACATTCATGATTCAGGCGCGCTGCTGCGCGCCGAGCACCGCGCCTGCGATGCGGCCGGCAAGCTCACCGACAAGACCGTCGAGGTGCTCAGGCAATCGCAGGGCATGAAGCTCCTGCAGGCGCGCAGCCACGGCGGCCTCGAGGCCGACATTCGCGACTTCTTTGCATGGGTGCGCGCGGTCGCGCAGTACAACCCCTCGGCGGGCTGGGTGGCGGGCGTGGTCGGCGTGCATCCGTGGGAGATTGCGCTGTGCGACGGCAAGCTGCAGGACGAAATCTACGGGCGCGACGCCAGCACCTGGGTGGCCTCGCCCTATGCGCCTTTTGGTCGCGCGCGGCGCGTGGAAGGCGGCTTCATCCTGAATGGTGAATGGCCCTACTCGACCGGCACCGATCATTGCACCTGGATAGTGCTCGGCGGCATGGTGATGGACGCCGACGGCAATGTACCGATGCCGCCCGATGTGCGGCATTTCTTTTTGCCGCGCAGCGATTATCAGATCATCGAAGACACCTGGCAGGTGATGGGCCTGGTCGGCACCGGCAGCAAGAACGTGCGGGTGGTCGACGCCTTCGTGCCCGATCATCGCATCGTCGGCCACGTGGCCTTGAGCGAAGGCGAATACAGGGGTCGGCGCGCCGACACGCCGCTCTATCACCTGCCGTTTGGCTGTGTGTTCTCGGCGGCGATTTCATCGGGCACCTTCGGCATCGCGCGTGGCACCATCGATGCCTACCGCGAACAGTTGCAGAGCCGCGTGTCGGTGTCGGGCGTGGTCGGCAAGAGCGACCCGTTTCAGCAGGAGGCGCTCGCTGAAGCGGAAGCGGACCTCGATGCCGGCATCGCCCATGTCGATGTCATGACCATGGATCTGCTCGCGCGCATTGCCGCGGGCCAGCCCATGAGCGCCGCCGTACGCCTCGACTACCGCCGCAACCAGGTGCGCGCCGTGCAGCGCGTGCTGGCGTCGGTCGACAAGCTGCTGGCACGCGCCGGATCACCGTCGGTATGGACCACCCGCGCACTGGAGCACTACTGGCGCGATCTGCGCACCGCCGGCACCCATATCTGCAACGTCACGGATTCCATCTACCCGGCGTGGGCGGCGCAGGCCTTGAACACCGGCGCACTGGTGAACGCGTTTTATTGATCGGCAGGATTTTGCACCCGCCCCTGTTGTGGGTCAGACTTCAGTCTGACACTCGTATCGATCGCGGTTCGCGTGCATACGATTGAATGTCAGACTGAAGTCTGACCCACAATGGATCCATTTCGTGCACCCCGCGCGCCGCCTCAAGAACATCCTCGGTGCTTCGGCCGGCAACTTCGTCGAATGGTTCGACTGGTTCGCTTACGCGTCCTTCGCGCTGTACTTCTCGCGCGCCTTCTTCCCTGCCGGTGACGAGACCGCGCAGCTGCTCAACAGCGCGTTCGTCTTTGCCGGCGGCTTCATCGCGCGGCCTATTGGCGCGTTGCTGTTCGGCCGCTATGGCGACCGCGTCGGACGGCGCGCGGCCCTGACCCTGTCGGTCACCATGATGTGCGGCGGCTCGCTGTTGATTGCCATCACGCCTACCGGCATGGGCGCGCTGTCGCCGCTGTTGCTGATCATCGCGCGACTGATACAAGGCCTCGCGGTGGGCGGCGAATACGGCGCCTCGGCGACCTATGTGTCGGAGATGGCGAGCAGCCGGCATCGCGGCTTCTGGTCGGGTTTTCTCTATGTCACCTTGATTGGCGGCCAGCTCGCGGCCATGAGCCTGCAGGTGCTGTTGCAGTCGCTGCTCAGCGAAGAACAGCTCTATGCCTGGGGCTGGCGCCTGCCGTTCGTGGTCGGCGCGCTGCTGGCGGTGGTGGTGTTCTGGATTCGGCGCGGCATCGAAGAAACTTCATCTTTCACGCAGGCCAAGGTCGCGCTCAGCGAACGCGGCCGGCCAGGCGCGCTGCTCAAGGAATACGGCCGCGAAACCGCCATCGTGCTGGCGCTGACGGCGGCCGGCGCGATTGGCTTTTATACCTACGCGGTCTACATGCAGAAGCTGTTGGTCAACAGCGCCGGCTTCGACAAGGCCGTGGCGGCCAGGATCATGACCTGGGTGCTGGCGACCCTGGTGTTCTTGCCACCGCTGGTCGGCTGGATAGCCGATCATATCGGGCGCAAACGCACGCTCCTGGTGTCTTTCGGCGCCAGCACGCTGCTGGCGGTGCCGATGTTGAACGCGCTGGCCCACGCCAACGCCGAGCGCCCGTTCACGGTCTATCTGCTGTGCCTTGTGCCGCTGTTCTTCCTGTCGGGATACTACGCCTTGAGTGCCATCATCAAGGCCGAGCTCTACCCGGCGCACGTGCGCGCGCTGGGGGTGTCCCTGCCCTACGCGGTGGCGCTCGCGATCTTCGGCGGCAATGCCGAAACCATGGCGCTTTATTTCAAGAGCATCGGCATGGAAAGTGGCTATTACTGGCTGGTGGCCGCGGTGTGCGCGGTCGGCTTCCTCGCCGCCACGCAATTGCCGGACGAGCGCCGTGGCACGCAGTTGGGTGACGATGGGCAGACCGGGACGGAGGCGTAAATGACATGAACGATGACGCCGACAAAAAATCAGGGTGGCTGGCCAGCACCGCGATCGCGTTGCTGACCACCGTTGCCGCTTATCTTCTATGCGAAGGCATCGTTGCCGTGCGGGCCTGGGACCAGTCCGACGGCAGCCTCGGCTATCGCTTGTATGCGATGGTGCGCGAACGCCTCGCCACGGCACGTGTGGAACGCGAACAGCCGGTGCTGCCAGTCGCGACGGTCAAGGACTTCGAAGCCCTGCTGCCGGATATGCGGGCCGCCGCGGTCGGCATCGGCGACAGCCCGTTCTCTGAACTCATCACCGACCGCGCCGCCGTCAATCAGAAGAGCGCGGCGGGCTGCCTGCGGCAGAAACCCAATCTCGACAAGATGGTGACAGCCCTGCGCAGCAATGCCTTCAATCCCTTCGAGCCACCGTCGTTCTTCGTCGACGCCGGCAAGCCGTTATCGCCGGCCCTGCAGGAATTTCTCAAACGCTACGCGGTGCGCGCCCTCCATCATCGCAGCAATGGCTTTGGCGAGCGCGTGACGCTGCCGGCGACCACGCGGCCACGCAAAGTGCTGATAGCCGGCGACTCGGTCGCCAACGGGCTCATGGTCGACGACGGCGAAACGCTGGCCTCGCAGTTGCAGGGCACGGATAGCGAACGGCAATACGTCAATCTCGGCGTGGCCGGCGCCGATGCCCCCGACATCCTGTGCGCCCTGAAAGAAGCCGCCCAACGCTATGCCGGCGCCATCGATGAACTCATCTATATCTATTGCGAAAACGATCTGCAGCCGGGCACGCCGCTAGGCACACCCGCGGCGGTGATGAGCGAACTCGAAGCGCTCGTACGCCGGGAAAAGATAGGCAAGGTCACCGTGGTCTACGCGCCCTACATTTACAACGTGATGCCGGCGCTGACGCGCTTCAAGGGACATCGCGGCTACCGTCGCCCCTATCACAGCGCCGAGCGCGCGGCGTTGGCGGCACTGGTAGAGAAAGCGGGCTTTCGCCATATCGACATCGGCGCGCTGGCGCTGGCGGAGAACCAGCGCCTAGGCAGTGATTTCAGCGCCTTCGCGCTGTACGTGGATCAGGTGCACATGTCGCCGCAGGGCACGGCGCTGCTGGCGGCGCAGCTGCGCGGGCCGTAACGCACGGCCGCGCAGCGCCACTGATCAGCTTAGCGATACTTCTTCAATTCCATCTTCGCCAACTGCTGGCGATGTACTTCATCGGGGCCGTCCGCCAGGCGCAACACGCGCGACATCGCATAGGCCGCGGCGAGGCCGAAGTCGTTGTTGGTGCCGCCACCGCCATGAGCCTGGATGGCCCAGTCGATGACCTTGCCGGTCATGTTCGGCACCGCCACCTTGATCATGGCGATCTCGGCCTTGGCAACCTTGTTGCCGACGGTGTCCATGCGATGCGCGGTGTGCAGGGTCAACAGACGCGCCTGCTCAATCATGATGCGCGATTCGGCGATGCGCTCCAGCGTCACGCCGTTTTCCGAAATCGGCTTGCCGAAAGCGACGCGGTTCATGGTGCGCTTGCACATCAATTCCAGCGCGCGCTCGGCGCGGCCAATCTCACGCATGCAATGGTGGATGCGGCCCGGCCCGAGTCGGCCCTGGGCGATTTCGAAGCCGCGGCCCTCGCCGAGCAGGATGTTCGACACCGGCACGCGCACGTTGCGGAACATGACTTCCGAAGCGCGGTCCGGCATGCCGTAGAAGCCGAACACCGGCAGCGAACGCACGACTTCAATGCCGGGAGTATCCATCGGCACCAGCACCATCGACTGCTGCATGTGGCGATTGGGATTGTCGGGGTCGGTCTTGCCCATGAAGATGCAGATCTTGCAGCGCGGATCGGTGGCATTGGTGGTGTACCACTTGTGGCCATTGATCACATACTCATCGCCGTCGCGCACGATGGACGACTGGATGTTGGTCGCGTCGCTGGACGCCACATCGGGCTCGGTCATGGCGAAGCAGGAACGGATCTCGCCGTCGAGCAGGGGCTTGAGCCACAGCTTCTGATGCTCCGGCGTGCCGTAGCGCGCCAGCACCTCCATGTTGCCGGTATCGGGCGCCGAGCAGTTGAATACTTCCGGCGCCAGCAACGAGCGGCCCATGATTTCGCACAGCGGTGCGTATTCGAGATTGGTCAGTCCCGCGCCGTGTTCAGACTCCGGCAGGAACAGATTCCACAGCCCCTGCTCGCGGGCGATGGGCTTTAATTCGTCGATCAGCGGCAGCACACCCCACGGCCCGATCTTCTCCGCTTCCTCGACATGGCGCTTTTCGTTCGGATAGATGTATTCGTCCATGAACGCAGTGAGACGCGCTTGCAGTTCCTGGACTTTGGGAGACGGATCGTAGGACATGGAATCTTCCTTTCTGGGGTCATGCTTAGCGCGCATTGTAGGTGCGAATTTATTCGCACACTAATGGCGAGTCAGGAATGTCAGACTTCAGCCTGACACTCGCCTCGCATCGCAGGCCTCACGCAAAGTCCGGCAATATCTCCGTCGCAAACGCCTCCAGTTGCCGCAGGACTTCGCCCTGGTCCATGAGCCCCTGGTCGAGATACCAGCCGAACCAGTCAGGGTTCGATGCCTCGCACAGTTCGGCAATCTGGCGTTTCACCTGGTCGACAGTGCCGACTAACGCGAACTTGGCGTCGACCATGCGCTGGAAGGTGATCGGCACCGGGCCGGTTTCGCCGGGCTGGCGGAAGCCTTCGAAGAAACCGAAGCCGGAGAAGTAACGCACGAAGGCGTCGCCCAGGGCCGCGGCGCCAAGGGCGAAGGCTTTTTCGTAGGTGTCGGCGATGTACACCATGCGGAAGGTGCCGATGTTCTGGCCAAGCGCGAGTTCGCGACCGCTCCGCGCGGCCGCTTTGCGATAGCGCTGACAAAGGTCCAGGAAAGTGCTGGGCTCGCCGAGACTCCAGCACACGATATTCTCGCGCGCGCACCAGTCGATGGTGTCGGGGTTGCCGGAGAACGCCTGCCACAGCTGCGGGTAGGGCTCGGTATAGGGCTTGGGCACCACCGAGATGCGCTGAATGTCACCCGCCGCGTCGACTTCGCCCGGTGCGCCGTAGCGCGCGGTCCAGGTCTTGGCCACCGGCCAGCGCGGACGCCCGGCAACGCTGTCGGCCGGCACCCGGTAATGTCTGCCTTTGAAACGGATGGAGTCTTCTGTCCAGGCCATCTTCATGACCTCGTACAGTTCTTCGAACACTTCGCGGTTGTGGCGGTCTGGCTCGGAACCGTCGGACGTCGCGCCGGCCACACCATATTGCTGACCGAGCACGTTCAGCCACCGGTCCTGATAACCGCGGCCGATGCCGGGGATGAAGCGGCCCTGGGTGAGATGATCGAGCAGCGCGATTTCTTCGGCGAGCCGGATGGGGTCGCGGCCAGTGAGCGGCATGACCAGAGTCGCAAGCTTGATACGTCGGGTGCGGGCCGCCAGATCCGCCAGGAAAGTGATGGGCGAGACCGACATTTCCAGGCCTTCGGAATGGAAATGGTGCTCGGTCAGGGCCAGCGCGTCGAAGCCGGCCTGGTCGGCGACGGTCGCTATCTCGCGCACCTCGGCAATCATGCGCTGGGTGCGTTCGTTGTTGCGCCCGATGGGGCGCAGCCGTTCGCGCTCCTCGTAGGTGGCGGGAATGGTGGGCAGCATGAACAGCATCGATTTCATGGCGACGGGACTCCCATGACGGCGTTGAGCAGTGGTGCAGACCAATGGACGCCGCACGCGGCGTGAGGCGCACTGGGCGGCACGGCGCCAAGCATTTATGCTCAGCGTGGTCGATCCTACGCAGGATCAGACCGTGTGGTATTTCCAATCCTGACAACTTCAAGTTGATTGGTGACAGCGCAATGCACGACAACCCGATACACGAGACGCTGATGCCCGCTGTCTATGTGTGTCACATGTTGCGCGAATTCGACCAGCCGGCCGCCATTCTCGACGGCAGCAACCTGGCGCTTTCCGAGCTGGCACGGCCCGGTCACTACATCACCGTCGAGCAGAATCTGCGCTGCGTGGCCAATGCCATGAAGCTTGCCTCGTCACCGGCCTGGTATCTGCCCTGGGGCCTGCGTATTGCCGAATACATCCATGGACCGCTGACGCCAGCCATGCTGACGGCGCCGACGCTCGGCGCCGGGCTCGATGCCTTCCTGCAGTATTTCGGTCAGCGCATTCCCTACATGGAGATTCGCGCACAGCGCGGCGCCACCCAGCTTGAAATCGAATTGATGCCGCGTCTCGATGTCGGCGAGCTGTTGCCGCCCCTCATCGAGATCCCGTTTCTGATCCTGCAGCACTACATCGGCACGGTGCGCGCCCTACCGATGGACGGCGCGCGCATGGAATTCAGCTACGCGGCGCGCGGCACGCAGCGCGACTACCGCAAATGGTTTGAATGCGACATGCGGTTTCAGGCGCCGCGCAATGTGCTGCGCATTCCGAGCGCGTGGCGCACCACGCCCAACCTCGGCTACGACGAAGCCCTGTGGCACGCGGCCCTCGGCAAATGCGCGGAACTCACACCGCCGCAGGGCGCCACGGCGGCGCTGTATGCATTGCGCGGGCAATTGCAGCGCCTGTTCAACCGTCATGACCACAGCGCCACGCCACCGACCTTGTTTGAAGTGGCGCGCCACATGAATACCTCGCCGCGCACGCTGATTCGCCGCCTGCGCGCCGCCGGCACCACCTATCAACTGGAACTCGACAACCTGCGGCGCCTGCGCGCGACCGAAATGTTGCGTCGACTCGGTCTGCCGATAAGCGTGATAGCCGAAGCGCTGGGCTTTGCCGACGCGGCCGGCTTTGCCAAGGCCTTCAAACGCTGGACCGGGATGTCGCCGAGCGCCTGGCGCAAATCCGGGAAGCTCTGATTACGGGACGAAGCTGCTCGGGCGCGGTGGCGGGATTTGACCACTGTCTGTCACCTGTGTGCCTGTTCGGCGGCGCAGCGCTTGGCCAGTATCGTAGCGCGCCATCCGCGCCCGAGGGTTTGAATCATGTCCGCCAGTGCCGCTCCCGAACAACTCGACGCGCTGATAGTCGGCGCCGGCTTTTCCGGCCTGTACCAGCTCTATCGCCTGCGGCAGCGCGGCTTCAAAGTGAAAATCTACGAGGCCGCGCCGGCGCTAGGCGGCGTGTGGTACTGGAACTGCTATCCCGGCGCGCGCTGCGATACCTACGGGCCGCTCTATCAGTTCTCCATCGAAGAAGTATGGAAGGACTGGGACTTCGATGAGCTCTATCCATCGTGGGAAAAAATCCGCCAATACTTCGAACACGCCGACCACAAGCTCAAGCTCAGCCAGGACATCCGCTACAACACCCGCGTAAACAACGCCCGCTTCGATGAAGCGAGCTGCCGTTGGCAGGTCGAGACCGAGAACGGCCACAGCGCTTCGGCGCAGTTCCTGGTGTTGTGCACCGGCATCGGCTCGAAGCCACATACGCCGGACATCGCCGGCCTCGACACCTTTGGCGGACGCTGCCTGCATACCGCGCGCTGGCCGCAGGAAGGCGTGGACCTCAAGGGTCAGCGCATCGGCGTGCTCGGCACCGGCGCCACCGGCGTGCAGGTCATCCAGGAAGCAGGCCCCGTTGCGGCGCATATCACGGTCTTTCAGCGCACACCGAACATGGCGCTGCCCATGCGTCAGCGCCAGCTCGACGAGGCCGGCAAGCGCGCCTTGAAGGTCGACATCAAGGACAAATACGCCAAGCGCGCGCGCACCCGTGCCGGCTATGACTTCGATTACCTCGATTACGCCGGCCCGACCTGTGCGGGCATGAGCGACGCCGAGATCCGCGCGCGGTGGGAAAGCCACTGGCAGGAAGGCGGCTTCGTACCGTGGCTCGGCAACTTCCCCGAGATCTACGTCGATGAACGCATCAACCTCATGGCCTACGAGTTCTGGCGTGACAAGGTGCGTCAGCGCATCACCGATCCGCTCATGGCGGAAAAGCTCGCGCCGACCCAAGCACCGCACCCCTACGGCGTGAAGCGCATTTCGCTCGAACAACGCTTTTACGAAGTGTTCAATCAGCCCAACGTGACGCTGGTCGATTTGAATGAAACACCGCTCGTGCGCGTGACCCACGCCGGTGTGGAAACCGTCGGCGGCCGTGTGCATGAACTCGACTTGTTGGTGCTCGCCACCGGCTTCGACATGGTGACTGGCGGTCTCACGGCGATGAATATAACCAGCGCCGACGGCATCACGCTGCGCCAGCAATGGCAGCACGGTGTCAGCGCCTACATGGGCACCATGACCCATGGCTTTCCCAACATGCTGTTCGTGTATGGGCCACAGGCGCCGTCAGGCTTGAGCAACGGCCCCAGCTGCTCGGAATTGCAAGGCGATGAAATCGTCGGACTGCTGGCATGGATGCGTGAACGCGGCATGCGGCGCATCGAATCCAGCGCCGAGGCTGATAGCGCCTGGCGCAAGCGCATCGACGACTTCGCGGCCGGCACGCTGTTCGGTCGCGCGCAGTCCTGGTACATGGCCAACAGCATTCCTGGCAAGACCGCGCAGATGATCAACTATCCCATCGGCATGCCCGACTATCTCGAGCAATGGCGTGAGGTGAAGGCGGCTGATTATCGGGGCTTTGATCTGCGTTGACAGTGACCGGGCGGCGAGCGCATGTTGGCCGCCATGAAATGCCAACACACCCTGCACCATGCCCAAGGCCATCGCGGCTGGGACAACACCAACGCGCCGCGGCTCTCCATCGCACCCGGCGAGTCGATTGAGTTCCAGGCGCTCGATGCGTCGGACGGACAGCTCAATCCACAGTCAGTCGCCGACGACCTCTCGCGCCTCGACTTCGCACGCGTCAACCCGGTGGTCGGGCCGGTGTATATCGATGGCGCCGCGCCAGGCGATGTCATCAAGGTCACGCTGCTCGACTTCACGCCCTCGGGCTGGGGCTGGACTGGCAACATCCCGGGCTTCGGCCTGCTCGCCGAGGAGTTTCCCGCGCCGCATCTGCATCACTGGCACTACGATGTGACATCGCGCACGCCGGCCCTCTATGGCCCCGGCGGACGCGTACCCTTGAAACCGATGTGCGGCACCATTGGTCTCGCGCCGGCGGAAGCCGGGCATCACTCCATCGTGCCCCCGCGTCGTGTCGGCGGCAACATGGACATCCGCGATCTCGCGGCCGGCACCGAGCTGTATCTGCCGGTGGAAGTGGCGGGTGGCCTGTTCAGCCTCGGCGATGCCCATGCCGCGCAGGGCGACGGTGAGATCTGCGGCACGGCGATTGAAACCGCGTGTTCGATAGCCGCGAAGTTCGAACTCATCAAGAACACACCGCTCGCGACGCCGCGCTTCACGACGCCAGGCCCGGTGTCACGGCATCTCGACGGCGCGGGTTACGAAGTGACCACCGGCATCGGGCCCGACCTCATGGTCGCGGCGCGCGATGCGCTGCGTAACATGATAGATGTGCTGTCGGCGCAGCACGGCATGGCGGCCATCGATGCCTACATGCTGTGTTCGGTGTGTGGCGATTTACGCATCAGTGAAATCGTCGACATGCCGAACTGGGTGGTGTCGTTTTATTTCCCGCGGGTAGTGTTCGGCTAGAGCGGGTCTCAGCTTCGAGCGAGGCGTCTACGCCCGCGCGATGCCAGGGCGATGGTCGCGAGTCCCAGCAGCCAGGCCGACGGCGGCAGCGGCACGGCGGCGAACGATACATTGTCGATGATGGCATCGAGTCCGCCGTTGCCGACGATGTCACCGAAAGTGAGGGTGACATTGCCAGGCTCGCTGACCGTATAGCGTCGGGTCAGCGCGACATAGCCACCGCCCACCCGTCGCAATGTTTGCCCATCCTGCACCCGACCGCTCAGCGACCAGAAAAAATCCGCCAGCAGCGCGGGCGAATTCAACTCGTTTGAATAGTCGAAGCGGAAATCGTAAACGCCGGCCTTCGGCACGACGAAGGTCTGAAAGATGCGCCCGCCGTTCTCGACGTCGCGGCCGCTGGGGCCGAGATCCAGCGCCCATTCGCCCGACGAACGCGGCACCACGGCGGTCAGATGGAAGGCCCTGGGGGGCACGGGATTGCCACCGAGAACACTCCAGCCATCAGGCACGGTGCCAGGATTGGTGGTGTTCTCGAAATCGCCATTGACGACCAGTTGCGCGGCGGCCGGGACCGCCATGGATACGCCGACCAGGACGCAGAGCGAAAAGAAAGCTGTGGACGCGGTACGCATGGTACTTCTCCCTGTAAGGCCCGGCGCCCACAAGAATTCGGGACGGCGAAAGCATTTTTTTATTTGTTCAAGTCGCGACACTGGGCGGCGGCGGGCCGCGCGTGCTTGGAACGGCACGACCGTTGGCCGTCGTGCCACTCATGCGCGTGCCGGATTCCAGTCCCGGCATCGGTGAATTGTGTCAAATTGTTTCCGTTGGCGGTGGCGCAGTAGTCGGACCTGAGTCACAAATCCGCACCGCGGTCGCGTCATCGGAAGTCAGCGCACACCGTGGGCTTACAGACCACGCGTCCCTTGCGGTGAACTGCCCGACAGGGCCCATGATCGACAAGCGTCAAAATCCTGCTTGCTCCGCCATAGCTGCGGTTCCGGCGCGTGAACATGCTGGAACATGTCCGCCGCAAGGGTGATGTCACGCCCGGCACAGGCGAAGCGCGCGAAGGCGTTGTAGTTCCACTCATCCGGATAGCGCGCCAACACGTCGAAGACGCCGCGCCTGAAATCCGCCCAGTTGAGCCGCGGCCAGACCTCCGAGGCGTACCACGATTCGGTCGCCGCCCAATAAATCCGCGCATACAGCGCCATGCCCTCCTCATTGCGCGTGCGCTCGGTAATGAGCCGGATGTAGCGTTCCAAATCAGCCGCCTTGCGGCCCCATTTCGGAGAGAAGTAATCCACCGCCGCAAACAAGGTCTGGTAGTAACAGGGCTTCGATCGCATGGCCTCATCGACGACCGCCATGACGCTGTCCTCATTCGCCTCGAGGCACGTCAGAATGCGCACCATGCTGGTGTACCAATGGGGATCCTCGGCGCCGACCGTCTTGTGTGCGAGCAGGAAGTCGCGCGCGACTTCCATCAACTGGCCAAAGACCTTCATGTCTTCTTCCGCAACACGTCCGCCGGGCCCGGTGCCGCGAAACGACCACGCGTGATTCTCGAGCACCATTGCACGCACCAGCACGGCAGTGGCGGACTGCGGATTGCTTGCCACCCACTGCTCGGTCTCCTCCTCCAGTTGCCGCCACGCCAGCGGGTCTTTCTGGTTCCAGGTCGCGCGGTCGCTCACGCCGAGATAGAAGAAACTCAGCTTCCACACGCCGCTTGGCAGGCGGGCGGCATTGCGACGATAGTCCTGCGCCGCGGCGTCCAATGACTTGAAGTCGGAATTGACGAAGGCCGTGAACGCCGCGGCGCGGATTTCCGCGCGCTCACTCACTTCATCGGCACGGGACAGCCCCGGCGACATGCACAGGACAACAAGCGACAAGAAGATTTTGATCATTGTTGCAACTCCCTTGCTCGTAAGGTTTGCGCGTATCAGGCCGACAGGACGATGCGCATCGCGCTTGCTTTGCGCATGTGAAGCCTAGCTTTCTCGCAAATCATTGGTATGGACGTCGAGCCTGAGCACGCGCGCGGACCCGACAGCCACGGAAGTGGACTCAGAATCAAGCGAGCGCAGCACAATGCGTCCGCTGCTGGGCAAATCCGGGCATGGCAGGCAGAGTATACGGTGTCGAATCAGCAGGATTGAGAGCGCTATGTCCATCGAACACGAACAAGAAGTGCGCGGCGGTTGCTATTGCGGCGAAGTGCGATTCCTGGTGTCGGGCGGTGTGAGCCCGTTGGTATCGGGCTACTGTCATTGCGCGAGCTGTCGACATGCCCACGCCGCGCCGCTTTACCAGGTCGCGTGGATATCGACCGAGGATTTCGAAATCACCCAGGGCAGCGAGTGCCTGAAGTGGTATACGCGCTCCGCCGTGACGCGCGAGCATCTGCGTAGATATTTCTGCGTCAACTGCGGCACCAAGGTTTTCAATGCCTACGAAGGCCCGTTTGGCGGGCAACAGGTTACGACGACCGGGCTCTTCCCGTCCCTCTTCGATGACCCGATCCTGGCGCGCAGCGAACACTGGGCGCCGCGCTTACACATGCACTGTGAAGACAGCTTGATGGATGTCGCGCGGATCAACGATGGACTGCCAAAGCTTGCCAAGGGTGCCGATGGCGGCTGAATGATGGGCTGGCGGCCACACGTTCATTGCGGTGGGCCATCGAATTCCACGAGCCCGTGGGCGGGTTTCGCCCACGCGGGCCGCGAGCGCGTGAAGATGGCCGCTGTCGGTTCGAATGCATCGAGACGGTCCAGACTGCCGACATAGAGCGTGATGAGATCCGGCGCCACTGCCGGCGTGCCAAACAACAAGCTTCCACAGCTTGCGCAAAAATGCCGGAGGGCAGCCTGACCGCTGCCGCCCACCGAAGTAGTCACCTTCGTTGCGCCGCTCACGGTGAACGACGACTTGCGCACGCCCATCACCGGCACCCCGAAAGACCCCGAAGCCCTCTGGCAATCGCGGCAATGGCAAATGACCGAGAACAGCACTTCGCCGCGCGCCTCGTATCGAACCTTGCCGCACAGGCAAGCTCCGGCATGCAATGTCATAGGGATCTCCTTGGGATGGCGGCAAGCTCTGCTTAAGTGTCTGCATTACTCGGGCGCGCCATTGAACGGCAATCAGCGCAGCGCGGACGCGCCGGCGCCAACGACGACTCAGGCCGCGCCGAACAACCACTCATGTATCAACCTGCCAGGCGCGAGCGTGAACGCCCCCGCTATCACGAGTCCACCGATGTACAGCTGGATCATGATGGCGCGATGACGCTGAATCTGCCCGCGTCGTGCTGCCACCAGCGCGGCCGGCACCGAGTAAAGCACCAGCAGGCACAGCAGATGAATGACGCCGAAATGGTGGAGTACTTGCGGGCCCACTTTCGCGGGAAGGAATAGGGCAACGATGGCGGTCGAGAACATGAGTGCGAGATAGACCTTGCCGAATGATTTGTGAAGGTCTGTGCCTTTGTTCATGAACAGCAAGGTCGTGCCGAGGATGAATGCGGGGAGCACGGTCGCGACATGGAAGTAGACGATGTGGCTGTAACTCATGTTTTCGCTTCAGGCTTTTGCAGCAGGATGCGTGCCGCCCGCATCCTGCCAGCGCTTCGCCCTCTCCACGACTTCATTCACGCTGCGCGCCGCGTTGGTGATGAACTCGAGGCCGAAGCCGTCGAGCGATCGCCCTGCTTGCTGCAGATGATGCTTCACGCGCGCGAGATGCTTGAGTGGTTCGGCGCCGGCGAACATGATCAAGGGGTCGTGGAAAGGGTCCTTCTCGGTGTAGGGGCCCCACAGTTTCGGTTCGCGGTCGTGGCTGGCGCCGAGTACGTGGTCGTAGGCCAGCACGTGGTCGTAGCCCAAGGCTTCGGTGGCGAGCGCATAGCGGCGCACGGCGTCAGGGTCGCCGGCGAGTTCAATCGGCGGGTAGACGGTGCCGATTTTCATGGGGCGCTCCTCGCGTGGTCGATACGCACGAGTGTACGCGGCGCTGCCGCGCCGGGCGATAACCCGATGGACCGGATGGTTAAATCCGCCCTCGATGATTACACTCCCGGCGGCGCGCACCGCGCCCATTCCAACCGATACACCGGAGACCCCTGTCCCATGTCCGACATGTTCGACTCGCTCGCCTTCGCGCGAGGCCCGGCCATGAAGAATCGCTTCATGCTCGCGCCCCTGACCAATTGCCAGAGCCACGCCGATGGCAGTCTGTCCGATGACGAATTCAACTGGCTGCGCATGCGTGCCGTGGGTGGTTTCGGCCACACCATGACCTGCGCCGCCCACGTAATGAAAAGCGGCCAGGGCTTTCCCGGTCAGCTCGGTATTTTCGACGACGCCCTGCTGCCCGGTCTCACCCGTCTTGCCGATGCCATCCGCGCAGCGGGCAGCGTGTCCTCCGTGCAGCTCTATCACGGCGGCATGCGCTCGCCGGCCGACATCATCGGTCACCAGCCGTGGTGCCCGTCGAACAACGAAGAGTTCAAAGCCCGTGCGATGACGGTGTCGGAGATCGAGCAGTCGATTGAAGCCTTCATCAAGGCCGCTGAGCGCGCCGAAAAGGCCGGCTTCGACGGTGTGGAATTGCACGGCGCCCACGGTTACCTGCTGTGCCAGTTCCTGAGCGGTGAAACCAACCAGCGCAGCGACGGCTATGGCGGCTCGCTGGAGAATCGCTCGCGTCCGCTGTTCGAAGTCATCAAGGGCATACGTCAGCGTTGCGGCGCCAACTTCCAGCTCGGCGTGCGCCTGTCACCGGAACGCTTCGGCATGAACATCGCCGATGCGCGCGCGGTGGCGCAACGTCTGATGGATGAAGATCAGACGGATTACATCGACATGTCGCTGTGGGACGTGTTCGCCGAGCCGGAAGACGCGGCGCTCAAGGGCCGCAATCTCATGAGCTATTTCACCGAGTTGAAGCGCGGTCGCACGCGTCTCGGTGTGGCGGGCAAGATTCGTCGCCCGGAACACGTGAAAGCCGTGTTGGAATCAGACGTCGATTTCGCCTTGATTGGTCGCGCCGCCATCCTCCATCACGACTTCCCCAAACTCGCCGCCAACCCCGATTTCCAACCGTTGGAATTGCCGGTGTCGCGCGCGCATCTGAAGTCGCAGTTCCTGGGGCAGGCCTTCATCAATTACATGGCCGGCTGGCCGCACTTCGTGTCTGACTGAGCCTTTCCTCCGCCGGCCGGCGTCGCGCTGACGCCGGCCGCGCGTCTCAAATCATTCCACCGTGACGGTGATTGGCTTCGACATCACCGGTGTCGCGTGCGGCACATGCGCAAAATCGCCGAGCAACAATTGCAGCGTGTGCTTGCCGGGCGGCAGGGTCAAAGTGGTTTCAGTCTGGCCCGCGCCAAAGTGGCGATGCTGATCGTCCTTGGCGATGGGCTTGGTCAGATCGGGCAGCGGCGTATCAATCAGCAGGTGATGATGGCCAGTGTTTTCCATCTTGGTGCCGGCCGGCGCCACACCCCAGGGATTGCGCAAGCCGAAGACCACCGTGAAAGGACTTTTGACCGTGGCGCCATCGGCGGGCGAGACGATGTAGGCAGCGGGCTCGTCGGCGTTCGCGACGGCAGCGAACAGCGCGAGGGCAAAGGCGAAAGGAATGCGCTTGAACATGTAAAGAGGCCTCATGGACGGGGGCCTCATGCTAGCAAACTGGCGCGCGGCTCGCGCCTTCAGTCTCGTATCGCTGTCACGGCATGATGGCGCGCGCGGCGAAACCCATGCCGGTGGAAAGCGCCGGAGAATTACGGAAAGACTGTGGGGGCATTTTCGGCCGTGCCTGCGGTGCAACCGTGGTCGCGGTGCTGGCCGGCGCGCTCGGCATTGGTTGACTCACGATCACTTCCGGACCGGCGGCGGGCCCAGGATTCGGCACACGGCGGCCGGCCTGCTCGAGCATGGCCTGTGAGTAGGCGATACCGTTAAGAATCTCCGGCAGGGCCGGGCTGCGCTGTCGTGCAACACTGAACAGTTGCAGGGAGCCAGCATAGTTGCCGGCCTCCTGCTCAACCACCGCACGCGCAATCCAGGGTTCGGCCTTGTCGGCATCGAGCGAACAGGCGCGCGCCAGATAGGCGCGTGCGTTGTCTAGATTGAGCTGCATGAGTTCCGCCACGCCCGCCCAGTAAAACGGCAGCCAGTTGTCGTGGTCGATTTCCAGCAGCGGCGCGAGCGTCAGCAGGGCCGAACCGTAATCGCCATTGGCAATCTGCAGGCGCGCGGTGATCTGGCGCAGGTTCTGGTGATTGGGCAGGCGCGCGAGCGCAGTGCGTGCCGCCATGAGCGCGCCGCGGATGTCGCCGGATTTTTCACGTTGCAGGATGCGCGGCACTTGGCGATCGAGATCGCTGCTGGCGGCGAGCTTGCCGTCCTTGCGCATGTGCGCGAAGCGTTCGGTGGCGGCCTTGTGATCGTCCGTGCTGACTTTCTCTTCCGGGCCCAGCACCAGTTCACCGCCGTCTTCGAGCGGGATGCCGGCCACGGCTTTTTCAGACATCACGGCCGGGCCGCCTTCGTTGGGCGTGAGGCCCGCCTCGGGCACGACTGGCGGCAGCGGCGCGAGGCTTTCGGCAGATGCGGCGGACGGTGCGCTCGTCACTGCCGGCGCGGCGTTGGCGGCCGCATTGGCATTGACGCCCGCGGCCGGCGCGACGGCCATATTCTGATTGAGACCCGCGGCGGGCGGCGCCTGGGCATCCAGCGCCCACGCCTGCCCCGCGCCCATCACGGCGCACAGAGCCAAGCTCAAAGCGGTGTGCTTGTGCGACTTCATGTCAGTAGCCTCCCTGCGCGAGCGGCGTGCCTCGTGACAAGTTCGGCCCGACCAGCTTGGGCGTCATGAAGATCACGAGTTCCTGTTTGCTGTGCTGGTTGTAGCGGCCTTTGAACAGATTGCCGGCAACAGGAATATCGCTCAAACCCGGCACACCGCGCGTGGTGTCGCTGTTGGTATCGGAGATGAGTCCACCGATGACGACGGTCTCACCACTCTGCGCACGCACCAGTGACGTCGACTGGCGGATGTCGAGATTGGGCGCGGTGCTCTGCACCTGGCCATTGTCACCCACCACCTGCGTGACGCTCGAAACGCGCGTGATGACGGGATAAACATCAATCATGATCATGCCGTCGTTGGAGATCTGCGGGGTCAGGCCGAGCACGATACCCTCGGTCACCACCTGCGGCACGTCGCTGGAGGCAGTGGTGGCGCCGGCCGCCGAAGTATCGGTCACCTGCTCACGACGGAAGAAGGTTCTGTCGGTGCCGACCTTGATCATGCCGGCCTGGTTATTGAGCGTGCGGATATGCGGCTGCGAAACCACGCGCACATCGCCCTGCTGCTTGAGCGCATCGATGACCGCCGACAGGCGAATCGCGCCGCTGGTCGCCACATCGAGCAATCCTAAGGAAAACACGTTGGCCGCGGGCGTTACGCCGCCGGCCGGCTGTTTGACGATGCTCGAGGTATTGAAATCAATCTGCTTGCCGCTGTGAAACTGCGACATGGCGCGCTGCCAGTCGATGCCGAGCGCGAAGTCATCGTTCAAAGTGACTTCGACGATGCGCACTTCGATGTCGACCTGACGCTGCACGGCTTCGTTGACGTCACCTAGATAACGCCCGACTTCGCGCACACGCCGCATCTGGTCGGTGACCATGATGGTGCCGGCGGTGCGATTGACCACCAGCCGCGCATTGGGCGAGAGCATGGAACGCAGCTGGGCTTCGAGTTCATCCCAGAACGGCACACTGCCTTGCTGGCTGACCGACACGCTGCCGCCACCCTGCTCGCTGCCGCCGCCGCTATTGCCTGCCGCGCCGCCGCCGCTGCTGCCGGTGCCACCACTGCCGCCGCCACCGCTGCTGGAAGCGGCGCTGGTGGTGCTGGATGAGGTGGCGATGGCTTCGCCCTGACGCACCACGCGGATGTAGTCGACCGAGAACGTGCGCGTGGCGGTGGAGCGCACACGCACCAGGCCGCCATCACGTTCCCAGTGATAGCCGAGACTGCCGAGCATCGCTTCCATGGCCTGATCGAACGGCAGGTCGTGAAATTCAACGTTGATGCTGCCGGTCACATCCTTGTCGACCACGATATTGAGCTTGTAGGCGCGTGCGAACAGCGCCAGCACCTGGTCGATGGGAAAGTCCCGCGCGAAGAAGCTGTAAAGCTGTTCGGTGGTCTGGGTCGGCAGTTGATCGGTGTCGCTGGCCGGCATCACCAGTCGCGCCGCTATCGGTGGTGGCAATACGGCCGGCGCCGTGGGCAGCGGTGTGACGGTGGCCACGGGCGCCACGATTGGCGGCGTTTGGCGGACCGGCGCGCTGCCGCAGCCGCCGAGCATCAGCGCGGCCATGGCCCAGGCAAATCTGTGCGGAGAATTCATCAGGTCATCCCTCTCGAAAAACGAGTCCCTCTACCCGATAGCGCTATCGGCGCGCGGCGAGGGAAGCTTTAGGGCTGACTTTTGACGGAGGCGCCTAAGCGCCATTCAACGGACGGGCAATCTCAGCAGCAAGGGTTCGGCGGCGTCTGCGCCACGGCCGAGCGCCACGGAGGTCGGAGCTATCTTCAGCACCGGGCGGCCGCTGACCTTGTCACCGACGCGCACCATGTGACCGTCGATGACGGCAATCTGGGCGGACGGCGTGCTCAACACGGCTTCCAGCATCGGCACCGCCGGCAGGGTTTCGACCACAGGCGCCTCGACCACCGGCACGGGTGCGTCGGGCACGCTCACCTGCGGCGCCGCGACGGCCGCCGGGCCGAAGGGGTCACGCACCGGCGAGTGATCCCAGCGCAACTGCGTGGGCGTGCGCGGCGTATCCGTGCTGGGTTCGATGATCAGGGTATCGCCGCTGGTGGCGTCGACCGCGGCGGGGTCAACACTCGCTGCGGCGTCTTGCGTCACTTCACTCACGACTGCCACCGGCGCTGGCGGCTCGGCGCTGACGACGCCGCCGGGAAAGAATATCGAGCGCATTTGCACCCACCACAGCGCCGCCATGCCGAGCACGAGCCCGCCGACCACCCACGGATTACGCAGCAGCTTGTTCATGGTTGCCCGCCATCGACGCTGACCTGATTGCTGACCAGCGACGGCGGCGCGTCCTCGGCCGCGTCTTCGTCGGCGCCTGGTTCCTGCGTCGGCGCGCGGTCGAAGCCGTCACGCGTGCGCATCCACACCCGATATTCGAAGTTCATGCGGGTCATGCCTCGGCCTTCGCTCTCGCCATAGGCCGCCACCAGCTCACCCGCCCAGCGCGCTTCGCCGAGTTGGCGCAGCAAGGCCATGCCATCGGCAAATACCTGTGCGCGACTGCCTTCATGGGCCTGCACCGTCAGCAGTAGCGGCACCGCCAACAGGCCCGGGCGCGATTCCAGCCGCTGTTCTTCATTGACGGTATAAGTGAGATCGATGGCGCGCGCGGCGCCACTGGCCTGCAGTTCATGCAGCCAGGTAGCGAGCGAGCCGTAGTCCGGTATGAGCTTGCGCTCGGCTTCGTCTATCTTGTCTTCGAGATGCTGGTATTGCAGGCGTAGCACCGTGGCCCGCAAGTCTTCCAGCGCCAGACGCAAACTCACTTCACGCTGGATGGCATCGTTGTAATCGTTGGCGGTCTGCAACTGCACGACCATCGTCCAGCACGTGAGGGCGATGGCGGAGCTCAGCAATAGACCCAGCAAAGCCTTGGTGTAGAGATTGCGCCCGAACCAGTCCGCCGCTTCGCTGACGCGCTGCGCATTGCGGATACGCCAATTGGCGGTGGGGACGGCGCGGCCGTCGCGACGACGATCGGCGGCGGTCGTCATTGCAGTTGGCCGCGCATGGCAAAGCGAATCGGGCCACTGGCGGCCGCGCCGCTGCGCAATTGCTGTAGCCAGGTCTGGCGCCAGCCGGGATTCACATGCGCGTTCCACGGCGCGCGTTCCAAAGTCGCGCTCAGGCCTTCGAGGGTCGGCAAGGTCACTTCCAGACGTGTGTCGGCCATGCCTTCAAGACGGAAATCCCAGGCCTCGTCACCACGCCGGATGCTGGCCTGGGTGAGTGTCAATGTCGCGGGCAGGTCGTGCGCCAACTGGTGCATGAAGCTGGCCGGCAGAGGCGCAAGTCCTGGCGTCAACTGCCGCAGTCGATCGCGTTGCGCCATGAGCTTGGCGTAGTCGGTGTCGAGCTGCGCGCTTTCGGCTTCAAGGGCCGGCAGCGCCGCCAAGGCCAGGCCGCCGCGGTTTGCCACACGCGCATTGAACTGCGTGACCCACGCCACGCTGGCGAGCGCCACCACCCACATCACCGCGGTGGCCAGCATCGCAGCGCGCGTCAGCGCGCGCTGCGACAGCGCCCGTTGGCGAAAGCGCGGCACGAGGTTGCCGAGCACACTCAAGTCGACCTTGGCGGCGCCACGTGCCCAGGTGAATTCCGAGTCGTCCACCGCCACTTCGCGCAGCGGCATTTCGAATGACGCACCGACGCGCGCCGGCATCTCGCCATCGAGCGCGAAAATGCAGGTCGCATCGATGGACTTGCCAATCTTCTGCTTGGCGAACAGCGCCGTGCGATTGGTTTCCAGCAACACGCGCTCATCGGGACTGTCGTGCTCGCCGATGGCCACCGTGCGTGCAAACACCACGCACGGGTCGGCACGCACCACGCACAGCATCGCGCGCTCACGCAGCACCACGGTCGCAAGCACCACGTCTTGCGGCGTGGTGCAGGCCGGCTGCGCCATGCGCGCCACCAGTTCGGCCAGCGGCACGATGGAGCGCACCTGCAGGAAATGCTCTTCGCAAATGCGAATCATGGCGTCGACGAGGCGCTTGGGCGCCAGATGCAGCAGCACCGTGCGGCCGGTCTGCGCGCGCTCGTCGGCAATCGCTCGATAAGTCCACGCGGCCGGCTCGCTGAAGCTCTTGTCGGCCTCCACGCGGCGCGCCACCATGCGTTCAAGGTCGGCTGCCGAGGTAGGCGGCGCTTCGAAGGACAGATGACCGCTGTCGTCGTTGGCGAAAACTATCGCTATCGGCCCCGACGGCAGGGCCAGCGCAGCGTGCGCGGTGCTGACCGCTTCGGCAAAGCCCGCCAGCGAATCAACCGTCTCGGCGGCGTGATAAACCGCCACCACCTTGCCACGCTGCAAACGGACGGCGCGAAACTCGCCAAATACCCAGCTTATGACGCCGACCAGTTTGCTCACGGCGCGCTCCACGAGAACACCGGCGTCGCGCCGCCAGAAGATACGTAACTGAGCTCACGCGGAGCCGTGACCAGCACCGCGCGCTCCAGCGCACCGGCAGGAAACGGCGGCTTGCGCAGCGACACCTTGCTGCCCTTCAAGAGGTAGCGCGTGATGCCCGTGCCGCCCCCGGCGCTGACCGCGGGCAGGGAAATCGCACCTCTCGCTTCTATGCTGTAACCGACCGCGCTGGTGAATTGATTGGTGAGCAGCACCGGCAGGAACCAGCTGCCGAGATGGATGCGTTGCACGCGCACGCGCGCGCCTTCCTTGACGGTCGCGGCGGCGGTCTGATCCCAGATGGCATTGAAGGCCGCGGCCGTGGTTGGCGCCGCCAGTGCATTGCGCGTGAGATCCGACACAATCATGATGCGCGGCGAGACCGGCGCCGTGGTGCGGCCGTTGGTCTGCGTGTATCCCGCGAACGCGGTGGCGGTGGTGGTGAAGAAACGCGGGTCGACGTAGTAGCCGCGTCTGAAGCCGCGCTCGTTGAGATTGACCTTGTTGCTGCTCATGCTGGTCACGCCGGCCAGCGCCGCCACCCAGCCAGCGGCATTGGGAATGCGCTTGTTGGCAGTGGTATAGGTATCGAGCGCGCCAGCCAGCGCCGTCAGATCCTTGCCTTCGGCCTCCATCACGGCTTCATCGACACCCTTCACCACGTTCGGCACCAGCACCGCGGCCAGCGTCGAAATAATGGCCAGCACGCCGATCATTTCGATCAACGTGAAGCCGCGAGCGGTGCGTGTCGCGGTGCGGTTCATCGGCCCAACCCGCCTATCATACTCATCAAGGGCAGGAAGATGGCCATCGCAACGGTGCCGACCAGGCTGATCAGGGTCAGCATCACCAGCGGTTCGATGATGCCGAACAGCTTCTTGATACGTCGCGGTATGTCTTCGTCGAGATGATGGGACACATGACTGAGCGCGTGCTCCATGCGTCCGGTCTCTTCTCCGACGGCGATCATTCTTACCAACATGCCGGGGATATCGGCCTGTTCGCGAAATGCCGTACTCAGCACGCCGCCCTGCAGTACCACGTTGAGCGCGGCGCCCACCAGTTCGCCGTAGACGCGATTACCGAGCGAGTGCTGACACAGGCCGAGCGCGTCGGTAATCGGCACACCGGATTTCAGCAGCAGGCCCAATTGATGGGTGAGCCGCGACAGGCAGATCATCTGGTTCAACTTGCCGAACACCGGCAGGCGCAGCTTCAGCCGATCGAGGGCGAAGGCCAGCGGAGCGACGCGGCGCACGGCCACCTTGAAGCCCGCAACCGCGAGGCCCACGCCGGCCAGGGTGAAAAGTCCGTAATGCTGGGCGAAGCCGCCAATGCCAATCACTATCTTGGTGACCAAGGGCAATTCGAGGCCGAGCTCGGTCAGAATGGCGGCGAACTTCGGCACCACGAAGCCGAACAACAGCATCATGAACGCCATCAGCACACACAGCACCACGATGGGATAGGTGCTGGCCTGCTTCACATCGGCCACCAGGCGCCCCAGCCATTCCAGGTAGCGGGCGATTTCCCGCAGCGACTCACCGAGATTGCCGCCGTACTCGCCGGCCGCGATGGTGTTGCGGATCTGCTCGTCAAAGATTTTCGGATGCCGGGCCAGCGCTTCACCGAGGCTGGTGCCGGTTTCGACATTGAGGCGCACGTCGGTCAGCACGCGCTTCAAGCCGTCTTCTTCGCTTTCGACTTCGAGCGTGCGCAAGGCCGAGACGATGCTCAAGCCGGCGTCGAGCAGCACCGCGAGATTGGAAAAAAGCTCGGCGAGATCGGCGCGTTTGACGCGCGACACCTCGCGCACTTCATCGGGCTTGCAGGTTTTCGCTTCGACCAGCCAGTAGCCGATGGTCTGGAGCTTTTCCGCCAGTGATTGCTCATCGACGGCGGCCAGCGTGCCGGCCACTCCGTTGCCGTCCCGATCAATGGCGCGATAGGCGTAGTTGAGCATGGCGCGCGACTCGTCGGTCAGCGCACGACGCGAACCAGTTCATCGAGCGTGGTGAGGCCGGCGTGCGCCTTGGCGAGACCGTCTTCGAGCATGCTTTGCATGCCACTGGCGGCGGCCAATTGACGCAATTCGGACAACTCCGCGCCCTTCAGTATCGGCCCATGGAAACGCTCGTCGATGATCAACACTTCATAGATGGCCACGCGTCCGCGATAGCCGCTGTTGCGACAGAGATTGCAGCCGGCGCCGACCCACAACGGTCCGACTTCCAGAGCGCCAAGCACATTCTTGAGGCGCTCGAATTCCTCGGCGGGATTTCCCACTTCGGTCTTGCAGCCGCTGCAGATGCGTCGCACCAGGCGTTGTCCGACCACCGCCGACAGGGCGGAGGTCAGCAGATGAGGTTCGATGCCCATGTCGACCAGGCGCGCAATGGCGCCGATGGCGTCATTGGTATGCAGGGTCGACAACACGAGATGGCCGGTGAGCGCCGCGCGCACGGCGAGCTGCGCGGTTTCAGCATCGCGAATTTCGCCGAGCAGAATGACATCGGGATCCTGGCGCAACAGAGCGCGCAGACCCGAGGCAAAGGTCAGACCGATATCGGGTTTGACCTGGGTCTGACGAATGAGCGGCAGGCCGTATTCAATCGGGTCTTCGAGCGTGAACACCGATAGCTGCATGGCGTCGACCTGGCCGAGCACGGTGTACAAGGTGGTGGTCTTGCCGCTGCCGGTCGGGCCGGTGACCAGCACCATGCCGTGCGGACGTGCGACCGCTTCGAGCAGACGCTCGGCGCTTGCCGGCTGCAGGCCAAGCTGATCGAAATTGACGTGGATATTGCCCTTCTCGAGGATGCGCATGACGATGCTTTCGCCATACTGCGTGGGCAAGGTGGAGACGCGCAGATCGACCTCGCGCCGTCCGAATTTGAAATTGATGCGGCCGTCCTGCGGCACACGCTTCTCAGACACGTTGAGACCGGCGATCACTTTCACGCGCGCCGCGAGCGCCGACCCGAGCGCGGATGGAATCAAGACTTCCTGACGCAGGATGCCATCGACGCGGATGCGCACCCGGATGATGCGCTCTTCCTGTTCGAGATGGATGTCAGTGGCGCGCGCCTTGACGCCGAGCGCGATGATCTCCTCGACCAGGCGAATCATGCCGCTGGCCTGCGCGTCGTCCTCGTCGCTGTCACCGACGATGCCTTCGCGCATGATGCCGTCGATGGTCTCTTCGATGGAGCTGCGTTGTGCGTAGTGACGCTCGATGGCGTCGACCAGATCGGCCTCGGGCGCGGTGGCGACATCGAGACGCAGGCCGGTGGCGCGTTCTAGCGCATCAATGGCGACCACGTTGAGCGCGTTGGACAGCACGACCGTCAGCGTATCGCCGTCGCGACGCAGCGGCAGCGCGCGATAACGCTTGGCGAGCTCGTGCGGCACCAGGGCCAGCACGGCGTCGTCGACCACCGCGCTGGCGACGTCGATGACTTCGGAATTGGCCTCGTCGGCCAGCGAACTGGTGAGGGTTTCGGCGGTGACGAAGCCGAGCGAGATCAGGCTTTCGCCCAACATCTTGCCCTGGCGCCGGCCTTCACGCAGCGCGAGATCGAGTTGCGGCCGGGTGATGACGCCCGCGACCAGCAGGCGTTCGCCGAGCGGCCGCTTGCTGCCCGCGGCCGGCGCCGCGTTGAGAGGTCCGTTCATCGGGCAGGGCGCGTCTGGCGTCAGTTGGAAGCAATGTGCACGAACAGCACGACGTTGGTGGCGGTCGCGGCGGGCGCGGCGCCATTGTTCGTCTTCACGCGGCCGCCGGTGAACCAGGCCTTGCCGCCGGTCGTGACCGCGCCGTCCTTGTCCAGTGCATCGCTGATACGCATCGCCTGATCGGCGGTCAGACCGTCAATCTGGATGAAGGACGAGGTGCCGGTGGTGTCGGCCGTGCCGTTACCGTCGAAATCGAACTGGTTGGCGGCGGCCGTGCCGGTGGTGACCAGGAGGTTGCTGCCCGGCTTGAATTCGTTGACCAGTTCCTGGCCGAGATACGGGCCCTTCCAGCCGGCGACGGCGGTGCCCTGGCGAATCAGCTGGTGCTGGTTGGCGTTGGCCGACAGGCCGTTATGTATCGGGAACTGTCCGGTGTCTTTGTAGTAGGAAGTCACCGCGGTGCGGATGGTCGACACGTCTTCGACGAAGGCGCTGACGCGCGATTCGCGAATCGCCTCAAAAATGCGCGGCGTGGCAACCGCGGCCAGGATGCCGATGATGGCGAGCACGCCGATCATTTCGACCAGGGTAAAGCCACTCATTTTGGACTTCATCGCGACAATCTCCGTTTCGATAGTGACGACACGCAGGCCGCCACATTGGGCTGTGAAAGTTGGGATGGTCTTGATGAAGGCCGGGCGCCTGCGGGGTGAGCCTTGCGGTCGCCGCCTGAATCAGGGGGCGTTTGCTACCTTCCCTGGCCGTTGGCGTAAGCCTGTGCCATCCGTGTAGGAGTTAGCGGCAGCAGAGGGAAGCGACTTAAGCGCCTTATTGCCCGCGACGTGGGCGGATGAGGGAGGGCGTGGCTGGGACCCTGTGGGTCAGGCTTCAGTCCGACATTCGAGGGGACTTCGCGACGCATCGCGGGGCCTCAATGTCAGGCTGAAGCCTGCCCCACCGAGTGGATGAAGGCACAAGGGAGAGCAGCCATCGCGTCGATGCGCGATGGCTGGGCAGAGCCTCAGCCGGCCGACTTCTGCGAGGCGTTGAACAACGCCAGGTAGTCGGGCGAGAGCTTGTCGATGCCCTTGGCGGCCGCGTGCTCGGCAATCTTGGCGCCGACCGCCGCGGTCAGCTCGCCCTTGAACACATCGTTGTTGTCGCGCAGCCAGTCTTCCGAGGCCTGACGGTTGACGTTGAGCTTGTTGATCTTCGGCACCGCGAAGCGCGCGATGAGTTCGTAGGAACGCTTGGTCTCGGCCCAGTCCGCCCAATGGTGGTTGAGATCGAGGAAGCAACCGAAGCCACCGGACTGCTGGTTCAAGCGATCGATTTGCGCGACGAAGTCGTCGGGCGTGCCGATCACCGCGAAGCCGGTCTCGATCATGTAGTCGACCGGGTCGACACCGGGTGGCGTACCGAGAGGCAGCGCCGCGACCTTGGACATGTAATCAATCCAGCGCGTCAGACCAAAGCGCACATTTTCGCGCGCCTTGTCGCGCGTTTCGGCGACATGCACCGGGCCCACCAGGCGCCAGCCGGAGCGGTCCATGGTGTGGCCGTGCTCGCGCGCGGTTTCTTCGGCGATGTCCCAGTTGGCGCCGAGCGCGTTGAAAGCGCCGGTAGACGTCGCTCCGATCGACAGCAGGCTCAGACCGAACTTGCCGGCCGCCTTCGCACCGGTAGGCGAGACCTGGTTGGCGACCGCCATCTCTACACCTTGCGCGTTATAGGACGGCATCATGAGCGACGCGTTCTTGAGTTCGAACCAGTCGGTCTTGCAATTGACGGTTTCACCGCGCAGCAGGCGCACCAAGGGCTCGATGGCCTCTTCCATGCGATCGCGCACGCGCGGCGTCGGAATGGCCTGCATATAGGCGTCCGACGGCAGCGAGCCCGGCCCCACGCCGAACATCGCGCGACCGCGTGTCATGTAATCGAGCTGACGAATGCGATCGGCCAGGATCAGCGGATGGTGATACGGCAAGGACGACACGCCCGTGCCGAGACGGATGGTGCGCGTGCGCTGCGCGGCGCCGGCGATGAACAGTTCGGGGCTGGCGGTGATTTCCCAACCACCCGAATGATGCTCGCCCACCCACGCTTCGTCGTAGTTGAGTTTATCCAGCCACTCGACGAGTTCCATGTCGTGCTCGAGCGCGAGTATCGGATTTTCGTCCGGCGGATTGTGAGGCGGAATGAAAGCACCGAATCTCAAGCGTGATTGCGCCATGGGGCTACTCCTTGTGTGAGGGGATGCAGGTTCGCTTCGTCGCATGAGGGAAGCAAAGCCTGCCTAAGAATCGGCACGCGGCGCGGACGGACGTCTGGCGACGCGTGTATGGCGCGAGAATATCTGCCCCACTTCGTGAAATCGAGGGGATGCGGGGATTTGTCGGCCAATGCGCAAAGCCGGCCGCTGCGCGGCCCCCTTTCGGGGAGGTTGTCGCGGCACAAGCGCCTCTATGGCTTCAGTCGGCCGCCACCGTGCGGCCGCTGGCCCAGCTGCGCAGCGCCGCCACTTGTTCAGCCATGACGCTGGACAAGGGCTGGGTGGCGGCGAGCTGCGCCAGCAGCAGGGATTCATCGACGGTGACCTCCCGGGCCTGCGCGGCGTAGCGTGCCGACACCACTGCCTGTTCGATTTCCGCGCCGGAAAATCCTTCGCTGCGGGTCGCCAGGGTGTCGAGATTAAAGTGCGCGGGCGCAAGCGCGCGGCGCTTGAGGTGGATGGCGAAGATCTCCTTGCGTGCCTCGGCGTTGGGCAGGTCGACAAAAAATATTTCGTCCATGCGGCCCTTGCGCAACAGCTCGGGCGGCAAGTCGGCGATGTTGTTGGCGGTCGCGACCACGAACACCGGCCGGTGATTTTCCGCCATCCAGGTCAACAGCGTGGCGAGCACGCGCTTCGACGTGCCGTTGTCATTGTCACCGGTGGCGATGCCTTTCTCGATTTCATCACACCACAGCACACAGGGCGCGAGCACTTCGGCGCTGGCCAGCACCTTGCGCATATTGCTCTCGGTCTCGCCGAAATACTTGTTGTACAGCACGCCGAAATCGAGGCGCAGCAGCGGAATATTCCATACCCCGGCCACCGCCTTGGCCGCCAGACTTTTGCCGCCGCCCTGCACGCCGAGCAGCATGAGACCGCGCGGCCGGTCGATGGCGGTGCTGTCCTTGAAGGCCACGTGTCGCTCGCCCAACCAATGTTTCAGGCGATGCAGGCCACCGATGTCGTCGAGATTGGCGGTGTCGAATTCGAACGACAACAGACCATCACCACCGAGCAATGCATAGCGCGCCGCCGACACCGCGCTGACATCGCTGCGCGTGATGGCGCCATCATCGCGAATGGCATTGCGTATGAGACGACGCGCGTCGGTGCGGCTCAGGCCGCCGAGATTGTTGACCAGCGCGCTGACTGCGGCGGCCTCGGCGCGCACCTTGGTCTTGCCGCCGCGCGCGGCCCACAGCTCGGCTTCCTCGGCCACCATGCGCGACAGTTCGATGGCGGTCGGCAGCGCCAGATCGCAGGCGACCGCGAAGGATTTCAATTCCTCGGGCAGGCGCAGCGCGTGGCTGACGAAGATCAACTTCTGATGACGTACCTCGTAGTCCTGTGCGATTTCCTTGATCAGGCGCACGTGCACGGGGTTGTCGAAAAAGGGATGGAAGTCGAGCAGCAGGATGAGACCCGGCTGGCGCGAGCCGCGAATCGCGCGCAGCGCGGTTTCAGGATCGCTGGCGCGCTTGCTGTTGGCCGCTGGCGCGCTGTCGTCCACCAGGCGCAATTGCTCGGCGCTGAAAAAATCCGCGCCGAGCAGCGTGACCAGACCATCGGTGACCGACCAGCGCGCCAGCGACACGTCAAGCCCGTCGGCCAGCGTGCGCAACAGTCCGATGATGCGCGGCTCTTCGCAGCTCTCGATGGTGATCAGAGGAAAGCCGCCGGCAATCAGCAGCCGCAAGTCGTCCCTGTCAGTCATGCCTCTAGTCCTGTGAAAACCTGCTTCATGCATTGTGGGTCAGACTGAAGTCTGCCCCACAGAAGGAACACCTAACCCTTGGCTTTGGTGCGGTAGTCGCCGAAGCCCTGATCGCGCTTGGTCAGCGCCGAATTCAAATCGGCGCGCAGCTCCTGCATGTGGGCCTGGGTGGACTGCGTGAGCATGCCCATCTGCTGTAATTCGGTGCCGGCGCGAATGCCGGCGCGTAGGCCCATCGCTTCCATCTGACGATGCACGGCGCGCTTGTTGA
Source organism: Gammaproteobacteria bacterium (assembly GCA_020849475.1). Lineage (GTDB taxonomy): Bacteria > Pseudomonadota > Gammaproteobacteria > JADJYF01. Next base: position 68,260 of record JADLGE010000057.1, read on the forward strand.
TCTGCTGGATGTCGGGCGGGATGCGCGCCACGCGCTCGGCGATGGCCAGCACTTCATCCTCGAGCTTTTCCGCCGGAAACGCGCGATTGGCGAAACCGCACTCCACCGCTTCGAGGCCGCTGATCGAATCGCCCGTCAGCATCATTTCCATGGCGCGCCGCATGCCGACCAGCCACGGATAGAACTGATTGTCGGGCGGGCTCATGGAGCGCACCGGCGGATAACCAATCTGCGCATCCTCGGCGACGTAGACCAGATCGCAGCCGGTGGCGAGCTCGGTGCCGCCCGCCAGGCAATAGCCGTGCACCTGGGCAATCAGCGGCTTGGATAAATCCCACATGCGAAAGCAGCCCTCCACCACGTGGCGCGGCCAGTTGCCGAGACCGCCGGCGGTATGCCAGGGCTGGCCTTGATGCACGTCGGTCTTGAGATCGTAGCCGGCACTGAAGCTGGTGCCGGCGCCGCGCAGCACGATGACGGCGACATTGTCGTCGCGGTCAGCCTGTTCCAGAGCGTCGAACAATTCACCGCGCAGAGCATTCGACAAAGGATTGCGCTTGTCGGGGCGATTGAGGGTAATGCGGCGAATCTTCGGGCGCGGTTCGTCGACCAGAATCAATTCATAGCTCACAGTGATACTCCCCTTGCATGTTTGCCTGTTCAGCGTGCACCGAGATCGGCCAGCGGATGTTCCGCCGCCGGCCACGGGCTGGTAAAGAAGCCCTCTATCCATTCTTCCGTGACGTCGGCGACCTTGGCCGGCCGCCATTGCGGCTGCTTGTCCTTGTCGATCAGAAGCGCGCGTATGCCTTCGGCGAGATCATGGCGCGCCGCGCAGGCCAGCGACGCCACCAGTTCGGCGCGGAACACCTCGGCCAGCGAGGCAAGTTTCAGGCGTCGCTGCAGGGCGATGGACAGCACCGCGGTGGTCGGCGAACCGGCCGCCAGGGTCGCGCTTGCGCGCTGCAACCATTCGTTGTCACTCGCGAGCGACGTAATGCGATGGATAATTGCGGCCGGGTCTTCACTGCGGCACAGCTCGTTGATGAGATCGAAATTCTCGCGCAGCGGTCCGGCTTCCGCGCGCGGTTCGCTGAAGGACTGCAGCAGGCGCGACAGATCGCGGCGATTGCCCGCCACTTCGCGATGCCAGGCATGGGCGATGAGGGTTTCCATCAACACCGTCTTGCGTGCGTGGCTGATGTGATAGTCGGCAAACCCGGCAAAGAGGGCATCGGCGGCGCCGAGCTGCGCGGCGGTCAGGGCCAGGAACAGGCCAGTGCGGCCCGGCGCGCGCGCCAGGAACCAGCTGCCGGCGACGTCGGCATACAGGCCGATATTGATTTCTGGCATCGCGATGCGCACTTCGCCGGTCACGACGCGGTGACTCGCCCCTGCCATCAGGCCCATGCCACCGCCCATCACCACGCCATGGCCCCAGCACAGGATCGGCTTGGGGTAGGTGTGGATGAGGTAATCGAGGCGATATTCACGTGCGAAGAAATCGAGGGCGTAGCCGTTGGCGCGGATGTCGGTGCGCTGCGGCGATTCGCGGTGGGCAAGGCAGGCGGCATGCAGCTTGAGCAGGTCGGCGCCGGCGCAGAACGCGCGCTCACCGGCGCCCTCAAGCATCACCAGCACGATGTTTGGGTCCACCGCCCACGCCGGCAGGCGTTCACCGAGAAGATCGATCATCTCCAGCGTCAGCGAGTTGAGAGACTTCTCGGCATTCAATCGCGCGACGCCGATGCGTTGGCCGCCAGCGGTCGGGACTTCTTCGAAAATGACGGCGGAGCTTGATACAGACACGGCGGCGGCCCTTAGGTAGCGGTTGAGGGGAGTAGGGATTTTATGACCAAGCCCCGGGGTGAGTGAATGACCGCGGTGGATGCCGGAGTTTTGGCTCGCTGGTGGGGTTTGAATGTCAGGCTTCAGCCTGACCCGCCGACGGACACCGGCGGCCGCGCGATCGCCAGCACCGCGAACGCGGCCAGCACACACCCTGCGCCGGCCGCCAGCAAGGCCGGCGTGTAGGTCAAGAGCAGCGTACGCGTGAGCCCGGCGCCATAGGCGGCTGTGGCGGCGCCCAGTTGGTGGGCGGCGAATACCCAGCCGAACACCATGCCGGCGCGTTCGGGCGAAAAGTGCAGCCCCACCAGCTTCACGGTCGGCGGCACGGTCGCTATCCAGTCGAGTCCGTAGAACAGCGCGAACAATGACAGACCGTAAAGCGTGAACGTCGAATACGGCAGCCAGAACAAGGACAGACCACGCAGTCCGTAATACCAGAACAGCAGTTTGCGATTGTCGACGCGGTCCGACAGATAACCCGACAGCGTGGTGCCGACCAGATCGAACAGTCCCATCATCGACAGCACCGAAGCCGCCGGCACCGCGGCGAGGCCGTTGTCACCGCACAGCGAAATGAAGTGGGTCTGCACGAGACCGTTGGTGCTGAGCCCGCAGACAAAAAAGCTGCCGGCCAGCAGCCAGAAACTCGACACGCGCATGGCGTCGCCCAAGGCCATGAAGGGCGCGTTCCACGGCACCGAGGTGGTGACGGGCGCGGCGCCGACGCCACGCGCCTCGCCATAGGCGTCCAGGCCCAATTCCTGCGGATGATCACGTAACAGCAGGCTGACCAGCGCCGCCACCACCACGCAGGCGATGAACACCGGGATCACCGCAAAGCGCCAGCCATGGTGTTCTATCAACCACGCCGCCACCGGCAGGAACAACAATTGTCCGGTGGCGGTGCTCGCCGCCAGCAGTCCCAGCACCAGGCCGCGGCGCGCCGTGAACCAGCGGTTGGCGACGATGGCGCCCAGCACCAGCGCCGTCAGCCCGGTGCCGCAGCCGAGCACCAGGCCCCACAGCACGAACAACTGCCACAGGGATGTGACGCGCGTGGCGAGCACCATGGCCGTTGCGATCAGAGTGGCGGCCACCACCATCACGCGGCGCAGGCCGAAGCGCAGAATGAAAGACGCGGCGAAGGGCCCCAGCAGTCCGAACAGCACGAAGCGCACCGCGAACACCGATGAGATCTGTTCGATGTTCCAGCCGAACTCGGCACTCAGGGGTTTCAACATCGCGCCCGGCAGACCGAGCGCGGCTGAGGTCGTCATCATCGCGCAGAACGTGACGGCGGCGATGACCCAGGCATAGTGGATGCGATGGCGCGCCAGCGCCTCGGACAAGGACAGAGCAAACATGATGGCGCGCAGTGTGCCCGCGCCCACGCCATGATTGAAATGGATAATTCTTAAGGCGGGTATTCAGGTAACGAATACCCGCCCCGTGCGGAGTGGGCTACAGCAGCGCGATGATGCGCACCGGCGAACCGGTCGCGCCGCGGAACTTGGTGGGCAGGATGACGATGGTCGACTGCCACAGCTTGCGTTCGACAATTTCGTCGGTCTTCACGTTCTCGATGATGTAAATGCCCTGGCGGGTGATGAGATGCTGATGGACCGGGAAAATCACCTTGGGGTCTTCGCAGGGGAAGACTTCCAGCGCCATGTTGTCGGCGCCGACCGCCACCACTTCGTGGGCCGCCAGCCATTTCGATGCATCGAGGCCGATGCCCGGGTAACCGTGGGCGTAGGTCACCGGGTCGCTCCAGAATTTGTGCCCCCAGCCGGTGTGGATGATGACAATGGAACCCTTTTCGATGCTGACCTTCTGGCGCTTGAGCGCGCCTTCGAGATCGGCCGGCGTGATGGCATAGCCGGGCTTCAGGAATTTGCTCTTCTTGTAACCGGCGACGTCGATGATGACGCCGCGCGCGATGAAGGGCGGCGCCTTTTCGATGCCGGCATGGCACAAGCCGAAATCATCCGCGCCGACCGGCGCCGGAATGCCGCCATAAAGTTCGGCATGGATGGTGGCGTGTCCGAGAGCATCGATGTGTGTGCTGACATGGGTCGTCATTTCGATGCGCTCGAGATAGAAACCAATGCCGTTCTCAGCGCCGAAACCGTTGCGGATCATGCGTTCGCTGTTGGCCGAGGTGCTCGACAAAGTCATGACATACGGCAATTGGATGGGCGGAATGCTGGGGTTGCCCATCGCCACATCGTGCGAGAGATCGATGATTTCGCCCTTCTTTACCTGCTCCAGCGCGGCGAGGATGCTGTCCGGCGTCATGAGGTTGCCGGCGCCAATCTCATCGCCCTCGCCCCACACCCAATGATCGGGACCGAGGTCGACCGGGCCGGCGAAGGTGGATTTGGCTTTCGATTTGCCTTTGGCTTTCGACTGCGCGGCGGCGGGGGTTTTCTTGGCGGCTTTCTTGTTGGTGGCCATGGGGCGCGGGTTCCTGCTGGGTTTGCGATGGCGGCATTGTCCCATCGTGAACCTGTCGGTGGGAATTCATTCGCGCATTCGTGCCCGGCGTGACGCACGGGCGCGGCCTTGAATGTCCGATTAAAATCGGTCCGACCAAGAAGCCATTCCTTATGCCATGAAAAAACACATCCGCCTCAATGCCTTTTCCATGAACTGCGTCGGCCACCAGGCACCGGGGCTATGGGCACACCCGCGCGATGAATCATGGCGCTACAAGGAGGCCGACTACTGGGTGTCGCTGGCGCGCATTCTGGAACGCGGCAAGTTCGACGGCCTGTTCCTGGCCGACGTGCTCGGCGTCTACGACGTATTCAACGGCAGCCACGACAGCGCGCTCGCGCAGGCCGTGCAGGTGCCGGTCAACGACCCGCTGCTGCTGGTGCCGCTGCTGGCGCAGGCCACCGAACACCTGGGCTTCGGCGTGACCTGCGCCTTGACCTACGAGCATCCCTATCCGTTCGCACGTCGCATGTCGACGCTCGATCATCTGACTCAGGGCCGCGTCGGCTGGAACATCGTCACCTCCTATCTCGACAGTGCGGCACGCAACATGGGCCTCACGGCACAGATGGCCCATGACGACCGCTACGCCGTGGCCGAGGAATATCTCGAAGTCTGCTACAAGCTGTGGGAAGGCAGTTGGGAAGACGACGCAGTACTGCGCGACCGCCAGCAACGCCTCTTCACCGACCCGCGCAAAGTGCATGGCATCGCTCACCAGGGCGAGTTCTACAATGTGCCCGGCATTCACTTGTGCGAGCCGTCGCCACAACGCACGCCGGTCTTGTACCAGGCCGGCGCTTCGGCGCGCGGCAAGGCCTTTGCGGGCAAGCATGCCGAATGCGTGTTCGTCAGTGGGCCGTCGCAGAGCATCATCAAAAGCTATGTCGACGACATACGCGCGGCCGCCGTCAGCGAGGGACGCGACGGCGCCGACATCCTGATCTTCCTGATGTTCACCGCCGTCACCGCGCCCACCCAGGCCGAGGCCGAGCGCAAATATGCCGAGTATCGTGAATATGTGAGCAGCGACGGCGCGCTGACCTTGATGTCGGGCTGGACTGGCGTCGATCTCGGCGCCTATCAGCCTGACGAAGTCGTGCGTCATGTCGAAACCGAAGCCGGCCGTTCAGCGCTGGAGTCATTCACCAAGGCCGATCCGACACGCGCCTGGACGGTGCGCGAAGTCGCCAACTGGGTGGGGATAGGTGGACGCGGGCCGGTGGCCGTCGGTACACCACAGCAGGTGGCTGACAGCCTCGAAGACTGGGTGGCTGCCACCGGCATCGACGGCTTCAACCTGACCTATGTCGTGGCGCACGAAACCTTCGCGGATTTCGTCGACTTGGTGGTGCCCGAGTTACAGCGCAGGGGCGTGTACAAGCGCGACTATCGGGCCGGCACCTTGCGCGAAAAGCTGTTCGAGCGCGGCAGCAGGCTGCACGGCTCGCACACCGGCGCAGGCTATCGCTGGCGCGGGCCGCGCATCTGACAAGTCAGAACGACACGCAGTCCACGCCATCCACTCGCAATACGGACAATTGTTTGTAGCGGGTTTTATACGCAGTGCGCACGGCTTCGATGTCGGCATCGCGGTCCTTGGCAGGCGAATACCACAGCAGCAACACGCGCGAAGGCTCGCGACTGATGACGCTGTCCGGGCGCCGCCATTGGCCGCGCCCGGAGAGCTCGGTCAAGCCTTCGGGAAAGCGCGGCGTCACTTCCTGATCGACAAACTTCAGCCATTCCTCGTCGGCCAGCGGCTGGCCGTCGGCGAGCGTGGCGCCGAAAAAGAGTTGCACCCGTGCCATGAGTCTGGCCGGCGCGGCGCATTCGGCGGCGCGACTCGCATCCGCCATTCCGAATGCCGCCACGGCAGCCACGATCATCACGCTTTGCCGTTGCAATGACAGCAGGGCGATGATGACGGCCAGCACCCCGTAGGCCGCCGCGAACTGGTAGCACAAGGTTTGCGCGACGCCGCTCAGCTGCCAGGGCAGATACATGCCGCCGCCCGCCTCCACCGAGTGGATGATGCCGAACAGAGTCAGGACCGCGGCAGCGAGCAATGTCATGACGGCGGCAGCGTGGCGCCTGTCGATGAGCGCGGCGAGAAAGCCGCCCCACAGCATCGAGGTAATGATGAAACCATTGCCGAGCGTGACGATGAGACCGAGCTCCGGCAGACCGCGCGCCTGGCTTTGCATGAGTTCGTTGAAGTGCGCGGGTGACACATAGGCAGGATCGCCGAGCTTGATGGCAAGCAGGCGCGCAATGGCGGGAAAGAAACTGAATGCGACCGCGACGGCATGACGCGCGGGGCTGGCCTCGAACGCCTGGGTGGTCATTTCTATAGCCACGAACACCAGTATCGGCGCGAGCACCGCCAGTGGCAGCACTTCAACCAGGGTCGAGACGTAACCGAGCACGCCACCGAGCCCGATGAACACGCCGGTCAGCAGCGTGTAGCCGGCACGCGCACCCATTTTCTTGTAAGCCGGATGACCGATGTAGGGCGTGGTCTGCGCGACGCCGCCGCACAGGCCCGCCACCAATGTCGAGACCGCCTCGACAAGCAGGATATCGCGGGTATTAAAATCATCACCGGCCGCGCGCGCGCTCTCGGCGTTGTTGATGCCACCGACCACCATCAAAAGCCCGAAGGGCAGGTAGAGCGGCAAATAGGGAATGGTGGCTGCCAGGCCGTCGATGAAACCGAGACTGGGCCATGGCAGTGCGAAGCGCCACGAGAGCGGCGCCGGCGCATGGTAGCCCGGGCCGATGAGTCCCACAGGGCCGAGCGTGTAATAGAGCACGGTGCCGAGCACGAAGGCCGCGAAGACACCGGGCACATCGCCCGGCAGACGTCCGCGCGCCACTACCGCGTAAAGAATGACGCCGAGCGTGGCCATGCCGACTATCGGCGCGCTCAACACTTCGAGCATCGGCAGAAAGCCAATCAGCATGAGCGCGATGGCAGCGATAGCGCCAAGCAGTCCGGCGCGCGGCACCAGTCGACCGATGGTCGCGCCGAGGAAAGACAGCACGAACTTGAATACACCCATCACCATCATGCCGGCCATGCCGAGCTGCCAGGTGGCGATGGCGGCATCATGTTCGCTGAGACCGTTTTGCTTGAAGGCGACAAAGGCCGGGCCCAGCACCAGAAATGCCAGGCCGATGGTGGTCGGTGTATCGATACCGAGCGGCATGGCGGTGATGGTGTCGCGACCTGCACGGCGCGCAAGGCGCACCGCCATCCACGTGTACAGCAGATCGCCCACCAGCACGCCGAGCGCGGTGCCGGGAAACATGCGGCCGAAGACCACCTCGGCCGGCATCTTGTAGATACCCATTAGCACCGCGGCAAGAAAGCCCATGACCGCGAGATTGTCGACCATGAGGCCGAAGAAACCGTTGATATCGCCGGCGGCAAACCAGCGCCGCGGCGTCGGCACGTGACGCGGGTCTTGGACTGTGGTGGACATGGCCTGCTTCCAACGGAGGACCGTCTAAACATGCCATGGCCCCGATGACTTCGCCATGGGCCAGCAACGGCGAGCCTCCGAACCCGATGACTGGGACAGGTGTCACATGCAAGAGCCACTGCCATAATCGAAAGTCGATCAGTCACGACAACGAGCGTCTTCATGCACAAGCAACAACTTTCGGCGGCCGCGTGGTTGCAGGTGCTCGTGCCCTGCCTCGCCTGCCTGGTGCTGGCGCTGGTGTGGGGACAGCCCTTGGGTTGGGCCTCGCTGGCGCTGGTGACCGTGGCTTTACTGGCTACCGTGCTGGCGGCGGTCCATCACGCTGAAGTGATCGCACTGCGCGTTGGTGAACCGCTGGGCACGCTGGTGCTGGCGCTGGCAGTGACCGTCATTGAAGTGGCGCTGGTGGTGGCCTTGATGATGTCGGGCGGCGAAGCGGCGTCGGCCCTGGCGCGCGATACGGTGTTTGCCACCGTCATGATCATCTGCAACGGCGTGATTGGCCTGTGCCTGCTGCTCGGCGCGCTGCGCCATCACGCGCTCGACTTTCGCGTGGAAGGCACGACACCGGCCTTGTCGGTGCTGGCGACACTGGCGACCTTGACCCTGGTGCTGCCGTCTTTGACCTCCACCACGCCGGGGCCAACCTTGTCGCCGTCGCAACTGGTATTCGCGGGGCTGGTGTCACTGACGCTGTACGGCGTCTTCATCTTCGTGCAGACGGTGCGCCATCGTGATTATTTCCTGCCGTTCGATGAAGCGAACGAGGACGAACATCTGCCGCCGCCGAGCAATGCCGCCACGGCCGTGAGCTTTGCCTTGCTGCTGCTGGCCCTGGTGGCGGTGGTCGGCCTCGCCAAGCTGCTGGCGCCGAGCATCGAGGCCGCCGTTGAAAAAGCCGGTGTGCCGCACGGTGTGGTGGGCATCTGCGTGGCGCTGCTGGTGCTGCTGCCCGAGACCTGGGCCGCGGTGCGCGCCGCGTTACGCAATCGCATGCAGACCAGCTTCAATCTCGCGCTGGGCTCGGCGCTGGCAACTATAGGTCTTTCGATTCCGGCGGTGGTGGTCACCGCCATGGTCCTGCACATGCCTCTGACGCTGGGACTCGGCAGCAAGGAGACCGTGCTGCTGGCGCTGACCTTGTTGATCTCGACCATGACCCTGTCGCCGGGACGGGCCACGGTCTTGCAGGGCGCAGTGCACCTGGTGCTGTTCGCGGTGTTCCTGTTTTTGTCGGTGGTGCCCTAGAGCCGCGCGCGTCAGGCGCGGTGAATCGGATCCACCCACAACACCTGTTCGGGCTTTTCCACCGCGTCAATATCGAGATTGACCACCACCGCTTCGTTGTCGCTGCGCACCAGCACGCATTCAAGCGTCTCGTCGGTGGACGCGTTGATCTCCTGGTGCGGTACATAGGGCGGCACGAAGATGAAATCCCCGGGCCCGGCTTCGGCCGTGAATTCCAGATGCTCGCCCCAGCGCATGCGGGCGCGGCCCTTCAATACGTAGATGACGCTTTCGAGGGCGCCGTGATGATGAGCGCCGGTCTTGGCATTGGCGTGGATGTGCACCGTGCCGGCCCAGATCTTCTGCGCGCCGACGCGCGCCAGATTGATGGCGGCGGCGCGATTCATGCCCGGGGTCTGAGCAGTGTTGGTATCGAGCTGGTCACCCGGGATCACTTTCACGCCGTGCAGTTTCCAATCTACCGGGCCGTGGCTGTGATCATGGTCGTGGCCATGGTTGTGAGTGTGGTCGTGATGATCGTGGGACATGGAATAGCTCCGGCGGAGGATGGGCTCAGAACTCGCGAATGTAACGCCAGTCGCCGGGCTTCATGACCAGCCGGTGACGGGGACCGGGGGCGTCGAAATCGCAGGTCTCGTAGCCGGCGTCTTCTCCGTACAAAGTGCAGCGACCGTGCTCTATCGGCACCAGCCGCGGCACGAAGTGCTGCACCGGCGCCTGGCGCAGATGCGCGACCAGCGCGGCGATGTCATTCAGGACGCTGAAACCCAGCAAGGTGACATAGGTCGGCGCGGGCAGTTCCAGCTCGCAGGCGGCCTGCAGTTCCAAGGCAGCGGCCGGCGTCAGCCAGCGATAATCAATGATTTCAGAATTGTCGATGCGCACATCATCGGCCCCGACCACCGGTGCGGCGAAAAACCAGGTCGCGAAGCGCTTGGGCAATTCGATGGGGGTGGTCCAATGGGCAAACGGCAGCATCACGTCCGCCGTCACGGCGAGGCCGGTTTCTTCCAGGGTTTCACGCACCGCCGCGCGCTTGGCAACGTCCATCTCGGCGCCATCGGCATAGTCACCGTCTTCGGCATCGACCCGACCACCGGGGAACACCCAGGCGCCGCCATGGAAGGCGATTTTTTCGTTGCGGCGAAGCATGAGGACTTCGATGGCATCGGCGCCGTCACGAACGACGACCACCGACGCGGAGGGCTTGGCGGGTGCGGGAGTATTGGTCATGGCCTGAGTATATCGCAGGCCACCGACCTCGCCAGCCGCGGCGCGGGCGGTCAAATGAAATTGCGCGTGTAGAGTTCGCCCAGCCGGACGAAATAGCGGTTGAACTTGGTGATGCGACACACCTCGCAGCCGCGCTGCGCGCCGGGGTCGAGCAAGCGACGGCTGACGTCCTTGCGCAACTGGCCGCGCCAGATCTCGGAGAAACGCTGCATGTTGACGTTGCCGAACACCACCGGATCGTGACGACGCTTTTCGCACATGGCGACATGGCCATCGGCCTGAATCACGCAGGACAAGGCATGGGCGATGCAAGGCAGGCCCTCGTTGTGTTTCTCGATGCGGTCGTCGAGATTCATGAGCACTTTGATGCGTCGCTCAGCTGCCTGGGTGGTCTCCCATTGCGACTTCAGCTCGTAGAGCATGGCGAGGTCGGGACTCAGGTCGGGCATTTCCTCGACCGGACGCAGGTAGATATAGTCGACCCCGGCGGCGTCCATCTCTTCGATGAACTCGAGCAGCCTGCCGGTATTACGACGCGTCATCACATAACCGATACCCAGCAGGAATTGCTTATCGGGCATGGCGCCGAGCGCCGCGATATTGGCGCGCACCTTGCCATATCGCTGCACGCCTTTTTCCGCGAGGTATTCATCGGCTGATGAAGCATCCATGGAAACGCGAATCCATTTGAACTGATTGGCGAACGGCGCGAGGGGACGAATGCCGTTGGTGATGAGGCCGATATCGAGTTTGTAGCGAGCAGCAAGCGTCACCACTTCCGCGAAGTGCTTGTAGACCGTCGGCTCACCGCCCCCTTCAATGGTCACCCCTACACCATGCTGTGCGAATTCGTGGAACAGCGACTCGACGGTGGCCAGCGGCAGAGACGCCAGATTTCGGCGCAGCTCGAGATCCGTGCACCAACTGCAACGCAAATTGCAGACATCGGTGAGATGCAGTTCGACACTCAAGGGAAACAGCGGGTCATAGTCTCGCGTACCGTCGCGGACCTCGAACATCGACGCGACTTTCTGCGGCTTGTTGAGCAGCTTGATGGGGTCGTATTCGAGCAGCGTAAATGGATTGCGAGTGGTGGTTTGCGGCGCGGCAGACTGTGGGCGATTCATCGGCATCTTCGGGCCCAGGGCCCGCCTCGTCAGTGGGCTGCATGGCCCGATGGCTGACTGTGCCACGAAAGGGCGAGCGTAGATTTGAGCCACGGCAAAAGGCGGCGCGGCAAGCGGAGTGCATACGAAGTGGAAGTACTCGCGAGCGGCGCATTTTGCCGAATGACCAGTTCCCTCTTCCGCCCTACGACTTGGGCGGACTATATTCACCTCCCCCCCAATCGAAAACGGAACTCCGCAATGAATGCCTGGCAAATCACTTCCGCTGGCGGTATCGATGCCCTGAGCGCAACGACGCGGCCGGTGGAGCAACCAGCCCATGGCCAAATCCTGGTCCGCGCGAGAGCGGTATCGCTCAACTACCGCGACCTGCTGCATGTATTGGGCTATGCGGATCAAGACCGATGGCCGCTGGTGCCCTGCTCCGACGGCGCCGGCGACGTGGTGGCCGTGGGCGCCGGCGTGACCCGCTTCAAAGTGGGCGACAAAGTGGCCGGCACGTTCTTCCAGCGCTGGGTGTCCGGCAACGTGAGCCCGGCAGTGATGGAGTCAGCCCTCGGCGGCCGCCAACAAGGCATGCTGGCGGAGCACGTAATCCTGAGTGAAGAAGGCGCCGTGGCGATCCCGGCCGGTTGGAGCTATGCGCAAGCATCCACTCTCCCGTGCGCAGCCCTCACCGCCTGGCATGCCCTGGTAACCAAAGGCCGCGTAAGAGCCGGTGAGACGGTATTGGTGCTCGGCACCGGTGGCGTATCACTGTTCGCATTGCAGATAGCCAAGATGCATGGAGCACGGGTGATCCTGACATCCAGCAGCGACGACAAGCTCGCCCGAGCCCGGGCCATGGGCGCCGATGAGACCATCAACTATCGCCAGTTTTCCGACTGGGAACAGCGAGTACTGGAGTTAACGGGTGGGCTGGGTGTCGACCATGTGGTCGAAGTCGGCGGCGCCGGAACATTTGAAAAATCCTGCGCCAGTGCGCGCTTTGGCGGCAATGTATGGCTGATCGGCGTTTTGACCGGCTTTGAATCGACCATCAACCCTATCAGCGTACTGTTCAAGAGCCTGTCCGTACAGGGCATCTACGTCGGCAGCCGCGATATGTTCGATGCCATGAACGCCGCCTTCAGCGCCAACGAATTAAAGCCCGTCATTGACAGGGAGTTCGCATTCGCCGAGGCGCCTGCCGCATTCCATTACATGCAGGCAGCAGGGCATTTTGGGAAGATTATTGTAGAGCAGATGTAGGTATTCGTCCGGTAGCCTGAATTCACGCGCCACGGTCATTGCCTCAAATTTTCAACCGGCGGACCGACTCCAAACCTCAAGGAGCGCGTTCACCTTAAAAGCTACGGCCGCTGTTTGGCAGTGGCCGAACGAACTACAGTGGATGGGTCATGTGCGGCACGAAGCGTTAGATTGAACCTGCCCCCTACTAGCCGGACGCCAAGATGCGGCTTGAATTATCACGCGGCCATCAGTATCCGCGCATAGTTATCCGGCGACACGTTTCCGAGCGTCGAGTGTCGTCGAGTCGGGTTGTAGAAGCCGTGGATGTAGCTCGCAATGCCGGCGTGCGCACTCGACTTCGTGGGATACGTTCCGGTCGCTTCCTCGCTTTTCAACGTGGCGAAGAACGACTCGGCCACCGCGTTGTCCCAGCAATTTCCCTTGCGACTCATGCTAGGCACGAAGCCCAGGCTCGTGAGCGCGCGCCGGAAGTCGTGGCTCGCGTATTGACTGCCACGGTCAGAGTGGAACAACACGCCTCGATGCCCGCAAGAGCGCGGCCAGGCGTTCATGAAGGCCTGCTCGACCAAGTCATCAGGCATGCGGTCGCTGAGGCTGTAGCCCGGCACCTGTCGTGCCTGGATGCTCATCACCACCGCCAGATACAACCAACCCTTGCGGGTCGCGATGTAGGTGATGTCACTGACCCACGCTGGCCTGAGGCTCGTCACGTCGAACTGTCTGTCGAGCAGATTCTCGGCGACAGGACGGGCGTGACTGCTGTCGGTGGTACGCGGTTTGGCACGGCTTTTGGCTTTGCCGCGCAGACCTTCTTCACGCATTGGCCGCGCCACGCGTTTGGGGCCGACGGCATGGCCCAGTTCGCGCAGGTCAGCCACCAGCCGAGGACGCCCATAGGTGCGACGGCTCTCGGCGTGGCAGCGCTTGAGGTCACGTCGTATCCCCGCGTCTATCTCTGGCTCCGCTCTCGACTGACGGCCGAGGTAGTCACGGAAGCCAGAGCGGGAGACGCCCAGCAATCGACACAAGATGTCGAGCGGAAACGCAGTCCGTTCACGAGCGACGAAGGCGTATCTCACTTGGACTCCTTGGCGAAGAACGCCGTCGCATTTTTTAAGATCTCACGCTCCATTTTGAGCGTGGCATTCTCGGCCCGTAGCCGGGCCAACTCGGCCTCAAGTTCACTGATGGGCTGACGCGCAGGCGAACTCGGCGGCTTGCCCGAGCGGGACGTGGTGAGCCAGTTGGCCAATGTATTGGCCGAGATGTCGAGTTGCCGGGCGGCTTTCGCTGTGCCAACGGACTCAGCCAGGACGACGGCCTGGGACTTGGAGTCGTCGGTAAACTGACGACGGGGTATACGTTGCATCGGAAGCTCCAGGAGACAATTGAATTATCGCTTCATGGCGTCCGTTTCAGGGGGGCAGGTTCTGATTCCCGAAATTCCGCTTCGTTTCGCTAGACTCAAGAAATGATTAAAGCGCCAGCCGACTTATAGGCGCAACAGTGTGCTCAAGCTCCGACTGCTCTTGCTCAAAGGAGAATTTCTCCTTATTGGCAGTTCGGCGCTGGATGCCAAATGGTGATCGTTCAATTCCCATGGCTCAAACGAGGTTCGAAAATAACGACATAAATGGAAGGCCAGATCCTTCAACACACCATCTCGAATCCAAAACTTAAACAACTCCGTAGCTGTTCTCCTTGTCAAGAATTTACCTTCCTTCGAGAGAAGGTATGCAGTCCCGACAAATACCGCACAAAAGAATGCAGGAAACGCAATCAACGCCCCAAATATTCGATTGAAGTAACCAGGGTACAAACGGTCCAGCACTTTATGAGCTACAGCTTTATGCTCAATCTCCTCTGCGAAATGCCAATAGAACATTTTCCGAAGACTGCCAGTGGCATTGACAAAAAGATCTCCCTTAAGAACCGTATTGCCAAGACAAGCATTCACATGTTCTATTGCCGCCACCATCGAGATTCGAATGCGCAGACATTGCTTAGGCTCGACGACAGAATACAAAACCCAATTAATGAATCGCAGAAAGTCCGAATATTCAATTCCCAAGTCACGCATCTTTCGCCAATACGCACGATGCGCAATCCCGTGTAGCGATTCTTGACGAAAGAACCTGAAAAGTTCTGCACTATCAAATTCGTCGATTGCAGCATCGACCGTGCACTGTCTTAATGTGCGAATGTAAAAAGATTCATTATCGGGGACGAGTAACGTGTATACATCGAACCAACGCGATACAGCTGCGCTACCAGCAAGCCAGTCTCGGTTTCCAACATCCTCGAAGCACCACCTATGCCTGCGAATTTTGACCGTGTTCAATCGGAGGCTGGGTGACATTTAGCAAATCAGCAAAACACTAGCGATTAATCCAGACGTTCAATTCACGGACGTTCGACATTACTCGTAAAGTACACCGCACAGACATCGCTGCGCTATCGTCGGCCGCCCAAAAGGAGCTCGTTAGCCTTCGCGTCCAATGCGGCAGATGCTCTGCATATTAGAGTACGCATCTAACCGGGCTGGTTCACTGCAACAGCGTACCGACCACCCCGAATAAGGTACTTGGCTACAAGCAATCGGTAATTCCTGTTATTTCCTACCATGGTTGAAGGGGTGGGCTCATGCTAACGAGTGGAGTCGAGCATGTGGCGATTTGCCGCCAGAGCTTTGTAGAGTGTTGATTTGCAGTGAAATCTGGTCAAAGCCGGGAATGCGGACAAGAACTTGGACTACGCGGAGGTAGTTCATGTAGCCTCCGGACTGACGCCACCGAGGTGGCTGTGGCGCCGTCGCCGATTGTAAAACACCTCGATGTAATCGAAGACATCGGCACGGGCCAAGTCGCGCGTGCGGTAGATGCGTTTCTTGATGCGCTCCTTTTTCAGCGAGCTGAAGAAGGATTCTACTACCGCGTTGTCCCAGCCGTTGCCGCGGCGGCTCATGCTGGGGTCCAGGCGATGGGCATCGCAGAAGCGCAGCCACGCATCGCTGCCGTACTGAGAGCCCTGGTCAGAATGCACCACAACGCGGCCTTGAGGACTTCGTCGCCAAACGGCCATCATCAGCGCATCGAGCACGAGCTCTTTGGCGAGCGTGGGCTTCATTGACCAGCCGACGATCTTTCGCGCGTACAGGTCCATGACCACCGACAGATAGAGGAAGCCCTGCCAGGTTCGGATGTAAGTGATGTCGGCGACGTCCCCCCGGTTTTGAGTAGCAGTCGGATTTGGAGTCCAATCCCAGAGTCGGAGGAGATTGGACGTGAAGAAGCGTTATTCGGAAGAGCAAATCATCGGGTTTCTGCGCGAAGCAGATGCCGGCCTCCCGGTGAAGGACCTGTGCCGGCGACACGGCTTCTGCGAGGCGTCGTACTACCAGTGGCGTAGCAGGTTCGGCGGCATGAGCGTGTCCGAGGCCAAACGCCTCAAAGAGCTCGAAGCGGAGAACACCCGTCTGAAGAAGCTCCTGGCCGTGTCGATGCTCGAGATGGAGGTCACCCGGGAGGCGCTGCGAAAAAAGTGGTGACAGCCCCCGCACGCAAAGCCCTGGTGCGCGAGATGGTGGAGCGGGGCTGAGTGAGCGCCGGGCCTTGGCGGTGCTGCAGATGAGTGCGAGCGCATTTCGCTATGCGCCCCGCCCAGATCGAAACGCGGCGCTCATGGAGCGAATCCAGGCGCTGGCTGACCGGCACAAACGCTACGGCGTCGGGATGATTTACCTCAAGCTCCGGCAGGCTGGGATGCTCGTGAACTACAAACGGGTCGAGCGGCTGTATCAGGCCGCCAAGCTGCAGGTCCGTCGCCGCAAGCGCAAGAAGGTTCCGGTGGGGGAGCGCCAGCCGCTGGCCAGGCCGCTCGCGGCTGACCAAGTGTGGTCGCTGGACTTCGTGTTCGACCGTACTGCCGACGGCCGGGTGCTGAAGTGCCTGACGATTACCGACGATGCGACGCATGAGGCAGTAGCCATAGAGGTTAAGCGGGCGATGTCCGGGATTGAATCGCCCCGGGTTTCGTGGAGGCTGTTTAGTTTAAGTCAGGCCGCTTCCGCTAGTGGCCGTGCGAGTTCCCGGTAGTAGTTTGCTTCGGCTTCCACGGGTGAGATATAGCCGATAGGTGCTAACAGCCGAGTGTTGTTGAACCAGGATACCCATTCCAGCGTGGCGAACTCGACCGCCTCCATGGTCTTCCAAGGCGCGCGGCGGTGGACAAGTTCGGCCTTGTAGAGGCCGTTGATGGTCTCTGCCAGCGCGTTGTCGTAGCTGTCGCCTTTGCTGCCCACCGAGGGCTCGACACCTGCTCCGGCCAGGCGCTCGCTGTAACGGATCGATACGTACTGCGACCCTCGGTCGCTGTGATGGATCAATCGATTGCTTCGCTCTGGTTGGCGCGCGTAGAGCGCTTGTTCCAGTGCGTCGAGGACGAAGTCGGTGCGCATCGACCTGCTCACGCGCCAGCCGACAATACGCCGAGCAAATACGTCGATCACAATAGCCACGTAGAGCCAGCCCTGCCAGGTTGAGACGTACGTAAAGTCCGCCACCCAGAGCTGGTTCGGCCGCTCGGCCCGGAACTGTTGTTTTGCACCCAAACCTGATCCGGGATTTGCATTTAAAAATGACCCACCCGATTGCGCCAGAGTATGGCTCAGGTCTTGGTCGTTTTCCTGGGCTTCACCTCCTTCGTTGTCTGTGTTGAGC
>JADLGE010000058.1 GCA_020849475.1 Gammaproteobacteria bacterium
TGCCACCGATGTTATAGGTGCCGGCCATGTTCACCGTGCCGCCCGAGAACGTGAAGGCATCGCCGGTGAGGCTCGAACTGGCGAGAAAATTGTGCGTGCCGCTAGACAGGCTGAGTTGAGTGCCGGGGGCAAACACAAAATCACCGCTGTGGGTGCCGCCGCCACTCAGAATCAAGTTGCCGGCCTGGATGTCCACCAGGCCGTCATTATTGAACTGGCTGCTGATGGTGACGGTGGTGGCGGTGTTCTTCTGGTACACACCGCTCGCGGTGTTGGTGAAACTGCCACCCCCGAGATTGGGATTGATGCTGGTGTTGACCGAGGTGTTGTCCAGCCACGTGCCCTGGTTCTCGATGCGTGCGTTGCCACCAAAGCGGATCTGGCCGTCGTTGCCCGCTGCGTTGGTCCAGGTGGTGGTGCCAGTGGTCAGCAAGGTGCGGCCAGCGGTGAAGTCGTGTACACCGCTGCCAATGATCCCGAGCGCGCCATCGAAACGCGTGGTGCCCGCGCCGGTCATGGTGGTGGTGGCGCCGACCGCCGACCCCATGGTCGACGCCCCCGACACCGTCACGGTGCCCGTGCCGTTCAAGGTGCCGCCGCTCTGGGTGTAGGTCGTGATACTCGGCGCCAGGGCGCCGAGGTCCAGTGAGCCGCCGCTGATCACCAGCGTATCGCCGATATCCAGCACCGTGGCACCGGCCAGGCTGTTGTTGCCGCCCGAGACGGTGGTCGTGCCACCGATGTGATAGGTGCCGGCCATGTTCACCGTGCCGCCCGAGAACGTGAAGGCATCGCCGGTCAAGCTGGAGCTGGCGAGAAAATTATGCGTGCCGCTCGACAGGCTGAGTTGAGCGCCGGGGGCAAACTGGAAATCACCGCTGTGCGTGCCGCCGCCACTCAAAATCAGGGTGCCGGCCTGGATGTCCACCAGGCCGTCGTTGTTGAACTGGCTGCTGAGGTTGACGGTGGTGGCGGTGTTCTTCTGGTACACGCCGCTCGCGGTGTTATTGAAACTGCCACCGCCGAGATTGGAGTTGATGCTGGTGTTTACCGAGGTGTTGTCCAGCCATGTGCCCTCGTTGTCGATGCGTGCGTTGCCACCAAAGCGGATCTGCCCGTCGTTGCCCGCCGCATTGGTCCAGGTGGTGGTGCCGGTGGTCAGCACGGCGCGGCCAGCGTTGAAGTCATGCACACCGCTGCCGAAGATCGCGAGCGGGCCATCGAAGCGCGTGGTGCCCGCGCCGGTCATGGTCGTGGTGGCGCCGACCGCTGAACCCAGGCTCGCCGTGCCCGAGACCGTGAGATCACCCGCGCCGCCCAGCGTACCTCCGCTGTGGGTGAAGGTCGCCACACTCAGGGCGTTGGCAATATTGAATGTGCCGCCACTCAACTCCATGGAGGCGCCGGCAGCTAGCGACAGCACGCCGCTCTGGTTGACGGTGCCGCCGCTGACCAGCAGGCGCCCATTGCCGCTGAGCGCCGTGCTGTTGAGCGCAAAGCTGCCGCCGCCGAACTGCAGCGTCGTACCTGTCGCGACATTGAACGAACCGTTCAAGGTGCCCCCGCCGCTCAGGGCCAAGGTACCGCCGAGCAAGTCGATGGCGCCGTTGTTGGTGAAGCCTGTGCTCACGCTGACGGTGTTTGCGCCGTTCTTGCGATAAGTGCCGGTGGCGGAATTGATGAAAGTGCCGCCGCCGAGGTTACTGTTGATGCTGGTATTGACCGTGGTGTTGTCCTGCCACAGCCCCTGGTTCTCCAAGGTGACATTGAACCCGAGACGGAGCTGGCCTTCATTGCCAGCGGCGTTTGTCCAGGTCGTCGGGCCGGCGATCACCACGCTGCGGCCGCCGGAGAAATCATGCACGCCGCTGCCGATGATCGCGAGGGCGCCATTGAAGCGCGTGGTGCCCGCGCCAGTCATGGTCGTGCCCGTGCCGACCGCCGAACCCAGGCTCGCCGCGCCCGACACGGTAAGATTGCCCGCGCCTCCGAGCGTGCCGCCGTTCTGGGTATAGTTCACCGCCGTGACGGCGCCAGCGATGTTGAGCGTGCCTCCGCCGAGTTCCACGAGGCCGCTGCCCGAGGGGGTCAGCACGCCGGCCTGATTGACCGTGCCGCCGCTGACCTGCAAGCGCCCATTGAGTCCAACCGAAGTGCTGTTCAGCGCCAGCGTGCCGCCGCTGACCTGCAGCGTCGAGCCCGTGGCGACGTTCAAACTGCCATTCAGCGCACCACCACCGCTCAACACCATCGTGCCGTTCTGCACATCGAGAGCGCCATCGTTGGTCAACACCGTGCTGATTGTGACCGTGCTCGCGCCGGTCTTCTGATAGACGCCAGTAGCACTATTGAGAAAGCTGCCCGCACCGAGATTGTTGTTGATGCTGGAATTGGCTGAGGTGTTGTCGATCCACAGGCCCTGATTCTCGATCCGGGAGCCGGTGCCAAGGCGGATCTGACCCTCGTTGCCGCCAGCCGCGTTACTCCAGGTCGTGATGCCGGTGGCGAGCAGCGTGCGTCCACCATTGAAATCGTGCACACCGGTGCCGGTGATATCGAGCGTGCCGTCAAAGCGCGTGGTGCCGGCACCGGTCATGGTGATGGCCGTGCCGACTCCCGAGCCCAGGGTCGAGGCGCCGCTGACGGTGAGATTGCCCGCGCCGGCCAGGGTGCCGCCGTTCTGGGTGAAACCGGCGTTGATGGTCGACGCACCATTGATGGTCAAAGTGCCGCCGCTCAGCGCCAGGTTCTCCTGGCTGGTGAGGCTGTTGATGGTCACCGCGCCGCTGCGGAACGTGGTGGTGCGTACCGTCGCGCCGCCGACGTCGATGGTCACGTCATCGGCCGCGCCCGGCAGCGCCGGATTGGAACTCCAGTTGGTCCCCAAGTCCCAGAAGCCATCGGCGTTTGGCACCCAGTTGACCGGCACCGCGGCGGCGTTGGCCGACAAGGCGGCGAGCATGATGGCGGCCGACAGCGGGCGCAGACGGAAGGTGGCTGGCAAATGGGTCATGACGAAACGTCCCCGGTCCTGATGATTCTTGTTACCCACCGTCGGCGGGCCCTTATACGGGTCCTCATCCGAAGGCGGTCCGCTATGCGCGGATCCCTACTCTTCATCGTTAATTAACACGCGCCTATGAATGCAGCAATGCGCGTGCCTCAAAATTGTTGATCGAACACCAAAAGACACAATTGCGAGCGACAAGGCCGAAAATCGTTGCGGGAATTCTTGGCATTCCGGCAGCGTCGCGATTGACGGGATGATGGCCTGGCGTCCAGCGCCGAGGGTTCCGCCCGCGGGCGGCGCCCGGCACAATGCCACGCTTGTTTTTCGCTGGAGCACCCCGCCCATGGCCCGTCATGCCGACTGGTATTTCGATTTCATCTCGCCCTACGCCTACCTGCAGTTCAAGCACTTCCACAAACTGCCCGCGGATCTCGAGGTGACGCTGAAGCCGGTGCTGTTCGCCGGCCTGCTCGGCCACTGGGAACACAAGGGCCCGGCCGAGATCCCGGCCAAGCGCGTGCAGACCTATCGCTACAGTCACTGGCTGGCGAAGAAATTGGGCGTGCCGTTCAAGACGCCGCCCGCGCATCCGTTCAATCCTCTCAAGATTCTGCGCCTCGCCTGCGCCCTCGATGGCGACCATGCGGTGGTCGAGGCGGTGTTCAATTTCGTGTGGGGCACCGGCGGTGATGTCAACGACGACGCGGCGCTCGCCAAGCTCGCGGCGCGTTTCGGCGTGACCGATCTCGCCGCGGTGATCGGTCGCGATGAAGTGAAGGAAAGTCTGCGCGCCAACACCGAAGCCGCCATCGCGCGCGGCGTCTACGGCGTGCCGACCTTCGCCGTCGACGAGGAATTATTCTGGGGCTTCGACACCACCGACATGCTGCTCGATTATCTTGCCAATCCGGCCATGATGCAGAGCGCGGAAATGCAACGGCTGACGAACATGCCGATGGCGGCAAGCCGCAAGCTGTGAATGGCCTTGTAGGTGCGATTTCAATCGCACATTGATCAATCAGGCACCGTGCCGCGCGTCTTAATGTGCGATTGAAATCGCACCTACAAATCCCGCGCCTTGAACGTATCGCAGCTCTTCACGCTGTTGCCTTCATAACCGGTCTTGAACCAGCGCACGCGCTGCGCCGAGGTGCCGTGGGTGAAGGAATCCGGCACCACCACGCCGCGTGACTGTTTCTGCAGCATGTCGTCGCCGATGGCGTTGGCGGCGCGCAGCGCTTCGTCGATGTCCTGCGGGTCGAGAAACGGTTT
Organism: Gammaproteobacteria bacterium; assembly: GCA_020849475.1. Lineage (GTDB taxonomy): Bacteria > Pseudomonadota > Gammaproteobacteria > JADJYF01. Next base: position 4,283 of record JADLGE010000058.1, read on the forward strand.
GGCGCGGTTGGCATGTTGCGCCCACAGGCCCGCGAAGCAATCGGCCTGCAATTCGACCCGCACGGAAATCTTGTTGTATTCCTCGCGGCTCAGGCGCTGACGCAGCGCCTGGGTCTGGTCGCTGACGCCGAGCAGGTTCTGCACGTGATGGCCTATCTCGTGAGCGATGACATAGGCGCGCGCGAAGTCACCGCCGGCATGAAAGCGCTCGGCCATCTCGTCGAAGAACGCCATGTCGAGATAGACCTTGCTGTCGCCCGGACAATAGAACGGCCCCATCGCTGCCTGGCCGGTGCCGCAGGCGGTCGAGGTCTGGCCGCGATAGAGCACCAGGCGCGGCTCGACATAGGTGCCGCCCATGGCGCCGAACATCTCGCTCCAGCTGGTCTCGGTCTTGTGCAGGATTTTCGCCATCTCGGATTTCATGGCGGCCTGCGGATCAGTGCGCGGGTCGAGCGGCTGCGACTGTTCGACGCCACCGCCCTGACTGCTCTGGAAGTTTTCCGCCACACCCAGCAGAGTGCGCGGATCGATGCCGGTGAAGTAACTCACCACCAGCGCGATGGCGATGGTGCCGATGCCGACACCGCTAACCCGACGGCCACCGCCGCCGCGCCGGTCTTCGACATTGCTGCTTTCGTTTTCGTCGCCCAGGCGCATATACGACTCCCTATGCAGCGTGTCGCCGCGCTTCACGGCGCGCGGCGACACGCACGTTCAAACACGCTCGTCGCTTACTTGGCCGGCTTGCGGAAGCGCAGGGTCATGCGATCGCTCTCGCCGATGGCCTGGTATTTCGCCTTGTCCTTGTCGCCGTCGGCGTAGCTCGGCGGCAGGGTCCACACGCCGCTCGCATAGTCCTTGGTGTCCTTGGGATTGGCGTTGATGTCGCTCTTCTCTTCCAGCACGAAGCCGGCCTTGGTCGCGCCGTCGATGACGAGTTGCTCATCGGTGTAGCCCGAATTCAAGGACTCCTCGCGCGTGGTGCCCGGCTTGGCGCGATGTTCGACCACGCCGAACACACCGCCCGGCTTGAGCGCCGCATACGCGGCCTTGAATACCGCCACTTCACTCTCGCCCTTGAGCCAGTTGTGCACATTGCGGAAGGTCAGCACCGCATCGGCGCTGGCCGGCGGTGCGATAGCGAGCTGTTCCGGCGGCTGAAA
>JADLGE010000059.1 GCA_020849475.1 Gammaproteobacteria bacterium
GCTCGACGGTCGAGGACAGTCTCGGCGCGCTGCGCCGCGCAGGCGCCTTGAACCGCTACATGACTGAAGCGCAGATGCTGCTGCACTCGGCGCCGGTCAATGAAACGCGCAGCGCGGCCGGCCGCGCCCCCCTCAACAGCGTGTGGTTCGGGGGCGGCGGCGCGGCGCCAAGCGCCGGTCGTGACGTATCCTCCACGGTCCTCGGCGACGATGACTTGCTCGCCACCTGTGCCCAGCACGCGGGCTGCGTGCACCACGCCGACACGGGTATGCTGGCCGAGGTGTTGCGCGGCGTCACGGGCGATGTGCTGTTGCTCGACCATATCGATGTCGCCGACTGCGACATCGAGCGTTTCGAACGCGAAGTCTTGAGGACCGCCGTCGCCGCGCTGGCAAGCGGCCAACTCACGCGCGTGGTCATTCATGATCGCGAAGGCGAGCTCAGCCTGACGCGCGGCGCGCGCTGGCGCCTGTGGCGGCGCGCCAGCCAGTTGCTGGACGCATTGCGTGCGGCTGTGTAGGTGCGAATTCATTCGCACATTAAATGGCGCGGCGATGCGCCTCGTTTCGCCATGAACGTGCGAATGAATTCGCACCCACCGATCATTTCATCTTCGACCCAGGTTCCCTGACATGCATCCACCTCCCCAGCCCCTGTCCAACATCGAGCTCGACACGCTCGATGAATTCCTCGCCCTGCCGGCGCTGGAAGAAACCTCGATGGACGTCGGCGTGCTCGACGGCTATCTCACCGCCATCCTGCTGTCACCGCGACTGGTGAAGCCAGGCCTGTGGCTGGCGCGCATCTGGGACATGGAGAACGCGCGCAAGAAGCCGCGTTTCAATGACGAACAGCAGTCGACGCGGGTCTTGGAGTTCATTACCCGCCACTATCATCATCTCGCCGATGAAATCATCAAGCCGACGCCGACGCCGACGCTGGTGCCAGTGTTTCTGCGCGGCGCGCAGTGGGGCGTGTCGGAATGGTGCGCGGGTTTCCTGCTCGGCACGGCGTTTGATCGCGACACCTGGGCGGCCTTGATGGAAGAGCAGCCCGAATGGTTCACGCCCTTGCAGGTGCTGGGCATGGGGGATGACGACGACATCGAAGAGGAATATCCCGATCTCGACGCGGCTTTCGACGCGGTGATGGTGGCAGTGCAGGCCATAGGCCAGCATTTCCGCGCAGAGCGTGAGGCCGGTCCCGATCCGCGCGCGGTCGATTTCAGCGCGCCCGCGCCGCAGGTCAACGAAGCGCCGAAGACGCCGCGCAACGCGCTCTGTCCTTGCGGCAGCGGCAAGAAATTCAAGAAATGCTGCGGTCACGATGAGCGCGTCACGAACTGAGTCACAGGCGGCGGGCGGCGCCTTGCCACGTCCGCGCATCGTCAAGCGCGCGGTGGCGGGCAATGCTTTTTTGCCGGCGGAACTCCACGCCGTCACGCGCCGCGTGCTAGCGGCGCGCGGTATCACCTCGCCGGCGCTGCTCGACACTTCCTTGAAAGGTCTGCTGCCCGCCGCTGAACTCGGCGGCACGGCCGCCGCCGTGCGCCTGATTGCCGAGGTGATGGGGCGCGGCGCGCGCATATTGGTGGTGGGAGATTTCGATGCCGACGGCGCGACCAGCACCGCGCTGGCCCTGCGTGCCTTGCGCGCCATGGGCGCCACCGATGTCGGCTATCTGGTGCCGAACCGGTTCGAATTCGGCTACGGCTTGACGCCCGAAATCGTCGACCTCGCCGCGCAGCGCCAGCCGAGCTTGATCATCACCGTCGACAATGGCATCTCGAGCATCGAGGGTGTGGCGCGCGCGCGCGAACACGGCATCAAAGTCTTGATCACCGATCACCATCTGGCCGGCGCCACGCGCCCGGCCGCCGACGCCATCGTCAATCCGAACCTGCCCGACGAGGCTTTCCCAAGCAAAGCGCTGGCCGGTGTCGGCGTGATCTTCTACGTGATGACCGCGCTGCGCACCTATCTGCGCGAACAGGGCTGGTTCAGCGCGCGCGGCATGGCCGAGCCCAACCTCGCCACGCTGCTCGATCTGGTCGCGCTCGGCACGGTGGCCGACGTGGTGCCACTCGATCAGAACAATCGCCGCCTGGTGGCGCAGGGCCTCGCGCGTATTCGCGCCGGCCAATGTCAGCCGGGCATCAGCGCCTTGATTGCCGTCGGTGGTCGCAACCGCGCGCGGCTCACGCCCAGCGATCTCGGCTTCGCCGTGGGGCCGCGTCTGAACGCGGCTGGGCGTCTGTCGGACATGTCGCTCGGCATTGAATGCCTGTTGAGTGACGACGCCGAGACCTGCGCCGCCATCGCCGAGCAACTCGATGCGCTCAATCGCGAGCGACGCGAACTCGAAGACGTGATGCGCGAAAGCGCTTTCGACAGCATCGAGGCCGAGCTCAAACGCCAGGTCGGACGCGAACTGCCGGCGGCCTTTTGCGTGTTCGATGAGGACTGGCACCAGGGCGTGATCGGCATCGTCGCGGCGCGCGTCAAGGATAGATTCCATCGTCCGGCCATCGCCTTCGCGCCGGCCGATGAAGACACCCTCAAGGGTTCGGCGCGCTCGATACCCGGCGTGCATATTCGCGATGCGTTGGATGCGGTCGCCGCGCGTCACCCTGAACTGCTGTCCAAGTTCGGCGGCCACGCGATGGCCGCCGGTTTGTCGCTGTCGCGCGCCGCGCTGCCCGCGTTTCAAGCGGCTTTCGCTGCGCAGGTCGATAGCGTCCTCGATGCCGAGACCCGCGAGCGGCGCATCGATACCGATGGCGAATTGGCCGCTGGCGAATTCAATCTGAACCTCGCCAAGGAACTCGCCGCTGTCGCGCCCTGGGGCCAGGGCTTTCCCGAGCCACGTTTCGAAGGCGTGTTTCGTATCGAGGATCGGCGCGTGGTCGGCGGCAAGCACGCGCGCCTGGTGTTGTCGCCGCAAGCCGGGCGCGGCACCGTGGCGGCGATTGCCTTTGGCGCCGCCGGCGAGCCGTGGTTCGCCAAGGCCGAGCACATCCACGCCGTCTACAAGCTCGACATCAACGATTATGGCGGTATCGAAACCGTGCAACTGGTGGTCGATTACGCCTGCGCGGTGTAGGCGCGACCATTCGCACATTAAAATTTGGCGCCCCGGCGTCATCGTGCGGCTTGAATGTGCGAATGGTCGCACCTACAGGGGATGACTCATTCGCGCTCCGAGCTCAATCCCAGGTTGGTCATCGCCCGCCCAGCCGCTACAATACCGCCGCTTTTCAATTCCGCACTTCAAGGTCGTCATGGAACTCAATCCCACCTATAACGCCATCAAAGACATGCAGTCCCGCATCGAAGCGTTACGGGGGTATCTTTGACTACGCTGAAAAGGCCGAACGTCTAGTCGAAGTCGAGCGCCTGCTGGCCGA
>JADLGE010000060.1 GCA_020849475.1 Gammaproteobacteria bacterium
ACGACGGCGCACCACTCTGCACGTGCGAATTCATTCGCACACCAGGAATGAGGGCACAAAAAAGCCCGGACATGCCGGGCTTTTTCGTTTACAGCGAAACGCGCCTCAGAACGGAATACCGTGCGCGCCGGCCTGCATGAACATCAGCATCGGGATCGACAGCAGGGTGTTGGTGCGCGAGGCCAGGAAGGCAACGCGACGCGCGGTGGCCTTTTCAGCGTCGGACGCCTGCACGATGCCGAGGATCTTTTTCTGGTTTGGCCAGATGAGACCCCACACGTTGAACAGCATGATGGTGCCGAGCCATGCGCCGAAACCAATCGCGGTCAGGCTGGCGTTATGCGCACCGATGCCGAGTGTGAACGCGCCGTGCAGCGAATACTGCGGGGCGGTGGCGAGGAAGATGGCGCCCGTCAGCCACGTCACCAGTGCCGCCCAGCGGAACCAGAACAGTGCGCGCTGTGCGACATACTTGCCGATCGCGGCCGGCCCAGGGCCGTCCTTGTCAGCGGTGGCGGCCGCCATGGCCGGCACCTGCACGAAATTGAAGTAGTAGAGAAGACCAATCCACATCACGCCGGCCACGATATGCAGCCAACGGTCGATCATCATAATTGCCATGATTCCAGCTCCTGGGTTCGTAGGTGTTAATCAGCCGATGGGCGCATCAGGCGCCGGCAATGGCTTTGGCGGCGAACGCCAGGATGACGGCCAGCACCACGCCGGCAATGACAGTCCCCTGTATGGTGTCCAGTGGATTCATGATGAGGTCCCCCCAATAGGTGTTGGCAATTCGTTTTGATACGCGGGAAGTCGACGCCTCGACCCGCCGGGCAATTGTCACGGACGAAGCTCGAAAATTCAAACACCGCGCGTCATACACGCACCTGTTGTGCGGGATTAGATGCGCAGCAGTTGAACCTGGGCGAGCTTTATTTGAACCACGATGAGGCAGGTGAATAGGACAGTATCACGCCCAAAAACAACACGCCGCCCACCCAGTTGTTGTTGAGGAAAGCCGCGAAGCAGCCAGCGCGGTTGCGATCACGGATGAGATATTGCTGGTAGACGAACAGCGCCGCCGCGACCAGCAGCGCACCGTCGTAGGGCCAACCGAGGTCGGCGCGACGACCGATCAAGTAGAGGTTGGACAGCATGAGGCACATGAGGCCGCCGATGATGATGCGATCGGCGTCGGCAAACAGAATCGCGGTCGAGCGTATGCCGAGTCGCACATCGTCATCTCTGTCGACCATCGCGTCTTGCGTGTCATAAATGACGGCCCACAGCACCGCGGTGCTGAACAACAACCACGCGAGCGGCGAGACCGCGCCACTTTGCGCGGTGAAGGCCATCGGCACCGCCCAGCCGAAGGCCGCGCCGAGATGCACCTGCGGCAAGTGCGTGTAGCGTTTGGCGAACGGATAGGTGATGGCCAGCGCCGCGCCGCCAAAAGACAGCAATATCGTCGCGCGATTGGTGGCGAGCACCAGCGCCAGTGCAATGGCGAGCAACACCGCGAATAGCAGCAAGGCCTCGCGCGGCGTGACGGCGCCGGTAGGCAGTGGCCGTTCCTTGGTGCGCTCGACATGGCCGTCGAAATTGCGATCAGCGTAGTCGTTGATCACGCAGCCGGCGGAGCGCATCACCACCGTGCCCAGCACGAAGATCACCAGCACATCGAGACGTGGCACGCCCTCGGCGGCTATCCACAACGCCCATAGCATCGGCCACAACAACAGCAGAATGCCGATGGGGCGATGCAGGCGCGCGAGGCGCGCGTATTGCAGCAGGCGATGGCGCCAGTCAGGGCCGGCGCCGTGTGGGGTGGCGTGGGGACGAGCGCTGTTCATACGTTCGCGTATTCTACTTTGTCCGCCAGCCAGCGCTGCACGAGCTTGTCGACCAAGTGTGGATAGTCGTTCAAGACCGTGGTGGCGGTGGCCTGCACATCGCGCAGTTGCGCAGCGTCACGCACCAGATCCGCGATGCGAAATTGCGCGATGCCGGTCTGACGTGTGCCCAGCAGTTCACCGGGCCCGCGCAGTTCCAGATCGCGATCCGCGATCACGAAGCCATCGGTGGTGGCGCGCATGGTCTCGAGGCGCTTGCGCGCCATCTGCGACAACGGCGGCTTGTACAGCAGCACACAGTCGGCGTGCTGCGCGCCGCGCCCGACGCGCCCGCGCAGCTGATGCAATTGCGACAGCCCGAGACGTTCAGCGTTCTCGATCACCATGAGACTGGCGTTGGGCACGTCGACGCCGACTTCGATGACGGTGGTCGCGACCAGCAAGGCGGTCTCGCCGCGCGCGAAAGCCGCCATCTGCGCGTCTTTGTCCTTGTCGGGCAGGCGTCCATGCACGAGGCCCACCTGGATATCTGGCAGCGCCGCGGCGAGCTGCACGGCGGTGTCGGTCGCGGCCTGGTGCTCCAGCACATCGGACTCATCGATCAACGGGCATACCCAGTACACCTGCCGACCTTCGCGCACCATGTCGGCGATGCGCGCAACGATGTCGGCGCGTTTGCTCTCGGCCAGCACCACGGTGCGCACCGGTTTGCGACTTGGTGGCAGCTCATCGAGGATGGAGACATCGAGATCGGCATAGGCGCTCATCGCCAGCGTGCGCGGGATGGGCGTCGCGGTCATGATCAACTGGTGTGGACGAAAGCCGTCGCGCGCGCCCTTGTCGCGCAAGGCCAGGCGTTGCTCGACGCCGAAGCGATGCTGTTCATCGACGATGATGAGACCGAGCCGACCGTACTGCACGTCCTGCTGGAACAGCGCGTGGGTGCCAACCGCCAACGCCGGCTCCGCGCTTTCGAGGCGCGCATGGAGCGGCTTGCGCTGACTCTTGGTCAGACGGCTGGTGAGCAGCATCGATTCAATGCCCAGGGGTTCGAACCAGCGACGCAAGGTCCGCGCATGCTGCTCGGCAAGCAGTTCGGTCGGTGCCATCAAGGCGACCTGGTAGCCGGCCTCCAGCATGTTGGCCGCCACCGCCGCCGCCACCGCGGTCTTGCCGGCGCCGACATCACCCTGCAACAGGCGCAGCATGGGCAGCCCGCGCGCGAGATCGGCTTCGACTTCATCGATGACGCGCCGCTGCGCGCCGGTGAGCGTGAAGCCAAAGCCGGCCAGCAGGCGTTCCTGAAGTGCGCGCGCCACGACCGTCGGCGCGGCAAAGTCACGCGCCTGTTCGCGCAGTCGCTTCAAACTCAACTGGTAGGCCAGCAGTTCTTCGAATACTAGGCGCCGCTGCGCCGGGTGACTCGACTCGGCGAGCATGTCGATGTCGGCATCCGGCGGCGGACGATGCACGAACTCCAGCGCTTCGCGCAGTGACGGCATCGCCAGGCGTTGCAGGAGCGCGGGCGGCAGCAATTCCTGCGCTTCCTGTTCGACATTGGCGAGCAGCGCCAACGCCTGGTTGGTGAGATGGCGCAGACGATTCTGTTGCAGGCCTTCGGTGGTGGGATAGATGGGCGTCAGCTCGGCGTCGACCGCGAGCGGCTGCTCGCCCGCCAGGATCTGGCATTCAGGGTGCACCATCTCGAATGAATTCGGACCGCGCCGCACTTCACCAAAACACCGCACGCGGCGGCCGACCGCGAGGCGCTGTTGCTGCGCGCTGTTGAAATGAAAGAAACGCAGATTGATGGCGCCACTGCCATCGGCAATGCGCACCACCAGAGCGCGACGGCGCCCGAACACGACCTGCGAGACTTCAACCACGCCCTCGATCTGCGCTTCACGCCCGAAGCGCAACGCACCTATCGGCGTCAGGCGGGTGCGGTCCTGGTAGCGCAGCGGCAGATGAAACAGGAGGTCGCCGACGCGTGCGATGCGCAGCTTGGCCAAGTGCTCGGCGACTTTCTCGCCGACGCCATTCAAGCGCGTGACGGGCTCATCCAGCGCGATGGGGCTGGCCACCGGGCCCGCTTCCCGCTACGGCGATGAGGCTCAGCGCGGACGCGCGAGTACGGCGTCCATCTCGACCGCCGCGCCGCGCGGCAGCGAGGCTACGCCGCTGGCGGCGCGCGCCGGGTAGGGCTGAGTGAAATAGGTCGCCATCACTTCGTTGACGAGCGCGAAGTGCGCGAGATCGGTCAAGAACACATTGAGCTTCACGCAGTCGTCGAGCGTCGCGCCGGCGGCCTTGGCGACCGCCGCGAGGTTGTCGAACACGCGCTCGATCTGCGCGCGCATCGGCCCTTCGATCATCTGCCCGCTGTGCGGGTCGAGCGGGATCTGCCCCGACAGGTAAATGCTGTCGCCGCTGACGATGCCCTGCGAATAGGTGCCGATGGCTGAGGGTGCATCGCTGGTGACGATAGCCTGCTTGGTCATGATGTGAACTCCTGCTTCAGGCGCGCTTGCGGTGCACGCGCGCGACGGTGTCGATATTGCGTAGGGTGCGGATGACATCCGCCAGGTGCTTGCGATGATGCACGCCGATGGTCAGGCGCATGGTCGAGGAGTGCTCGTCGCGCTCGACGATTTCAATCGCTTCTATGTTTGCATTCTGATCGGCGCAGCCGGCGGCGATGGTGGCCAGCACGCCGCGCTGGTTGACGACATCGATGACGATTTCAACGCTGAATTCGCGATCGAGATCCGGCGCCCACTCGACATCCACCCAACGGTCCGGCGCGCTGCGGAAATCGATGACGTTCTTGCACGAGGGATGATGGATGACGATGCCGCGGCCAGCGGTGATGAAACCCATGATCGGGTCGCCGGGAATGGGATAGCAGCATTTGGGAATGCTCACCACCATGCCTTCGGTGCCGTGGATGAGCAGTGGGCCCGGCGCATCGCCGGGCGCGCCGCGGCGCAGCGGTCGTTCGAGCTTGTCGTCGGCAACCGTGCTGACCAGCGCGCGCGCCACCAGCGGCGCGGGCCGCACACCGAGGCCGATGTTGGCCAGCAGTTCTTCCATGCTCTTTAAATTGAAGCTCGCCAGCGCCGTGCGCACGCGCGCCGGGTCGAGCGCGTCGATGGAACTCGCGAAGTTCTCGAGCTCGCGGTTCAGCATGCGCTTGCCGAGCACGCCCGCTTCGTCCTCGTGCAGGTTCTTCAGGAAGTGGCGGATATTGGCGCGCGCCTTGCCCGTCACCACGAAGTTGAGCCATGCCGGATTCGGCCGCGCGCCGGGCGCGGTGACGATTTCGACTGTGTCGCCGGTCTTCAAACGCGTGCGCAGGGGCGCCAGCCGCCGGTTGATGCGGCAGCCCACGCACTTGTTGCCGATGTCGGTGTGAATCGCGTAGGCCATGTCGATGGCGGTCGCGCCGCGCGGCATTTCCATGATCGCGCCCTTGGGCGTGAACACGTAGACCTCGTCGGGAAAGAGATCGACCTTGACGTTCTCCAGGAACTCCTGCGAGTTGCCCGCGCGTCGCTGCAGTTCAATCACACCGCGCAGCCATTCACGCGCGCGTTTGTGCGCGCTCTTGGCGGCGCTGTCGCCGGTCTTGTACAGCCAGTGCGCGGCGATGCCGGCTTCGGCGACGTGATCCATTTCATTGGTGCGAATCTGCACTTCGAGTGGCACGCCGAAAGGCCCGAACAGCACCGTGTGCAGCGACTGGTAACCGTTGGCCTTGGGGATGGCGATGTAATCCTTGAACGTGCCCGGCACCGGTTTGTACAGGCCGTGGATCACGCCCAGTGTGCGGTAACAGGTGTCGACCGAATCGACGATGATGCGAAACGCGTAGACGTCATGTACTTCCGTCAGATGCAGATGCTTCTGGCGCATCTTGCGATAGATGCTGTACAGGTGCTTCTCACGGCCGACCACGTGCGCGACCAGTTCTTCCTGGCGCAGATGGCGCTTGATGCGGTTCTTGATCTTGGTGACGACTTCGCTGCGGTTGCCGCGAATCTTCTGGATGAAGCGCTTCAAGACCCCATGGCGCTGCGGGTAGAGCGCTTGAAAGCCCAGCTCTTCGAGCTCCAGACGAATCGCGTTCATACCGAGGCGCTGGGCGATGGGGGCGTAGATGTCGAGCGTCTCGCGCGCGATGCGGCGGCGCTTGTCGGGCCGCAGCGCGCCCAGGGTGCGCATGTTGTGCAGGCGGTCGGCGAGCTTGACCAGGATCACGCGGATGTCGTCGGCCATCGCCATCAACATCTTCTGGAAATTCTGCGCCTGCGCTTCGGCGTGCGACTCGAATTCGATCTGGGTCAGTTTCGACAGCCCGTCGACGATGTCCGCCACTTCGCCGCCGAACTGCTCGGCGATTTCTTCCTTGGGGATCAAGGAATCCTCGATCACGTCGTGCAGCATGGCCGCGATCAGGGTTTCGTGATCCATGTGCATGTCGGCGAGGATGCCGGCCACGGCGAGCGGATGCTGGATGTAAGGCTCGCCGCTCTTGCGGGTCTGGCCTTCATGGGCGTCGGCGCCGAAGCGATAGGCGCGGCGCACGTCCTTGATCTGGTCAGGGGTGAGGTAGGCGCGGATGCGCCGGCACAGGTCATCGATGCGCAGCGGCGGCGCTTCGAATTGCACAGTGGGGGCGCTCATGAACGGACCTCAGGCGGCGCGGGCCGCGGGCAGGTCGCAGGGGCAGAGCCAGTCGTCCCGTGATGCATGTGCCGCCCGCGGAAGTTTCGAGCGTTCGGGATCACGGGACGGTGAGGGTCAGAAATCGTTGTCGGATTCGGGGGCCGCGACCTGCTGTTCGGCGAATTCGGCCGCCATTTCGTATTCCTCGGCGGCGCGTTCCTTGGCGTCGATTTCGTCGAGAATCTCAAGATTCATGAGGCCTGCGGCGATTTCGCGCAGGGCCACCACGGTGGGCTTGTCGTTCTCCGGGTCGACCAGCGGGTGGGCGCCCATCGCAATCTGGCGAGCCCGGCGGCTGGCGACCAGCACGAGGTCAAAACGGTTATCGACGGCGGACAGACAATCTTCGACGGTGACGCGGGCCATGGGGCAAGTCCTGTGGCGGATGAAATTCTTGGGCCGGCGATGATAGCAAAGCCACCCTCAGGGCGCCACGAGCCGGCCCAGCATCTCGGCGTGGCGCTGGACCTGCACTTCGCGACGCAGGCGCGAGGCGCCGACGATCGCGACCAGGGCCGCCGCCGCGCGCTCGAAATCGTCGTTGATGACGAGGTAGTCGTACTCGCCGAAATGTGACATTTCGTTGACCGCATCCCGCATGCGGCGCACGATGGTTTCAGCCTTGTCTCCACGGTTGGTGAGGCGCCGCTCCAGTTCTTCAATGGAGGGCGGGAGGATGAATATCGAAATAGTGGTGGCGACGGCGGCGCGGATGGTGCGGGCGCCTTGCCAGTCGATCTCAAGGATGACGTCTTCGCCCGCCGCCAGGCGTGCGCTGACCGGCGCGCGGGCGGTGCCGTAGTAATGATCGAAAACCCGGGCGTGCTCCAGGAACTCGCCGGCCGCGACCATCGCTTCGAAAGTCGCTTCGTCAATGAAGTGGTAGTCGATGCCGTCCTGCTCACCGCTGCGCCGGGCGCGCGTGGTGTGGGAAGTCGAGACTCGCAGATTGCCGGCGCGGTTGAGCAGGGTGCGCACCAGCGAGGTCTTGCCGCCCCCCGAGGGCGCCGACACCACGAACAAATGACCGCTGGCCGCGGCGTCGATGGCGTTCATGGTCAGATCCCCGCTGCGTCCGCAGGCAGGGAAGCATGCGCGGCGCGCGCGCGCCTAGTCTTGATCGAGTACACCGGCAGACTCATGTCATCACTGGCTGGGAACTGCCGGTATTGTGCCACGGTTGACGCAGTCTGGCCTGCGCGCACCGGGGGCGCGGGAGCAGATTCCAGGCACATCCGCAGGGGCGCCATCGAAGACCTTTCGATGTACGTCCAGCGGCGCCACTCAACCCACATGTCGCGCAAGCCGCTATATCCGCTCAGGGATAGCTGCAGCGGCATCGTGCTGCCTGCAATTTAATGGGAGACGCTTTGCAATGGCCACGCCGACACTGACCAATCTGACCACCGCTGAAACCTACCGCACGACGCTTGCGGATCTGACCGACATGGTGGTCAGCGGCACCGGTCCCATCTCGATCCTGCTGGGGATCAGTGCGACGGCGGGGACCTTGGACTATCTGCCGGGCAGCACCGGCAACCTCGCCTTGTCCGATCTCGGTTTTGGTCAATACCTCCTGAGCGGCGACGCGGCCGACTTGAGCACCTCGCTGGCCAACCTCGCCTTCATCCCGGCTACTGGCTTCTTCGGCACCTTTGAGATGCAGGTCAACGCCGGCAACGCCGAGGGCGTGGCCGCCGGGGTCAAGACCGTCAGCTTCGACCTCGCCGATGGCGATGCCATCGAGTTGGGCGACGGCAGCGACGACATCTTCCTGTTCAAGACCCTGGTCGGCACGGCGACGGTGGAAGCCGGCACCGGTCAGGACACCTTGCTGGTGCAGGGCAGCGATGCCTTGAGCGTCGACTTCTCGCAGGCGGACCAGCAGGTCGTCAGCGGTTCACCGAATGTCGAGTATTCGGGTTTCGAGAATCTCGATGCGGCGCAGGCCAGCGGCGTCATGACGGTCATCGCCGGCGCCGCCGGCGGCAGCATTCGCAGCGGCTCGGGCAATGACGAGGTGACGCTCGGCGCCGGCGCCGATAGCGTCGACACCGGCACCGGCAACGACGTGGTGAGCGGCGCGCTCAGCAGCGGTGACAGCATTGCCCTCGGCGACGGCGATGATCGCGCGACTTTCAGCGATGCCAACGCCAGCGTCGACGGCGGGGCGGGTCTCGACACCCTGCTGGTGACGGGCAGTGCTGCCGTACGCGTGGATTTCAATGAAGCCGGCAACAACGCGCCCGACGCCAGCACCCAGTTCAGCAATTTCGAAAATCTCGACGCCGCCACCGCCAGTGGCGCGCTCGATGTCACGCTGGCCGCCGCCAGCACCTCGATACGCACCGGCAGCGGCGCCGACACCATTACGTTCCGCGATGTGGTGGCGAGCGTCAACGCTGGCACCGGCAGCGATATCTTGAGGCTCGACCCCGCGTTTCTGTCCGCGCCCGCGGCCAGCACCGCCATGACCATCAACCTCGGCGCGCCTGCCAACACCCATCAGATCACGGCCGGCGCCCCGCTCAACGCCGCGTGGCAGAATTTCGAGCATCTCGACGCCGGTAGCTGGGACAAGAACCTGACCGTCACCGCCAACGCTGCCGGCAGCCTGATTGCGACCGGCAGCGGTCTCGACAGCGTGACCCTCGGCGCGGGCGCCGATCACGTGCATACCGGCACGGGCAATGATCGTTTGATTGGTGCCATTGGCGTCGGCGACGACATCGACCTCGATGGCGGCAACGACACCGCCACTTTCGCCAGCACCGCGAGCGGCGTGGCGCGCGGTGGCGCGGACGTCGACACGCTGCTGTACAGCGGCGGCGCCGTCACCATCAATCTCGCCACCAACAGCCATTTCACCGGCTTCGAGAATCTGTCCGCCGCCACCGCCACCGGCGCCGTCAGTTTCACCGGCGTGGCGGGCACGACCTCGGTCGCGACCGGCGGCGGCAACGACGTCATCAATGTCGCGGCCGCGACCGGCGCGGTCAGCATCAACGCGGGCGCCGGCAACAACACCATCACCGCTGGCGCCGGCAGTGACACCATCACCTTGAGCACCGGCGTCGACAACATCCGTGCCGGCGGCGGCAACGATTCCATCGTCGGCAATCTGAGCGTCGGCGATCGTGTGCTGCTCGAAGGCGGCAACGACACCATCACCCTGCCGACCAGCGCGATTGCCGTCACCGTCGACGGTGGCGCCGGCTCGGACACCTTGGTGGTGCGCGGTTCTGCTGCTCAGACATTCAAGCTTGCCGCCAGTGACGACAACGGCACGCTGGCCGGCACCTACACCAATTTCGAGAACATCAACGGCAGCGCCGCGACCGGCGCCTTGACCGTGACCGGCGTGGCCGGCACCACGCGCGTCAGCACGGGCAGGGCCAACGACATCATCAATGTCGCGAGCGCTGCCCAGGGCGTGACCATCAACGCCGGCAATGGCACCAACACCGTTACCGGCTCGGCCTTCGGCGACACCATCACGCTCGGCACCGGCAAGGACATCATCAACGCCGGTAACGGCGCCGATACCGTCATCGGTAACCTGACCACCGGCGACCAGGTGCTCCTGCAAGGCAGCAACGACACCTTCGCCTATCGCGCACTGACGGCCACCGGCACGGTGGTCGATGGCGGCACCGGTGTCGACACGCTGACCTATGCCGGCAGCACCGCCAAGACTTTCAACTTTGCCTCCGCCGCCGACAACGTCGCGGCCGAGACCGGTCTGTACAAGGCGTTTGAGAACCTCGACGCGAGCGGCGCGAGCGGCGCGGTGACGGTCACCGGCGCGGCGACCACCAACCGCATCTCAGGCGGCGGCGGTGCGGATGTGATCACCGCCACCACCGCCAGCGGCGGCGTGCGCGTCGATGCCGGCGCCGGCAATGACCGTGTCACCACCGGCAGCGGCGCGGACACCATCGTCTACGGCAGCGGCGTCGATAATGTCGATGCCGGTGCGGGCATCGACACCCTGGAAGTGGGCGCGGGCGATGGCGACCTCACCATCAATTTCGCGGTGGCGGCCGGCGCCGACCAGGTCGACAGCGCCAGCCTCTACAAGAATCTCGAAAACCTCGATGGCACGAACGCCGACGGTGTCTTGAACGTGACCTTGGGCGCGGCGACGCGCGCCGTCACCACCGGCAGTGGCGACGACACCGTGCACACCGGCGCCTTGGCCACGGTCACCGCCGCCATCGCCATGGGCGCGGGCGACGACAGCGTGGTGGTGGATACCACCAACACCAATCTCGGCGGCGCGACCGTGTCGGGCGTCGAACATCTGGTGCTCGCCAACAACGTCGATGCCACGCTGTCGCTGGCGCAGAACGCGCTGATCGACAGCGCCGCTGGCACCAATACCGTGACCCTGGCGAGCGCCGGCGCCGCGCAGGGCGCGGCGTTGGTCGAAAGCTATCGACTCGCCAATGGCGTCAATGATTTCACGCTGGGCGCAGCCGCGCAGAATGTCACCGGCGGCACTGGCAACGACACCGTGCACAGCGCGGCCCTGACTTCACTTACCGGTACGCTCGCCCTCGGCGGTGGCAGCGACACACTGACCATCGACAGCACCGCCACCGATATCAGCGCGCTGACTTTGACGGGTGTCGAGTCCATTACGCTTGGCAATGACGTCAGCGCCAGCATGACCATTGCCGAGAACGCGCTGGTCACGGCCGCTGCCGGCAACAACACCATCACGCTGGTCGACGCCGGCGTCGCCAGCGGCGCGCCAACGGTCGAGAACTATCAGCTCGCCAACGGCGCCAACACTTTCACCCTGGGCGCGGCGGCGCAGAACGTCACGGGTGGCAGCGGCGACGACACGCTGAAGAGCGGCAGCCTGAGCAGCATCACCGGCACCCTGGACGGCGTGAGCGGCGACGACGTGCTGCTGATTGAAAACGACGCGTCCTTAAGCGCCACGCTGACCAACATCGACGCCGTGCATCTCGCCAGCGGCGTGGACCTCACCACCAATATCGCCACCGCCAACCTCATCGACAGCGCGGTCGGCGTCAACAGCGTGACCTTGACCAATGCCGGCACCATCACCGGCAAGAGCGACGTCGAGAGCTATCGCCTTGCCGATGGCGGCAATGACTTCACGCTCGGCGCGGCGGCGCAGAATGTCACCGGCGGCAGCGGCGATGACGTGTTCAACAGCGACAATCTGACCAGTCTGAGTGGCGCGCTGGTCGGCGGCGGCGGCAACGATGTGCTCAACATCCAGAGCAGCATGCAGTTGAGTGCGACCCTCACCGACATCGACACCATCGTCATCTCCAGCAATATCGATTTGACCACCATCATTGCCGACAACGCCTTGATCGGCAGCGCGGCGGGCAGCAACTTCATCACGCTGCTCGACGCCGGCACCGTGACCGGCGCCGCCGAAGTGGAGGCCTACCGCCTGGCCGACGGCGGCAATACCTTCACCTTGGGCAATGCCGGCCAATCGGTGGTCGGTGGCAGTGGCAACGAGGTCGTGCACAGCGGCGCCTTCACCACGCTTACCGGCACCTACACCCTGGACGGTGGTGACGACACCGTGGTGCTGGATACCAATCTCACCAATCTTGCCGGCGCCACGTTGACCGCGGTCGAGCATGTGGCGCTCGCCACGGATGTCGATGCCACCGTGACGCTTGCGCAGAATGCGCTCATCGATACCGCGCTCGGTGACAACACCGTGACCTTGAGCGCCGCCGGCACTGCCAGCGGTGCGGCCGCTATCGAGAGCTACGTGCTGGCCGATGGCGCCAATGATTTCACGCTCGGCGCGGCGGCGCAGACCGTGCAGGGCGGCAGCGGCGATGACGTGGTGCACACCGGCGCGTTGACGTCGCTCACCGGCAGTCTTGCCCTGGGCAGCGGCAACGACACGCTGGTGGTGGATGCCACCGCCACCAATATCGCAGGTCTGAGCTTGACCTCGGTCGAAGCCATCGCGCTCGCGAGCAACGTCAACGCCACCATGACCATCGCCGAGAACGCCGTGCTCGGCACGGCGGCCGGCGCCAACACCGTGACCCTGAGCGATGCCGGCGCGGCGAGCGGCACGGCCGAGGTCGAGAACTACCAGCTCGCCAACGGCAGCAACACTTTCACGCTCGGCGCGGCGGCGCAGAACGTCACCGGCGGCAGCGGCGATGACACCCTCAACAGCGGCGCCCTCACGACTATTTCCGGCGCCCTGAATGGCGGCAGCGGCGCCGATGTCGTCAATGTCGATAGCAGCGCCACCTTGAGCGCAAATCTCACGAACATCGATGCCGTCAATCTTGGCAACAACGTCGACATCTCGACCACGCTCGCCAATAACGCCCTGCTGGCCAATGCCGCCGGCGTCAACACCGTCACCCTCAATGAGGCCGGCGCCGCCAGCGGCGCGGCCGCGGTTGAAAACTATGTGCTGGCCGATGGCGCCAACAGCTTCACCCTGGGCGCGGCGGCGCAGAACGTCACCGGCGGCACGGGCGACGACGTGGTGCACAGTGGGGCGTTGACCACCGTCAGCGGCACACTGGCGCTGGCCGGCGGCAACGACAAACTGGTGATCGACACCACCGGCACCGATATCTCGGCCGCCACCCTGGGCGCAGTCGAAGCGGTGGAACTGGCCAACAATGTCAGCATCACCAGCAGCATTACCAACAACGCGCTGATCGACAGCGCGCTCGGCAGTAACACCGTGACTTTGAGCGCGGCGGGCACGGCGAGCGGCGCGGCCGAAGTCGAGAACTATGTGCTCGCCGACGGCAGCAATACCTTCACGCTCGGCGCCAGCGCGCAGAACGTCACCGGCGGCACCGGTGACGACAGCATCAAGAGCGGCGCGCTCACCACCATCAGCGGCACGCTGGACGGCGTGAGCGGCAACGACACTTTGACGATGGAGCAGAGCGCGACGCTGTCGGCGAGCTTGAACAACATCGACGCCGTCAATCTTGCCAATGACGTCAATCTCACCACCAGCATCGCCAACAACGCGCTGATCGTCAGCGCGCTCGGCGCCAACACCGTCACCCTGTCCAATGCCGGCGCCGCCAATGGCGCGGCGGAAGTCGAGAACTATGTGCTAGCCAATGGCGCCAATACGTTCACCGTAGGGGCCAGCGGACAGAGCGTCACGGGCGGCAGCGGTGACGACAGCTTGAAAACCGGTGCGCTCGCCACCGTCAGCGGTGCGCTCGACGGTGTAAGCGGCAACGACACTCTGACGGTCGATCAAAATGCGACCGTGTCGGCGACGCTCTCCAATATCGACGCGGTGCTGCTGGCCAACAACGTCAGCATCACCACCAGTCTCGCCAACAACACGCTCATCACCAGCGCGCTCGGCAGCAACACCGTGACCTTGAGCGCGGCGGGCACGGCGAGCGGCGCGGCGGAAGTCGAGAACTACGTGCTGGCCAATGGCAGCAACACCTTCACGGTGGGCGCAGCCGCGCAGAACGTCACGGGCGGCACGGGCGATGACAACTTGAAGACCGGCGCCCTGACCACGATCAGCGGCACGCTGGACGGTGTGAGCGGCAACGACAGTGTGAGCGTTGAACAGAGCGCGACGCTGTCGGCGATCTTGAACAATATCGACGCCGTCAATCTCGACAACGACGTCAATCTCACCACCAGCATCACCAACAACGCCCTGATCGCGGGCGCGGCCGGCACCAACACCGTGACCTTGTCCAATGCCGGCACCGCCAGCGGCGCGGCGGCGGTGGAGAACTATCAGCTCGCCAACGGCGCCAACAGCTTCACCCTGGGCGCGGCAGCGCAGAACGTCAGTGGTGACGCCGGCGATGACGTCGTGCACAGCGGCGCCTTCACCACCGTCAGCGGCACACTGGCGCTGGGCGGCGGTAATGACGCGCTGGTCATCGACACCACAGCCACCGATATTTCGACAGCGACTCTGACCAGTGTCGAAGCACTGCAGCTCGCCAACAACGTCGATGCCAGCATGCGCATCGCGCAACACGCGCTGCTCGGCAGCGCGGCCGGCGCCAACAGCGTGACCTTGACCGATGCCGGCACCGTGACGGGCGCGGCGGAGATCGAGGGTTACCAGCTTGCTGATGGCGGCAATACCTTTACGCTCGGCGCCAACGGCCAGGATGTGAGTGGCGGCAGTGGCATCGACATCATCAATGCCATCGACACCCAGCTCAGCGGCGCGGTGCTCGACGGTGCGGGCGCGCGCGATACCTTGGTGGTGACCAGCAGTGCGGTGGGCGTCAGCGCCATCGGCGGCACCGTCAACAACATCGAAGTGATCGATCTGACCGGCGTGGCGAATGGCGCGACGTTTACCGCCACCGCCACGGTTGAAGAAGTGCATGGTGGTGCGGGCGCCGACACCTTGAGCGTGGCGGCGGTCACTACCGGCGCCACCGTCACTGCTGGCGCCGGCGCCGATCTCGTCACCGGCGGCAACGGTAATGACATCATCGATGTCGGTGTCGATGCTGACGCCGATACGGTCAACGCGGGCGGCGGCAGCGATACCGTCACCAACTTCGGCGCCGGCGACACCATCAACTACGAAGGCGGCGCGGACACCACCACCTACGCGGCAGTCAACGCCACGGTGGACGGCGGCAGCGCCGTCGACACCATCACCGTCACCGCCACCAGCGGCGCCATGAGCTTCGATTTCTCGCAGGTCGGCGCCCAGCAGATCACGGTCGGCGGCACCGGTCTTTATCGCAATTTCGAAAACCTCGCGGCCGGCGCGGTGGGCGTCGATGACGCGTTGACCGTGGTCATGGCCAGCACCACCACTGCCGTCACCACCGGCTCGGGCGATGACACCATCACCTTCCGCAGCCAGAACGTGACGGTCGATGCCGGCGCCGGCGCCGACACCCTCATCATGGGCGGCAGCGGCGTGATCGTGATAGACCTGTCGGCGGCCGGCGACCAGGTCGGCGGCCTCGGCAGCTATACCAATTTCGAAAACCTGGACGGCAGTGGCTCGTCCGCCACGCTGGTGGTGATTGCGGGCGGCAACACCGCCTTCATCAAGACCGGCAGCGGCAACGATTCAATCTCGGGCGGCGTCAGCATCGATGGCGGCGCCGGTGGCAACAACATCACCGCCGATGCGCGCACCACCACGGTGGTGGCCGGCGCCGGCAACGACAATCTCGACGCGACGGCCGCCGCACAGGCACTCAACATCAATCTCGGCGACGGCGCGAACGCCGTGCTCGGCAGCGCTTTCGACGACGTCATCACCCTGGGTGCGGGCATCGACACCATCGATGCCGGGGCCGGCAGCGATACCATCATCGGCGTGGTCAGTGCCGGAGATACGGTCGGTCTCGGCGATGATGCGGACAGCTTCACCTACCAGGCACTGACCGGCGCGGCATCGATAGTCGACGGCGGCAGCGACAGCGATACGCTGGTGGTAGGCGCCGGTGGCAGCGCGCTGACGATTGATTTCTCCAGCACCAACGATCAGATTGCGGCCGAAACCGGCAGCTATCGCAATTTCGAAAACCTCGCGGCCGGCAGTGCGACGGTCGATCTCACGGTCACCACCGGCAACAGTGGCGGCCTCATCGTCACCGGCAGCGGCGATGACGACGTCACCGTCAGCGCCGCCAATGACGACGTCTCCACCGGCGCCGGCGATGACATCATCAACGTCACCGCCGCCACGCTCAATTCCGCCATCGACGCCGGCGGCAATACCGGTGTCGGCGATACCTTGAATGTACTGGGCGGCGGCACCCTCGGCATGAGCGTCACCGCGGTCGGCATCGAGAACGTGAGTCTCGCGGTCGCAACGAACTTCACCGCCAATGCCTTGAGCGGTCTGCGCATCACCGGCTCGGCGGGCGATGACACCATCACCGTTGGCGCGGGCGATCAGGTGATCGGCGGCGCGGGCGGCGACGATGTGATCAAAGTCAGCGACGCCTTGCTGAGCGGCAGCCTCAGCGTCGACGGCGGCGCGGCCAACAGCAGCGACACGCTGCAGGTCACCAGCGACGCCACGGTCATCGACAATGATTTCGCGCAGGTCACGAGCATCGAGTTGCTGCAATTGACGGCCGACGCCGCCGATGACGCACAGAGCATCATCCTTGGCAGCTTGGCCGAGGCGGGCGGCCTCGTCGCCATCGACACTACCGGCGCCGGCGCCGACGACCAGGTCACCATCGACGCCAGTGCGTTCACGGCGGCACTCAACATCAACACCGGCGGCGCCGCCGATCACATCGTGCTCGGCGCGGGTGGCAGCGTCGTCAACGCCGGCGGCGGTGACAACACCCTCACCATCGGCGCGGCCAATGACGGTATCGAGAACGACGACATCACCACCGGCAGTGGCGATGACTATGTGCTGACCACCGATGCGCAACTGACGGCCAATCTCGGCATCAGCGCCGGCGGCGGCACCGACACCCTGGAAGTCTCGAGCGACGCCAGCGTGGTCGATGCCGACCTAGCCGGTCTCGGCAACGTCGAGCGCCTGTTGCTCGGCGCCAATGCCGGTGATGACGCGCAGAGCGTGACCTTGGCCGGCAATGCAGCGGCGGCCGGCATCAACACCGTCGCGGTGGTCGACAGCGCGCTGGCCGACGCCATCACGCTCGACGCCAGTGGTTTCAATAACGCGCTGACGGTCAATACCGGCGCCGGCAATGATCTCATCACGCTCGGCAGCGGTGGCAGCGTGGTCGATGCGCAGGGTGGCGACAACGTCATCACCGTCGGCGCCGCCAATGACGGCAGCCATGACGATCACATCACCACTCTGGGCGGCGACGATCACATCATCGTCAGTGACGCACAGCTCTCGCAATTCCTGTCGGTGGCGGCCGGCGCCGGCATCGACATCGTGGAAGTGAACAGCGATGCGCTGGTGCTCGACGCCGATCTGGCGGGCTTGGTCGCGGTGGAGAAATTGCAACTGTCGGCCGACGCCGTGGACAACGCCCAGAGCGTGACTCTCGGCGCGGCGGCGCACAGCGCCGGCATCACGACCGTCGACGGCACGGCGGCCGGCGCCGATGATGCCTTGACCATCGACAGCACCGCCTTCAGCGGCGCGCTGACCGTCAATACCGGTGCTGGCAATGACATTATCAATCTGGGCGCGGGCGGCAGCACGGTCGACAGCGGCGACGGCGATGACTTCGTGAAGGTCGGCGCGGCCAACGATGGCACGGTTGACGATCACATCGCGACCGGCGTGGGCAGCGACGCCATCGAAGTAGACAACAGTCTGTTCACCGAGCACCTGGTGGTGGACGGCGGCAGCGGTGTCGATACCTTGCGTGTGAACGGCGATGTATCGGTGGTCGACGCCGATTTCACCCAACTCAGCAGCGTCGAAGCTCTCACCTTGATAGCGGATGCGGCGGGTAATCTCAATCAATTGACCCTGGGCAGCGCGGCCGCGGCCAGCGGCTTGCAAAGTTTCGATTCCAGCTCGAGCGGCAACAACGACGTTCTGCAGCTCGACGCGCGCAATTTCGCCAATGCGCTCAGCATCACCAGCGGCGCGGCGGGCGACATCATCCAGTTGGGCAGTGGTGGCAGCGTTGTAGACGCCGGCAACGGCGACAACAGTGTCACGGTCGGCGCCGTCAACGACGGCGTGCATGATGACAACATCACCAGCGGCGCTGGCGACGACGTGATCCACAGCACCGACGCGCAGTTCACCAGTCATCTCACCGTCAGCGCGGGCGCGGGTCTCGACACCCTCGAAGTGAGCACCGATGCCAGCGTCATCGACGCGGACTTCAGCGGCCTGACCAGTGTCGAGTCGCTGAAGCTCGCGGCCGACGCCGCCGACAATGCGCAAAGCGTGGTGCTGGCCGCCCAGGCCGCGACCGCCGGCTTGCTCGCGGTCGACGCCACCGGCGTTGGCGCGAGCGACGCGGTAAGTATCGATGCGAGCGCGTTTGCCAATGCGCTCACCGTCGACACGGCCGACGGCAACGATGTCATCACGCTCGGCGTCGGTGGCAGCGTGGTCGACGCCGGTAACGGCGACAACCTCATTACCCTGGGCGCGGATAACGACGGTGTGCATGACGACGCGATCACCACCGGCAGCGGCTGCGATCATGTGCTGGGCAGCGCCGCCCAGTTGAACAGCCATCTGGTGCTGGATGCGGGCGGCGGTGTCGACACTTTGGAAGTGACCAGCGACGCCGCGATAGTCGATACGGATTTCGGCGGTGTGGACGCGCTGGAAATATTGAAGCTCAGCGCCGACGCGGTGGACAACGACCAGAGCGTGAGCTTGGCCACCGCCGCCAGCGCCGCCGGCCTCACCACCGTCGATGCCACTGCCATCGGCGCTGACGATACCCTGACCATCAACGCGAGCGGCTTCAGCGCTGCGCTGACCATCACCGCGGCCGCCAGCCAGGATGTCGTTTTCCTCGGCGCTGGTGGCGGCACCGTCAACAGCGGCGACGGCAATGACGACGTGTCGTCGGGCGCGGTCAACGATGGCAGCATCGACGATCACATCGACCTCGGCACCGGCAACGACATCCTGCGGATCGACAGCGACAACTTCACCAGCCATTTCGTGCTCGACGGCGGCGAAGATTTCGACATTCTGCGCTTGAATGGTGAGGTGCTGGTGGTCGACGCCGATTTCACCCAGGTCTCGCGGCTCGAAAAGATTTCACTCATCGCCGATGCAAGCGGCAACCTGCACCAGCTGACCCTTGGCAGTGCCGCCGCCGCCGCCGGCGTCGAGAGTATCGACGCAACCGCGGTCGGTAATGACGATGTCATCGTGGTGGATGCCCACGCGTTCGCCAACGCGCTCAGTGTCGACACCGTGGCGGCTGACGATGTCATCACGCTCGGCGTGGGCGGCAGCGTGGTCAACGCCGGTGACGGCGATAACACCGTGACCGTCGGCGCCGCCAACGACGTCAGCCATCACGACGAAATCACCACTGGCATCGGCGCCGACGTCATCAAGACCAGCGACGCGCGCTTGACCAACGAACTGGTGGTCAATGCCGGCGCCGGCAGCGATACCCTGGAGGTGACCGACGACGCGGCGGTGCTTGATGCCGCCTTGACGCAGATTGCAAGTGTCGAGGTGTTGAAGCTGTCCGGTAACGCGCTGGACAACGCCCAGTCGGTGACGCTGGCGGCGCATGCGGCCGCCACCGGCATCACGGCCGTGAACGCCACCGCCATCGGCGCCGATGATGCGCTGACGCTCGATGCCAGTGGCTTCGCCAATGCCTTGACCATCGCCACCGCGGCGGGGGATGACCTCATCACCCTCGGCAGCGGTGGCAGCGTGGTCAACGCCGGACGCGGCGCCAACACCATTTTCGTCGGCGCCGACAACGACGGCGTGCATGACGATCACATCACCACCGGTGTCGACGCCGACGTGGTCAATCTGAGCGACGCCCAGCTCTCCGCCAATTTTACCTTCAGCGCCGGCGGTGGCATCGATGAGCTGCACATCACCAGCGATGCCTCGCTCGTCGATGCCGACTTGGCGGGTCTCGCCAGCGTCGAAATCCTGACCTTGACGGTCGACGCCGGTGACGATGCGCAATCGGTGGTGCTCGGCGCCAACGCCGAAGCGGCGGGCATCACTACCGTCGACGGCATCGGTCTCATCAGCACCGACGTCTTGACCATCGACGCCAGCGCCTTCAGTCATACCCTGACCATCACCACCAGCCTCGGCGACGACGTGGTGATCCTCGGCAGTGGTGGCAGCCTGGTGACCACCCTCGACGGTGCCGACACCGTTACGGTCGGCGCCGCCAACGACGGCACCCACAACGACGACATCGGCACCGGCAACGGCGACGATCTCATCAAGACCAGCGACGCCCAGTTGAGCGCCAATCTGAGCGTGCTGGCGGGCGCCGGCAGCGATACGCTGGAAGTCACCAGCGACGCCTCGGTGGCGGACGCCGACTTCGCCAATCTGCGCAGCGTCGAGCGCCTGACGCTCAGCGCCGATGCCGGCGATGATGCCCAGAACCTCACGCTCGGCAGCCTTGCGCACACCATGGGCCTTGCCGAGGTGGATACCAGCGCGGCCGGCGCCGATGACGACATCAGTATCGATGCCAGTGCCTTCAGCGGCAGTCTCACCATCGCCACCGGCGCGGGCAACGACACCATCACGCTCGGCAGCGCCGGCAGCACTGTCACCAGCGGTCTCGGCGATGACACCGTGAGCGCGGGTGCAAGCGCGGATGACATCGCTACCGGCGCGGGCGATGACACCATCAACGTCACTGCCTCGACCATCGCGGCGGCCATCGACGGCGGCAGCAATACCGGCAGCGGCGATACCTTGCGTGTCACTGGCGGTGGCGGCGTGTTGATGGGCAACAGTGTCATCAACGTCGAGAACGTGACCCTGGTCAGCGCCACCGACTTCATCGCCAACGGCATCAGCGGTCTCGCCATCACCGGCTCGGCGGGCAATGACATCGTGCACGTCGGCGCGGGGGATCAGGTGATCGCCGGCGCGGGTGGCGACGACATCATCGACGTCGAAGACAGCGAACTGACCGCGGCGCTCTTCGTCGACGGTGGCGCGCACAGCAGCGGCGATATCCTGCTGGTATCGACCGACGCCTCGGTGGCCGATGTCGATCTCGCCAATGTCACCACCATGGAAGTGCTGAAGCTCGGCGGCGACGCCGGCGACCATGGCCAGAGCGTGACTTTCGGCAGCAATGCGGCCGCGGCCGGCTTCACCCATATAGACACTTCGCTGGTTGGCATAGGCGAGACCGTCGATATCGACAGCACCGCCTTCGCCAACGCGCTCACCGTCGATGGTGGCGCAGCGCGCGAAGTGGTGGTGCTCGGCGCCGGTGGCAGCGTGGTCAATGCCGGCGCTGGCGCCGACCAGGTGACCGTCGGCGCCGACAACGACGGCGTGCACGACGACGTCATCAACCTCGGCGAGTCCGGCGACGTGGTGCTGGTCACCGATGCGCAATTGAGCGC
This sequence comes from Gammaproteobacteria bacterium, assembly GCA_020849475.1. Classification (GTDB taxonomy): domain Bacteria; phylum Pseudomonadota; class Gammaproteobacteria; genus JADJYF01. The sequence goes on from JADLGE010000060.1 coordinate 21,600, forward strand.
GCACCTGACCGTGGTCGGCGGTGGCGGCGGCGACAGACTGATAATCAGCGACGATGCCGCGATAGTCGATGCCGACCTTGCGGGCATTAGCGAACTCGAAATACTCAAACTCAGCGCCGACGCGGTGGACAACGCCCAGAGCGTGACCTTGGCCAGCAATGCCGCCAGCGCCGGCATCACCACCCTCGACGCCGCCGATGTCGGTGCTGACGACAATGTGAGCATCAATGCGGCGGGCTTTGCCAATGCGCTCGATGTCACCACCAGCAGCGGCGACGACGTCATCGTGCTCGGCAGCGGCGGCAGCGTGGTCCATGCCGGCGACGGCGCCAACACCGTGAGCGTCGGCGCGCTCAGCGACAACATCACCACCGGCAGCGGCGACGATGTCATCCAGGTCGACAACACGGTGCTTGGCAGTGCGCTGAGCATCGCCGCGGGCGGCGGCACCGACACGCTGGAAGTCACTTCGGATGCGGATGTCGACTTCGCCGATGTGGACAATATGTCCAGCATCGAGGTGCTGAAGCTGAGCGGTAACGCGGCGGACAACGCCCAGCTGGTGTTCCTGGGGGCAGCGGCGGACGCGATGGGCTTGAATACCATCGACACCACCGCCGTCGACGGCAGCGACACGGTGGCACTCCGTCTCGCCAGCATGAGCAATGCCCTGACCATCGATACCGGCGCCGGCAGCGACGACATCGTGCTGGGCAGCGGCGGCAGCGTGGTCGACAGCGGTAATGGCAACGATGCGATCACGGTCGGCGCCGCCAATGACGGCGTGCACGACGACCACATCACCAGCGGCGACGGCAACGACCTCGTCATGGTGCTGGATGCCCAGTTGAGCAGCCACCTGCAAATCGATGCAGGCAACGGCGTTGATGCCTTGGTGCTGGAATCCGATGCCACGGTGGTGGATGCCGACTTCACCTTGTTGACGAACCTCGAACAGGTGGTGTTCGATGTCGATGCGCTCGACAACGCGCAGAGCATCACGGTCGCAGCCCTGGCCGCGGCCGCCGGCGTCGACCGCATCGACGCGCACTTTGCCGGCGGTGATGACGTCATCTCCATCGACGCCAGTGGCTTTGTCAATGCGCTGACCATCGTCACCAACGACGCCGCCGATGTGATCGTGCTCGGCAGCGGCGGCAGCGTGGTCGATGCCAAGCAGGGCGACAACGACATCACGCTCGGCGCCGCCAACGACGGTGTGCACAACGACAGCATTACCACCGGCAACGGCGCCGATGTGTTCCATGTCAGCGACGCGCAACTCACCGGCAACCTTGCAATCGCCGCCGGCGGCGGTACGGACGTCCTGCTCTTGAGCAGCGATGCAGCGGCGGTCGATGCCGACTTTGCGCAGATGACGAGCGTCGAAGTTTTCAGGTTCGGCGTCGACGCAGGCGACGATGCGCAGAGCGTCGTTTTGGCGGCCAACGCCATGGCGGCCGGCTTCGCCACCGTCGACCTCAGCCAGGCGGGCGCGAGCGATGCCGTGACCGTCGATGCCAGTGCCTACACGCTGGACCTCACGGTCATCCTGCATGCGGGCGTCGACAACGTGACGCTCGGCAGCGGTAACGACACCCTGATCGGCGGCGTCAGCGCCGGTGACGTCATCAACCTTGGTGCGGGCAACGATTCGTTCGCCATCACCACCTTGGCGGCGGTCACCATCGACGGCGGTATCGATCTCGATACGTTGGTCATCGGTGCGGGCGCGGGCTCACGGCAGCTTGATTTCTCCAACGGAGTCGACCAGTTGAGCGGTGCGGGCACCTATCTCAACTTCGAGAACCTGGCGGCGGAGAATGCCAATGGCACCTTGTCGGTGCTGGCGGGCCATGCCACCACCAGCATCGTCACCGGCAGCAGGATTGACCAGGTCGACGCCGGTCTCGCGGACCAGGGAGTCAGCATCAGCACCGGCGCGTCGGGTGACGGCATCATCGGCAGCGCCTACAACGACAGCATCGACGGCGGCGCGGGTGATGACTTCATCGCCGGCGGCGACGGCAATGATGCGCTGACAGGCGGCGCCGGCAGTGACACCTTCGTGTTCGACACCGCGCTCAACGCCGGCAGCAATGTTGATACCGTCAGTGATTTCGTCAGCGGCAGCGATCTGTTCCAGCTCAACCTCGACATCTTCAGCGCACTGCAGGCGACCGATGGCGTGTTGAACGCCAACAACTTCCTGTCGGGCGCCGGCGCGGTCGCCGCCACCGCCACCCAGCACATCATCCTCGACACCACCTCTGGTTCGCTCTACTACGACGCCGACGGCGCCGGTGGTGTGACGCAAATCGAGTTCGCCCGCCTGGGCGGTGCGCACACGGCAGTGGCGACGGATTTCGTGATCGGATAATCAGGTGCGGAAACGACCAGGGCGTGTCGCCCTGGTCGTTACTCTGCGGGTGCGGGCATCGCGGGATTGCGGCTTGTGCTGCTGCGCAGGTCTTCAATGTCAGACTGAAGTCTGACATTCCGCCCACCGGCACAGCACAAATATGCGAATCAATGGGCGCCGACAGCTGTCGGTGCAAGAGACCTCAGCGCACCCGCGCCAGGGCGGGTCTGCGGTCTGCGTCGTCTTGCATGGAGGGGATGTCGTCGAATTGCCAGGTCCTGGAGTGGAACGCCGCGATGTCAGCGGCGGCGACGGGCCGGCTGAAGTAGTAGCCCTGCAGAAAATCACAGCCCAGGGATTTCAGCATCCGTGCCTGCTCGGCGTTCTCCACGCCCTCGGCGGTGACGCGCATGCCGAGGCTGTGAGCCATGGCCAGCACGGCGCGGATGATGGCCTCGTTTTCGCCGCCACCCAACAGGCCGTTGACGAAGCACTTGTCGATTTTGATGTTGGAGATGGGCATGCGTGTGAGATAGGCGAGCGACGAGTAGCCGGTGCCGAAATCGTCGAGCGCAATGCGCATGCCGTTATCGCGCAGCAGCTGCAGGGCCACACGCGTGCTCGCGGAGTTCTCCATCAGTGCGCCCTCGGTCACTTCCAGTTCCAGCGCCTGCGGGTCGAGGCCGGTTTTGGCGAGTGTGGCAAGCACGGTGCTGGTCACGTCGGGACTGCGGAACTGCAGGGGTGAGAGGTTGACCGCCACCCGCAGGGGCTGACCGGCCGTGGCCCACGCGGCGGCCTGCATGCACGCGCTGTGCAAGGCCCACTGGCCGATCTGATCGATGAGGCCGCGCTCTTCCGCGAGCGGTATGAACTCCATGGGAGAAATCAGTCCGCGTTGCGGATGTTGCCAACGAATCAGCGCTTCGACCGCGCACATCGTGCCGCTCGCCGCGTCTATCTGCGGCTGGTAGGTCAGGAAGAATTCGTTGTGGGCGATGGCGGCGCGCAGGCCGGCTTCAAGTTCCATACGCGCCAGCACGTCGGTGGTCAGCGTCGCGTTGTAAATCTGTGCGTTGTCGCGGCCCGAGGCCTTGGCCTGGTACATGGCGGTGTCGGCATGCTTGAGCAAGGTCGCGGCATCGTCGCCGTCGGTGGGGAACAGGGCAACACCGATACTCGCGGTCAGCACCACTTCGCGCCCTTCGATTTCGAACGGACGGCGCATGATTTCGCCGATGCGCTGCGCGACCAGCAGCGCGTCCTGCGCGCTGTTCATATCCATCACCAGAGCGGTGAATTCGTCGCCGCCCAGTCGCGCAAGTTCAATATTGCTGACGCTGTCAGCGGCGAGCGGTTCGCTGCTCGCCACCGGCCGGCCGAGGTAGTCCGAAGGCCGCAGTCCGACGTGCAGGCGTTGTGCCGCGCGTTTCAGGATTTGATCGCCCGCTGCATGACCCATGGTGTCGTTGACGTTCTTGAAACCGTCGAGATCCATGAACAGCACCGCCAGCATGCTCTTGCGCCGGCGCGCCCTATGCACCTCGCGGTCGACGCGCTCAAGGAAGGAATGACGATTGGGCAGTCCGGTCAGATTATCGAAATAGGCCAGCCGCTCGATGCGGGATTCTGATTCCTTGCGTTCGGTGATGTTGCGGGAAAGTATGATGAAGCTGCCGGTGTCGGCGCTCTTGCCCGGCTTGTGCGACACCGACATTTCGAACCACAGCGTGCCAGCAGCCGTTTCCAGCGCGTATTGCTGGCCGCTCGAGAAGCCGCGCGCGGCAGCGTCATGCAGGGCGACGTCCCAGATGCGCGCGACCGCCATGGGCAGGAATTCGCGGATGGACTTGCCGACCATGGCGGTGCCGAGGTTGGCCATCGGATCGTTGGCCGCGGCGCGGAAATTCAGGCAGCGAGCGTCGCCGTCCAGTTCAAACAATTGGTCGGGAATCGCGCCCAGCACCGCTTCATTGCGCGCTTCGGCCGCGCGCAGTTCAACCAGGGTTTCATAGGCGCGCAGCAGATACAGCACGCGGTGTCCGATCAGACCCCAGTTGATGGGCTTGGCGATGAAGTCGGTGGCGCCGTGCTGGTAGGCGGTCTGCACCGATTCGACATCGTCCATGCCGGTCACCATGACGATGGGCAGCAGCGGCCCGGCATCGATGCGCAGCTGGGTGCACACTTCGTAGCCGCTCATGCCCGGCATGTCGACATCGAGCATGACCAGATCGTAGTTGTGCACACGGAATTCATTGAGCGCGGCGGCGCCGTCGTGCACCACAGTGACCTCGAAGCCGGCCTTGCGCAATGCGGCGCGCATGACCAGGCATGCGTCGACCTCGTCGTCGACGACGAGTACGTGGTTGCGCTTGACCGTCATGCGGTCTCCTTCAGGATCTCTTGCAAAGTCATCATTGCTCGCCGCAACTCAAGGCGTGCGGGGTCCAGTAGTTGTTGCGCATGCTCGAGATTGTTCTCGCGGCCGCATTTTTCCAGCTCCCGGCAACAGCGCGCATAGGCCTCCGCGCCGAGGGTCGCGGCGCTCGACTTCTGCGAATGCGCAATCTGGCTCAGGGTTTTGGCATTACTGTCGAGGATAGCGGCCGCCATGCGCTCGAAATTGAGCTCCACGCTCGACAGGAAGGAGGTCAGCAGCTGGGTCACCAGCGCGGTGCTGCCGGGCTCGTCGAGCTCCTGCAGGGATTCGATGGCTTTGCGATTGATGGGCGATGCGTCGCTGGCGTATGGCGCCACGCTGGCCGCCGGTGGCGGCGCGAGTGCCGGCGCCGGCTGATCGTCGGCCGGTAGCCAGCGCGCCAGCATGTCGTAAAGCCGATCGAAAAACAGCGGCTTGGTGAGATAGGCATCCATGCCTGCGGCAAGGCAATTCTGTTCCTCGCCCGACATGGCATTGGCGGTCACCGCCACTATCGGCAATTGCGCGCCACGGCCGTCGGGCAGCGCGCGGATGGCGGCGGTCGCCTGGTAGCCGTCCATGACCGGCATCTGGCAGTCCATCAGCACTACGTCGAAATCATGGTGACGAACCTCATCGACCGCCTGGGCGCCATCGCCGGCGACTTGCCAATCGAGCCCCAGCTTGATCAGCATGGCGACCGCCACTTCCTGATTGATGGGGTTGTCCTCCACCAGCAGTACGCGACCGCGCAGTCGCCGCGCTGTCTTGCCTGGCAGTGGCGCCGGTGCGCGCTTCTGCACCACCGGGCCCAAGGCGCTGACCATTGCGCGCAGCAGATCGGCGCGCCGCACCGGCTTGTTGACGTAACGCCGTATGCCGGCCTCGGCGCGCACGCTCTCCGACACGTAGGCATCGGTCGAACTCAGCATGAGCAGCGGTATGTGGCGAATGTCGGGATCGGACTGGATGTGCTGCGCGAGTTTGAGGCCGTTCATGCCCGGCATCTGACCATCCAGAATCGCAAGTTCAAGCGGGCGTCCCTCACGGGCGGCGTTGGCGAGAATTTCGAGCGCCTGCGCACCGTTGGCGGCGCAGCTCACCTGCATCTGCCAGCCGCGCAATTGCTGGTAGAGAATCTCGCGGTTGGTGGCATTGTCATCGACCACCAGCGCGCGCACGCCGGAAAGCGCCGTGCTTGCAACCGTGGCGGGAATGGGCGAAGAGGCGACCGGCAGCTGCAAATCGATGATAAACACCGAGCCGTGTCCCGGCGCACCCTCGACGCTGATCTTGCCGCCCATTATTTCCAGCAGACGGCGGCTGATGGCGAGTCCGAGGCCCGTGCCACCGAATTGGCGTGTGGTCGAACCATCTGCCTGGGCGAAGTGTTCGAAGATTCGCTCGCGATTTTCCGGCGCGATGCCGATGCCGGTATCGTGCACGCTCAGGCGCAGCTGCGCATGACTGCGGGTCTGCTCGAGGACGGTCACGCGCATCACGACTTCGCCCTCGTGGGTGAACTTGACAGCATTGCTGAGCAGATTGACCAGCACCTGGCGTAGCCGGAACGGGTCGCCGCGCAGCGCCAGCGTGGCATCGGGCGGCGTGAACTGCACTGCGATTTCGAGGCCCTTGGCGGCGGCCGGCTGCGCGAACATGCCGAGCGCCTGCTCGACGGTATCGACGAGGTTGAAGTCGATCGTTTCGAGGGCGAGCTGGCCCGACTCTATCTTGGAAAAATCGAGAATGTCGTTGATGACACCGAGCAGGTGTTGTCCCGAGGTCTGCACCGCTTCCGCCCACGCCCGCTGCTGCGGCTTGAGATCGCTGTCGAGCAGCAGCTCGTTCATGCCCAGCACACCGTTCATGGGGGTGCGCACTTCGTGACTCATGGCTGCCAGGAAATCGCTCTTGGCGCGGCTCGCGGCCTCGGCCAGCGAGGTCGCTTCCTCGGCAATGCGCAGTTGCACGGTGCGCGCCGCCATCTCTTGCTCGAGATGGGCGCGGTGTTCGGCGAGCCGCAGGTCGCGCTCTTCGATCTGCTCGACCATGGCATTGAAGCCCTTGCCCAAGGTGTCGAGTTCGGTGATGTGGCTGTGCAGGGCGCGCACGCCATGGTCGCCGTGCCGCGAGAAATCCTTCATCAGCGCACTGATCGCGCCGAGCGGCCACAACAGCATTTTTTCGAGCTGCCGCAGTCGCGCACGACTGACCAGGAATGCCAACAGCCCGGCCACCAGGGTCGTCGCAATCTGCCAGGCGGTCTGCTGGTAAAGCCCCTTCATGCCGACTTTCAGCAACAGCAAGCCCGGTTCGTCGCTGGCGGTGGCCACCGGCTGGGTGACGGCCACCGCGGTCAACCAGCCGTCGCTGTCATCATGAGCGAGTGGGCGCTGTGCCGCGGGCTTCTCACCCGCCACTTGAACGGTCGCGAACAGCGCGCCGGTGGCGTCGTACAGCGCCGCGACGTTGAGGTCGGGCACCTTGCGCAATGACGCCAGCATTTCATTGGCGGCGGCACTGTCGCCAAACGCCAGCGCGGCGGCGATGTTGACCGACAGCACTTCGGCCTGTGCCTGGGTGGCCTTCGTGAGATTGATGACGCCGATGCAGAAGCTGCTCAGGATGCAGGCGATGGCAACGATGCCGACCGCGAGGCCGGTGGCGAGGTGATTGACGCGGCTCTGCAGCGCGCCCAGTTCGATGGCGGGTTTCATTGCTTGACCTCGGTCGCGAGCTGCAACAGTTTCGAACTCAGCTGCAGGTGATGGCGGCGCGCGGCATCCAGGTTTGCTTCGAATGTGACTTTGCTGTCCTTGACCTCCATGTTCAATTGCACGCCGCGCTGCATGGCGCCCTGAGTGTCGGCGACGGTCAACACGTGCCGGTCGGCGAGCTTGTCGAGCACGCGCTCGAGCTGCGTGATGGCCGATCTGGCGATGAACACCACCTGGCAATTCGACAGCGATGCTTCTACGGCAAGACGCTGGATGGCGATGGCGCGGTGGGCGACGCGCTTGCGTGCCACGGCATCGATTTCGGCGCCGAAGGGGTCACGGCCGACGATGCACAGCGTGAGTTCGGGGGCGGTGTCGTCCGGCCATTCGGTGAAAACCATGAAGTTGTAGACGAAGGCCGCCTTCAAGCGATATTCGGGGACGTCTTGCGCGACCGCAGGTGCGGCCGCCGCCAGGCATGACAGCAGACACAGCAGGCGTCGCAGGTGCGCGGCCTTCAACACGGGCAATGGACGCTCATCGCGCGCCGACGCTGCGCGACCTGTGCAGCTGGGTGAGCATCCTGCCGACCGGCGTCCTGCATGGTCGGTCAGAAGCGGAATTCGGCCTGGACGCGGAACGATCGACCGTCCTGCTGCAGGGCGTTCTGCCAATTGGATTCGGAGCCGGGATGCGCGAAATGCCGATTGGCGAGATTTCTGACCGTGAAGGAAACTTCAAGGCCGTGGGCGAGCGCGTCACTGCTCAAATGCAGATTGGAAATCGCGTAACCGCCGAGACGGCTACCGTCGAGGCTCAGGCGGCTGCTGTCGGTTTGTAACTCGTAGCCGGCGCGCAGGCCAGCCCACGGCAGCGGCGTGCTCAAGTTGAGTTTGAACATGAGCTTGGGCGAATTGAGCACATCGGGGCCGTCGGTGTAGTGCGCGTCCTGCAAGGACACGCTGCCACGCAGGCGCGTGCCATAGGCCCACTGCTTGTCGGCCGACAGTTCGAGGCCATTGGCTTTGATGGTGTGGCCTGAGACATATTGGGCGAAGCCGCTGGCCGGGTCGGTGCTCAAGCTGATGATGTCGAACATGAGCCACTGATAGAGCGAGGCACGCAGCGACAGGCCGGGGTCGAGATGATGATCGACCACCAGCTCCAGAGTATCGATGTGCTCGTCCTTGAGACCCGGATTGGGGAGTTGCGAGGTCGGGTCGTCATAGTCCCGTTCGTAGGCATTGGGCGCGCGGTGCGCGCGCCCGGCCAGCACCTTGAGCGCCGTGCGCTGCTGCGGCTGCCAGATCAGCGCGGCGCGCGGGCTCAACGCGGTGCCGCTGCGGCTGTTGTGATCGACGCGCAGGCCGAGCGTTGCCGCGAACTGCGGGCTGAGTTGCCATTCGTCCTGCGCATAGACGCCGACGCGGTAGCTGGAACCCGCTATCGTGAAATTGTTCAGAGGCCGTGCCCGGTCGCGTGCTGCCTGGTCTGCACGCAGATTCTCCTGACCTTCGACGCCGAGCATGAGCCGATGGTGGGTGATGGCGCTGGAGACCGCGCGCCACTCGCTGCCGAGCCAGTCGCCAAAGGCTGGGTAGGACACCGGCGTGCCGAAGAGCAGGGTGCCCGTGTAGCGGTAGCGGCCACCGAACAGGCGCGCCGTCACCTCCAAGGTGTCGGCGGCGTAGCGGTCGCTATATTGCAACTGCCCGACGGTGTATTCGTCGCCACCAAAATTCCCGGAAGCAAGCGGATCGGCGAAGAACGAGGCGGTCGGGTCGTCCTTGTGGCGCTTGCCGATCATGAAATCCGCTGACCACGCGCCGCGCGCGAGGCGCGCGAAATACTGCTGGTCGCTTTCGCCGTCGAGTCCGGCCGCCTTGCCCGATACGCCGCTTGCGCCGTAATCGAAGAACAGATCTTCGCCGCTGGCTTTCAAGCCGGAGGCCGACACCAGGATGTCGAGGCCGTTGGTAAGACGCTTGCCCCATGCGGCGCGGCCTTCGACCGCGTCCTGCGGATCCTGATAAGCAGCGGACAACTCCGCGCCATTCATTTCCATACCGCTGCGCGTGATGACATTGACCACGCCAAACATGGCGTTCTGGCCGTACACGGCGCCGCCCGGCCCGGGGATGAATTCGATGCGTTCAATCAAATCGATGTCGAGCGGCAGTTCGCGCCCGACGGTGCCGCCGTCGTAGACCGGGTCGTTCAGGCGGTTGCCATTGACGGCAACCAAGACCCGTGCCGTGAGATCTCCGGGTGCGCCCATGCCGCGCGTGCCGAGGTAGCTGTATTGACGATCATAGGTGGTGTAGACGCCCGGCAGACTGGCCAGCGCATCACCGAGCGTGCGCCAGCCGAAGGCCTTGATCTCGCTGCGCGTGATGACACTGACGGCGGCGGCGGCCTGGCTGACGGGCTGTTCGTACTTTGCCGCGCCCGTGACTTTGACTTCCAGCAACTGTTCGAGGCTCAAGGCGCTGATGTCGTCTTCCGCGCTGACGCCGGCGCTGGTGGTGGCCGCGAGCAGCAAGAGCAGGCCGCGCAAGGGCAGGCCACTGTGAGCTGGCCACCGGCACACGGGGAAATGATGGGGAACGCGATGCACTGCAGGGCTTGATGCTGGTCGTAAAACAAAAAATTTTCGAGGTCCGCCGCGCTCTCTGCCAGGATTTGCGACTCAGCCCTTTAGCGGGACGTGCGCTGCGAATCTTGAATGGCGGCCGCTGCGCTGCCTGCGCACCCCTCGAAGTAGTCCAGCCAGGCACTTCAATCGACAGGAATCATGGGGCAAGTTGAGCCTGCTCCAGAGGCCTCGGACCTGCTCCTGTCGCTTCAGCTTTAAGCCCAGGCTCCACCGCTTTCTTCTTCGTGGAGGCGCCGGTAATCTTCATCGCCTCTGCAACCAGTGTGTCGTCTATAACAATGTTGGTTCGCCTATCGGCCGGCGGTGTGAAGCATTTCCCATGAACATACCCATCAGGGTGGTCTGTGGTTGCCACATAAGCAGCCGTTGGCGCGGACGTTCCCGCGCTCTGCGCGTCAGGCAGCGGGCGCGAGTGGCAGCGTGACCTTCATGGCCGCAATTTGGGGAGTCGCTCTTGCCTGGGCGCTGACGACCGGACAAGCCCTATGGCTCCGACGAAAAGTGAGACGGGCAGTCGAGCCGATCCCATATTGGGTCAGCGTCTTTATCTATGCGTCGATGACGCTGGTGTTCTGGTCTCTGGGGCCGGTGCGCTGAAAAACCAGGCACTGGCTTGGAACCGGCTGTGCATGGACTCGCTGGTGCCACTTCTTCATCGCGAAGAAGCCCTCGCGCAGAAGAGCGCCGCGCCGGCATCGAGAAAACAGCAAGCAAGCCAACAGCAGCCCACCGCAGCTGGGAGCCGCGAGCAAATTATTCAGAAAGAACCCGATGCCTGACTTGCGCGGCCAGGGTGCCGGGTATTTCTACGATACAGAAGAAGTCGCGCAGCGCTTTATTGCAACGCCTGTCGCTGCGGCGCCCACCAATGGGCATGTAGCGTGTGTCATTCCAGATTTTGCACCTGCTCGCGCATCTGCTCTATCAAGACCTTGAGATTCACCGCTGCGCCGGCGGTATCGATATGCGCGGACTTCGAACCCAGTGTATTGGCCTCGCGGTTGAGTTCCTGCATGAGGAAG
>JADLGE010000061.1 GCA_020849475.1 Gammaproteobacteria bacterium
AGGATGCGCCGGACCAGCGGGGCGTGCGCGCGCGCAGTGCTCACGAGAGCAGTGCCGCGCGCACGAACAGCAGGCCGTAGAGCGCCACCGCGACCACCGCGAGCACCCAGGCAGTGCGGCGCGCGGCCGCGCGCCGGGTCGCGAGACGGTCGCCAACGGTGTGCATCAGTGAGTCACGTCGCCGTGCGCGAGCATCTTGTCGTCGATCTTCGGCGGCGTGGAGAAGGAGTGATACGGCGCCGGCGAGGGCAAGGTCCACTCCAGCCCGCGCGCACCTTCCCAGACGCCCGCGCTGGCCTTCTGGCCACGCTTGAAGAAGCACACGTCGATGATGATCCACGCGAACAGCAACTGGCTGATGCCGAAGGCGAAGCCGCCGATCGAGGAGATCATGTTGAAGTCCGCGAAGGCCACATTGTAGTCGGGGATGCGCCGCGGCATGCCGGCGAGGCCGAGGAAGTGCTGCGGGAAGAACAGGATGTTGACGGTGATCGTCGACAGCCAGAAATGGACCTTGCCGAGGGTCTCGTTGTACATCCGGCCGGTCCACTTGGGCAGCCAGTAGTAGACCGCCGCCATGATCGAGAAGATCGCGCCGGTCACCAGCACGTAATGGAAGTGCGCGACCACGAAATAGGTGTCGTGGTACTGGAAGTCGGCCGGCACGATCGCCAGCATCAGGCCCGAGAAGCCACCGATCGTGAACAGGATCACGAAGCCGACCGCGAACAACATGGGCGTCTCGAAGGTCATCGAACCACGCCACATGGTGGCCACCCAGTTGAACACCTTCACGCCGGTCGGGATCGCGATCAGCATGGTCGCGTACATGAAGAAGATCAGCCCGCCGAGCGGCATGCCGACCGTGAACATGTGGTGCGCCCACACGATGAACGACAGGAAGGCAATGGCGGCCGAGGCATAGACCATCGAGGCGTAACCGAAAAGCGGCTTGCGCGCGAATGTCGGGATGATGGCCGAGACGATGCCGAAAGCCGGCAGGATGAGGATGTACACCTCGGGATGACCGAAGAACCAGAAGATGTGCTGGAACATCACCGGGTCGCCGCCACCGGCCGCGCTGAAGAACGCGGTGCCGAAGAACTTGTCGGTCAGGAGCATGGTCACAGCGCCCGCCAGCACCGGAATGGATGCGATCAGCAGGAAAGCCGTGATGATCCAGGTCCACACGAACAGCGGCAGCTTCATGAGCGTCATGCCGGGCGCGCGCATGTTGAACACCGTGGCGATGATGTTGATGGCGCCGGCGATCGACGAAGCGCCCATGAAATGGACGGCGAAGATCAGGAACGGGAACGCCTGGCCGGTCTGCAGGACCAGGGGCGGATACATGGTCCAGCCGCCGGCGGGGCCGCCGCCCGGCATGAACACCGTCGACAGCAGCAGCGTGAAGGCGAACGGCAGGATCCAGAAACTCCAGTTGTTGAGTCGCGGCAGCGCCATGTCGGGCGCGCCGATCATCATCGGGATCATCCAGTTCGCAAAACCCGTCCAGGCCGGCATCACCGCGCCAAAGATCATGACCAGCGCGTGCATGGTGGTCATCGAGTTGAAGAACTGCGGATCGACGAACTGCAGGCCGGGCTGGAACAGCTCGGCGCGGATCACCATCGCCATCGACCCACCGATAAAAAACATTATCAGTGAGAAGATCAAGTACATCGAACCGATGTCCTTGTGATTGGTAGTGGTCAGCCAGCGCGTGATACCGCTTGGATGATGGTCATGGTGATCGTGCTCGTGGTGGGTGGCGGCCTCACTCATGGATCTAACCTCGTATGCAAATCTAGTCGAAATAGTTAGGCGGACGGTGGCGCTGGGCGCTGCCGGGCCTTATTGCTGAGCCACGGCGGCGGCGGGGACGGCCGCGCCTGCATCAGCATGCTGAGTGGCGGCTTTCATTTTCGTTACCCAGGCGGCGTAGTCTTCCGCCGACAGGGCATCGACAACGATGGGCATGAAGCCGTGATCCTTGCCGCACAGTTCCGCGCACTGGCCGCGGTAGGTGCCAGGGGTCTGGATTTCGGCCCAGGACTCGTTGATGTAGCCCGGGATGGCGTCGCGCTTCCAGCCGAGGGCCGGCACCCACCAAGCGTGGATGACGTCGCCGGCGGTGGTCAGGAAGCGAATCTTCTTGCCGACCGGCACCACCAGGTGGTTGTCGACTTCGAGCAGGTAGTTCGGCACGGTCTTGGGGTCGACGCCGGACTTCAGTTGGCGCGCCATATTGCTACCGCTTTCGAGGGTGCTGAAGAAATTGATGCCGTCGTCGAGGTACTGGTAGTGCCATTTCCACTGGTAGCCGGTGACCTTGATGGTCATGTCGGCGTTGGAAACGTTCTCCATCATGATCAGGGCGTGGGTGGCGGGCACCGCCATGCCAATCAGGATGAGGAAGGGCACCAGCGTCCAGAGGATTTCCACCTTGGTGCTTTCATGCCATTGCGCGGCCTTGGCACCGGCGGATTTCCGGAACGCGATGACCGAATAAAAAATCAGGCCAAAAACCACGATACCGACTACCACGCATACGCCCAGGATGAGCATATGCAGGTCGTAGACCGTGTTGCTGTACGGGGTGACACCTTTGGTGAGGTTCAGTCCCCAGTCGGCCATGGCGGCCCCCGGCAGGCCGAGGATCGCGCTCATCAACGCGATTTTTCGCCACGGATTCTTTTGCTTGGAAAAAGTCATGCTTGAAACTCCCGATACAGCGCGTGCGGGTATGGTGCGTACCAGTTATAGGTGCTGATTTTTTGTGATTTAAAGCGTCGCCACAGGCGACCCGGCGTGGCCCATGTCTCCCCGTGCCGGGCGCCGGTGCTGTCCGCCTAAAGACGGAAGCGGCAATAGTCTACCGGTTTTTCTTCAAGGCGTTAATCAGGGATCGCGACAAACTGTCGCGCTCGCCGTCGGTCAGGAAGCGCCCGAGCTCGACGGCGCGGCCGTGGGTACCCACGAACAGGCGGGTCGGGTGGTGCCGATAGCGCGACCGGGACAGGTTGACGCGCACCCACAGACAGTTGAATTCGTGGCGCTGCTCGAGTTCGCGATTGCCGGTCTCGATGACGAGCTTTTCGCCCTCGATACGCACCAGCTCGCGGCGCTCACCGTCGCGCAGCACGAGGTAGAAAGCCAGGGCCACGGCCAGCGCCTCGATGCCGCAGAACGGCATGACCATCCATAGTCCGAAATAAGCGAAGCTGCCGCCGATGGCGGCGCACATCAAGGTTACGAGCGCGATGAACTGCTTGGCCTGCGCCCAGGTCATCGAACGCGTCGGCCGCAACAGCCAGGCAGCGTCAGTCGGTCCGAGGTTCTCGAGCTGCGTCACCATGTCGGAACATGGGCGTCAGGACGTGCAGTGGCGTCGCAGGGCGTCGACGCAGCCGCTGAGCTGCGGCGCCAGTTGTGCGGCGCTCGCAGTGGACGAGTAATCGAGCACCGCGAGGCGAGGCGCGTCGATATGGCGGGTAATGGTGTTGATCACGGCGGCGGGTTCCACCGTCGCCGGGTCGACGACATTGGCTATCCAGCCGAGCAGCGGCAAGCCCGATTCGATGATGGCGCGTGCGCTCAATACCGCGTGGTTGATACAACCCAGACGGATGCCAACCACCAGCAGCACCGGCAGCTTGAGATGTCGTGCGAGATCTTCAATCCACAAATCGTCGCCCAAAGGCACGCACCACCCGCCGACTCCTTCCACCACGACCGCGTCAGCGCGGCTTTGGCAGGAAGCAAATGCTTCCTCGATGACCGCGAGTTCGATGACGGTGTTGGCCTGTTGGGCGGCGATATTGGGTGAGCACGGCGGCAGGAACAGGTAAGGATTGACGTAGCGCCGCGGGATGGCGACGTTGGATGTGGCGACCAGCGCTTTGACATCCTCGTGCAGCAGCAGGCCGTTGATGCGTTCGGCGCCGGTCGCTACCGGCTTCATGCCAGTAACGCTGGTGCCGGCACGGGCCAGCGCTTCGAGCAGGGCGCAACTGATGCGTGTCTTGCCGCAGCCGGTGTCAGTGCCGGTGATGAACAGTGAAAGGCTCATCTGCGTCGCAGCTTTTCCAGCGGAAAGGTATGCACGTCCTGCGGCTGACGACGGCGACCCTCCACGGCCCAGGCGTGGCCGTAAACGACTTCGTAGGTGGCCGGCAATTTGCCGTCCTGGCGACGCTCGGTTTCATACGCGGCCGTGAGCGCCGTCAGACGTTTGCGGCCGAGCATGCCGCGTGCGCGGTCAGCGTGGCTGTTCGAGGCGCCTATGCCTTTCAGATCGCGCATGAGGGTAATGACGTCGTCATAGGGCACGGTCAGGTACTCGGTTTCCATCACGGGGTCGCCGAAGCCGGCGCGAACCAGCGTATCGCCAATATCGTGCATATCCAAGAACTGGTTGACGTTGGGTGTGCTTGATACGCTTGCCCATGCTTTGCGCAATTCGCGCAAAGTATCTGGCCCTAAAGTGGTGAACATGAAGAGGCCGCCAACCGTGAGACTGCGGCGCACTTCCAGGAAGGCGGCTTCGAGATTCTGACACCACTGCAGGGCAAGACTGGAGAACGCCAGTTGAAACTGGCCATCGCCAAACGGTAGCCGCTCGAGATCGCCAGCAACGAAACGCTGGCGCGAAAAAAATCGACGTTCGAGGCTGCGCGCCTGCTGCAACATGCCGAGGGCGAGGTCGCATTGCACAACCTGTGCGCGCTTGTAGCGGATGGCGAGCGCGCGAGCGCAGCGGCCGGTGCCTGAACCAAGATCAAGAATGCGGGATGGTTGCACGTTCACGTAATCGAGCCGCTCGGTGGCGCGCGCGGCAACCTCGCGTTGCAAAAAATCATGACGATCATAGCTGCGCGCGGCGCGGTCAAACGTCGTGGCTACGCGGCGTTTGTCGAGTGCTGACGGTGGTGTCGCGCTCATTTGTGCAAGGCGCCGGCGAGCGCCGTCAGCAACTGCTCGATGTGCGCATCGCTGTGATCATGGGTGAGGGTGATGCGCAGCCGCGCCGTGCCTTCGGGGACCGTGGGCGGACGAATGGCGCGCACGTAAAAGCCATCAGCCAAGAGGCGGTGGCTGACGGCAAGCGCACGCGCGTCGTCACCGATGAAGATGGGTTGTATCGGCGTAGTGCTGGAGCTCAAGGGAATTCCGAGCACGGCGGCGCGGTGGCGGAAGCTGGCTACTCTTGATGCGAGCGCGCGGGGTCGCGTGGGTGATTCTCGCAAAATTGCCAGAGATTCGAGCGCGGCGGCGGCGCACACCGGCGGCAACGCTGTGTCGTAAATGTAAGTGCGTGCTCGCTGCACTAAATATTCGCATACCGCACTGTTGGCTAGGACGACGCCACCGACTGAACCGAGGCTCTTGCCCAGGGTGAACATGGTCACCAGGGCATCGCGACGTGACGGCGGCAAATCGCTCGCGGCGCCGCGACCGTCATTCAGGACGCCGAAGCCGTGCGCATCGTCCAGGTAGAGGGTGGCACCGTGACTAGAGCAGGATTCGTCCAGACTTGATATGGGCGCGACATCCCCATCCATGCTGAATACTGATTCGGTTACCAGCCATTTGTGTTCATGGTTCGCTGCCTGTAACAACGCCGTAGCGCGCGCGCAGTCGAGATGTGGGTAGCGGCGATGATGGGCGCCGCTTGCAAGCACACCATCGATCAAAGACGCGTGATTGAGCCGGTCATGCAGGATTAAATCAGATGCTGAAGACAGCGCGGTCAACGCGCCCAGGTTTGCTAGATAGCCGGAGGAAAACAGCAGCGCGGATGGCATGCCGGTGAACTGTGCGAGCTCACGCTCAAGTTCAGCATGCAAACTCGAGCGCCCTGACAGCAAGGCGGCGCTGCCACTGCCGAAGCCATGGGTTTGCAGTTCTTCCTGAACGCGTGCGACGACGCGCGGATGTGCGGCCAGGCCGAGATAATCATTGCTGGTGAAGTTGATCAGCGCCCGGCCATCGATGATGACTTCCACGCGCTGCGCATTGCTTCGTTCATCGAGCTGCCGCGCGCGATGGGCTGCGCGCGCGGCGCTCAGGCCGTTTGCAACGCGTGTGGCGAGTGCGGCGGACACGGTCGCGACAGCAGAGCTTATGCGTGGGTATGCACTTGCCGGTCGGAGCTCAAACCGAGTCGCGCGAACAATTGCTGATCGTTGCTGACGTCTGGATTGGCGGTAGTGAGTAGTTGCTCACCGTAGAAAATTGAGTTTGCCCCAGCAAAGAAACACAGGGCTTGTAATTCGTCAGTCATATTGGTGCGGCCGGCGGACAGACGCACGTGCGAAGCGGGCATCATTACGCGCGCAACGGCGATGGTGCGAACGAAGTCGATCGGATGTACAGGTGCCGCGTCTGCCAGTGGTGTGCCTTCTACGCGTACCAGCAGGTTGATCGGTACGGATTCAGGATGAGTCGGAAGATTGGCCAGCGTGCGTAGGAGCTCGCCGCGGTCTTGTGTGCCTTCACCCAAGCCGACGATGCCACCGCAGCATACCTTGATGCCGGCATCGCGCACGCGCTCAAGGGTGTTGAGGCGGTCGTCGTAGGTGCGGGTGGAAATGATGTTGCCGTAGAACTCGGGCGAAGTATCGAGGTTGTGGTTGTAGTAATCGAGGCCCGCGTCGCGCAGCTTTGCTACCTGATTGTCGGTCAACATACCCAGCGTTACGCAGGTTTCGAGGCCTTGTGCGCGTACGCCTTCTATCAACGGAATGACCTGGTCAAGGTCGCGGTCCTTGGGCGACCGCCAGGCGGCGCCCATGCAGAAACGTGTCGCGCCGGCGGCCTTGGCCTTGGCGGCGGCTTCCAGTACCTGCTGCAGCGGCAGTACCGGGTCGGCGGCGACATTGGTATCGAAGCGCACGCTTTGCGGACAATAAGCGCAGTCTTCCGGACAGCCGCCGGATTTGATGTTGAGCAGGGTGCTGAGTTGGACCTGGTTTGGATTGAAATTGGCGCGATGCACGCTATGCGCCTGAAACAGCAGGTCGTTAAACGGTTGAGAAAAAAGTGCACGAACCTCGGACGCCGACCAGTCGTGGCGGATTTCGTCGGCCGCGTGTGATTGACGAATCTGGGCGGTTTGGGTGGTCATGGTGCAATATCCTCATCCAGCGCTGACGCTGGGATTTTCGGTTCGGGAGATCTATCGGTATGCCAAGGAACGGCATGGTGTCGAGTTTATGGAATCACGCGAAACTATACAAACGCGTCATCCGGGATCGTCTGGAGAGTGCGAATCGTTGTTTCGTCTGTGAAGGACGCGCTAGCGCGAAGTCAGGCCTGTGTAGCGGTTGCCGCTGCGATCTGCCGATGCGTCGCTCGCCACGTCTTGCCCGCCGCATCGAGTTTGTCGATGACGCATGGGCTGCATTTCGTTACGAATTTCCTATCACGGAAATGGTCCGCGCGGCGAAATTTCACGGCGACTTGAACGCGCTCGAAGTGCTTGCCAGTGGCTTTACGGATGAATTTCTGACGTACCTGGGAGAGGTCGATGTGCTGGTGCCGGTCCCTCTTCTTCCCTGGCGATTTTTACGGCGCGGTTTCAACCAGGCCGGTGAGCTGGCGCGAAAGGTAAGTGCTAAAAGCGGCATCAAAGTACGGTATGACTTAGCGGAACGTCGAGAACTCTGGGGCTTGGCGCAATCGCGCTTGAATGCCCCAGCACGGCGGGCGAACGTGGCCGCTGCGTTTGGGATCAGGCGCCGCGTCAATCTGACAGGCCTGCGTATCGCGATAGTCGACGATGTGGTCACGACAGGTGCGACATGTTCGGCGCTGGCAAGCGCCTTGCGAATTGGCGGCGCGGTGCGGGTAATCGTGGTAGCAGCGGCGGCGACTCCGCGGCACCACGACTGACCGGTCCTTGGTCAGGTGTCGAGGTTAGTCACGCTCAGGGCATGCCGTTCTATGAACTCGCGCCGCGGTTCCACCTGGTCACCCATCAAAGTTGAAAAGATCTGATCTGCCGCGACGGCGTCTTCAATTTTTACCTGCATCAAATTGCGGGTTTCAAGGTTCATGGTGGTTTCCCAGAGCTGTTCTGGATTCATTTCACCCAATCCCTTGTATCTCTGGACCGTTACACCACGACGGGTAGTGTCTAGCAGCGCGCCAAACGCTTCTCCGAGAGAAGCTGCGGCGGTTGCGTCGCCGCCCCGAAAGACTGTCACAGATGCCTCATTCCCATCGTCGAAGAGTTGACCGAGTCGGTTGAGGTGGCGATATTCGGCGCTCGAAAAAAACTCTCGCTCCAGTCGTGAAGTAAGCAGAGAGCCATTGATCACTGCTCTGATCAGCAAGGACCATGAATCGGCGCTTTGATAAATCAAGTCGATAGTTGGCGATTGGCGGTCGTCGCCAATAACCTGCTCCAGCGCACTGCGGAAATTCACCAACCACTCGTTCAAAGATTCGCGCGTAGAGAGCTCTGGGTTTTTAAGTTCCTTCGCTCGACGCAAGCCTTTTAGGACAATGGGTGCGTAGCGGGCTTCCAGTCGTCTCTGGATTTGCTGCAGGAAAAGATATTCTCTACCGACTTCCGCCAACCGTTCCACACTGAGTCGCGATTCGCCGAGGCCAATCTCGGTTTCGTTGATTGCGAGCTCCATGAAATACGAATCCAGTTCAGGTTCGTCCTTCAGATAACGCTCGTTCTTGCCTTTTTTTACCTTGTAGAGGGGTGGCTGGGCGATGTAAATATGGCCGCGCTCAACAAGTTCAGGCATTTGCCGGTAGAAAAATGTGAGCAGTAGAGTACGGATGTGCGATCCGTCGACGTCGGCGTCAGTCATGATAATGATGCGGTGGTAGCGCAAACGGGAAGGATCGTATTCCTCAACGCCGATGCCGCACCCAAGTGCGGTGATCAAGGCCCCGACTTCGCTTGAGGACAGCATCTTGTCGAAGCGAGCTTTCTCTACGTTCAGAATTTTGCCCTTGAGAGGCAAGATTGCCTGATTCCGTCGATCTCTCCCCTGCTTCGCTGAGCCGCCTGCGGAATCACCTTCGACGATGAACAGTTCTGAGCGGGACGGGTCGCGTTCTTGGCAGTCCGCCAACTTGCCAGGTAAACCAGCTACATCGAGCGCAGTTTTTCTCCTGGTCAATTCACGCGCTTTGCGCGCCGCTTCGCGGGCACGGGCGGCATCGATGATTTTGGCCATGATGGCCTTGGCGTCTTGCGGGTGTTCAATCAAAAAGGTGTGCAGGCTGTCGGAAACGACAGATTCCACTGTCCCCTTCACTTCGCTGGACACCAGCTTCTCTTTGGTTTGCGATGAAAACTTTGGGTCGTGAAGCTTGATCGACAGAACCGTAGTCAAGCCTTCGCGGACATCCTCGCCAGCGATAGTGATTTTGTGTTTAGCGGCAATACCCTCTTTTTCCAGATATTGGTTAAGCGTCCTGGTCAGTGCTGCGCGGAAGCCGGCGAGATGCGTTCCACCGTCCCTTTGCGGGATATTGTTGGTGTAGCAGTAGATGTTCTCTTGGTAGGAGTCGTTCCACTGCATAGCCAGTTCAACGCCAATGTTGTCCTTGGAACCACCAATCTCGATCACCGCTTGGTGTAGCGGTGTTTTCGTTTTGTTCAGGTGCTCGACAAAAGCAGCTATTCCGCCTTGGTATTCAAAATGATCTTTTTTCTCCGAACGCTCGTCCGAGAGAGAAATCCGTAATCCCGAGTTGAGGAAGGAAAGTTCGCGTAAGCGCCGCGCGAGAATGTCGTAGTGGAATTCGATGTTCGTGAATATTTTTGCACTGGGATAAAAGCGCACCTCTGTGCCGGTCCGGTCCGACTCGCCTACCGCTTCAAGAGCTCCCTGCGGATCGCCTTCATGATATTCCTGACGCCAAAGTTTCCCTTCTCGACGAATCAGTAAGATGAGTCGGTCTGAAAGCGCATTGACCACGGATACACCGACGCCATGCAAACCGCCGGAAACTTTGTAGGAGTTATCGTCGAATTTTCCGCCCGCATGCAGCGTGGTCATGATGACTTCAGCAGCTGAACGTTGCTCTTCTTCATGGATATCGACAGGGATACCGCGGCCGTCGTCCGTTACGGTGATGGCCCCGTCACTGTGTATCTTGACCTCAATGTTCTTGCAGTGCCCTGCCAGCGCTTCATCCACGCAGTTGTCGACGACTTCAAAAACCATGTGATGCAGGCCTGTGCCATCATCGGTGTCACCGATGTACATCCCAGGGCGCTTTCGGACAGCGTCGAGACCTTTAAGAACTTTGATGTTTTTTGAGTCGTAGGTCATCGCAATTGAACTCACGCAGAGATATTGGGTGGCTGCTTTCGTTCCACGTGGAACATCGGTGTATCGATGGGAAGCAGGCTTTGAATTTCCGTCGGCTTTATAGCAGTAAAAAAGCATTGAGTCGCGATGGACTGAATATTGCTCACCGCGGTGCCGAGCATCATATCGTCGAGCTCTGCGGACAAGTCGTCGAAGAGCAAGACCGGGGCGACCGCTGCGTCCTTAATGAACTGCGCGATCGCCAGCATGGTTAAGCAAACAACCATCTTGGACTGGCCACGTGATAGTTTTTTTGAAACTGCACGTCCCGACCGCCAAAGTGACAAATCAGCTCTGTGAGGTCCCGCCATGGTGTACCCAAGCTCTGAATCACGCTCCCAATCGACCCGCAATTGTTCTGCCAGTCCCAGGTCAGTGTTCCACCCTTGAGAGAAATCGAAGCGAAGTTCACCATCACCTAATCCGGGAATGCCGCTCGACGCGAGTTTTCTATTAATGGCCTCGACGATAGCTAGGCGACATCCGTTGATTGCCTCTCCGGCTTCAGCGAGCTTTTGTTCCCAGTAGTGCGCTTGGGACCTCGTTGAAGGGTTTCTCAGCAACTCATTACGCTGCCGTAGCGCATGACGATATTCCTTCCAGAGACCTATGTAACCATGTTCCACGTGAAACAATGAACGGTCCAGGAGTGCTCTCCGATTACTCGGATTTTCTCCTAAAAGATCTGGCGCCCTGGAGTTCATCACCAAGACTGGCAGGTTACGGGCCAATGCCGAAGCTGTGCTTACCGTTTGGCCATCTAACGTAATCTGGGTCTCTGCCTTCTGCTTTTTTACAACAACGACTGAAGTACCAAAATCACCCGCGTCTCCAATCTCAGCAGTAATAGACAAGCCTTGAGAACCCGCCAACACCAAGTCTGAGGCGCGACTGGACAAGAATGACTTCCCGATACTCGCGATATAGAGGCCTTCTAGAAGCGACGTTTTCCCGCTCCCATTCGCACCGTAGATGAGGTTATTGCCGGGGCCAGGCCGGTAATCAACTTCAGCGAAGCAACGCAGGTTTATCGCTTTAAGCGAGACGAACCTCATGTAAGAAATCTGATGTCCTTGGCCGTGACATCGGCACGATTTGGCGAGGGCGTCACGAGAATAACCAGCACGAAAACTCGGTTAAAGCCGCATCGGCATTACCACGTAGCGCGACGTAGCATCGTCTGGAACCTGCATCAAACAACTGCTTTGAGCGTCAATTAGATCCAGTCTGACCGTATCTGACCGCATGACACCCAACACGTCCAACAGGTAGGAAACATTGAAACCAACTTCAACCGCGGCACCGCTGTACTCGACTTCTATCTCTTCTTCTGCCTCTTCCTGTTCCGGATTATGAGCCACAGCGGTAAGAAGATTTTTCTTTAAAATCAATCTTATACCGCGAAACTTTTCATTAGACAGGATAGATGCGCGACTCAAACCGGCGCGCAAAGATTCCCGACTGGCGACTACACGATTATCGGTTTCCCGCGGAATCACCCTTTCGTAATCCGGGAACCGCCCGTCGACAAGCTTTGTCGTCAAAGACTGGTCACCGGAAGTGACCCGAAAGTGATTTTCACCGACAGCAATTTGTGCAGATGTGCTGGCCGGATTCAGTAAGCGAACTATTTCGAGCACACCTTTACGTGGGACGATGCATTGCCGGGGTGCGTCGAGTGAGATTTCCACCGACTTGTCTGTCATCGCCAAGCGATGACCATCAGTGGCGACAGCCCTTATTCGGCTGTTGTCAATCTCTAAGAGAAGTCCATTCAAATAGTAGCGAACATCCTGGTGCGCCATCGCGAAACTTGTGCTTTCCAGCAAATCGGAAAGCGTTTCGGTGGGTAATTCCAGATCAACGCTGGATTCGAAGGCCCCGATGCTAGGGAACTCGTCAGCGTTCATCGCAGCCAGTGAAAAGCGGCTTCTACCCGAAGCGATTTTCGCTTTTGCCCCTGAGGTTTCTATGGTCATTTCCGAATCTGCCGGCAAAGCGCGGCAGATATCGAACAGCTTGCGCGCCGGCAGTGCCACACTGCCCGCTTCCAGCACGGGATTCTTAATCAAACTGACCAGTTCGACTTCCATGTCGGTCGCGGTGATTTGAATCCCTTCTTCTCCGGCAACAATGAGTACGTTACTCAAAATCGGTAGGGACTGCCGACGTTCCACCACATTGTTGGCAGCTTGGAGAACGGGTAACAGTATTTCTCTTGTGATCTTGATCTTCATTGTTGTATCTGTTTTTAGCGCGCCTAATATCGGGGATAAAATTTATCCTAATGATTATTAAGATAAAAATACCTTTTTATATGCACCAAGGGAAAGGCGCTAGCTGTGCATAAGCGGTGGATTCAATTCCCGAAATATCAGGGAAATATTTATCCACAACTTACCAGCCGGCTTATGTTCAAGTTGTCAGTATCCTTTCGAGATTAGCGTAGTCTTCCTGGATTCTTGAGTCGCTGGCCTTCAATTCCGCCACTTTGCGACAGGCGTGTATGACGGTCGTGTGGTCTCGGCCGCCAAATGCATCGCCAATCTCTGGCAGGCTATGGTTAGTCAATTCCTTGGACAAGGCCATCGCTACCTGCCGGGGTCGCGCAATTGAGCGCGTCCGACGTTTCGATAGCAGGTCAGCCACACGGACCTTGTAGTACTCCGCGACCGTTTTCTGGATGTTGTCCATCGTGATCAGACGATCCTGCAACGCAAGCAGGTCGCGCAGCGCCTCTTTGGCAAATTCGAGCGTAATCGGATTACCAGTGAAATGCGCATTGGCAACGACCCGGTGCAACGCGCCTTCCAGTTCGCGAATATTCGAGCGGAAGCGTTTTCCGATGAAAAACGCCACCTCGTGCGGCAGATCAACATTACTTTGCTGCGCTTTGCGCATCAGGATCGCGACACGGGTTTCCAATTCAGCAGGTTCGATAGCGACGGTCAAACCCCAACCGAAGCGGGATTTCAACCGCTCTTCTACTCCGGAAACCTCCTTCGGGTAACGATCACAAGTCAATACGATCTGCTGCTGACCCTCCAATAAGGCATTGAAAGTATGGAAGAATTCTTCCTGAGACCGCTCTTTGCCAGCGAAAAATTGGATGTCGTCAATCAGCAACGCGTCGACCGAACGGTAAAAACGCTTGAATTCATTAATAGCATTGTGCTGGAGCGCCTTCACCATATCGGCAACGAAACGCTCGGAATGCAAATACACCACCTGCGCCGACGGCTTTTGGGCGATGATGAGATTGCCAACCGCATGCATGAGGTGGGTCTTACCAAGACCGACACCGCCACAAATAAACAGCGGATTGTAAGCTTTCCCATGGTTTTCAGCGACTTGTAAAGAAGCCGCGCGAGCCAGCTGGTTAGATTTCCCTTCGACGAAGCTCTCAAAAGTGAAATCAGCCTTGAGACTGCTGGCGCGCTTGATGGCAGGCTCAGATTTCTTCGCCGGCGTATCCATCGCTGGCCGCGGCGTTTGCGTTTGCACGGGTGCGGGCTCGGGTTTGGTCTGGCTGGCGCTGCCTATCCCCATGGACACGTCTAAAGCCACTGCCCCGGACAACTGGTCCAGGATGGCCCGGATCCGGTTGCCATACTTATCCCGTATCCAGTCCAGCACGAAACGGTTCGGAGCCAGGATTTCCAATCCGTGCTCCAACTCAACCGCTTGTAAGGGGCGAATCCAGGTATTGAACTGCTGTGCAGTGAGTTCTCTTTCGAGTTGCACCAAGCACTGCTGCCAAATCGAATGCTGCACGTCTTTTTGCTTTTCTAGTGGATCGTACGGGTAGGGCCGAGCGGGATTATACGCGTTCAGCAAGCTTATCCACAGGCTAAAACGGGCTCGGCGTAAAGCCCTGGAACATTGACATAATTCCGCAGCTTACCTACCATCACGCGCCTTTCCAGCGCCCCGTCCGGACGCGAAACTCGAATCGCGCCGGCCGTCAACCAAATCAATCGATGGATTCAAGATGAAAAGAACATTCCAACCCAGCCGGCTCAAGCGCGTCCGCAATCATGGTTTCCGCGCTCGCATGAAAACCAAAGGCGGTCGGCGAGTTCTTAAGGCCCGCCGAGCACGTGGCCGGCTGCGATTGACTCCCTGAGTCCAGCGTCTGGCGGCAGCGATGCTGCCCCGACTTCGAGAAGCTTCCGGCCAAGGCAGCGCCTGCGCGCATCTGCGGACTTCACGGCCCTTCTCGAAGCCGGGTATCGTTACAACGACACGCGATTCGTCATCTACTACCGCCCCAACGCCCACACAGGCGCACGACTCGGATTGGCGGTAAGCAAGCGTGTTGCTCGTAAGGCGACCCGCCGCAATCAGCTCAAACGGTTATTGCGTGAACTCTTCCGCGACCTGAGCCGGAACCTGCCTTCCCTGGATATCTTCGTGTTGCTCAAACCGCTCGCCGCGACGATAGATGGGGATGAGTTGCGTACCAGCGTTACACGCGCATTCGGCAAATTGAACATAAAGCCGCCGAATCCGTCCATGCCACGCAAACGATAAAAAAGACTCCTCCGAAATCATGGAACATCTACGCTTGCTGCTCATCGTGGCGCTGACTTTTACCGGCTTTCAACTTTGGGAAGCATGGCAAAAGGACTACGGACCCGCTCCAGTCGTAACCAGCCCCACCGACGCTCGTGCAGCGGCCGAAGGAGCACCCCCGCAATCGCCCGCCCCGACCAACACCGTCGCTCAAGCCACGGCAGTTCCCGACGATAACGCCCGCCCCGCGAGCGCTGCGGCCACCATAATCACCGCAAAGAGCGACCTCTTTGAACTCAAGATCTCGACCGCCGGCGGTACGCTTGAAAGCGTGAAGCTCCTTGGGTATCCGACCAGCAGCAACGCCGGCGCGCCGCCTGTCGAATTGCTTGGCACCGATGCTGACCGCGTATTTATTCAGGAAAGCGGTTTGACAGGATCCGATGGCCTGCCGACCCACCACAGTATCTATAGCGCTGACGCCACATCGTATGCGTTGGCTGATGGCGCCGATAAAGTCGTCGTCCCCATGCGTTGGACCACGCCCGCCGGGGTGACGGTGGAGAAGCGCATCATCCTCACACGTGGCAGCTACGCCATCACCATCGAACATGAAGTGCAGAACAACGGCGGCGAGTCCGTGCGCGCTCATCTCTATGAGCAACTCAAGCGCAACAACGAATCATCACGCCGTGGAATGGTTTACACGTTCACCGGGCCCGCACTGTCGACGCCTGAAAAGCGATTCGCCAAATTCAAATTCGACGATCTGAAAGACAAACCCATCGCCGTTTCTGCGGAAGGGGCATGGGTCGGCATCATCCAGCACTACTTCGTCACCGCGCTCATTCCGCCCGCACAAGGCCCCTACAATTTCTATTCCAAGGTTCTCGACGACAGTCACTATCTCGTCGGCTTCCAAGGCCCGGAGATCAACGTCGCCCCAGCGGGCAAAGAGACTCTGACCAGTCGCGTGTACATCGGTCCGAAGCGTCACGACATCGTTTCCGACATTGCTCCGGGGCTTGAACTCAGTGTCGACTTCGGCTCGTTGTGGTTCATCGCCAAACCGCTGTTCATGACCTTGCGCGCGATACACGACGTTACCGGCAATTGGGGTTACGCCATCATCCTAGTGACCTTGTTACTCAAACTGCTGTTCTTTCCGCTCTCAGCGGCAGGCTACCGCTCAATGGCTAACATGCGCCGCGTGCAGCCGCGCATGCTGGCTTTGCGCGAGCGTTTCGGCACCGATCGCGCGCAGCTCAATCAGGCCATGATGAAGCTGTACAAGGACGAGAAAATCAATCCTCTCGGCGGCTGCCTGCCGATCCTCATCCAAATCCCCGTATTCATCGCACTGTACTGGGTGCTGCTCGAAAGCGTAGAGATGCGCCAGGCGCCCTTCATATTGTGGGTGCACGATTTGTCGGAAAAAGACCCCTTCTTCGTGCTGCCCTTGTTGATGGGCTTAAGCATGTGGGGCCAGCAAAAACTGAATCCCGCTCCGATTGACCCGATGCAGGCCAAAGTCATGCAGGTCATGCCTATCATGTTCACGGCTTTCTTCGCGTTTTTCCCGTCCGGCCTCGTGCTGTACTGGTTTGTGAACAACATGCTGTCCATTGCACAGCAGTGGCACATCACGCGCGCGATCGAGGCCAAAGGCGCCTGACGCCATCGCCCATGACGGCGACTGAAACCATCGCCGCCATTGCCACGGCCCAGGGGCGCGGCGCCCTGGGCGTGGTGCGCGCCTCCGGGCCTGGCGTGCCGAGTCTGGTCGAGGCACTGACCGGAACCTTGCCTCCCGCCCGCCACGCCAGCTTCCGCGCTTTTCACAGCCCGGACGGCGAAATACTCGACGCCGGTTTGCTACTTTATTTTCCAGCACCGGCGTCCTACACCGGCGAACACGTGTGCGAACTTCACGGCCACGGCAACCCCGTGGTCCTGCAGGCTTTATTGCAAACAATGTGTAAGTTGGGCGCACGGTTGGCCCGGCCCGGGGAATTCTCCGAACGCGCATTTCGTCACGGCAAGCTCGACCTCGCACAGGCTGAAGCGGTCGCCGACCTGATTGAAAGCCGCTCCATTCGCGCGGCGCGTTCAGCCCTGCGCACGCTCAAAGGTGAGTTCTCCGCTCACATCCTTGCAATGGTTGAAAGCGTGACACGCTGTCGGGTCGCTTTCGAAGGCGCTATCGATTTTCCCGACGATATTCCCGGCGATGCCTTGGCCGCGGCCCAACACCCTCATATCGAACGGCTGCGCGACCAGCTTAAAGAACTGCTCGCTTCCGCTCACCATGGCGCAACGCTGAGCAGTGGCGCGACGGTTGCCATCGTCGGCGCGCCCAATGTCGGCAAGTCAACCTTGCTCAATCGTCTCGCGCGCGCGGACAAAGCCATCGTCAGCGCTGTGCCCGGCACCACCCGCGATGTCATTGAAGTCGATACTTTGATATGCGACGTACCCGTGCGCCTGTGTGACACTGCGGGCCTGCGTGACACCCACGACGTTATCGAACAGGAAGGCATACGGCGCGCCAACGAGGTGATGAACTCCGCCGACCTCATCATCCTCATGACGGACCAGGCTGAACTACTGGCAGCGCCAGATCTGTTTGCCCGCCTCGGCCAAGCACAACCGGCAGACGCCCGTGTGCTCGTTGTGCACAACAAAATCGATGCCCACGGCTTGCAGCCGCAGCGCACCCGAGCTGACGATGCCGAGCATCTGTTCGTTTCCGCCCGCGAAGGCCACGGTCTTGATTTGCTCACCGAAACTTTGGGTGATTTGCTTGGTATCGAGGCCACCAGCGAAAACGAATTCGTAGCGCGCGCGCGTCATATCGCCGCGCTCGAGCTCGCCCTCGGCGAACTCGCCCCGCTCGATCTCGACCTTGCCCGCAATGCACCGGAACTGACTGCCGAGGGATTACGCCGCGCCGCCGATGCATTGCATTCCATCATCGGCGGCGGTGGCAGTGAAGCCCTGTTGGGCGAGATTTTCTCGCGCTTCTGCATCGGAAAATAATGCGCACCAACTCGCACGAGCCGCGCCGCCTGTTGGTAATCACCTTGAGCAATATCGGCGACGTGGTGATGACCACGCCGCTGTTCGAGGCCCTTGCGCTGGCCTATCCCAACACCCGTATCGACATTTTTGCTGACGCCCGCTCTGCATCCTTGCTGGCGTCCGCGCCCTACGCAGGCGAAATATTTCTGTATAACAAACGCGCTGGATGGCGCGACCGCGCCGCGCTGCTGAAGGCACTGCGTCGTCGCCGTTATCTGGTCGTGGTCGATTTGCGCAGCCCCATCCTCGGTCGACTGCTGCGTGCGGATGTGTGCTTGCGCAAGCCTCATCAACGCATCGAAGGCTGTCATGCGGTCGAAGAGCATTTCGCCGCCTTGCGGCCTCTGCTCGCCGAGTTGGCTCCGCCGCCCTGCCGCCTTCACCTCACCCAGGACAACATCAACGCCGCCGCGCGGCTGCTCGACAGCTTGCCGGGACATCACTGGCTCGCGGTGGCGCCCGGCGCCAACTGGCCGGGCAAGAAGTGGCCGCGTGAACATTACCGCCAACTCCTGCACCTCGCCGCGCCACATTTCGACGGCGTGATGCTGCTTGGTTCAGCGCAGGACCGCGACGATATCGCCGCGCTGACAGGCACCTCTTTGCCCACCCTCAACACGGCCGGTCAAACCGATCTCGGCACGGCCGCCGCCTTGCTCGCGCGGGCGCGCGCATTTGTCGGCAACGACTCGGGTTTGGGGCACATGGCCGCCGCGATGAATACGCCGACTTTGACGGTTTTCGGCCCCGGTCAGCCGAATCGCTATCGCCCGTGGGGCGATCACGTGCGGACGGTGCTTGCACCGCAAGAAAACCTGGCCGCGCTCGCGCCCGCTATCGTATGGGCCGCGTTGCAGTCCCTGCTCGCGCAGACGAGCGCGCGCTGATGCGTATCGCGCACATCATGCTGGCGCGCGGCTTCGGTGGCGCCGAACGCTTTTTCGTAGACATCTCACGCGCTCTGGCAACACTCGGCCACGAGGTGCTGACGCTGGTCGATGCGCGAGGCGTCGCCCTGTCGCAGCTCAAAGGCCATGCGAACCTCGAATGCGTCGCGGTGCGTTGTCACGGCAACTGGGATGTCTTCGCGCGCCGCGCGCTACGCCATCATCTTGCCGCCTTCAAACCGGCCTTGGTGCAGGCTCATCTCGCTCGCGCCGCACTGTTGGGCGGTCATGCCGCGCACGCGCTGGGACTACCCACGGTCGCCAAAACCCATAACCTCGTCGACGCCAAGTACTACCGTGACATCGACGCGCTGGTGCCGACCACGGCGGCGCAAGCGGCGCATCTGCGCGCACAGGGCGTACCCGCCGCGCGTATCCACCCCATCCCCAATTTCTCCGCCCTGCAAGGCGTCGTCTCCGTCGCGTGCAACATGACGCGTCCCTGGATCATCAAAAGCGCTGGCAGGCTGGTGCCCAAGAAAGGCTACGCCGCGCTGCTCAGCGCCTTTGCGCGACTACGCGCCGAAGGCGTCGACGCCCGTCTCGTGATCGGTGGCGATGGTCCGGAAGCGACAAACCTCAAGACCCAGGCCGCGCAACTCGGCGTCGCCGAACACGTGAGTTTCTCAGGCTGGGTGAACGACATCGCGAGCTTTCTCGGTGACGCCCACGTATTCGCGCTGCCGTCCCATGACGAGCCCTTCGGCATCGTGGTGCTGGAAGCCATGGCGTGCGGCGTGCCGATAGTCACGACGCCCACGGTCGGTCCGCGCGAGATCCTCGATGACACCAGCGCGTGCTTCGCGGCCCGCGATGACGCCGATGCCTTGCGCGCCGCGCTGGCTGAAGCATTGGGCGATTACGACCATTCGCTGACAAGGGCCGCGCAGGCGCTGACGCGCTTTCGCCAGTTCTACAGCGCCGAAGTGGTGGTCTCGCGTTATCTCGATTTATACGCTGCGCTCATCGCCGAGAACGCCCGCGGCCAGCAAGCGTGACCACACCGCGTCGACGCTGAGCGCGGCGAGACAGTCAGCGCTGCGCTGCCCTGCGTAACGCGGGTCGTGATCAACGCAGGCGATCACGTGCCCGGCTTGCCCAAGCGCATGATTGCGTCGCCAATCGCTCGGCCCGAACAAGCCGAAAACCGGAATGCCGGCGGCTGACAACACGTGCATCGGTCCGGAATCGTTGGTTACGGCGCAACGCGCAAACCGGCCGAGCTCGGCCAACTCCGGTATCGAAAATACACCGGTGGCATCCACCCCGCCGACACGGGCAAACGCTTCGTTGCGCGCCCTGTCGGGCTCTGCACCCAGCCACACCACCTCCATGCCATCCTTGAGCAAGCACGCGGCAAGCGCTGAGAAGTGCGGCCAGATCTTCTCGGGGCGCGTGGGGCTGGCGCCCGCATGCAGCAGCACCGGCCGCGCGTCCACGGCAAAATGCGCGGCACACCATCTCGCCACTTTCTCGCGTGCGCTGTCATTGCACGGCAAGAGCGGACGCGTGCCGACCTCCTGGATGCCGGCGCTTGCCAGCACCGCGCGCATACGCTCGAAGATATGGCTCTGGCCGCGCCAGGCCTCGTCGGGATGGTGCGTGTAGGGAAAGCGATTATGGTTGCCGACGCGCTCGCGCGTGCCGGACAATGCGCACCACAGCGCAGTGCGGTCATTGGCCTGCAGGTCGTAGATGCGATCGAAACGCATGGCGCGCAGCCAGCGCAGCACGGCGATATTGTTATGCCAGCCGCGGCGCGCAAAGCTTGTCACCCGGTAGCGCGGCCAGTCGGCGAACAAGGGTGCAAACGCAGGCGTGGTCAGCAGGGTGAGTTCAGCGTCGACATGGTGGCGGGCGATGGCATCGAGCAAGGGTGTCGCCATCACTACGTCACCGAGCGCACCGAGCTTGATCACCAGCACCTTGCTCACCCGGTCAGCCTCTGTTTCAGCATCTTGCTCATGACCCTTACTTTCGACCACATCCTCGGATTTCATTTTCACGCCTGGCGTCGCGGCCTCGGCAATTTCGCGCTCTTGAGCCAGCGCGATTGCGTGGGACAGATCGCGAGCATGCATCAGTCCGGCACGCACTGGCTGAAGTTCATGTTGGCCAATGCCCTATCTTACCAACACGGTACGCCGCCGCCGGCTTACAACCACGCCAATGACATCATTGGCGGCCCCAAGGACGCGATTGTCTATCCGCAACTGCCACGTCTCTTGAGCAGTCATTCCATGCCCCATCCGCTATTCACCTTTGCCTCGATGCAAGAGCGCCTGGGCTTGCCGAAGTACGTCGTGCTGGTGCGCGACCTGCGCGCTTCACTCGCGTCGAATTACGTGAAATGGCGCGCGCGTTACGGCGTTGATTTTTCCACCTATGTCCGTGGTGATGTGCGCGGCAGGGCCTACAACAGCGACCTGTGGTGGACGCTGCGTTTCCTGAACGCGTGGGGCGATGCCGCGGTACGCGCACCGCAACGCGTCGCCGTGCTGCGCTATGAAGATCTGCAGGCGGCGACCACTGCATCGCTCACTCGCGTCGCCGCGCATTTCGGCCTCGAACTGTCTGCCGCCGCCCTCGCGCACGGCGTCGCGCAGTCAGATAAAAGCACGATGGCGGCGCGTGACGACCCCCAGCGTCCGCCGGGCGCGGTGCGCGTGGGCGGTGATGAAGCCCAGCCTCGCTACAGCGAAGACGACCTGGCCTTTATTGCCGCGGCGACGCAGCGCTGTCTGCGCCATCACTTCGGCTATGACTACTCCCGCCCTTTCGCCGCGACCTGGTCATAGACCTTGAGAGTCGCGCGCTGCAGCGCTTCAACCGTGTAGGGATGCTCGCGTGGCACCGCTTGCGGCGCAGTCAGCAGACGGGCGATGCAGTCCGCCGCGGCCTCGATATTGCCCTTCGGCACCAGTCCCTGCGGAAAACATTGGCGCAAAATTTCCGACGTTCCGCCGTAGTCGTAACCCACCACCGGTGTACCGACACTCAAGGCTTCGATGGTGGTACGGCCAAAGGCCTCGGGCTCGGTGGTCAGGGAGCAGGCAATTGCGGATATCGCCAGTAATTCGCGCAGGTCGCTGCGCTGACCCAGGAAGCTCACGTCATCGCGCAGGCCAAGCGCAGCAACGCGCGCGCGCAGCTCGTCCTCAAACGCGCGCTTGCGCGGGTGGGCAGCACCGGCAATCAAACCATGCACGGCCAGACCGCGCTGGCGTAACAGCGCCACCACTTCGATGAAATCGAGCTGGCCCTTCCAGCGCGTCAGACGCGCCGGCAGGATCAGCAAGGCACGGCCGTCCAGCGCGCCGTAGTGCGCACGCCATGCCGTCATCCAGGCGGCATCGGGCTCAAAGCCAAAAGGATATTGCGCGCGATCGACACCGCGCGGAATGACCGTGATGCGTCGCGCGTCCACCTGCGGATAATTGCCGGTGATATAGCCGCGGATGAAATCTGAAATGGCGATCACGCGCGTGCCGCTGACCATGATGCGCGAATAGCGATTAACGCTGTAGGGCCCGTGCACCGTCGTCACCCACGCCGGCCGCTGCGCGACCGCCATGCCGCGCAGCGCCAGATAACCTATCCATGCCGGCAGACGCGACCGCGCATGCACCACGTCAACGCCGCGCGCGCGCATCACTTCGCGCAAGGCGCCGACCAGCCGCAAAGTCGACAATCGCTTCTCGCCGATGGCGAGCATCACGTGTTCGGCGCCGCAGGCTTCGAGTTCCGGC
Source organism: Gammaproteobacteria bacterium (assembly GCA_020849475.1). Lineage (GTDB taxonomy): Bacteria > Pseudomonadota > Gammaproteobacteria > JADJYF01. The sequence goes on from JADLGE010000061.1 coordinate 22,639, forward strand.
ACCAGTTGGCCGCCGGCGCTGACCACCAAGGCGCGATGACCGGCCGCGACCAGCGCCTGCGCAATCTGGATGGTGCCGCGCTCCACGCCGCCGACGTCGAGCTGCGGCAAAAGCTGCATGACCGTGAGCGCACGGCTCATGTCAGCGACTCGGCGAGCGGCCAGCGCGCGAGAATGACATCCGCCACGCGCTCGGCTTCACGCAATTGCGGTGGCGCCGCCGTTGATGACGAGCGGCTCGCCACGCGCATCACCAGGCCGCGCGCGCACAGGTCATGCGCAATCGCGGTGATGCGATCCGCACGCCGCGCCGGCACCTCGAGTATGCCGACCCGCGCCCCCGCGCTCAGCGCTTCGTAGATCATCGACACGCTGTCGGCGCTCACCCACACCTGGCCGGCGCGCGACAGTAGCTCTGGCAACCAGTCCGTCGTGGTGTCGCAATGGCTGTGAAATTCGCTTCCCGGCAGGTTGGCAATGGCGCTCACGAGATCAGCCGGCGAGCGCCGTGAATCGCTCACCAGCCAGCGCATGTCGGAACTCGTGCTCAGCAGCTGCGCCAGCTGCGCGAGGACGGCCGGTGTGTCCCAGTCGTGATGAGTGGACGGTCCGCCCAGCAGCACCACGCCGAGGCCTTCATCGCGTGCGCCGCGCGCGCGCATCGGGTTGAGAGGCCCTTCACTCACCTCAACATGCGGACCGGGCGCCACGCCATCGTGACGCGGCACGATGCACAAATCGAAACACGCGCACGGCATCTGCGGTCGCATGAGATACACGGTGCGCCCGCCACGGGCGCGACGCGTGGCCAGCATTGGCAAGGCGCAGGCACGTCCCGCGCCCAGCACGAGATCGGGATCCGGCAGATGGCGCCAGGCCGGCAGCACGCCGCGCACGTAGTCGACGAGCCGCGTCAGCGGCGAGTCGGGCACCGGCAGCAGATGATGATCGAGGGGAATTCTGTCGGCGAGAGCCTTGAGCAGGCCCTCGCACTGGCGTTCATGACCGCGCTTGCCGTCGGTCCATTGCCACACCACCAGCGCGCGCTTCATCGCCGAACCGCGCGCCGGGCGCGCGTCATTTGACCAGCGTCAGCCACTCCGGCGGGCACTTGCGTCGGCCTTCGACGAGATCGAGATAGATACTCTGCAGCTTCTGCGTGACTGGGCCGATGGAGCCTTTGCCGATCTGGCGGTTGTCGAGTTCACGGATGGGCGTGACTTCGGCGGCGGTGCCGGTGAAGAAGCATTCGTCGGCGATGTAGACCTCGTCGCGGGTGATGCGCTTCTCTTCCACTTCGATGCCTTCCTCGCGCGCGATCTGCATGACGGTGTCACGCGTGATGCCTTCCAGCACCGAGGTCAGCGACGGCGTGTAGAGTTTGCCCCGGCGTACGATGAAGATGTTCTCACCGCTGCCTTCGGCGACCATGCCGTCGGCATCGAGCAGCAGCGCTTCGTCATAGCCGTCGCGCGCCGCTTCCTGCAGGGCCAGGATCGAATTGATGTAATTGCCGCAGGCCTTGGCATGCGCCATCACGCTGTTGACGAGATGACGGGTGTAGGACGAAGTCTTGATGCGGATGCCCTTGGTCAAGGCATCGGCGCCGAGGTACGCGCCCCAGAACCACGCCGCCACCGCCACATGGGTGGACAGGTTCTGCGCATGCAGGCCCATGCCTTCCGAGCCATAGAAAGCCAGCGGGCGGATGTACGCCGTATCGAGCTTGTTCTCGCGCACGCTTGCCACGCAGGCTTCGACAATCTGCTCGTGGGTGAAGGGCATCTTCATCTCGAGAATGTGGCAGGTGTCGAAGAAGCGTTTCACATGGTCGTCGAGGCGGAAGATAGCCGTGCCCTTGGCGGTCTTGTAGGCACGGATGCCCTCGAACGCGCCGACGCCGTAATGCAGCGAGTGGGTCAATACATGGACGTTGGCGTCGCGCCACGGCACCAGCGTGCCATCCATCCAGATCACTCCATCGCGATCGGCGTAACTCATGTGCTCTCTCCTGCGTGTGCTTGCGGACTTAAGACGGTGTTCCAGATCTCACGGACTTCCTGGCGCTGCGCTTGAAACATCCGGGCATCGACCAGCCCGTCAATCTGTTGCAAGGCGCAGCGGTGCAGCTCGGCACGATAGGCGAAGTAGGCATCGTGCAGGCCGCGGCACAGCGGGGCCGGCAGCAAACCCAGGTCAGCGATAGTCTCGAGGAGTCGCAGGTTGTCGGTCCAGGCAAGCAGCGGCGGATGTGCGCCGGCCCACCAGAGGACGGCGTATTGCACCATAAATTCAATGTCAGTAATACCTCCGGGCCCGTGCTTCAAGTCGAAGCGCGTGGCATTGCCGCGGTCGAGTTCCTTGACCATGCGCTCGCGCATTTCAACGATGTCGCGCCGCAGGGTCGCGCCGTCACGGGGCCGCGCCAGCACCGTGGCGCGGATCTCGGCGAAGCGCGCGGCGAGCTTTGTATCGCCGGCGATGGCGCGCGCGCGCACCAGCGCCTGGTGCTCCCATACCCAGGCTTCGCGCAGCTGATAGTCGGCAAACGACTCGCAGTTGATGACCAGTTGTCCGGCGGCGCCGCTCGGACGCAGGCGCGTATCGATTTCATAGGTCGCGCCGGACGGTGTGACGGTCGCAAGGATGTGGATGAGGCGTTGCACGAGACGGCTGAAGAACACGTTGTTCTCCACCGCGCGCGCGCCGTCGGTGCGCTGCTCGTCACCGTCGCTGTCGTGTAAAAACACCAGATCGAGATCCGAGCCATAGCCCAACTCCCAGCCACCGAGCTTGCCGTAACCGATGATGGCGATGTGCGCGGTGCGCCGCGCCGCCTGCGCGCCGCAGCGCGGTTCGCCATAGCGCGCCACCAGATCGCGCCACGCCAGCTTGAGCGCGGCGCCGAGGCAGGCCTCGGCGATATAGGTGAGCTGGTTGCTGACCTCGGCAATCGGAAACTGGCCGGTGATATCACTCGCCGCCACGCGCAGCACTTGGCTGTTCTTGAACGTGCGCAAGGTTTCCATCGCCACTTCGAGGTCGTCCGCATCGCCCAGTTGTTCGGCCAGCAGCGCATGCAGGCGTGACTGGTCGGGTGGTGAGTACAGGGTGCGCGCATCCAGCAGTTCGTCGAGCAGCAGGGGATGGCGGGTGATCTGCTGCGCAATCCAGGCGCTCGCGGCAAACAGTTCAATGAGGCGCGCCAGTGCATCGGGGTTGTCGGCCAGAAACGCCAGGTACACGCTGCGACCGGCAACCGCACGCAGCAAGGCCGCGACGCGCTGCAAGGTCTCGTCCTTGATGTCGCGCGTGCAGGCCCATTCGAGCAAGGTCGGCATGATGCGGTCGAGACGCGCACGACTATGCTGGCTCAAACGCGACTGGAAGCGTTCCGCCTTGAGGCCGAGCACTACCTCGGCCAGCAGCGCGCCGTCGGCGCGGCCGAGCGTGGCCAGGCGCGCAACGAGGTCATCCTCGTTGGCCTCCTGCCACAGGCTGTCCCAGGCATTGACGGTGTTCGGCGCCTCTTCGTCCGGCGCACCGGCAGGCTTCAGCAGCGCGGCAAACAACGCGCGCGTAGCCTGTCGATGGCTGTCGAGCTCAAAGTGCAGCGCATCCCAATCGGCAAAGCCCGCGGCAAAGGCGATGCGCGCGCGTTCTTTATCATCGTGCGGCAGACTGTGGGTCTGTTCGTCGCGCACCTGCTGCAGGCGATGTTCGACCATGCGCAGGAAGCGATAGCTCGCGCTCAAGGTCGCCACTTCGTCGGCCTCCAGCAGCCCGAGCTCCACGCACGCCGCCAGCGTCGGCATCAAGGCGCGCTGACGCAGACGCGCTTCGCGGCCGCCGCGCGTGAGCTGGAACAACTGGCCGGTGAATTCGATCTCGCGGATGCCGCCGCGCCCGCGTTTGACGTTGTCGTTGAGCGCGGTGCTGCTGGTTTCTCTGTCGATCAGCGCCTTCATTTCGCGCAACGCGTCGAGCGCGCCGAAATCGAGATAGCGGCGAAACACGAATGGCCGCACCAGTCCTTCGAGCGCCAATCGGCAACGTTCATCGCCGCACAGGGCGCGCGCCTTGATCAGGGCGTAGCGCTCCCAGTCGCGACCATGCAGCGCATAGTAGTGTTCGATGGCGGCGAGGCTGCTGGTCAGAGGGCCACTGTCGCCGAAAGGGCGCAGCCGCATATCGACACGGAACACGTAACCGTCGGCGGTCTTGTCGTTCAACAGGCCGATGAATTCGCGCCCGACGCGATCGAAATATTCCTGGTGTTCGATGTTCTTGCGGCCGCCGCGGGTCTCGCCGTCCTGTTCGTAGATGAACAGGAGGTCGATGTCCGAGGAGAAGTTGAGCTCGCCGCCACCGAGCTTGCCCATGCCGAGCACCAGCAGGCTCAGCGGCGCGCCATCGTCGCCGTAGGCGCGGCCGAAGCGTGCTTCGAGCGCGTTCTGCGCCAACGTCACCGCGCGCGTCACCACCGCGTCGGCGAAGGCGCTCAGCTCCGCCATGATGGTGTCGACGTCCACGCCGAGTTCGAGATCGCGCCACGCGATGCGCACCATCTCGGCACGTCGTAACGTACGCAGTGCGGCCTTGGCGGCCGCCGTGTCGGTGCACGCTGCCAGCGCCGTATCGAGCAGCGCATCGTAGGCGGCGCGATCGCGTGCCTCGCCGAGGTCCGGCGCGGCGACCAGCGCCAGCATCGCAGGCGGACACCGGATTGCGTATTCGGCGATGAAAAGACTCTTGGCGAAGGCCGCGGTGAGGCGCGCGACGGTGTCGGCGTCGAGCGCTTTCAAGGTCGCTGCGCCGGCGGCTTCCGTGAAGCGCTCGAGCAGGCGCGCGCTGTCATCCGCCAGCACTGCGGGCACGGCTGCCAATTTGTTCATAGCCTCATTCCGTCGGCCTCGTGCCAGGTGTGTCGCGGTTGATCAAAAGCGCCTCGCCGGTAACACTCGAATCGCCGCCGGTCAGAGCGTCCGCGGCATTGTCCAACAAACGATCACAGACCGTCATGAGCAGTACGCCGCGCCTCGAAAGCAAATTGCCGGATGTCGGCACCACCATCTTTACCATCATGTCGCAGATGGCGGCCGACCATAAGGCCATCAACCTGTCGCAGGGCTACCCCGATTACGACGGTCCGGCGGCGCTCACCGAGCGCCTGGCCTGGTACACCACCCACGGTCACAACCAGTACGCGCCGCTGGCCGGCATCGCGCCGCTGCGCGCCGCGGTCGCGGCCAAGGTCGAGCGCTTCTACGCGCACGGCATCGACGCCGACACCCAGGTCACCGTGACGCCAGGGGCCACCGAAGCCATTTTCTGCGCGGTGCACGCGGTAGTGCGGCCAGGCGACGAAGTCATCATGTTCGACCCGGTCTATGACTGTTACGACCCGGCAGTGCGTCTCGCTGGCGGCGTGCCGGTGCATCTCATTCTGGCGGCGCCCGCTTATCGTATCGACTGGCAGGCGGTGCGCAGCGCCATCACGCCTCGCACGCGCATGATCATGGTCAACTCGCCGCACAATCCGTCAGGCAGCGTGCTGGACGAGGATGACCTTGAGGCGCTGCTGGAGATTGCCGAACAGCACGACCTCATCGTCATTGCCGACGAGGTCTATGAACACCTGGTATTCGATGGGCAGCCCCATTGGAGCGTGCTGCGCAAGCCACGCCTGGCCGCGCGCAGCTACGCCATCTTTTCTTTCGGCAAGACCTTTCACGTGACCGGCTGGAAGACCGGCTACTGCGTGGCGCCACCGGTCTTGATGACGGAATTCAAACGCGTGCACCAGTTCGTGGCCTTCGTCACCGCCACGCCGTTGCAATATGCGCTGGCGGATTTCATGACCCACCATCCCGAGCATCTCGAGCAACTGCCGACTTTCTACCAGCGCAAACGCGACCTGTTCCTGGCCGCCATGGCCGGCTCGGGCTTTCGCATGACGCCGAGCGCGGGCACGTTTTTCCAGCTCGCCGAATACAGCGCGGTATCGACGCTCGACGATATGCGGATGGTGGAGTGGTTGACCAAGGAAGTCGGCGTGGCGGCGATCCCGATGTCGGTGTTCTACCAGTCACCGCCGGCACAGCGCTATGTGCGCTTCTGTTTCTGCAAGGAGGATGACACCCTGCGCGCGGCGGCCGCCAAGCTGTGCGAGTTGGGCTGATCATTGCCATGGAATGTCAGACTGAAGTCTGACCGACAGAGCATGGCAAGTCCTTGTGGGTCAGACTTCAGTCTGACATTCACAGGTAGGCCGACCTCAAGGATCGCGTTCCACCCGGTAATCCCCTTCCAGCACCTGCGGGCCCGAAGGCGGCGCTGCGCCGCCGGCGCGACCTTGCATGCGCATCATGAGACCGCCGCCCAGGGCGCGGCGGACGGCCCGACGCACCGGTGGCAGCAATAACAGGAATGCGAACACGTCGGTGACGAAGCCCGGCGTCACCATCAAAACACCTGCCACCAACAGCACCAGGCCGTCGAGGATGGCTTCGGCCGGCAATTCGCCGCGGGCCATCGCTGCCTGCACCTTGGCCAGCGTGGCCAGGCCCTCGAGTCGCAACAGCGCGCTGCCGAGGGCGGCGATGGCGAACAACAGGGCGATGGTCCACAGTGCGCCTATTTCATGGCCGACTTGGATGAGCACGTATATCTCGACCATCGGCAGGCCGATGAAGAGCAGCAGCAGAATGACGAACACAGGCATGGATCAAATAGCTGGGGGTCGGGCGGCGGATTACAATAGCAGCAAGCCCTCGCGAGGTCGCGCGCGATGACCATCCCCGCCACTGCCATCGTCGTCCTGTGCACGGTCCCTGACCGGGAGACTGCGACTCGACTCGCAGAAGCAGCCGTCACCCAGCGCCTCGCGGCCTGCGTGACTATGCTGCCCGGCGCGGAATCGGTATACCTGTGGGAGGGTGCGCTGGAGCGCACCCAGGAACTGCTGCTGGTGGCCAAGACCACCACCGCCGCCTACGCCGCCCTCGAGCAACTGTGGTTGAGCGAGCACCCCTATGAACTCCCGGAACTGATAGCAGTCCCTATCGCATCCGGGTTGGAAGCCTATTTGCAATGGATAAGTCACGCCGTTTCGCCCTGTTGATGCTGCTGCTGGCGCTGTTTGCCGGCGGCGCGCCGGCAGGCGTGCTGGATGAAATCGACAATATCGCCAAGCCCGAGAAGCTCGCCGGGCAGCGTGATTTCCTGCCGCCCGACCAGGCCTTCGTCATGACCGAAAGCACCGCAGCCGATGGCAGCCTGGTGCTGCGCTGGGACATCCAGCCCGGCTATTACCTGTATCGCGACAAGTTCAAGGTCAGTCCCGCCACGCCCGGCCTGACTTTGGGTGAGCCGCGCATCCCCGACGGCGAGACCAAGCAGGATCCCGAATTCGGCGCGGTCAAAATCTTCAAGCACGCGGCCGAGCTCAGCGTACCCGTCAGCGCACGCCCGGCGGCGGGTGGCGTGTTCGAGGCGGAAGTGCGCTACCAGGGCTGCGCCGAGGACGGCATCTGCTATCCGCCCATCAAAAAGAAAGTCGCATTCACGGCCGCGGCCGACAGCGCCGCGCCGGTCAGCGCAGGCGGCTCGCCGGGCAGCGCCGCCGGCAACGCCACGAACACCAGCGGCAACGCGCCCAGCGCGGGCGCTGAGCAGGGCGCCGCCGATCGCATCACCACCGAACTCAAGCAGCGTTCGCTGGCGCTGACCCTGGTCAGCTTCCTGGGCCTGGGCGTGCTGCTCGCGTTCACGCCGTGCGTACTGCCGATGGTGCCGATCCTGTCCGGCATCATCATCGGTCAGCAGCAGCCGGTCAGCGCCTCGCGCGGCTTCGCGCTGTCGTCGGTCTACGTGGTGGCGATGGCCGCGACCTATGCGCTGGCCGGCGTCGCCGCCGGGCTGCTCGGCCACAATCTGCAGGCAGCATTTCAGAAGCCCGCCGTGTTGATTGCCTTCAGCACGCTGTTCGTGGCGCTGTCGCTGTCGATGTTCGGTTTCTACGAACTGCAATTGCCCAATGCCCTGCAAACCCGCCTCGACCGCATGAGCCGTGCGCAGCGCGGCGGCAGTTATCTCGGTGTCGCGGTGATGGGCTCGCTGTCGGCCCTCATCGTCGGGCCGTGCGTGGCGCCGCCCTTGGCTGGCGCCTTGGCTTACATCAGCCAGACCGGCTCGGCGGTGGTCGGCGGCAGTGCGCTGTTCGCGCTCGGCATCGGCATGGGCCTGCCGCTGATTGCACTCGGCACCTCGGCCGGCGGTCTGCTGCCGCGCGTCGGCGCGTGGATGGAAAACATCAAGCGTGTGTTCGGCGTGGTGTTCCTGGGGGTGGCCATCATGTTCCTGTCGCGCATCCTGCCGGGGCCGGTGGTGCTGGCGCTGTGGGCGCTGCTGCTGATCGGCTCGGCGGTGTATCTCGGCGCGCTCGAACGGCATCACGAACACGCGAGCGGCTGGAAGCGCTTCAACCAGGGCCTGGGTGTGGCCAGCCTGGTGTATGGCGTGACACTGGTGGTCGGCGCGGCCGCCGGTGGCGAAGATCCGCTGCAGCCCCTGGCGCCGCTGGCCGGCGCGCGCGCCAATGCCGCGACCACCTCGCAGGCGTCCTTCGTCAAGGTCGATTCGCTGGCCGCCGTCGAGCAGCAGATTGCCAGTGCGCGCAGCGCCGGACAGCCGGTCATGCTCGATTTCTATGCCGACTGGTGCATTGAATGTAAGCACCTCGAAAAGCAGACCTTCGCCCATGCAGAGGTCGCGCCGCGCCTGTCCGGCATGAAATTGCTGCGCGCCGACGTCACGGCCGGCTCGGCCGACGACAAAGCGTTGCTCGAGCACTACGGTCTTTTTGGTCCGCCGGCGGTGCTGTTCTTCACCGATGGCCAGGAACTGCGCAACAATCGAGTCACGGGCTTCGTCGAAGCCTCGGAATTCAACGGACACCTGGACCGACTCGGCACGACTCGACCATGAAACCTGCTCATCTTGGCTTCGCGGCCCTCGCAGTGCTGGCCGCGACGGCTGGCTATGCCGTGCATCAATACAGCGCCCGCGCGCAGCTCGAACGGGCCCAGGCGCTGGCCGCGCCGGTCAAAACGCTGGCGCAGCCAAGCGCGCCGACCGCCCTGTTCGACTGGTCGTTCGCCGATGTGGCGGGCAAGTCCCAGCCACTCTCGCAGTGGCGGGGCAAGCTGGTAGTGCTCAACTTCTGGGCCACCTGGTGCCCGCCGTGCCTGAAAGAGATCCCGGCTTTCGTCGAACTGCAGCAACGCCTCGGCGGCCAGGGTCTGCAATTCGTCGGTATCGCGCTCGACGAAGTCGCCGCCGTCGAGCCATTCCTGAAAGAACACACCATCAACTACCCGGTGCTGCTCGGCGACCAGGACGTGGCGCGCTTCATGACCGAACTCGGCAACCAGATAGGCGCGCTGCCCTTCACGGTGGTGGTCGGGCGTGACGGCAAGGTGCTGTCCATGCATCAGGGCGAGTGGCATGCCGAAGACGCCGCCAAGACCCTCGAGGGGTATCTCGCGGGGCCCGCGGCCAGCGGCAAGTAGCGGCACAACTCGCCGCTAAAATCCGCAAACGCGGTCGCAAGTCGCGGCTATGTATGGTAGCTTCGCGCCTCCCGGATTGGCGGGATGTCAGGTTGCCACGGCGTGTCGAAACTGCTGGTCATCAATGGTCCGAATCTGAATCTTCTGGGCACGCGTGAGCCCGGCGTCTACGGCGCCACCACCCTGCCCGACCTGGAACGCCAATGCGGCGAGGCCGCCCGCGCCCTGGGCCATGAACTCGCCACGTTTCAGCACAATCACGAAGGCGCGCTGGTCGATCGCATCCACGCGGCGCGCGGCGAAGGGGTCGGCTTCATCGTCATCAACCCCGGCGCCTATACCCATACCAGCGTCGCCCTGCGCGATGCCCTGCTCGGCGTCGCCATCCCGTTCATCGAGGTGCATATCTCCAACGTGCACGCGCGGGAGGCCTTTCGTCAGCATTCCTATCTGTCGGACATCGCGGTCGGCGTCATCACCGGGCTCGGCATCCAGGGCTACGAGCTCGCCCTGCGCGCCGCCGACCACTACCTGGCGCGCCCATGAGCGGCGCGCCGACTCGTTGATTCAAGCATTGCAGCCGCGCCATCGCGCGCAGCCGAGAGGACTCAAGGTGGATATCAGAAAAGTCAAAAAACTCATCGAACTGCTCGAGGAATCGGGCGTCGCTGAAATCGAAATCAAGGAAGGCGAGGAATCGGTGCGCATCAGCCGCGGGCCGGTGATGGCTTACCAGCCCATGGCCATGCCCATGCAGGCGCCGATGGCGGCTCCGGCCGTCGTCGCCGCGCCGGCGGCGGTTGCGGTTGCCCCTGAACCGGCGGGCAACCTCATCAAGTCGCCGATGGTCGGCACTTTCTATCTGGCGCCGTCGCCGGACAGCGCACCGTTCGTGAAGGTCGGGTCGACGGTCAAGGTCGGCGACACCCTGTGCATCATCGAAGCGATGAAGATCATGAATCCCATCGAAGCGGAAGTGTCCGGCGTGGTGAGCGCGATCCTGGCCGACAACGGCCACCCGGTCGAATACGAACAACCGCTGTTCGTCATCTCCTGAAGCGCCCATGTTCGATAAAGTCGTCATCGCCAATCGCGGCGAAATCGCGCTGCGCGTGCTGCGTGCCTGCAAGGATCTCGGCATCAAGACCGTCGCCGTGCATTCTTCCGCTGACCGCGATCTGAAACACGTACGTCTCGCCGATGAATCGGTGTGCATCGGGCCGGCCGCCGCCGCCGACAGCTACCTCAATATCCCGGCCGTGATCGCCGCCGCCGAAGTGGTGGACGCGGTCGCCATCCACCCCGGCTACGGTTTTCTGTCGGAGAACGCCGACTTCGCCGAGCGCGTCGAAAAGAGCGGCTTCGTGTTCATCGGTCCGCGCGCCGAGACCATGCGCCTCATGGGCGACAAGCTGTCGGCCATTCGCGCCATGCAGGAAGCCGGCGTGCCCTGCGTGCCGGGTTCGGGTCGGCCCCTGACCGACGACGTGCAGGACAACATCGCGCTCGCGCGCGCGATTGGTTACCCCGTCATCATCAAGGCCTCGGGCGGTGGTGGTGGACGCGGCATGCGCGTGGTGCACACCGAGGCCAGCCTGCGTAACGCCATTGCGCTGACCAAGCGCGAAGCCTTGAGCGCGTTTCAGAACGACAGTGTCTATCTCGAAAAATTTCTCGAGCATCCGCGCCATATCGAATTCCAGGTGCTGGCCGACAATCATGGCAACGTCATCCATCTCGGCGAACGCGACTGCTCGATGCAGCGCCGTCACCAGAAGATCATCGAAGAAGCGCCGGCGCCCGGCATCGATGCCGAGACCCGCGCGCGCATGGGCGGTCTGTGCGCCGACGCGTGTCGCAAGATTGGCTATCGCGGCGCCGGCACCTTCGAGTTCCTGTATGAGAACGGCGAGTTCTATTTCATAGAAATGAACACCCGCATCCAGGTCGAGCATCCGGTGACGGAAATGATCACCGGCATCGACCTGGTGAAATGGCAGCTGATGGTGGCGGCCGGTGAAAAGCTCACCGTGCGCCAGGAAGACATCAAACCCATCGGCCATGCCATCGAGTGCCGCATCAATGCCGAGGATGCCTACACCTTCCGGCCGTCGCCGGGCCGCATCTCGGTCTACCATCCGCCCGGTGGCCCCGGTGTGCGCGTCGACTCGCACATCTATGCCGGCTACACCGTGCCGCCTTATTACGATTCTCTGATCGGAAAACTGATCTGCCACGCTGAAACACGCGGCGCGGCCTTGAAGCGCATGGAAAACGCGCTCGTGGAAATGGTCATCGAAGGCATCGAGACCAATGTGCCCTTGCATCGCGATCTCGTCGCCGATGCCGCCTTCATCGGCGGCGGCACCGATATCCATTACCTCGAACGCAAGCTGGGGCTGGTCTGAACAGCCGCGCCGCGTTGCACGCAGTCACGCCATGAGCGAGTGGGTGGAATTACGTTTGCGCGCGCCGGCGCGCAACTACGCGAAACTCGAAAGCGTGCTGGAAGGGCTGGGCGCGAGCGCCATCACCACCAGCGAAGGGGATACGGAAGTGTTCGGTGAGCCGGGCGTGCCCACCGACCGCGAGTGGGAGACGTTCACCGTCACGGCGTTGTTCGAGGCCAGCGCCAACCGCGACATCATCATCAAGCGACTCGCGCCCTTCATCGGGCCCGACGCCAACCCGGTCTTCGCTGAACTCGTCGAACAGAGCTGGGCCGATTCGTGGAAGGATCACTGGCAGCCGCAAGGTTTCGCCAACGATCTATGGGTGTGCCCGACCTGGTGTGAGCCACCGCCCGAAGCGCGTCATGTGCTGCGACTCGATCCGGGCCGCGCTTTCGGCACCGGCACCCATGAAACCACCGCGCTGTGTCTCGACTGGCTGGCCGGCGAAGCAGCTCTGGCCGGTGCGCGCGTGATTGATTACGGCTGTGGCTCCGGCATCCTCGCGCTCGCCGCCGCCTGCTTCGGCGCAAGTTACATCGACGCGGTCGACATCGACGACGACGCGCTGGTGGTGGCGCGCGAGAACATCGCATTGAATGGCTATGCCGATCGCATCCGCGTCGGGCGTCCTGAAAACCTTCTCGAGCAGGCCGCCGACGCCTTGATTGCCAACATTCTCGAAGCGCCGCTGCTGGCCTTGTCGCCACGCTTCGCGCGTCTCGTGCCCCATGGCGGCCGCATTGCACTGTCCGGACTGCTCACCACCCAGGTGCCCCATGTGCTCGCGGCCTACGAGGGAAGCTTCGTGATGGACGCGCCGCGCGAACGCGGTGACTGGGCTTTGCTATGCGGCACCCGTCGCTGAGATCCACGCCGTGCTGACCCGCTGCCCGCAATGCTTCGCCTGGTTCCGTGTGCGCGCCGAACAGCTGTCGGTGGCCAATGGCCTGGTGACCTGCGGCCGCTGTGAGCATGTGTTCAATGCGTTGTCGTCCTTGATCGAGGAAGACGCGGCCCCACCGCAGTCTGCTCCACCACGCGTCGCAGACCCCGCGCTCGCCGAAGCGCAAGCGGCTGCCGAAGCGCAAGCGGCTGCCGAAGCGCAAGCGGCTGCACCTCTCCGCTTCGTTGCCGTTGCGGCCACGCCGACGGTGGCGCCGGCGCGGGCGCCGGCCGTGCTGCCGTCCATCACCACCGCTGCCGCACGGCCGGTCAGCCTCGCCACTGCGCCAGGCGCCACGCCCAGCGAAGCCGCGGGCGCCGCCGCGCATGAAGCGTGGCCTGTCGCGCCGCGGGAATTGGACCTCATCGACGAGCTGCCGCAGGTCGACGCCCACGCCGCCGAAATCGAACTGCCGCCACCGGAACAGCCGGTCGACAGTCTCGACATCGGTCCGGTGTCGACGCAGCTCGACGATCTCGATATTTCCGATTTCGATTTCTCCGCGCAGGACGACGAAGCCGCCGCGCCGCCGTCCGCCACGTCAGCACTGCCGGCAACGCTCATGCGCGCGGCTGCCGATGAGTTGCCGGATGACGATGAGGTCGACGAGCGCGACGACACCGATCCGAACTACCGCGCCGCCCAAGTCGACACCGCCGACGCGCCGCCCGCACTGCCGCTGATTGTCGCGCGCAACGATGAGCCGCTGCTCAACCTCGATCACACGGACGACGATGACCATACCGGACCGCGCCCCGAAGATGACGTGCCGTCGGTGCTGCGCGAGGACCTCGCGGCGCTTGAATCGGCGCCGCGAGCGTCGCCCTGGCGGGGTGCGTTATGGGCCTTGTTCGGTCTGCTGCTGGCGGCCTTCGCGGCTTTGCAGGTAGCGTTCATCGAGCGCGAGCCCTTGCTCGCGAAGGTGCCGCAAGCCGCGCTGCTGGTTGACGCCCTGTGCGCGCGCCTGCCGTGTCTCGAACGTCGCGAGCATGGCACCAGCGTGCGCCTGCTGGCGCGCGATGTACGCGAGCATCCGAATTACCGCGATGCGCTGCTGGTCAACGCCACCATCGTCAACGATGCCAAGACCCCGAGCCCCTATCCGGTCATCGATCTGCGCCTGCGCGACGCGGCGGGCAATGTGCTGTCGGCGCGACAGTTTCAGCCCGGCGAATATCTCGACCAGAGCATCAACATCGCCGAGGGCATGCCATCGGGGCGGCCGGTGTACATCGTGCTCGAGCTGGCGGGCAAGGCCAGCAATGCGGTGAGCTTCGAGTTCACGTTTTTGTAGCGGCGACGCCACGCCTTGCGCGCCGCGCCGTGGGCCATCCTGGTGCGCCGCGATAAGCGCCCGTCAACTCTTTCTCGCCGTCCTCAATCTGGCTATCATCGCCGCTCGCGGTGACGAGCGCGCGCCAAGATGCGCCGCACCGTGAAACTCATTGCGAGGGGGTTGCCCGTGTCGACATGCAGACTGCTGCGTGCTGGCCTTGCTGTCGCTTCCACCCGCATCGAATGCCAACCGCAGATGTGAGCGCAGTCGCCGGACGCACAGTGAATATTGGTCCTTACCAATTCGTTGATCCCGTGATCCTGGCGCCCATGGCGGGTGTCAGCGATAAACCATTCCGCGCTTTGTGTCGTCGCTTCGGCGCCGACTACGCGGTGGCCGAGATGGTCACCAGCGACGAACGTCTGTGGCACACCGACAAGACCCGCACGCGACTTGCCCTCGACGGCGAAGCGTCGCCGCGCGTCATTCAAATCGCCGGCAGCGAACCGCGCATGATGGCCGACGCCGCGCGTCGCGCCGCCGATCTCGGCGCCGACATCGTCGACATCAACATGGGCTGTCCGGCCAAGAAAGTATGTAACCGCGCCGCCGGCTCGGCCTTGCTGCGCGATGAGGCGCTGGTCGCCAGCATTCTCGATGCGGTGTGCAAGGCTGTGACGATCCCGGTCACGTTGAAAATCCGCACCGGCTGGAGTCCCGACGAACGCAATGGCGTGACCATCGCAGGGCTCGCCGAAAACGCCGGCATCCAGGCGCTCACGGTGCATGGCCGCACACGCGCCTGCGCATATCGCGCGCCGGCCGAATACCAGACCATCGCCGCCATCAAGCGCGCGGTGCGCATCCCCGTGATCGCCAATGGCGACATCACGAGCCCGGCGCAGGCTGCGCTGGTATTGCAGGTGACCGGCGCCGACGGCCTCATGATCGGCCGCGCCGCGCACGGCAATCCGTGGTTGTTCGCCGCCATCAAGGCAGCGCGCGCCGGTCTCTCCTGGCAGGCGCCGGGCATGGCAGCGCGCGTGGTGGTGATGCACGAACATGTCGAAGCCCTGCACGCACACTATGGCGAGCACGCGGGACTGCGCATCGCACGCAAGCATGTCGGCTGGTACCTCGACGCCGCCGGCGATTCGTTGCACTCGAAAATGGAATTCAACCGCATCGAAACGGCGCCGGCCCAACTCACGTGGCTGACGGCGCTCGCCGCGGACAAGGCATGGGAGCAAGCCGCATGAATGTCGCACGCACATCCGCCCACGTCGTCGAGCAACCGCTCGCGCAACAGGTGCGCTTGTCCTTGCAGCGCTACTTTGAAGATCTGAACGGCCAGCCCGCGGCCGAACTCTACGAACTCGTCATCGCCCAGGTGGAAAAGCCGCTGCTCGAAATCGTGATGCGCGAAACGCGCGGCAACATCACCAAGGCAGCCCAGGTGCTGGGCATCAATCGCGCGACCCTGCGCACCAAGCTCAACAAGTACGGACTCGGCAAATAATCATGACAGCACGCCGTTGGGCGCTGGTAAGCGTTTCAGACAAACAAGGCCTCACCGAACTCGCACGCGGTTTGACGCGCCATGGCGTCGGCATTCTTTCCACCGGCGGCTCGGCCGCGGCGCTGCGCAACGCCGGCATCGAGGTGGTGGATGTTTCAACCCACACTGGCCAGGCCGAAATGATGGACGGGCGCGTGAAGACCCTGCATCCGCGCATCCACGGCGGCATCCTCGCGCGCCCCGGTGTCGATGACGCCGCGCTGGCCGCGCACAACATCGACAACATCGATTTCGTCATCGTCAATCTCTATCCGTTTCGCGAGACCATCGCCAAGCCCGATTGCGCGCTCGCCGAAGCGATAGAGAACATCGACATCGGCGGGCCGAGCCTGCTGCGCGCGGCGGCCAAGAACCATGTGCGCGTGAGCGTGGTGTGCGACCCGGTCGATTACGCGGGTCTGCTCGAAGAACTCGAACGCGACGGCCGCATCGGCGACGCCACGCGTTACCGCCTCGCCGCCAAGGCCTTTGCCCACACCGCGTCCTACGACAGCGCCATCGCCGCCTATCTCGGCGCCCGGGAAGCGCCGACCTTTCCGACGGATCTGCACATTCACGGCCGCCTGTCGCAAACCCTGCGCTACGGTGAAAACCCGCACCAGGCCGCGGCCTTCTATGTCGACGACCTCACGCCGCCCGGCACCCTCGCCGCCATGCGGCAGTTGCAGGGCAAGGAACTGTCCTACAACAACATCGCCGATACCGATGCCGCGCTCGACTGCGTGCGTTCATATCTCGAGCCGGCGTGCTGCATCGTCAAACATGCCAATCCTTGCGGCGTGGCCGAGGCGGCCAACATCGAAGCCGCTTACGAACTCGCCTACGCGACCGACCCGACCTCGGCGTTTGGCGGCATCATCGCGTTCAATCGTCCGCTCAGCGCGGCGGTCGCCAAGCTCATCGTCGATCGCCAGTTCGTGGAAGTGATCGTCGCGCCCAGCGTCGATGCCGATGCGCGCGCGGTGCTGGAGCCGAAGACCAATATCCGCGTGCTCGAAGTCGGCGCGTTTCCGCAAGCGCCCCATCGCCAGCTCGAATACAAGCGCGTGATGGGCGGCCTGCTGGTGCAGGACCGCGACGTCGCCGCGCAGCTTTTGACGCTCGCCGACCTCAAGACCGTCAGCAAGCGCGCGCCGACCGCGCAGGAATTGCAGGACCTGCTGTTCGCGTGGCGGGTGGTGGCCTGTGTGAAATCCAATGCCATTGTCTATGCGCGCGACAAGCGCACCATCGGCATCGGCGCCGGCCAGATGAGCCGCGTCTACAGCGCGCGCATCGCCGCCATCAAGGCCGCCGATGAAGGCCTGGAAGTGGCCGGTTCGGTGATGGCTTCCGACGCGTTCTTCCCGTTTCGCGACGGCATCGACGCGGCCGCCGCGGCCGGCATCCGCGCCGTCATTCAACCCGGCGGTTCGATGCGCGACAACGAAGTGATCGCCGCCGCCGACGAACACGGCATGGCCATGGTCTTCACCGGCGAACGCCATTTCCGCCATTGAGCCGGCGCCACGGCGCGCCGCGCGAGGACGACACATGAAGGTCTTGATCATTGGTGGCGGCGGTCGCGAACACGCGCTGGCCTGGAAGTGTGCGCAGTCGTCGCGCGTGAGTGAAGTGCTGGTGGCGCCGGGCAATGCCGGCACCGCGCTCGAAGCCCGTGTGCGCAATGTCGATGTGGCGGCGGAAGACATCGCAGGTCTTCTCGCCCTCGCGCAACGCGAAGACATTGGCCTGACCATCGTCGGCCCGGAAGCGCCGCTCAGCATCGGTGTGGTTGATGCCTTCGAAGACGCCGGGCTCAAATGTTTCGGTCCACGCAAGGCAGGCGCGATTCTCGAAGCGTCCAAGGCCTACACCAAGGATTTTCTGAAACGCCATCGCATTCCAACCGCGGCCTACGAAGTCTTCACCGCGCTCGAGCCCGCGCTTGCCTATATCAATGCTCACGCGCTGCCGGTGGTGGTCAAGGCCGACGGCCTTGCGGCCGGCAAGGGCGTGGTGGTGGCGCGCTCCCATGAAGAAGCGCGCGATGCGGCGCGCGCCATGTTGGAAGGCAATGCTTTCGGCGCTGCCGGCGCGCGCATCGTGGTCGAGGAGTTCCTGGCCGGCGAGGAAGCGAGCTTCATCGTCATGACCGATGGCAAAACCGCCGTGCCGTTTGCTTCATCGCAGGATCACAAGGCGCGTGACGACGGCGATCTCGGCCCCAACACCGGCGGCATGGGCGCCTACTCGCCGGCGCCGGTGGTCGACGAAGCGATGACGGCCTTGATCATGGACACCATCATCGCGCCGACGCTGGTCGGCATGCGCGTCGACGGTCGCCCTTACCAGGGCTTTCTCTATGCCGGCGTCATGATCGACCACACCGGCAAACCGCGCGTACTCGAATTCAACTGCCGCATGGGCGACCCGGAAACGCAGCCCATCATGATGCGTTTGCAGACCGACATCGTTGGCGCCTGTCTTGATCTGCTCGAAGGGCGCGGCGCCGACCTTGCGCTGGAATTTGATACCCGTGCAACGGTTGGCGTGGTGCTGGCCGCCGGCGGTTATCCGAATGACTACGCCAAGGGCGCCGTGATTCACGGCCTCGATGCCAATGACCACGACACCAAGGTGTTCCACGCCGGCACCAGGACCGTCGGTGATACCTGCGTGACCAACGGCGGCCGCGTGTTGTGCGTGGTGGGCCTGGGCAATCGCGTCAGCGACGCGCAGGCGGCGGCTTATCGACGTGTCGACAGGATCAGTTGGGACGGCATGTTCTGCCGACGCGATATCGGTTACCGCGCGGTGGCGCGGGAGCAGGCTAGCTGAACTGCGTCATTCACCAAGATGAGTGTCAGACTGAAGTCTGACATTCGAATGTGTGAATTCATTCGCACCTACAAGGACGTGACGCGCGCCAATCCTTCCGCAATCGCCGCCGCGTCCTGCGGTCGCACCACGCGCGCCACTTCCACGCCGTCGCGCAGAAAGATCAAGGTTGGCCACAGCTTGACGGTGAAGGATCGCCCCAGCCGGCGCCCGCGCGCATCGGCAATCTTGAGGTGACGCAAGGGCGCGTGTGCCTGCAGTGCTTCGGCCAGCAAGGCTTGGGCGCGCATGCAATGGCCGCAGAACGGGCTGCCGAACTCCAGCAGGGTCGCGCCCGGCAGGGCGTCGACTTCGGCACGCGTCGGTTCGATGGCGGCGTAGTCTTCGGTCATGACCGCCTCAGCGCTTCGAGGGCGCGAAGAACTTCAGCGCCGTGTCTATCACGAACCGCGGTTGCTCCTCGGGAATGAAGTGCCCGCATTCCGGCACCTCGCCGCCTTCGAGCTCGGTCGCGACAGGCGCCCAGAACGGCCGCACGTCGCCTAAGAAACTCGCACCACCGTAAGCCGCTACAGGTATCGTCAATTTGTCCGTGGCGTTGGCGAGATTGACGGCATCTTCACGCAGCCCCGTGGCATACCACTGAAAGCCGGCGCGTATGGAACCCGGAATGGAATTGACGCGCACGTACTCGGCAATTTCTTCCTCGCTGAACACCGCCGGGCTGTAGTTGAAGTCGAGCGTGGTCAGAAAGCGGCGCAGGTAGGCATCGACATTCTGGCTGACCAGCATGGTCGCCCAGTCGGGATTGCCGCCATGGAAGAACACGTGGTTGATCTTGAGCGCGAGTTCCAGCGGGAACGCGTCGCCGGCCTTGATGAGGCCGGGAATCATGTCGAGGATGAGCATGCGCTCGACCAGCGCGCGGTTGTCGTAAGCGAAATAGAACGCCACCGAGCCGCCCCAGTCGTGGCCGACCACGCCGACCTTGTCGTAGCCGAGCTGCGTCACGAGTTCACGCACGTCACTGGCGAGCGTGCGCTTGTCATAGCCGCTCATGGGCTTTTCGGAATCGCCGAGACCACGCAGGTCCGGTGCGATCACCGTGTAGTGCTCGGCCAGCGCCGGAATCACCTTGCGCCATTCGTACCAGCTCTGTGGCCAGCCGTGCAGCAGCACCAGTGGATAGCCGCTGCCGGCTGTCACGTAATGCATGCGAAAACCGTGGATGTGACGTTGATGATGTTGCCAGGGCTCGTTCACTGATGGTTCCTCAGGGGTGCGTTGCGGCGGTTTCGGGCACCAGCACCGGTGCGTCCTTGTCCTTGACGAACATCACCAGGAAGCGCGCCTTGTCGGTCTTGCTGGCGTTGCGCGAGACCATGTGTTTGTCGCTTGGTTGTTCGTAATAGGTGTCGCCCGCCTTCAGGACTTTGAGCTCGCCGCCCGCCACCTGCATTTCAATCGCGCCTTCCAGCACGTAAACGAAAGTATCGGCGGGATGGCTGTGGGGCGGCGTATCGGCACCGGGCGCGTATTCCACCGTCACCATGCTGGCAACGGCCGCCGTGCGCGCCGCCAGCGGCTTTTCCATGAGGGGCGTGATGATGGTCGAGGTGTCGGCGGCGGTGTCGGCCAGCACGCCGTGGGCGAACAGCGCGCCCAGCATGCCGACGCTAGGCATCAGCTTCAAACACTTGCTCATGACAATTCTCCCCGTGACGGAACGCAGCATGATGGTGTCGACGTCGCGCCGTCGGCAATGAGCGGCGCGGTCATCATGCTCACAGTTTTTCCTTGGCAAATTCCGTCGGCCAGTAATCACAGGCCGCGAGGCCTTCGAGCGCGAGACCATAGGGCAGCTGTTCCAGCATCGCGCGCTTGACCTGCATGAGCATCGCTTCGCGCGTCAAACGCGTGGTGACGGCCGGCCGTTGACGAATCTTGCGCGCCAGCTCCCAGGCGCGTGGCAGCAGCCTGGCCTGTGGCATCACTTCATTGACGACGCCAAGCTCCTGCGCCTCGCGCGCCGACAGTTCCTGGCCGGTCATCAAGAAATAGCGGCCACGGTTCAAGCCCAGCAGCATGGGCCACACCACGTGCACACCGTCGCCGGGCACGAGGCCGCTCGGGTAATGGGGCGCGTCTTGAAACGTCGCGTGATCGGCGGCCAGCACCACGTCGCACAGCAGCGCCAGTTCGGCGTGCACGGTGGCCGGGCCATTCACGGCCGCGATCATCGGCGCCTGGATTTCCAGCAGGTTCATGAGCAGGCGCTTGGCATCGGGCAACACGTGGCTGGCCCACACTTCGGCCGTCACGCCACCACCGCCCAGATCCTCGCGATGGATGAAGGTGTCGCCGCTGCCGGTGAAGATGATGACCTTGTTGTCGGGGTCGCTGGCGATATCGGCAAACGCGTAACCGAGTTCCTGATGCGGCGCGAAACCCCATTCGAGATCGCTGCCACCGGTATGCATGGTCAGCTGCAGAATGCCGTCCTCGCGTTCGAACTTCAGGTAGTCGTACTTGCGTGAATATTCGGCTAGCGTCGGCACTTGCATGGCGCATCTCCCCACGGTGGTTGGAAGCGCCAAGCCTGCGCCACAGCTTGAGCGCAGGGAAGTCTACGAATAGGGGGGAGGGCTAAGCCGCCGTTGGATTCCAGGACAAGAAGTTCTCCAGCAACTTCAAGCCGGCATGCGCGCTCTTCTCGGGATGGAACTGCGTGGCGATCACATAGCCACTGGCCAAGGCCGCGGTGAACGGCTGAATGTAATCGGTATAGCCGAGCGTCAGCGCCGGGTCTTGCGGCACCACATAGTAGCTGTGCACGAAATAGAAGCGCGTGTCGCTGGCAATGCCGTGGGTGACGGGATGAGCGCGCGTCCACTTCACCTGGTTCCAGCCCATGTGCGGAATCTTGCGCGGGCTGCCATCGGCGGCGGGCGGCGGGTTGTCAGGGAAGCGTCGCACTTCGCCGGGAAAAAGATTGAGACAATCGGTGCCACCGTCTTCGGCGCTGTGGGTGACCAGCGACTGCAACCCCAGGCAGATGCCGAAGAACGGCCGCGTGCGTGCGCATTCGCGGATCACATCGACCAAACCGTGATCGACGAGGCGCGTCATGCAGTCGCCTATCGCGCCCTGGCCGGGGAATACCACGCGGTCGGCATTGGCGACGGTGGCGGCGTCTTCGGCCACCACCACCTGGTGGCGATCGCCGGCGACGGTCTCCAGCGCCTTCACCACCGAGCGCAGATTGCTACTACCGTAATCGATGACGGCGACGGTCGACATGAAACTGGCCCGCGGCTTGGGTCTTTAAAGTGCGCCCTTGGTCGACGGCAGTGCGTCGCCCATGCGTGCGTCGGCTTCGACAGCCATGCGCAGCGCCCGGCCAAAGGCCTTGAACACGGTTTCGATGATATGGTGCGCGTTGCGTCCACGCAGGCCGTCGACGTGCAGGGTGCACATGGCGTGGTTGACGAAACCCTGAAAGAATTCGTGGAACAGGTCGACGTCGAAATTGCCGACCTGGGCGCGCGGAAAGTCGACATGGAATTCGAGACCGGGACGCCCCGAGAGATCGATGACGACCCGCGACAGCGCTTCGTCGAGCGGCACATAGGCATGGCCGTAACGGCGAATGGCGCGCTTGTCGCCGAGCGCCTTCTGCACCGCCATGCCGAGCGTGATGCCGATGTCCTCGACGGTGTGATGGGCGTCAATGACGAGATCGCCATTGGCCTTGATGTCGAGATCGATGAGGCCGTGCCGCACGACCTGGTCGAGCATGTGATCCAGAAACGGAATGCCGGTGGCCAGCGCCGCATGGCCCGTGCCATCGAGGTTGACGCTGACGGTGACCTGCGTTTCCTTGGTGTCACGCGAGATGCGGGCGGTGCGAGCGGTCATCGGTAAAGCTTCGATAGAAATGGAAAGTAGGCGCTGGCTACCTTAACAGAATCGACCGCGCTTGGCCTACGGCGCGGCAGGATGACAGCATGAGCGACAGGATAGATGACGACGCCATCGCCGGCGTCGAGCAGTGGCTTAAGGGTTTGCAGGACCGCATCTGCGCCGGCCTCGAGGGCCTGGATGGTCAGGCGCGTTTCCAGGAAGACCTGTGGACGCGCGCCGAAGGTGGCGGCGGCCGCACGCGGGTGCTGACCCAGGGCGCGGTGTTCGAACAGGCCGGCGTCAATTTCTCCCACGGGCGCGGCAGCACCCTGCCACCGGCCGCGACCGCGCGGCGCCCGGAGCTGGTGGGGCGCGGCTTCCGCGCCATGGGCGTGTCGCTGGTGGTGCATCCACGCAATCCCTATGTGCCGACCTCCCACGCCAATGTGCGCCTGTTCGTTGCCGAGGCGCCCGATGCCGCGCCGGTGTGGTGGTTCGGCGGCGGCTTCGACCTGACGCCCTACTACGGCTTCGAGGAAGACGCCGTCGCCTGGCATCGCAGCGCGCGGGATGCCTGCGCGCCTTTCGGGCCGGACGTCTACGCGCGCTACAAGCAATGGTGCGACGACTACTTCGTGCTCAAGCATCGCGGCGAGCAGCGCGGCGTCGGTGGCCTGTTCTTCGATGACTTGAACGAATGGGGCTTCGCCAGGAGCTTCGCCTTCATGCAGTCGGTGGGCGACCACTATCTCAAAGCCTACGGTCCCGTCGTCGAACGCCGCCGCGATGTGCCGCACGGTGAGCGCGAGCGCGACTTCCAGCTTTATCGCCGCGGACGCTATGTCGAATTCAATCTGGTCTACGACCGCGGCACGGTGTTCGGCCTGCAGACCGGCGGGCGCACCGAGTCGATATTGATGTCGCTGCCGCCGCTGGTGAAATGGCGCTACGCGTGGACGCCCGAGCCGGGCTCGGCGGAAGAGAAGCTGTACACGGATTTCTTGCGGCCCAGGGATTGGTTGGAAATCGGGGCGTAACGCCGTAGCTGCGAATTCATTCGCACATTCGTGCCTGTCGTTGACGCGAGGGCTCGCCATTGAATGTGCGAATGAATTCGCACCTGCAACGCATGCGAGCCATCCTCACCCCATCGCCACGCCGTTGTCCGCCAGCACTTTCCGCAAATTACGGATGGCGGGAAAGATCTCCTGGTTCCGGTCCTCGCCCTGCGCGTCGAACGCGGCTTGTTCCAGCTCACAGATCACGCGGTCCTCGGCGAAGATGCCGTTGGTGAACCACACGATGAAGGGCCAGAAGATGTCGAGCAGCACTTTCATGCCGGGCCGCCGGATCATCATGAGCCCGAAGGTGTGGTTGCTGCGCTGATCCTTGTCGAGCGGGATGTAGACATTCCATAGATCGAGCGCCGGGTGTTCGCTGCCGGCGGTCCAGAACTTCAAGGTCTGGTAGGGATACTCGGTGCGGATGGTCATGAGGTCGCGCTCTTCCGGGCGACTCTCGGGGCGCGTGCCGAGCATGAATTTTTCACCCAGCGGCTGGCGTCCGCTGGCGCGATGGAAGGTGTAATCGGTCTCCACCCAGTTCGGTCCCTGGCGCGTGCCGAGAAACACCGTCTTGATGCCGCCCATCAGACGCCGGTGCAGGAACTGGTGGTTCATGTCCATGAGGTTTTCATGCATGAACGAGTAATGGCAGCCTACCTCTCGATCGAGGTAGCGGGTCTTGTAGGCCGGGTCGCTGGCCGAGGCGATGGCGGGAAACGCCGTGCTGGCGGCGCGCGTCGCATCGCCTGGAAAGACGAACAACAGGCCATAGGCTTCGCGCACCGGGTAATGACGCACGTTGTTCGGCTTCATGCTGCAGCGATCGAGATAGGGCACGCTCACGCAGCGGCCTTCGGCGTTGTATTCCCAGCCGTGGTAGCCGCAGCGGATGGCATTGTCGGCCACCACGCCGACGTGCAGCGGCACTTGGCGATGGGCGCAGCGATCTTCAAGCGCGAGTAACTGGCCGCTGCGGGTGCGGGCAAGCACGATGGGTTCGCCGGCGAAGCGCACCGCCAGCATCTTGCCGGCCTTCAAATCGCGCGAGCGCGCCAAGGGATACCAGAAATTCGGATCGATGGCGGTCTTGCGCAGGTCGCCGCTGTATTCATCGGCCGCGGGTGCCGGCACACGTGCCGTGTTTTCGAGGGACATGGAATGCGCTCTCGCTGCCTGATGATGGCGCCATTCTACGGCCAAGGGCGCGCGCCGCGCGTCAAGGCCTTCAGAACAAACCGGCTTCGAGGCCCGCGGCGATGGCCATGCCCAACTCGCGGCATGCGGCCAGCCCCGCAGCGTTGACCTCACCGCTCACGATCACCGGCGCCTGCACTTCGCGCCAGCGCAGGCCGGTGACGATGCGACGCACGCTGGTCAGCGCCCCACTGCCGTCGTTGCCGGCCTTGATGACGAGTGCATAAGGCAGGCCCTGGGTGTGATCGAGACAGGGGTAATAGATGCGGTCGAAGAAATATTTCAAGGCGCCCGACATGTAGCCGAAGTTCTCCGGCGTGCCGAGGATCACGGCGTCGGCCCAGCGCAGATCTTCGGCATCCGCCGACAACGGCGAGGCGACCCTGAGTTCGACGCCGCTGATCGCTTCATCGCGCGCACCGTCCAACACCGCCTGGGCGAGCGCGGCGGTGCTGCCGGTCTGGGAATGATGGACGAGCAATAGATGCTTCATGGCGGGGCTCATGTGCCTGATACGATGGCGTCATGGAATCGGTTCGCAGCCATGCCGGGACTATGGCGCGTTGCACGGGGCTTGTCGAAGTCGCGCCCTGCCATCGATAAGGAACGGTGATGATCAAGGCACAGAAAATTCGTTTCGCGGTCACGCCGCCGGCCTCGGCGCTCACCGAGGCGGCATTCGAGCCCTACCTCGAACGCTGCGAGGCCCTCGGCTTCGACACTCTGTGGCTGTCAGACATTCCGCTCGGTACGCAGGGTGATCCCTTGCTGCATCTGACCTATGCCGCGGCGCGCACGCGACGCCTGAAACTCGGCGCCAATATCGTGCCTCTCGGTCGCAATCCGCTGTGGCTGGCCAAGCAGCTCGCGCAGCTCGACCGGCTGTCCAACGGCCGTCTGCTGCTGTCCTTCGTACCCGGCCTCGGCACGGCGCCGGAACGCTTGGCCTTGGGCCATGGCCAGGGCGACCGCGGCGCCGAACTCGAGCGCATCCTCACCATGCTGCGCCGCTGGTGGGCCGGCGAGGCCGTCACCGGCGACTGCCTCGGCGCGCACTTCGAGGCGCTCAGGCTCGAACCGCGACCGCTGCAGCAGCCTTTGGAAGTGTGGCTGGGCGGCAAGGGTCCGCTGGCGCTGGAACGCGTGGCGCGCGCCGCCGATGGCTGGCTGACTTCGGTGGTGAAGCCCGAGGAGGCGCGGCTCGCGCGCGAGACCATCGAACGACGCACCGCCGAACTCGGCCGCCATATCGACCCCGAGCATTTCGGCATCAGCGTTCCGGTGGCGCGCAGCGCACCGCCCGAGGCCGCAGTCGGCGCGTTGCGTGCGCGGCGCGAAGACCACGATCTGACCGACATCGTGGCGGTCGGCACGGCTAAGCTGCGCGCCCTCATCGCCGCCCATCTCGACGCGGGCCTCTCCAAGTTCGTGCTGCGTCCCTCGACCGCGCTCGACCCGTCGGTCGACTGGCGCGACGATCTCGAATGGATGGCCGATGCGGTTCTCGACCTGCAACGTTGAGTCAGGTCATGGTCGTAGCTTACGGAAATCGTAAAGAATCATGTTTTGCAGTACGGTTCACGGAGATTTAATTTTGCATCGCCACAATTGCCCGCCATGACAGAACAACCACTCGCTCAAGGAGACGATCCCGCCATGGCCGTGCCCGCTTCCGCCGTCGTTCAACTGCGCTCGCAACCCAATCCCCCGTCCCTGCAAAGCTGCCTGCTCGCCGCCGAACGCGCCTCGCGTGACGACGCCGTGCGTTCGCTGTCATGGATCGTGTCCGCCATCTCGAGCGCGGCCAAGGGCATCGCGGCGCGGCTGCGCACCGCCGGCCTCGACGGCGCGCTCGGCGCGGTCGGGCAGGTCAACGTGCAGGGCGAAGCGCAGCAGGCGCTGGACGTCATCGCCAATGAGCTGCTCATCCGCGAGCTCGAATCGCGCGAAGGCGTGATGGTGCTGGGCTCGGAAGAGAACGACGAACTCATGCTCATCGACGGCCTGCCGGCCCATGGCGGCCGCTACGCAGTGCTGTTCGACCCGCTGGACGGCTCGTCCAATCTCGACGTCGGCGGCGCGGTCGGCACCATTTTCTCCATCTATGAACTGGCCGCTGGCGAAGAGACCCGCCTGCAGGCCGGACGCCGCCAGGGGGCCGCCGGCTACGTGCTGTACGGGCCCTCGACGGTGCTGGTCATGACCTTGGGCAACGGCGTCGACATGTTCGTGCTGGAACCGACGGTGGGTAATTTCCTGCGCGTCGCCGAGCGCATCGCCATGCCGGCCAAGGGCAAGACTTACTCGGTCAACGAAGCCAACCTCGACACCTTCCCCGCCGGCTACCAGCGTTTCCTCGCCGCCTGCCGCAAGTCCGGCTATGGCAGCCGCTATGCCGGCGCGATGGTCGCCGACGTGCACCGCGTGCTGTTGCAGGGCGGCATCTTCCTCTACCCGCCGACCGCCAAGGCGCCCAAGGGCAAGCTGCGCTTGATGTACGAAGCCAACCCGATGTCGATGATTCTCGAACAGGCGGGTGGCATCGGCAGCACCGGTACGGGCTCGATACTCGACCATGAGCCCGAGTCCCTGCATGCGCGCGTGCCGGTGATTCTCGGCAGCCGCGAGGATGTCGCGGCGCTGCTCGCCGAGCTCGCCAGCGACTGAGGCGTCGCGCCTTCGCCGGCTGCAGCAACGGGGCCTCGCGGCCCCGTTCTGCTTTTCGAAGCCGCGTGCCGAATGGGGAATTAAAGCGCCGCCGCCACCCTTGCTACCATCGTCTGCTCAGCGTCACCACTTGGGGAGACTTTTCGACGATGGCAAACGCGCAGCACCACGACACCCGCATCATCATCATCGGCGCCGGCCCGGGCGGCATGTGCACCGCCATCAAGCTGCTGGAAGCCGGCATCGAGGACTTCGTGGTGCTGGAGAAAGCCTCGGGCGTGGGTGGCACCTGGTGGCATAACCGCTATCCGGGCGCCGAATGCGACGTCAAATCCCATCTCTACTCCTATTCCTTCGAATTGAAGCGCGACTGGACGCGGCCCTATGCCGGCCAGGCGGAGATCCTCGAATACCTGGAGTTCGTGGCGACCAAGTACGCCATCAAGCCCTATATCCGTTTTCAGCACGAAGTGCGCGCCGCGCGCTGGTCCGACAAGGACGCCCGTTGGGAAGTGTCGACCGCCGACGGTCAGGTGTTCCGCGCGCCGGTGCTGGTGTCGGGCATGGGCATGTTCAACGAACTCGAAATGCCCAACATCGACGGGCTCGATGCTTTCGCCGGCAAGATGTTCCATTCGGCGCGCTGGGATCACAGCTACGATCTTTCCGGCAAGCGCGTGGCGGTAATCGGCAGCGCCGCGAGCGCCGTGCAGTTCATTCCTGAAATCGCGCACAAGACCGGCAAGCTGCATATCTTCCAGCGCACCGCCAACTGGGTCGCGCCCAAGGACGACGCGCCCTATTCGTCCGAAGTGCTGGCCAATCTCAAGAGCGACCCGAACGCCATCCACGAACTGCGCGCGCAGATCTACAAGGACCTGAACGAGTTCATCCTGTTCAGCGATCCGGCCAAACAGGCCGAGTACACGCAGCTTGCGCTCGACAACATCGCGGTGGTGAAAGACCAAGCGCTGCGCAGGAAGCTGACGCCGACCCACCCCTTCGGCTGCAAGCGCCCGCTGTTCTCGAACCTCTATTACCCGGTGTTCAACCTGCCGCAGGTGGAACTCGTGACCGATAAAATCGAGCGCCTGACTGCTCAAGGCGTGGTGACGGCCGATGGCAAGGAACGCGAAGTCGACACCGTGATCCTCGCCACCGGCTTCAAGGTCACCAAGTATCTTTCGGCGATCAAAGTGACGGGCCGCAGCGGCGTGCGCCTGGATGATGCCTGGAGCGATGGCGCACAGGCCTATCTTGGCATCACCACCAGCGGCTTCCCGAATCTCTTCATGCTCTACGGCCCGAACACCAACAACGGCTCGATCATCTCGATGCTCGAGATCCAGGTCGACTACATCATGAAGCAGATCAAACGGCTCGAACGCGAGCAGCTCGCCTATATCGATCTCAAGCCGGAAACCGAAAAGCAGTACAACGAGTCGATGCAGCAGGAGATCAAGGCGGTCGACGTATGGGCTGCCAACTGCGGCAACTATTACAACGCCGACTCCGGCCGCAATGTCACGCAGTGGCCGCACACCATCGATGACTTCGCGGCGCGCATGGTGCGGCCCGATGAGCAGGTATACGAGGCGAAGCGCGCTTAATCGACGAACGCCCCTTCATGCCGTAACAGCCAGCGCTTGCGCGTCAGGCCGCCGGCATAGCCGGTGAGATTGCCGTTGGCGCCTAGCATGCGATGGCAGGGCACGGCGATGGCGATGGGATTGGCGCCGTTGGCGAGACCGACGGCGCGTGACGCGGCGGGATTGCCGATGCGGGTCGCGAGCTCGCCGTAAGTCGAGGTCGTGCCAGCGCTGATTGCGCGCAACTCGCGCCAGATCAATTGCTGAAACGCGGTGCCGTTGGTCGCGACCGGAAAGCGGTCGAGGGCGTGGAAATCGCCGGCGAAGTAGGCGTCGAGCGCGTGGCGCGCGCCACCGGGGTTGCGCCCCGGCAGCAATTCCACTTCACCGTAATGGCGCGCCAGCAGCTTGTGCATGCGCGCTTCAAAATCTTCGAAGTCGAGTGCCCGCAGACTTTCGCCGTCCGACACCACCAGCACGGTGCCGAGCGGCGTCGCGACGCGGTCCTGCAGCAGCTTCATCGGCGAAGGCTCAGGCGGCCGATGTAAAGCGCGGGCCGCCTGAATGCCATGGGCCTCAGCCCGCCGACTTGTTCTGGTACTTGCTCAGGTCAGGCGCGTTCGGCGACGACATCGCGGCCGTGCCCTGCGGTTCGTGCAGTGCCGCCACCGCGCGGTCGTTCTGCATGATCTTGGCCATGATAGCTTCACCGGCGCGCTCGAAGCTCTCGCGGTTCTCGATCACATGCTGGCGCGAAGCGCGATACGCATCGAGCATGCCGTTCACTTCCGGCACCACATAGCGCATCACCAGATCCCAGCTCTTGGCGGTGTTGATGTGGTTGGCCCAGTCGTGCACGAAGCCAAGCACCGTGCCGAAGCCGCCGGTGATCTTCTGCATGTGACGGATGGACGCGACCAGGTCGTCGGGCGTGCCGATGACCGACGCACCGGCCAGACCCATCGACTCCACGTGATCGACCGCTTCATCGGGGGTGTTGTATTTCTTCTCGCCGGGCCGCATCAGGGTGTCGACGATGTATTCGTTGTGCCAGCGCATGAGGCCATGCTTGGCTTCCTCGCGCGCCTGTTCGCGGGTCTCGGCGATATGCCAGGACATCACCACGCGCCAGTTGCGGCGGTCGACGGTGTTGCCGTGCTTCTTCGCTGATTCCTCGGCGAAGCTCCACTGCGTTGGCAGTGCGGCGAGACCGGTGGTCGACATCGAACCCAAGGACAGCACACCGCAGCCGTACTTGCCGGCGAGCGTCATGCCCGACGGGCTGATCATCGAGGCGGTCGCCATCGGCACTTCTTCCTGCACCGGCAGGAGCTGCAGGCGCGCATCCTTCAAGGTGAACCAGTCGCACTCGTAGGAAAAGCGATCATCGCCGGCCAACAGCCGTTTAATCACGCCCATCGCTTCGTCCTGGCGGTCACGCTGGGTGAGCGGGTCGATGCCGAGCATATAGGCGTCGGACGGCAGCGCGCCTGGGCCGGTGCCGAGGATCACGCGACCATTGGTCTGATGATCGAGCTGCACGATGCGCTGCGCGACATTGAACGGATGATGGTAGGGCAGCGACACCACGCCAGTGCCGAGCTTGATGTTGTGCGTGCACTGGCCGACGGCGGCCAGGAACAGTTCCGGCGAGGCGATCACTTCCCAGCCGGTGGAATGGTGCTCGCCGCACCAGAATTCGTCGCACCCGAGTTTGTCGAGCTGCTGGGCGAGTGCAATATCACGCTGGAATTGCAGCGTCGGGTTCTCGCCTATCGGATGGTGGGGCGCGAGAAACGCGCCGAAACGAGTGCGTGCCATGGTGTCTCCCCTTGAGGTTTGCGCCGGATACTGGCACCGCCAGCCACCCAGCGCAATTACCGAAGCGGGGCTCGCCGGGCGTCGCAGGCGACGGCGCCCGTGACCGAAGCGCGACCTAGGCGGCCACGGCCGGGCGTCGCGACAGGCCGAGCAACTGCTGAATCAATGTCTGCTTCATCATTTCGGCCGTTTCGTTCGGGCCCTGGCAGGTGCCGGCCGCCGAGTGGCCGCCGCCGCCGTAACGCAGCATGAGCTCACCGACCTCGACCGCGCTGCGCGGCCCGAAGATGGATTTGCCGACGGTATAGACGGTGTTCATACGCTCGCGGCCCCACATCACGTGCATCGACAGATCGCACTCGGGATAGGCCGCATAGATCATGAAGCGGTTGCCGGCGTGAATGATTTCTTCGCCGCGCAGATCCAGCACCACGAGGTTGTCATGCACCTTGGCCACGCGCTTGAGCTGGGCGTCGAAGGCCTGCTGCTGCTGGAAATAGAGCTCGACCCGCTCGTGCACGTCGGGCAGCGCGAGGATGTCGTCGATGGCCAGATCGCGGCAGCAGTCGATGAGCATCATCATCAACTGGTAGTTGGACACGCGGAAATCGCGGAAGCGGCCGAGACCGGTGCGCGCATCCATCAAGAACGACAACAGTTCCCAACCCTTGGGCTCGAGCACGTCCTGGCGCGAGAAGCCGGCTGAATCGGCCTTGTCGACCGCCGTCATCATGTCGTCACTGATACGCTCGAAGCGCTCGCGGCCGCCGTAATAGTCATACACCACGCGCGCGGCTGACTTCGCTTCCGGCATCAAGACGTAGTTGGGCGTGGGCTGGCCCTGGTTGCGCAACGCCTCGCTGGCGTGGTGATCGAAACACAGCGCGCAACCGGCGACGTAGGGCAGGTTGGTGAGAATGTCGTCGGGCCCGACCTCGACTTTGCCGTCCTGCACGTCTTTCGGATGATGGAAGACGATGTCGCCCAGCATGCCGAGCTCCTTCAGCAATACGGCGCAGACCAGGCCGTCCATGTCGCTGCGGGTCAGCAGCCGGTATTTGTGCGGGGTGTCGGTCATGTTGCGCGCTCCTCGGCAATGGCAGTCCATGGAGTGCGGTTGCACCCCAGGGCTGCCTATCGGCCGCCGTCGCGCGCAGGTTTAATTCACCGCGGGCGTCGTCGGCGGCACGTCCAGCCAGAACGTCACCGGCCCGTCATTGGTGAGCGACACCTGCATGTCGGCGCCAAAGCGGCCGCTGGCGACATCGGCATGGGTGTCTTGCGCGAGCGCGAGCAGGAAATCGAACAAGGCGCGGCCCTGGTCCGGCGGCGCGGCGGGCGTGAAACTCGGGCGGGTGCCCTTGTGGGTGTCGGCGGCAAGCGTGAACTGCGGCACCAGCAACAAGCCGCCCTCGACGTCGCGCAGGGACAGGTTCATGCGCCCCTCGGCATCCGCGAACACGCGGTAATCAAGCAAGCGCTCGAGTAGGCGCACGGCCTGCTTCTGTTCATCACCGCGCTCGACGCCGATGAAGGCCAGGAGGCCGCGGCCGATGTGGCCGACGCTCGCGCCGGCCACTACCACTTCAGCGTGTGTGACGCGCTGAATGAGTGCTATCAAGCAGCGTTCTCGGGATTGGTGCTCTCGGCGCGGCGCGAGGTGCGCTTGCGGTCGACTTCCTTCAATTCACGCTTGCGCAGGCGAATGGCGAGCGGCGTGACTTCCACCAGTTCGTCGTCCTCGATGAACTCCAGCGCCTGTTCCAGATCGAAGCGCACCGGCGGCGTCAGCATGATGTTCTCGTCATTGCCCGAGGCGCGCACGTTGGTGAGCTGCTTGGCCTTCATGGCGTTGACCACCAGATCGTTGTCGCGCGAATGGATGCCGACAATCATGCCTTCGAAGATGTCGTCGCCGGGCTTGACCATCATGCGGCCGCGTTCCTGCAGGTTGAACAGCGAGAAGCCGACCGCCTTGCCGTCACCGTTCGAGATCAAGACACCGTTCTTGCGCGGCGCGATGGCGCCGCCGGCGACCGGGCGGAATTCCTCGAAGCTGTGGGTCATGATGCCGGTGCCCGAGGTCGCGGTCAGAAACTCGGTGCGGAAGCCAATCAGGCCGCGCGCCGGGATCACGTAATCGAGACGCACGCGGCCGTTGGAGTCCGGCAGCATGTTGATGAGATTGCCGCGACGCGAACCGAGACGTTCCATGACCGTGCCCTGGTATTCCGACGGCACGTCGATGATCAACTGCTCGAAAGGCTCGTGGGGCTGACCATCGACGTTCTTGACGATGACCTGCGGGCGGCCGACGCAGAACGCAAACCCTTCGCGGCGCATGTTTTCGATGAGAATCGACAGATGCAATTCGCCGCGGCCCGACACCAGCATGCACTTCGGGTCGCCGGTGTCTTCCACGCGCAGCGCGACGTTATGAATGAGCTCGCGTTCCAGGCGCTCGATGATCTGGCGGCTGGTGACGAATTTGCCTTCGCGGCCGGCGAACGGCGAATCCGAGACTTCGAAGGTCATGCTGACGGTCGGTTCGTCGACCGACAGCGACGGCAGGGCTTCCGGCTGCGCCGGATCGCACAGGGTGTCGGAAATGCGCAGGTCTTCGATGCCGGTCACGCACACGATGTCGCCGGCCTCGGCGCGCTCGCGTTGCTCGCGCTTCAAGCCCTGGAAGCCCAGCACTTCCATCACGCGGCCGCGACGGCTTTTGCCATCGCGATCAATGACGGTGACGTTCTGCGAGGGCATCAACACACCGCGATTGATGCGGCCGATGCCGATGGCGCCGACATAGCTCGAATAGTCGAGCGAGGAGATCTGCATCTGCAGCGGGCCATCGGCGCCATCGATGCGCGGCGGCGAGACATGCTTGATGATGGTTTCGTACAGCACCTTCATGTCCTGCTCGGGGCCATGGGGCTCGCGGCGCGCCCAGCCTTGCGTGGCCGAGCAGTACACCACCGGGAAATCGAGCTGTGAATCGGTTGCGCCCAGGCGATCGAATAATTCGAAAGTCTGATCCAGCACCCAGTGCGGACGCGCGCCTTCACGATCACATTTATTGATGGCGACCATCGCGTTCAGGCCCTGCGCGAAGGCCTTCTGGGTGACGAAGCGCGTTTGCGGCATGGGGCCGTCGACCGCATCGACCAGCAGCAGCACGGCATCGACCATCGACAGGATGCGCTCGACCTCACCACCGAAATCGGCGTGGCCAGGGGTGTCGACGACGTTGATGCGATGCTCGCCCCAGATGAGCGAGGTATTCTTGGCGAGGATGGTGATGCCGCGTTCGCGCTCGATGGCATTGCTGTCCATCACGCGCTCGGCGTCCGGACGGCGGCTGTCGAGGGTGCCGGACTGCTTCAAAAGCTCGTCGACGAGGGTGGTTTTGCCGTGGTCGACGTGCGCGACGATGGCGATATTGCGAAGGTTCTGGGATGACATGCGCTTTCCTGGGCGGGGGGGGCTTGGTGGCGGGTCGAGAGTTCCGCCAGAGCAAAAACCCGGCATTATACTGATCAATTCCCGTCTCAAGGCAAAGAATCGCCCGTGCAGCGCGTCTATACCAGCAGCGACCCGGTCTCAGCGGGCCTCGTGCTCTCAGTCTTGGAGAGCGCCGGCATCCGCTGCCTGCTACGCAATCAGTACCTGACTGGCGCGCTCGGTGAACTGCCGGTCAACGAATGCTGGCCGCAGGTGTGGGTGCTGGACGAGGCCGATGCGCCGCGCGCGCGGCGCCTGATCGCCGAGGCCCTGCCCCACGATGGGGCGCCGGGCGAAGTATGGACTTGCCCCGACTGCCACGAACGGCTCGAGCCGCAGTTCAGCCAATGCTGGCAGTGCGGGGCATTACGTCAGGTTTGTTCCCAGGGCAGTTGATGATAGCGCCAGCCCGCCACCGAACAGCGGTGGCCGTGCGCGTCCTTGTCGCCTTCAAAGCCTTCTTCGACATTGGTGAGATTGGTGTAGCCCGCCGCCGCCAAGGCCTTGGCGGCGCCCATCGAACGGGCGCCACTGCGGCAGATGGCGAGGATGGGTCGGTCGCTGCTGTCGCCGCCGTGTGCCTTCAATGCCGCTTTGACCTCGGCCACGAAATTCGGATTCTCCTTCCACTCCGGATAGTCCTTCCACATCACGTTCAACGCCCCGGCCGGATGGCCGACGTAGTCGAACTCGACCTTGCTGCGTACATCGAGCAGCACCGCGTGGCTGTCGGTGCTGAGGATTTGCCACGCCCTGGGTGGCGTCACACGTTTGATTTCAACATCGCTCATGGTTGTGCGCTCCGCATATACAGCTGAATGCGGCCAAGTATAATCGCGCCCGCACCCCTGCCCCCCATTCGACGATCGATTCATGAGTAACGCCAGCCCAGCGACCATCGCGGCGATCGATCTCGGCTCCAACAGCTTTCACATGATTGTTGCCCACACGGCGGGCGATCATTTCCGCATCGTCGACCGCATGCGCAGCGCGGTGCGGCTCGGCGCCGGCCTCGGCGCCGACCACCAGATCGACCCGGCGGCGGTCGAGCGGGCCATGGCCTGTCTCGCGCAGTTCGGCGAGCGCTTGCGCGGCCTGCCCCCGGAAGCGGTGCGGGTGGTCGGCACCAACACCCTGCGTCACGCGCGCAACACCGCGGGCTTCCTCGCTCGCGCCGAAGCGACGCTCGGCCATCGCATCGACGTCATCACCGGCCACGAAGAAGCGCGCCTCATCTATCTTGGTGTCTCCCACGGCCTCGATGACGATGCCGATGTGCGCCTGGTGGTCGATATCGGCGGCGGCAGCTCGGAGTTCATCCTGGGACGGCGCTTCGACCCGCTCTACATGGAAAGCCTGCACATGGGCTGCGTGAGCCATAGCGCGCGCTATTTCGGCGACGGCCAGATCAGCGCCTCGCGCTTCAAGGCCGCCGAACTCGCGGCACGCCAGGAACTCGAGCCGATCGAAACCAGCTATCGCCGCATCGGCTGGCAGTCTGTCATTGGCGCGTCGGGCACCATCATGTCGGTCGGTGACGTGCTGCGTCAGCAGGGTGGCGGCCTGGATGGCATCACCAGCGCCGAACTCGAACGCGTGAAGCAGCAGGTGCTGGCCGCCGGTCACGTCGACAAACTCAACATGCCGGGTCTCGCTGAAGAGCGGCGCGCGGTATTCGTTGGCGGCGTGGCGATTCTCTGTGCGATCTTCGACGCGCTCGGCATTTCGCGCATGCGGGTGTCGGACAGCGCCATCCGCGAAGGGCTGCTCTACGACCTGCTGGGGCGCATTCACCAGGAAGACGTGCGCGAGCGCGCGGTCGGTGAACTGGCGGTGCGCTATCACATCGACCGCGCGCAGGCGCTGCGGGTCGAGAACACCGCCGTCGAATTACTGCGCCAGGTCGCGCAGCCGTGGGGCCTCACCGGCGAAGACAACGAGCGCCTGCTGCGCTGGGCATCGCTGCTGCATGAGATCGGCCTCTCGGTCACCCACAGCCAGTACCACAAGCACGGTGCCTACCTGCTCAGCTATCTCGACATGCCGGGCTTCGCCACCGGTGAACAGCAGCGTCTGGCGGCGCTGGTGCGTGGCCACCGGCGCAAAGTGCCGCTGGCGGAATGGCAACGCCTGCCAGTCGCGCAACAGCCGCGCGTGCTGCGCCTGGGCGTGCTGTTGCGCCTGGCCTGCCTTCTGCATCGTCGCCGCAGCGAGGAAGCCCAGGGCCCGGTCGAGGTCAGCGTCGAAAATGGCACACTGAAATTGCGCTTTGCGTTTGGCTGGCTGGATGCGCACGCACTGACGCGTGCGGATCTCGAGCAGGAAGCGGTCTATTTGAAGGCCGCCAACATCAAGCTCAAGTTCAAATAATCTGGCCGTCTTCTTTACTTGTGGGTCAGACTGAAGTCGTGACCCACAATGCTGTGCAATCAGTCAGCTCCCCGACAAATCCTCGAGCAAGGTCTGCTGCGCGTCGCGCACGTGGGCGGCATTGGGCTTGACCCGCGCATAAGTGCCGTCACTGCGTAACTGCCAGGCGCGGGTGTTGTCGGCCAGATAATTGTTGATGCATTCCTTCAGGATGCGCTGGTGCAGGCGCTTGTCTTCGACCCGGAAGCAGGTTTCGATGCGGTTGAAGAAATTACGTCCCATCCAGTCGGCGCTGGAAAGGTAGATCTCGTCATCACCATCATTGTGGAAGTAGAACACCCGCGCATGTTCCAGGAAGCGCCCGACAATGGAGCGCACGCGGATGTTCTCCGATAGCCCTGGCAGACCCGGGCGCAATGCACACACGCCGCGGATGATGAGGTCTATCTTGACGCCCGCCTGCGATGCTTCATACAGCGCGTTGATCGTCTGTACTTCCGACAGCGCGTTCATCTTGGCGATGATGCGTGCCGGCAGTCCCGAACGTGCGCGGCGCGTTTCGCGCGCGATGAGTTCGAGAATGGTGCTGTGCATGGTGAACGGCGACTGCAGCAGCTTCTTCAATTTGCCGGCGCGACCGGGCGCGGTCAGCATGTGGAAGACCTTCTGCACGTCGACGCCGATGGTGTTGTCGCAGGTGAACAGGCCGTAGTCGGTGTACAGGCGCGCGGTGCGCGGATGGTAGTTGCCGGTGCCGAGGTGCACGTAGCGTCGCAGCAGTTTGCCCTCGCGTCGCACCACCAGGATCATCTTGGCGTGGGTCTTGTGGCCGACGATGCCGTACACCACGTGCGCGCCGGCTTCCTGCAGGCGCGTGGCCAATTCGATGTTGGCCTCTTCGTCGAAGCGCGCCTTGAGCTCGATGACGACCGTCACCTCCTTGCCCTTGCGCGCGGCTTCCAGCAAGGCTTCCACCACCGGTGAATCGGGCCCGGTGCGGTACAGGGTCTGGCGGATGACCAGCACCGCCGGGTCGCGCGCGGCCTGGTAGAGAAAATCGGTGACCGGCGCGAAGGACTGGAAAGGATGGTGCAGCAACAGATCGCCGCGCCGAATCACATCGAACATGTCGCTGCCCTGGGGCAGGCGCGTCGGGCGACCGGGAACGAAAGACGGAAACTTGAGATCGGGTCGTTCGATCATGTCGAACACCGCCATGAGGCGGGTCAGATTGACCGGGCCATTGCATTGGAAAATGTCCGGGTCCTGCAGATCGAACTCCTGGCGCAGCAAGGACGCCATCTGCGCCGGACATTCGCTTGCCACTTCGAGGCGCACCGCATCGCCGAAACGGCGCTGGTGCAGCTCGCCTTCCAGCGC
>JADLGE010000062.1 GCA_020849475.1 Gammaproteobacteria bacterium
GAATTGAACGGGAACGCGGCAGCGCGCCGCGGCTGTGGCCGAAGTTTAACGCGATGTGGGGGAGAGGGGGGTAGGTGCGAATTCATTCGCACCTACCGGGGTTTCAGTTCGCAGCGAGACTCGACACCAGCGCCTGGCTGACCTGTCCATCGACCGGCATCTGGCGATCACGCTGGTAGGCGCGGATGGCCTGGCGCGTGCGCTCGCCCATCACGCCGTCGATGGGGCCCGGGTCATAGCCGCGCGCGGCGAGCTGGGATTGCAGATTGGAGACCGCCTGGTTGAGGCTGGGCTGGGTGGCGACGGCCTGCTGCGCGGCCGCCGCGGTCTGGGCCGCAGGGGCGCTCTGCGCGGTCGAGGATTTCTTCCAGGCCGGGTCGCCCATGTTGATCTGCGAGGGCTTGGTCAGGGCGCCGGTCAGGCCGCCGCCCACCGCGCCGAGCACCGCGCCTTCGACCACGCTCAAGCCGGTCACCGCGCCGATGATGGCGCCGGCGCTGGCACCGATACCGGCGCCGCTCAAGCCGCGATCCTGGGTGGTGGTGCCGCAGCCCGCGACGGCCGTGAGGCTTGCCACCAGTACGCATTGACCTATGAATTTCGCTTTCATGACGCTCTCCTTAAACACGCAAACCGTTAGTTATCGACATACCAGCTGTCGCCGGGACCGCGACAGGCGCGGCGGTTTTCCTGCCACTGCTGGCCGCCGCTGCGCACCACCATCACGAAGTTGCGACAGTGCCGGTCGCCCTGGCGGAAGATCGCGGCCGGCGTCATGACATAGGTCGTGGCGCCATTGATCCACTGCACCGGGCGGCCATCCTGCGCGTATTGCAACACCTGTTGTGAGCAGCCGCGATCGATGGGGTCGAAAGACTGCGCCGCGGCGTTGCCGAGCAAGGCGCCGACCACGGTGCCGATGGCGGTCGCGGCCGGGTCGCCGTTACTGACCTGATTGCCTACCACGCCACCGGCCACGCCGCCCAGCACCGTGCCCAGCGCCTGGCGATTGCAATGCCCGTTCAAGACGCCGTAGCGCTGTTCTATCACCACCGGTTGTGCCACCACCACGCTGTCGCGGCGACGGCCTTCATGACGATCGTCATCGCGATCGTGATGGCGGCCATGCTTTTCACGATGACCATGGGCCGGCGCCCAATCGGGCGGATCGGCCGCCACGTTCGCGACAGCCGTCATCAACAGCAATGCGCAAAGACGCTGACTCAGCATGTTTCAAATAATCCTGTTGGCGAACTCGTCATTGAAAAAATCCTGCCTGTGCTTCGAGCGGCGAGTATAGAAAGCGTTCGAATCGGGCGCGTGACGACGCGCACATTACTTACAGCTGATTAACGCCGCGGCCATCGATTGCGGGCGATAAGCGCCAATACGCTGATCGAGATCAGACCGAGGTCGCGCTATTACTGCAGATTTCGCAGGGATATAGGCGCGAGGGCTAAGCGTCCGCAGGTGCTTAGCGACCCGCGGCGAAGGTTCTTGATCACAACACGTCGCTGTCGTGACGCGCGCGGTAGCCACCTGGTGAAACGCCATACCAGCGTTTGAACGCCTTGCCGAAATTGGCGGGGTTGTGAAAGCCGAGCGCCGCCGCCACTTCTTTAATCTTGATGCGGTCATTGGTCAGCAGTTCGGCGGCGCGCGCGCGCAGGAACTCATCCATGATGGCCTGATAGGTGGTGCCGAGATGGCGCAGACGACGAATCAAGGTGCGCGGCGCGAGATGCAGGGCGGCGGCGACTTCATCCAGGGTCGGCAGCGCGCGCCGTCGATCGTCGAGTTCGAAGGCGCGGCACAGGTGATTGCGCACTTCGCCGAGCGTGGTGCGCTCGGGCGACGAAGCCAGCGCTTCGCATTGGCGCAGCGCATGGGACCAGGTCGACTCGTGGTAATCGAGATTGCGCAGCTCGCGCCACGCCTGCGGCATGACCAGCGCATTGCGCGCGGCCTTGAATGACAGCGGCGCCTTGAAGTAGTGCGCGTAGCTCGCGACATAGCCGGGCGCCGGGTAGTCGAGCTCGATGCGCGCGGCGCTGAAGTCGACGCCATAAACCGTCGACAGGTATTGCTGCAACACCAGCAGCGGTGTTTCCACCAGCAGCGGCCGCGCCGCGCCGAGATCGATGAGCGGGCACAGCTCGGCGTAGAATTCGTCGCCGTCGCGCCGTCCCTGCATGTGCATGTAGGGGATGCGCGCCGGAAAGTAGCGCACGAAGGCATCGAGACCATCGCCCAGCGTCGGCGAACTCATGAGCGCGAAGCTCACCGGCCCGTGGAAATGCTCGGCGATGTTGCCGGCCCAGGCCATGTACCAGTCCGGCGCCTCGGCGAGGGTGAGGGTGTTGCTGATGTATTGCAGCGCCTGGCGCACGGTGATGCGGCGGTCGCGCTCGGCGAAATGGGCGGCGGTCAGGCCGGTGCCGGCCAGCAGCTTGTCGACCGGAAACAGGCGCGCCAGATGACGGCCATAGGTGGCCGGCATCAAGAGGTCTTCAATCGCGCTGGCATCCATCGACGGGCTCGTGCTGCCGGGTTGTCATGTCATCAAAATAACAGACATTGTCAGTAGCGTCTCTTTCCGAGACCTTCCCCGGCACCTAAGGTTGCCGCTTCGCGGCCAGCCCATGGCAAGCGCGGCACGATGAGTCCGCTGCCAGGAAATCACGCCCGCCTGACCAAGCCAGTCGCAGGCCACCATCACAGCAACAGGGGGAGATCCCATGACGGAAGAAGAAAAAAACGCGCGCAATTATTTCAAGGTGCGCATGTTCGTCGATGCCTGGGAGGCGCTCGACCCCGATGTCGCGATGGCCTGCCTGTCGGATGACATCGTCTACATCAACCAGCCGCTGGCGCCCGTCATCGGCCAGCGTGACGTGCGCCAGATCGTGGCCGGCATCATGAAGCTGACGCGCGCCTGCCATTGGGAACTGCGCAACTGCTTCGGGCGCGGCAATACGGTCGTCACCGAGCGTCTCGATTGCTGGGATTTCGACGGCCGTGGCTGGGGCTTGAAGCTGCCGTGCATCGGCATGTTCGACTTGAACGACGACGGCAAGATCTGCGGCTGGCGTGATTATTTCGACAATCGCATGTGGTTCGCGAACGGCGGCCCGACGCTGCACCTCGACTGAGCCCCCAACCACAGCCACGTAGTTTGAGATGGAGACTATGGACATCATGACCAACGAACAAAAGATTGCGCGCAATGTCGGCGTGGTCCGCGCGTTCCTGAAAGGCTGGGACGACCTCGACGTCGACGCCTGCATGGCGCAGTGCACCGAAGACATGTGCTATTTGAACCAGCCACTGGAAGCAATTCGCGGCAAGGAAAACGTGCGCAAGATGATTGCCTCGATTTTCGCGCCGGCCAAGAAAGTCGAGTTCAAGCTCGTCAATTGCTTCGGCCACGAAAACAAGGTCATCACCGAGCGCGTCGACCAGTGGGACTGGAACGGCAGCGGCGCCTGGCAGATGGAGCTCAAGGTGTGCGGCATGTTCGAGCTGACCGAGAACGGCAAGATCATCGAGTGGCGCGAGTATTACGACAACGACTACTGGACCAACAACGGCGGTCCGAGCCTGGTGTTGTAAGACTTCATGTTCTTGCCCGCCGCCCCTTCACCCCCTATCTTGCCTGCTCTTCGCGCAGCGTTGCGCGGCCAGCCACTCAAACCATTTCGCGTGACGCGGGTCGCGCACAGGGGGAAATCATGGATCTCGGACTCAAGGGCAAGGGCGTCATCGTGACCGGCGCCAGCAAGGGCATCGGTCGCGCCATCGCGCTGGAATTTGCGCGCGAGGGTGCCAATGTCGCGATTTGCGCGCGCGGCGCCGAGGCATTGGAGGCGACCCGCGCGGAACTCGCGGGGCTCGGCGTGAAGGTCTTTGCATCGAGCTGCGACGTCGGTGATGCCGCGTCGCTCGCCGGTTTTCTCGACAACGCCCACGCGGTGCTCGGCCGCGTCGACGTGCTGGTCAACAATCCCTCGGGCTTTGGCGTGATGGACACCGAGGAAGGCTGGGCGGCGAGCCTGTCGGTGGACGTGATGGCGGCCGTGCGCGCGACCTGGAAAGTGGTGCCGTGGCTGGAAGCCCAGGGCGGTGGCGCGGTCATTCACATAAGCTCCATCTCGGGCCTTGAAGCGAGCCTGCCGGGCGTCGCTGCCTATGCCGCGGCCAAGGCCAGTCTCATCAGCCATTCCAAGAGCATGGCCATGGAGCTCGCGCCCAAGAACATCCGCGTCAACTGCGTGGCGCCGGGCTCGATCAATTTCCCCGGCGGCTTCTGGGAAAACGTCAAACGCGACAACCCGGCGTTCTTCGACATGGTGGTCGCCAGCATTCCTTTCGGCCGCATGGGCAAGCCGGAAGAAGTCGCCAACGCGGTGGTGTTCCTGTCCTCCGACAAGGCGAGCTGGGTGTCGGGCGCGATGGTGCCGGTCGACGGCGTGCAGCACAAAGGCAATCTGTAAGAGCGATTCGTCCCGATCTGTACCTGTGGGTCAGACTTCAGTCTGACCCACAATTCGAATCACTGCGCGGCTGCGCCGCCATCTTTGATCAAACTCCACAACTGCCGCAGCGTCGTGCCGAGGGTGATGACCGAACCCAGCGACGCGATCACCCACTGCATCTTGTCGTCGCCGCTCTGGAACAGGAACAGCGCGAACAGGCCGAGCACCATGATCACCGGCCAGCGCATGGACTGCCACAGGCTGTCCTGGTAGCGCACGCTGAACTGGTCGAGCTCGCGCGAGACCTCGACGTTTTCGACAAACCACTGAAAGGTGCGGCTGGCGATGCGGATGCGCGGTTCGCGCACGATGAGTCCGCGGTTCAACAGGCTTTCCAGCACATCGTGCTGATCGGGATTGACCAGCTCACGGCGCACGAGCTGCAAGAGCACGGCTTGCTCGCGCAGGGTCGAAGCACTCCATTTGCGAAAGTAGACGCTCTCGGCGACGCGGAAGATGACCGCCAGCAATTGCACCGGGCGCGCGGCATCCCGTGCACGCTGCTTGATGGCGGGGCCGTGAATCTGGAGTTCCGGAAACGTCGACAGCTCATCGTCGATGACATCGCTGCGCGTGGCGCCGCCTTCCCAGCGTAGCGGCGCACCCAGGCGTTCGAAGCGGTCGATGAGATCGAGCCACGCGAACTGCGCCGCGCCATCGCTGCCAAGATGACCGATGCCGTTGGCGACCGCGTCGTGGATGAAAAAATCGGGCTGCACTTCGCAGACCAGGGTCACCATTGCGCCGCGCGCGAGCAGTGTCGTGATGGCGTCACGACAGGCCGCGGCGCGCGCCGCGTCGATCTCTTTGAGCGCGAATTCGAGACCCGTCACCACCAGCGGTCGGGCGCTGTCGGCCGCGTTGTCCAGCGCATGCCAGGGCAGCACCGCGCAGTGCGTGGCCCACTCCGCGAGTTCTGGCGCGCTCGGTGAGTAGCCGACCAACAGACTTGGGCGTTGCAGAAGTTGCAGCGCCGGGCGTTCGTTGTGCGCATCGGCCGCCACCGGCCATGCCGGCAGGAAACTGAAGGCGCCCGCGCCCTGCAGGCCAAACAGGCGCCGCGACGTCAGCCACGACACGAGACCCAGGAACAGCGACGTGCAGGCCAGGATCAGGAACATCGCGCTCGAGTCGAGATAGCGCGACACATCGGGCCGCCGCAGCACCGGCGCGTTGAGGCCCGGCGCGCCGCTCAAGGGCCGCAGCATGGCGTTCTGGTCCGAGTAGGGCGCCAGGTTGCGCTTCAGCATCAAGGCGGCGGCGTAGGCGAACGAATCCTTGGGCTGGTAATCGCAGGGCGGCTCGGTGGCGTTGGCCGCGCAGGGCTTGGCCGGGCGCAGCGCGACGATGTTTTCGTCATAGCGCGGCGGCGGCGCGCATTCGCCGGGCAGCTTGTCGCCGTCGCGCAGCGTCTGGCAATACTCGCTGAGCGCATTGCCGCGGGTGCGCACCTGATGGCGCGTCCAGGCGTTGGCGAAGTCCGCTTCGCGGGTGAGGTAATAGCTGACGGCATCCTGGTAGAAACCAAACACCGGCACGCCGGCCACCGCCGTGAACAGGCCGATGCCGGCGATGGCATGCACGGTGCGAAAGTAGGGCCTGAGCATCTGCGCGATGCGGGCGACGCGGCTCAAGGCCAGGATCACGCCGGCCAGGGCCAGCGCCAGCATCGCGAACTCGACGCCATCGAGCATGAAGCCCCAGGTCAAGGC
Source organism: Gammaproteobacteria bacterium (assembly GCA_020849475.1). GTDB lineage: Bacteria > Pseudomonadota > Gammaproteobacteria > JADJYF01. Next base: position 6,248 of record JADLGE010000062.1, read on the forward strand.
CACCAATGGGATCACGACCAGCAGCACTTTACGCAGTGATGCTTCCGCCCACAGCGACGACAGGTAGGCAAACAGCACCGGGCCTATCAGCAGCGGCTGCGTGACCAGCGCCAGACCATCGCGGTTGGACAGATTGCGAAACAGCGCGATGGCATAGGCAATGCTGATGGCGGCGGTCAGCGCATGGCGCAGGGCGTTGTCCGGATGCGGCCACCAGGCATTGGCGATGGTGTAACCAAGCGCATGCTGCAGCTCCATGCCGAGCAGGATCAGCAGCGCGATGGCCAGCACCGGCACGAAGGCCAGCACTGCCGCTTCGAAAATGATCGAGGCCGACAGCTCATTGTCGTGATAGACGACCACCGACCACGGCATGCCCGGCACGGCGGTGACGAAGCCCTGAATCCAGCCATCGCTGTAGAAGCTCGTGAAGTGTTCGTCCTGATCGTGCTCGGTGGCCGCCAGCAGGGCTTTGTCGTTATTGGTCTCGGTGTAGAAATTTTCGATCAGCGCCGCTTCGTCATTGGCGTGGAACAACACCTCGCCACTCTGATCGGCAATCACCGCGTAGCCGTAGTTGGCCGGCAGCACGGCGGCGGTCAGCGCGCGCATATTGGTCATGAGCGCCGCCACGCGCGGCCCGCAGGCGCGCAGCGCCGGCGGCATGTTGTCAGTCTGGGTCGCCAGCGGCCGCGCGAGGATGGTGGTCTTGCGCCCTTCACTGCGCGACCACACCCGCTCCACGTAGATGCCTTGCGGGCCGGCCCAGGCGGGATGCCACACCTGGCCGTCGCGCGCGCGTTTGAAATATTCGCGGCTTGGCACATTCAGATGCCGCAGCTGGCCACGGCGATTGTTGAGCTGGCCAAACACCTGGTCGCCGTTTTCATCGATGAGCCACGCCAGCGCATAGTCGCCCGCGGCGCGCGGCGCACTGCTGTCGCGCGCTTGATCGGTCAGCGTGTAGGAGGTGCTCGGATTGGCACAGGCCGGGTCGACGTTGTGCGCGTCGAGCGCCACCAGGCCGTCGTACCAGGCATGGGCATGACGTTGCAGGGTGAGGATGTCGGGCAAGGCCGTGAGCCAGGCTGGATTGGCCAGCAAGGCGCGCGTCACATCGCGATACAAGGGCTCGTCGCTGGCGAGGTACAGCAAGGCCGCCACATCATCACGCGACAGGCGCTCCTGTCCCGGCGCGAAACGCAAGGCCGGATGGTTCGCCGCCAGCGCCTGGTAGAGCGGCGAGCGTTGCTCGAGATCCCGCGCTTCGCCAAGCAGTGCCGCGAGCGGCGCCGGCAACGCCTGGTAGCTGGCGATGATGGTGCTTTCGGCTTTATCGAGGGCCTGCGCCTTGGCGCGCAACTCGCTGTCCAGCGCGCGCTTCAAATCGCCGGCCAGTTGTTCGAGCGTGGCGTCGGTGTCGACGCCGAGCTTGGTGCTGGAATTGACTATCAGGCCGAGCATCACCGCGCTGCCGGTGGCGATGACGAGGCTCACCACCAGCACGCTGAAATCAAAGCGCGACAAACTGGTGCCGCGCCCGAGGAACAACAGGCGCACCGCCGGCAGCACCGCGATGGCCAGCAGCAGCGCAAAGCTGAACAGCGCGAATTGCAGCGGGCCGACATGAAAGCGCTCGGCATTGAAGCGGCTGGTTTCCTTCAGACCCACCACGTACCAGCTCGCCGCGCCGCTGGCATGGGCGGCCGGCGGCAGGGCCGGCACATGGGGTTGCACGAACACCGTGTAATCGGTGTCGCCGAAGCGACGCTTCAAAATGCGCGTGTAGCGTTCACCGCCGCCGGCGGCGCTGGCGCCAGCGCCGGCCGTCGGCGCCGGCATCTTGTCGATGTCGAGCTTCAACAGGCGCGCGAACTCACTGGTGTCCGGCAGCCGGCCAAAATCGTGACGGCCTTTGCCGAGCCGCGCGGTGGACAGATACAAGAGGCCGCCCTCGGCATCGAGCACCGCGAACTGGTCGAAATCGAAATTGAGGCCGGCGGAGTCGAACAGCGCGCCGAAAGGCAGATGGGCGCTGGGCAGGCGACGCGCCGGCAGCGGCTCCTTGCCGTCGGCCGGGCAATCGGTCACCACCAGCTCGCGCTGGCCGGCGGCGCCGGTCAGGTCAAAGTGCGGGCCCGCCACTTCGGGCCGGGCCTCGCTGCCCTTGCACAGCGAGTCCTTGAAATCGACCCAGCGCATGCTGAGGCTGGCGAGCATGCGATTGCCCTGCAACGAGCGTCGATAGCGGATTTCATTATCCCGATGGTCCTTGCGCACTTGAGCGATGGTGGCCAGCGCTTCACGCGCGGCGGCGGTGCGTGTGGCGTCACGCTCGCCGCTCGCCAGCAGCTGGCACTCGAGATAGCGCGGCAGTCCGCTGCCTTCGGCCGACAGTGCGGCCAGCGTGCAATCGGCCTGTGGGTCCGGTGCGTTGCGTCTCACCGCGCCGCTCGCCGTCGACGCCACCGGCAGGAAGTTGAACAGGTGCGGAAAGTTGACCATCACCGCATCGGCCTGGTCGGCGAGATTGTTCAGCTGGCGAAAACTGTTCCTGGCCAGATGCTCCGAGGCGCTGCGCGCGGAGAGGTAATACCAGCCGGCGCCCAGCAGCAGCACGATGCCGACCGCCAGCGCGCTCACATGATTGCTGCGGCTTGCCTGCCGGACCGCACTGTCCTGTTGCGATGGAGCCATGACTTGCGGGTCCTCGGGTGGCGGCGGGTGAGGTTTGCGGGTCGCCGCAAGGTGGAAGATTCAATGGCCAAGATCAAGCGTCGCACGCACACTCTGATGCGGCCTTCACGCCTGCGCGAGAATTCCCCACAAGCGCAATTGCGCATTTCGCCTTGCTGGTTATGCTGCCGCCCATGACCCATGCCAACCCAGCCGCCGGTGGCGAACCGGATTACGCGCAATTGCTGAGCGACAGCGTTGCCGACTATTGCGCTCGCGCGCTCGAGCCGCGTCGATTGCGTGCCCTGCACGGCGCGTCGCAATCCTTCGACCGCCAGGCCTGGCGCGACATGGCGGAGCTTGGCTGGTGTGGCCTGCTAGTGCCTGAAGCACAAGGCGGTGTCGGCCTCGGCGCGCAGGCGGTGGCGAGCGTGTGCCGCGAACTCGGCCGCGTGGTGGCGGCCGAGCCGTTCATCGAAAGCGCGGTGATGGCAGCCAGCCTGTTGTCATCGCTCAACGGTGCCGCTGCGCATCTTGCGGCCCTGCTCGACGGCGCGGCGGTGTACAGCGCGCCAGTCACGCCCGCCGCCTGGCAGCGTGCGGTGCAGGCGCGCCGCGATGGCGATGCCTGGCTGCTCGACGGTGAGCTCGGGCAAGTGCCGCTGGCGGCCGACGCCGATGTGCTGCTGATGCCCGCGCGCAGTGAGGGGGGCGAGCTTCTGTGCGTGGTGCCGCGCAACGCCGCGGGCCTGACGGTCGAGTCCGTGACCCTCGCCGATGACACGCGCGATGGTCGCGTCAGCTGCCAGGCGCTGCGTTGCGAGAGCTGCCTGCCCATCAGCGCCGCGGCGGTCGCGCGCAGCCTGGCTCTTGGCGCGGTCGCCGGCAGCGCCTACATGCTCGGCCTGTGTGAAGCGCTGCTCGACACCACGCTGGAATATTTGCGCACACGCCGCCAGTTCGGTCGTGCGCTCGGCAGTTTTCAGGCCTTGCAGCATCGCGCCGTCGACATGTTCATGCATGTGCGTCTGACGCGCGCCGCGCTCGACGCCGCCGTGACGAGCATCGATGCCGGGCAGGACAGCGCACTCGCCGGCGCGCGTGTGCGGCAACGCGCCTGCGACACCGTCACGCGCGTCCTGCGTGAAGCGATACAACTGCATGGCGCCATCGGCTACACCGAACAATGCGATGTCTCGCTGTATGTACAGCGCGGCCTCGTGATGAGCGCGCGCCACGGCGGCGCCATCACACAATTGCGCGGCATGCCGGCGCTGCTGCACGGCGCGAGCGCCGATGAAGCGGCCCTGCCGGCGCCGCTACCCGATGCCTACCTGCCGCCCGGCGGCGACTGGAACGAAGTCGACGACCGTCTGTTCCGCAGCACCGTGCGGCACTGGATAGAGGCGAACTACCCGGCCACTTTGCGCCATCCGCCCGGCCAGTTGCGCTGGGCCGAGATCAAAGACTGGCATGCGACGCTCGTGGCGCGCGGCTGGGCGGCGCCGGCGTGGCCGCGGGAATACGGCGGCATGGGCTTGGGCGCCAGCAAGATGATCATCTTCATCGAGGAGCTCGAGCGCTGGGGCGTGGCGCGCGCGCCCGATCAAGGCATTGTCATGATCGGACCCATCCTGCAGGCGCACGGCAACCAAGCGCAGCGCGAGCGCTACCTGGCCCACGCGCTCTCCGGCGATGAGATCTGGTGCCAAGGCTATTCGGAGCCGAATGCCGGTTCCGATCTCGCGTCGCTGGCGACCAGCGCGGTGCTGGAAGGCGATGAATTCATCGTCAACGGTCAGAAGACCTGGACCACCCACGGCATGGATGCCACACACATGTATTGCCTGGTGCGCACCGACCCGCAGGCCAAACCCCAGGCTGGCATCAGTTTTCTGCTGATAGATCTCCAGCAGCCGGGCGTGACGGTGCGGCCCATCATCAATCTCGGCGGCCACGTCGATTTCTGCGAGGTGTTCCTCGACAACGTGCGCGTGCCGCGCGCCAACCTGGTCGGCGCGCTCAATCAAGGCTGGACCATCGCCAAGTCGCTGCTCGGTCACGAGCGCCTGTTCGTCGGCAGTCCCAAGCTGTGTCAGCACGCGTTGCATCAACTGCGCGAACTGGCGCAGGCCGATGGCCGCCTGCACGACGCGGTGTTCGTCGACGCACTGGCGCGCATCGCGCTCGATGTGCTGGATCTCGAGGCGCTGTACGCCGACTACGCCGCCATGCTGAAGCGCGGCGAAGAACCGGGCGTCGATATCTCGCTGCTCAAGATCTGGTCGACCGAAACCTATGTGCGCCTCTCAGAAATGATCCTCGAGGCGGGCGGCGACGCCGCCGGCGTGCGTGGCGCGCAGCGTTTCGGCGGCACCGAGATAGACGTGCTGAGTCATTTCTATAACGCGCGACCGGCGCCCATCTATGCCGGCAGCAACGAGATCCAGCGCAACATCATCGCCAAGCACGTGCTCAAGCTGCCGACATGAAGCTGCTCACCGAATCCTACTGGCCACTCGCCGACGACCTGCCGCTGCTGGAAACCAGCTGTGGTGAGGTGTTGCGTGCCGCGGCGGCGGCTCACGGTGAGCGCGTGGCGCTGGTCGAAGGGCAGGCCGAACCGGCGAGTCGTCGACGTTGGACCTATGCCGCGTTGCTCGACGAAGCCGAGTGCTGCGCGCGCGCCTTGCTGAACGTCTTCAAGCCTGGCGACCACATCGCGGTGTGGGCCGGCAACAATCCCGAATGGGTCATCGTGCAATATGGCCTGGCGCTGGCCGGCATGGTGCTGGTGACGGTCAACCCGGCCTATCGCGCCCACGAACTCGGCTATGTGCTGCGCCAGTCGCGCGCCCGCGGCGTGTTCCATGGGCGCGACTATCGTGGCCTCGACATGCGCGCGCTAGTCGACGAGGCGGTGCGCGATGAAGGCTCGCAGCTGGCCGCCGTCGTGTGTCTCGATGAGTTGCATGCTTTCGTCGCGAGCAATGACAAGGGCGCGGCCTTGCCCACGGTCAATCCGCGCCAGCCGTGCATGATTCAGTACACTTCCGGCACCACCGGCCAGCCCAAGGGCGCCTTGCTCAATCACTACAGCGTGACCAACAACTCGCGCATCATGGCGCTGGTCAAGGCGCTGGACGGCAGCACCATCAATCTCGCGGTGGCGCCGCTGTTCCACACCGCGGGCTGCGTCGGCAACGTGCTCGGCATGGCGCAGATCGGCGCGACCCTGGTGCAGCCGGCGGCCTTCGATGCCGAATCCATGCTCGACCTCATCGAGCAAGAGCGCGTGACGTACACCTTCGGCGTGCCGACCATGCTGATTGCACTGCTCGCCGCGCAGGCGCGTAAGCCGCGCAATCTTGCGACGCTCAAGACGGTGTTCTCCGGCGCCACCATCGTACCGATGGAAGTGGTGCGCCAGGTCGAGGAGCAGTTCGGCGTGACGCTTATCATCGGTTATGGCCAGACCGAGACTTCGCCCGCCATCACCCACACCCGCCCGCACGACAACGCGGTCGACAAGAGCGAGACCATCGGTCAGCCGATACCGCAAATCGAAGTGAAGATAGTCGACCCTGCGAGCGGCGCGACGCTGCCGCTCGATACGCCGGGCGAACTATGCACGCGCGGCTTCCTGGTGATGATGGGCTATTTCGACATGCCGGAAGCCACCAATGCCACCATCGATGCCGATGGCTGGCTGCATACGGGCGACCTGTGCAGCATGGATGCACGCGGTTTCTGCCGCGTCACCGGGCGCTTGAAGGACATGATCATTCGTGGCGGCGAGAACATCTATCCGCGCGAAATCGAGGAAGTGCTCTACACCCATCCCGCCGTTGCCGAAGTGGCGGTGGTCGGTCTCCCCGACGACTACTGGGGTGAACAGGTCGGAGCGGTGGTGAGCTTCAAGAGCGCTGCGCAAGCGAGCGGCGAGGCGCTGCGCGCGTACGTCGCGGCGCGACTCGCGCGGCACAAGGTGCCGAGCCAGTGGTATGCGCTGCCGGCGATTCCGGCAACCGCCTCGGGCAAGCTGCAGAAATTCAAGCTGGTGGAGATGTTTCGCGGCGGGGAGTTGGAAGCCGCGAAGATTTGACGATCAGTGGCAACATTCGAATGTCAGACATCAGTCTGACACTCGGCCGCCCGCGGCCATCTCAAGCGCGCTGCCGATGTGCGAATGAATTCGCACCTACAACGAACGCGCGCTCGCCTTTTCTTCTTCCATGCGCAACATGAGTCGTAACAGCGACTCCATCTCCTGGTAGCTTTTATCGTCGCCGGCATTCGGCAGGATCACCGGCAGGCTGCTGTCATCCACCAGGTTGCTGTCGAGCAGGATCAGCGGAATGCGCCGCTTCACGTCCATGATGGTGCGAAACACCGAGTAATAGGTGCCGACCAAGCCGTAGCGATCGTCGCGCGCCACCTGTTCGAGCAGGGTCTCGAGCGGCGCGCGCGCGATCTTGATGCGCAGTGAGTATTTGCGATCGGCGGACGAGAGTTCGTCGTACCAGCGGCCGTAGAACGTCAGGGTTTCGTGCCACGGCAGGCGCAGTATCGATTCCGGGCGGCTGACGCGGCCAATCACGGGCGCGCCCAGCGCTTTCAGTTCCCCGAGCTTGATGAGCTTGAGGCGCTCGCCGTCGGTCTCGAGTCGATGCACGAGATAGCGATCGCCGCCCTTGGTTGCCAGCAGGGTCTTGGCCAGACCGATGCGGACGAGGGAATAGACCAGCGCTGATTGCGGGGAAGCGGTCATGGCGCCTGACGGATGCCGTGCTCCTGAATTGGGGAACAGCACCATCCGTATGCCAGGCACCCGGTAGCCATGTTGGCAGCGTCATGCTCAATGGGTCTAAGCGCGCCTGGTGCCCGCGCAGAATAGCGGGCAGTGGCGCAGGAATCGAGTCTCGCCGGTTATCAGCGGCCCGCTGTGGCGCTGACAACCGTCGGGCGCACGCGCGGTGAGCTGAATTCCCGCTTGCCGAGCACCACCACCGACTTGCCATCGACGCTGATGAGGCCCTGCTCCTCCAGCACCACCAGCACACGGCCGACCATTTCGCGCGATGCGCCGACGATGTCGCCGAGTTCGAGACGGGTGATGCGTACCAGCATGCCGTCGGGATGGGTGATGGCGCCTGGTTCCTTGGAAAGTTCGGTCAGGGTGCGCGCCACGCGGCCCGCCACATCGAGAAATGCGAGGTCGCCGATTTTCTGATCCATGCGCCGCAGGCGATGGGCAAGCTGTTCGGCGATGATCATCAGGAGATCGGGAAACAGCGTCGGCGTCGACTTCAGGCGTTCGTAGCTGATCTGTGCGATTTCGCTGGCGACCTTGGCGCGCACCACGGCGCTGCGCTTGACGTCGTCACCAAACAGGCCGATTTCGCCGAAGAATTCGCCAGCATTGAGATAGGCGAGCACCAGCTCGTTACCTTGTTCGTCCTCGATGCGTACCGATACCGCGCCACTGATGACGTAGAACAGATCGCGCGACGGATCGCCCTGGCGAATGATGGTGCTCTTGGCCGGCACATGCTTGCGGTGACAATGGCCGAGGAAACGCTGGATCAAATCCTGGTTTCCGCTGTGTCCGTAAGGTTCTGTAGCCATGCTGTGCTCCTCTCGTCGGCGATGCGGCCGCGTGCGTTGAGCAGGGGAGAGCGGCCGCGCGGCGCAAACCTTAAATTTTTGTGGCGCGCTGGCCGACAGCGGCCCGAATTCAGACCCGCGCGGCTTCCATCACGCGCGCCCAGTCTTCCACCGCATCGGGATACTGCGGCAACACCACGAAGGAGATTTCGCTGTAGCCGGCGTCGGCGATGCCTTTGACCTGCTCGGCGAGTTGCTTGACGGTGCCGGTGAAGGTCGATTTGCGAATGAATTCGGCCGGCAGCACCGCGTCTTCTTCCGGGCGCATGAACAGGGCATGGCCGCGGTGCAGGGTCAGGTAGCGGGCATCGGCCGGCTGGTAGTCGCGATAGAGGGCGCGATAGGCCGCGACCAGCGCGTCGTCTTCGACGTTGCCCGTGCCGAGGTCGCCCGCATCGGCTTCCATGAGGTTGTGCAGCACCATCGCCGCCAGTGGCCCGGCCTGGGCGCGCACGCGCGGCGTCGCGCAGCTTTCCCCGTCGCGCAACACCGCGCCGAAAGTGAAGGCGAGCTTGCGATGATCCTCGGGCGCGCGGCCGGCAGCGCGGTACGCGGCGTCCATGGCGGCCATTTCCGCGCGCACCTGGTCCTGCGACATGAACAGCGTGATCCAGTGGCAGCCGAGCTCGGCGGCGAGTTCGCGCGTGCGCGGGCCCATGGCCGCGACATGCGTGCGCACCGGGTCGGTGGTGTTGAACAGCGGCACTTCAGGGTTCAGGAAGCGAATCTTGCGGCGGCGCCCGGCGCCGAAGTCCCACTCGACGGTGTCGCGCGCGAGCAGGCCACGCACGGCACGCAGGTGACGACTCAAGGTATCGACGCTGATGGCGCCGAGGCCCATCGCGCGCCGCGCCGAGAAGCCGGTGCCGACGCCCCAGTCGATGCGCCCCGGCGCCAGCGCATTCAAAGTCGCGAGCATGTTGGCGGTGACCGGCGGGATGCGATTGGTCGGCACGCACACGCCGGTGCCGAGTCGGATGCGTGAGGTCTGCATGGCCGCCGCCGCCATCGCCACGAACGGATCGGCCGCCACCATCTGGCTGTCCTCGAACCAGGCGGAGTGGAAGCCGAGTTCTTCGGCGCGCTTCGCGACTTTCCAGCTGTCGGCGGCGGTCGCAAGTTCAATCGCGAAGTCCATGGAATATCCTCAGTAGGATTTCGGCAGGCCGAGTACGCGCTCGGCGATGTAGCACAGCATCAAGGCCGGGCTGATGGGCGCGATGCGATGAATCATCACTTCGCGCAGATAGCGTTCGACGTGATATTCCTTCGCATAGCCCATGCCGCCGTGGGTCATGACGGCGTTGGTGCAGGTGCTGAAGGCCGCTTCGGCGGCGAGGTACTTGGCGCTGTTCGCTTCCGCGCCGCATTCCTGATCGCTGTCGTAGAGCGAGGCCGCCTTCATGGCCATGAGGTTGGCCGCCTCGAGTTCCATCCAGTTTTTTGCGAGTGGATGCTGTATCGCCTGGTTCTGGCCGATGGGCCGACCGAACACCACGCGCTCGTTGGCGTAGTTGACCGCGCGCTTCAAGGCCACGCGCCCGAGACCGACGAGGCCCGCCGCCACCAGGATGCGTTCGGCATTCAAGCCGGCCAGGAGATAACGAAAGCCTTTGCCTTCTTCACCAATACGGTGCGCGACCGGCACCGGCAGGTCGTCGAAGAACAGTTGATTGGAATCGACACAGGCGCGGCCCATCTTGTCGATTTTTCGAATCTCGACATAGCGTCGATCGAGATCGGTATAGAACAGCGACAGGCCGTCCATCGGCCGCGCGGTTTGCTCGATGGGCGTGGTGCGCGTGATGAGCATGATCTTGTTGGCGACCTGCGCGGTCGAGATCCAGACTTTTTCGCCGGACACGATGTAATGATCGCCCTTGCGCAGCGCGCGGGTCTTGAGACGCGTGGTGTCGTGACCAGTACTCGGTTCAGTGACGCCGAAGCAGGCGATGTCGTCGCGCCGCACGATGCGCGGCAGCCATGCGTTTTTCTGCTCGTCGTTGCCATACATGATGATGGGCTTGGCGCCGAACAGGCCGATGCCGATGGCGGACAGGCCACTGTTGGCGGCGCCCGATTCGGAAATGGCCTGCAACACCAGCGCTGCTTCGGTGACGCCAAGACCGCTGCCACCGTATTCCTCGGGCACCGCGATGCCGATGAAGCCGGCGTCGGCGAGAGCGCGACAGAAGTCTTCGGGAAACTCACCGCTGTTGTCGCGATCGAGCCAGTAGTGCTCGTCGAAGCGCGCGCACAACTCCAGCACCGCCTCCCGGATCTGGCGCTGCTCGACCGTCAACTCGAAGTTCATCGCGTCTCCCCCCGCTGGCCTCGACGACAGCATCATCTCTGTATTCGACGCCGTGAACCATCCCTATGGTGGTGGCGCTGACTGGGATGCTTGAATGTCAGGCTGAAGCCTGACCCACAGACGCGCCGTACTCTGTGGGTCAGACTTCAGTCTGACATTGGGAGCAGTGATCGCGGATGAAGGTGTTTATTTGTAATCCGGCACGCGCTTTTCACGGAATGCCGCCACGCCTTCGGCGAAGTCGGCGCTGGCGCGCACCTGGTCGCCGAGTTGCTGTTCATGCGCTTCCTGACTCAAGGCCAGTTCGGCGCTGCAGGCCGTGACATGGCGCTTGACTGCCTGCACCGCCACCGGGCTGTTGGCGGCGATGAGTTCGGCGATGGCGAGCGCGCGCGGCAGCACCTGCTCGGCCGCCACCACTTCATTGATGAGTCCGATACGCGCCGCTTCACTGGCTTCGATCATCTCGGCCGTCAAGAGCAGCTTCATGGCGTGCACGAAGCCAATCTGATGCACGAGCTTGGCGGTCGCGCCGCCGAACGGATAGATGGCCCATTTCACTTCCGGCAGGCCGAACTTGGCGTGGCTTGCGGCCACGCGGATATCGCAGGACAACATCAATTCCACGCCGCCGCCGGCGCACACGCCATTGACTGCCGCGATGATGGGCTTGGGATAGGACGAGGTCTTGAGCAGGGCGCGGTTGATCATGCGCGCCATCTCTTCACTCGCACTCAAATCACCGCTGACGTCGGCGCCCGCGCAGAAGGCCTTGTCACCGGCGCCGGTCAGCACGATGGCACGCACGTCCGAGGTTTCGAGCGCGTCCCACACCGCCACCAGGTCTTTCATGTCGGCGCGGCTCATGGCATTGCGCTTGGCCTGGTTGTCGATGCTGACCAGCGCGACATGGCGATGCGGGTGGCTGACGGTAATGGGCATGGAGCGCTCCGATGGGTTGCGGGAATGGGACGATGGTAGAGCGCGGTGCGCGCCTTCGAAACCCTCGATGGGGCAGGGCGCGGCGAGGTTTTTGTCAGCCGTGGCGTACAGCGCGCGAGGGCTGCGCCGCTGGCCGCATGCTGCACTGCGCGCGGATGCGGGCCCGCCATAGGCGGGCAGCGGGTGGCGCATGCGCTCCGTGCGTCGTCGCCCTTTCTATGGTTAGAATCCGGGCCAAGCAGGCGTCGATCTGCGCTGCGGTCCCAAATCTCAGTCTACCCATCGCGCCGTCCGTGCGCGTGCCCAGGGGGAATCATGAGCGTCTTCGGCGAGCGTCTTTCTAACTATCCGGAGCCCCAGGCGGAAGGCCAGGTGATGGGTGCGTGGGAACGTTTTCTGTCAGGCCAGGATTACACGAGCAGTGTGGTGCGACGCCTGATTCGCGATTCCTGGTCGCGTTGTTTCGATGCCGGCGTCGACCCGTCCTGTCAGAACGGTCTGCCGCTGCTGCAGAGCGACGGCCTGACCTGCGTACTTACCCAGCATCACGATCTGGTGCAGGCCTGTCTGCCGGTAATGAGCGAGGCGCGGGATTTTCTTTCGGAGTCCGGCACGGTGATGCTGTTGACCGACCCGGCCGGCCTCGTGATTGAAATGGCCGGCGACCCGCGCGCGGTGGAAGAGGCCAAGGGCGTGCGCCTCGAGCCCGGCGCGCGCTGGCACGAGAACGACTGTGGCACCAACGCCATCGGCACCGCGCTGCTGGCGCGCGCGCCGGTGCAGGTGCATGCCGCCGAGCACTTCTGTCAGGGCATCAAGCGCTGGACCTGTTCGGCGACCGTCATTCGCGACGCCTACGACGGTGACGTGCTCGGCGCGCTCGATATCTCGGGGCTGTCCAGCACCTACAACCAGCACGCGCTGGCGCTGGTGGTGGCGGCCGCGACACGCATTGAAGAGCGTCTGACCCAGCAGAGTCTCGCTCTGCGTCATGCCTTGCTCGATCACTACCAGGCGCGCCTGCCGCGTCACGGCCATGGTCAGTACCTTTTGTTCGACCGCGCCGGGCGCATGGTCAGGGCCAGTAGCGGCGCGGCCGCGGCGCTCGGTGCTTTGAACGTTTCTTTCAACACCAGCCGCAATACCCGCCTGGCGGCACTGGGTGTGCAGATGGGTGACACCGGTAGCGCGCTCAGCGTGCCGGCCTGGCTCAAGGCCGACGCGCTCGAGGTCATCGCCAATCGTGGCCAGGCGCTTGGCACCGTGATCCACCTGCCCGACGCGCAGCCCCACCGCCGCGCATTGTCAGTCCCCACCAAGGCGCTGACGGTCGAATTCGACGCTTTCGCCGACATGCTTGGCAGCGCGCCGGCCGTCGCTGAGGCCCAGCGCCGCGCACGGCAGTTGGCGCGCGCGCGGGTGCCGGTCTTGATCCTGGGTGAAACCGGCGCCGGCAAGGAATTGTTCGCACGCGCCATCCACCATGCCGGGCCGACCAGCGATGGCCCCTTGGTGACGGTCAATTGTGGCGGCCTGTCGCGCGATCTGTTGGCCAGCGAGCTGTTTGGCTATGTCGATGGCGCCTTCACCGGCGCGCGCCGTGGCGGCATGATGGGCAAGGTCGAAGCCGCCGCCGGCGGCACGTTGTTCCTCGACGAAGTCGGCGAATTGCCGCTCGACCTGCAGCCGCATCTGCTGCGGGTATTGGAAGGCGGCGAGGTGTATCGACTCGGCGACACTCAGCCGCGCAAGGTGCGTTTCCGCCTGCTGGCGGCAACCCACCGCGATTTGCGCGCCGAGGTCGATGCCGGACGTTTCCGCATGGACTTGTTCTATCGCATCTCGGTCACCAGTCTCGAACTGCCGCCGCTGCGCGAGCGCAAAGAGGACATCGCCGCGCTCGCTGAACACTTCATGGCGCGCCTCGCCGAAGAACACGGCCTGCCGGCCATGCGCCTTGCGCCCAGCGCCCGCGATGCGCTCATCGAACACCACTGGCCAGGCAATGTGCGGGAGCTGCGCAATGTCATCGAGAGCGCACTCCTGACCGCCGAAGGCGCGAGCCTCGATCTCGGCGACCTGCCCGCGCACATCCTCACCCGCGCACCGGTCAGCCCGGCGGCCAGCGGCCATGCCCTCGAAACGGCCGAGAAAGCCGCCATCGAGCAGGCGCTGTCGCGCTGCGCGGGCAACGCCACCCAGTGCGCGCGCGAGCTCGGCATTTCCAAGAGCACGTTGTACGCCAAGCTGCGCAAGTATGGCTTGACCATTGCCCGGGCGGTGCATTGACGGGCGCCTGGCCTGGCGTCTTCGCATCGACATGAATGTCAGACCGAAGTCTGACCCACAATGACCCTTACCGCTTTTCGCGGACACTGCTTTCTTCTGTGCGTCACACTTCAGTCTGACATTTGAAGCCAAGCACGCGCCGTTCGAAAATCGAACGCCCGCCTTCGTCGCAGCGTTCGATTTTCAAACGCCGCATCCGCGGTGAGCGCTCTGTCGCCGCTTGAACCCCTTGTCCCGTCGAGTTTTCTCTCTCTCCCCCCATCTGGCACAGCTGTTGCTCTACTGCCCCGGTCAGGCGCACATGCGTCCAGCAGAACATCCGTTCGCAATCCGGGGAGGACAACATGGGTAATGAACAGAACGTAGTGGAGGTGATGGGCATCGATGCCGGCGGCACGATGACCGACACCTTTTTCGTGCGCGCGGACGGCGAATTCGTCGTCGGCAAGGCGCAGAGCAATCCCAGCAACGAAGCGCAGGCCGTGATCGAATCCTCGATCGATGCTTTGAAGCTGTGGGACCGCGACATCGACCAGGTCTATCCCGAGCTCGTGACCTCGGTCTATTCCGGCACCGCGATGCTGAACCGGGTGGTGCAGCGCAAGGGCATGCGCGTCGGCCTCATCGTCAACCGCGGCATGGAAGACTTCCATCGCATGGGCCGCGGCATTCAGTGCTACCTGGGTTATTCGCTGGAAGACCGTCTGCATTTGAATACCCACCGCTACGATGAACCCTTGGTGCCGGCCGAGCGCACCGTGGGCGTGACCGAGCGGGTCGACTCGCAGGGTGACGTGGTCATTCCGATGCGCGAAGCGGAGGCTTTCGAGGCGGCCGAGAAGCTGCTCGCACAGGACGTCGAAGCCATCGCCATCTGCTTTCTGCATTCGCACAAGAACGGCAAGCACGAGCGTCGCGTGGTGGAAATCTGCCGCGAAGTGCTGGCCAAGCATGGCAAGAACGTACCGGTGTTCGCATCCGTCGATTACTACCCAACGCGCAAGGAATCCCATCGCTCCAACACCACCATTCTCGAAGCCTACGCGGCCGAGCCGTCGCGCAAGACCTTGCATGGCCTGTCGGAAACCATGCGCCAGCAGGGCGGCAAATTTGATCTGCGCGTGATGGCGAGCCATGGCGGCACCATAAGCTGGAAGGCCAAGGAACTGGCGCGCACCCTGGTGTCGGGCCCCATCGGTGGCGTCATCGGTTCGAAGTTCCTCGGCGAGGCTCTGGGTTACGACAACATCGCCTGCTCCGACATCGGCGGCACGAGCTTCGATATCGCGCTCATCACCAAGGGTGAGTTCGCGATTCAGAAAGACCCCAACATGGCGCGCCTGCTGGTGTCCTTGCCGCTGGTGGCAATGGATTCGGTCGGCGCCGGCGCCGGCAGTTTCGTGCGCATCGACCCTTATTCGCAGTCGATCAAGCTCGGCCCCGACAGTGCCGGCTACCGCGTCGGAGTGTGCTGGGAAGAGGGGGGCATCGACACCGTGTCGGTCAGCGATTGCCACGTGGTGCTCGGTTACTTGAATCCCGACAACTTCTTAGGCGGTGCCATCAAACTCTCGGTCGAGCGCGCGCGCGCCGCGATCAAGAAGCAGATTGCCGACCCACTAGGCATCTCGGTCGAAAAGGCGGCTGGCGGCGTGATCGAGATTCTCGATCAATCCCTGCGCGGTCATCTGCGCTCGATGATCAACGCCAAGGGCTACAACCCCATCGACTTCGTGTGCTTCTCCTACGGCGGCGCCGGCCCCGTGCACACCTATGGCTACACGCAGGGCCTCGGCTTCAAGGACGTCATCATCCCGGCCTGGGCGGCGGGCTTCTCGGCCTTCGGTTGTGCCACCGCGGAATTCGAATACCGCTACGACAAGAGCGTCGACATCGCGGTGCCGCCGAGCGCGAGCGATGCCGTCAAGCAGGCAAGCTGCGTCACTTTGCAGGAAGCGTGGGGCGAACTCGCCGAAAAGGTCATCGAGGAATTCCGCATCAACGGCTTCGCGCCGGAAGACGTGCTGTTGAAGCCCGGCTTCACCATGCAGTACTTGGGGCAGTTGAACGATCTGGAAATCGATTCGCCGCTGTCGGCGGTGGCTAGCGTCGCCGACTGGGAACGCATCGTCGAAACCTTCGATGAAACCTATGCGCGCGTCTATGCGCGCGCCGCGCGTTCACCGGAACTCGGCTTCGGTGTGACCGGCGCCATCATGCGCGGCATTGTCGCGACCAAGAAGCCGCGTGTGCCGGAAGAAGAAGACTGCGGCCCGACGCCGCCTGCCCATGCCAGCATCGGCGAGCGTCCGTTCTACCAGCAAGGTCGCTGGAAGACCGCCAAGCTCTATCACATGGAGGCTTTGAAGGCCGGCAACGTCATCAATGGCCCGGCCGTTATCGAGTCGCCCGCCACCACCCTGGTGGTGCCGGATGGCTGGTCCACGCGCCTCGACACCCATCGTCTTTTTCATCTGCGCGAACTGTAAGCGCGGCGCCCGAAACTCAAGGAGACATGCAATGAGTACCGTATTGAAAATGGTCCCCGACAAGCGTCGCGAAAAGGGTCTGTGCCGGAGTGGGCTCACGCTGCGCGACAACCGTAACGAAGTGTTGGCTCGCACCGAGGGCAGCGGCTGCTACAACGGCCTGACCAACATGCCGTTGAAAGAAGCCGATCCGATCTTCTTCGAGAAGCTTGCTTCGCGTATCCGCGCGGTGCTGGTCGATGCGCGCGAAACCGCCAAGAAGATTGCCGCCTCGCCCATCGTCGAGCAGGAAGGCGAGCTGTGCTTCACGCTCTACAACGCCGCCGGTGACGCGGTGCTGACGTCCACCGGCATCATGATCCACGTCGGCACCATGGGCGCCGCCATCAAATACATGATCGAGAACGAGTGGGAGCGCAACCCGACCATCAATCCCGGTGACATGTTCACCAACAATGACTGCGCCATCGGCAATGTGCATCCCTGCGACGTCGCGACCATCGTGCCGATTTTCTGGAACAACAATCTGGTCGGCTGGGTCGGCGGCGTAACCCACGTCATCGACTTGGGCGCGGTGTCGCCGGGTTCGATGTCCAACGGCCAGTTCTCGCGCTTCGGTGACGGGCTGCAGATCACCTGTCGCAAGACCGGCGTCAACGACGAGCCGCTGCGCGACTGGCTGCATGAAAGCCAGCGCAATGTGCGCGCCACCAATTACTGGATTCTTGACGAGCGCACGCGCATCGCCGGCTGCCACATGATTCGTGACCGCATGGAAGAAGTGATAGCCGAAGTCGGCATCGAGGTGTTCGAAAGCTTTGGCTACGAGATCATCGAAGACGGCCGCCGCGGTCTGCAGAACCGCATCAAGTCCATGCTGATCCCCGGCAAGTATCGCCAGGTGTCGTTCATCGACGTGCCCTACAAGCACGAGGCGATGTCGACGCCGGCGCAATACGCCAAGGTCGATTCGATCATGCATTCACCGTCGACGATAGAAATTCGCGCCGACGGTTCGTGGAAGCTCGACTTCGAAGGCGCGAGCCGCTGGGGCTGGCATACCTATAACTCCAGCCAGGTGGCGTTCACCAGCGGCATCTGGGTGTTCATGACCCAGCACCTGGTGCCCAACGAGCGCGTCAACGACGGCGCCTATTACGGCACCGAATTCCATCTGCCTTACGGCACCTGGATGAACCCCGACGACAGACGCACAGGCCATGCCTACGCCTGGCACTTCCTGGTCGGCTCGTGGACATCCCTGTGGCGCGGACTCGGCCGCTGCTACTTCGGGCGCGGATATCTGGAAGAAGTGAATGCCGGCAACAGTTCGACAGCCAACTGGCTGCAGGGCGGCGGCATCAACCAGGATGGCGATTTCCACGCCGTCAACAGCTTCGAGCCCGCCGCTTCGGGCGCCGGTGCGCGCGCGTGGGCCGACGGTCTCGATCATGCGGCCGCCATCTGGAACCCGGAAGGTGACATGGGCGATATGGAGATCTGGGAACTCGCCGAGCCCCTGGTCTATCTCGGTCGCGCCATCAAGACCAACTCCGGTGGCGCCGGCAAGTATCGCGGCGGCTGCGGCTTCGAGACGCTGCGCATGATCTGGAAGGCCAAGGACTGGGCCATGACCTTCATGGGCGACGGCTACGTGGTGTGCAACTGGGGCATGATGGGTGGCTACCCGTCGTCCGCTGGCTACCGCTTCGCCGCGCACAACACCGGTTTGAAAGACCGCATCGCCAACGGCGAATCCCTGCCCTTGGGTCACGACTGGGATCCGGACAGCCCGCAGTGGGAGTTCTCCCTGGGCAAGTCCGCCGAGGTTATTCGCGACAAGCAGACCATGGCCACCGAGCAGCCCTTCGAGGACTACGATCTTTATCTCAACCTCATTCGCGGCGGCCCGGGCTTCGGCGATCCGATCGAACGCAGTTGTCGCGATCTCGAAGCCGATCTCAACGGTCACTACGTGCTGCCGCGTTTTGCCGCCGCCGTGTACGGCGCGGTCGCCAAGCAGGACGCCAAGGGCGCGTGGCAAATCGACGATGCGGCAACTGCTGCGCGTCGTGAAGCAATGAAGCGCGAGCGGATTGCGCGTTCCATGCCGGTGCGTGACTGGATCAAACAGGAGGCCAAGCGCGTTGCCGCCAAGGACGGTTCGGATCAGGTGCAGCACATGTATGCCTCGAGCTTCATGGCCTCGAAGAAATTCCTGGAGGACTTCCGCGCGTTCTGGAGCCTGCCCAAGGAGTGGATCCTGCGTCTGGGCGAAGACGGCGTGACCGGCTTCGGGCAGCAGAGCATTCCGCTCGACTCCCTGCCCGACGTGCGCCGCGTGGTGCTGGTCGACGAATCGGTCGTCGCGCCCGAAGACTATTAATCAGGAGCCGCAAACATGACGAGCTATACCAAGAAGGAAGTCGGCGACCTGGTGGATGGTCGCCTGCCGTTCAACACCGTGCATCGCATGCTGTCCATGCCGAAGGACGTCGAGCGCTTCGAACTCTATCTGCAAGTGCTGCAGGAGCGGGTGTCGTGGCCGGATAAAATCATCCTGGCGCGCGGCCCGCATCTCTACATCGTGCAGGACGCGAAGTCGAAGAGGTGGGTCAACAAGTGCGCCTGCGGCCATGTGATGGGTGAATATCACGAGAACTGGAAGCTCTACGCCAACATCTTCGTGCGCAACAGCGAAGCCTTGTTGAACGAGCTGCAACCGAAGCTCATGGCACCCCACCATGAGTGGCAGGAGATTCGCGAATTCATCTGTCCCGAGTGCGGCATCATGCATGACGTCGAAGCGCCGGTGCCGTGGTACCCGATACTCAATGAGTTCGAACCCGACATCGAAACCTTCTATCGAGACTGGGTGAAGCTGCCGCTGCCGGAAAAGGCCAACTGACCCATGGCTGGCGCCCGCGCTGTGCGGGCGCTGGCCTAGCATTGCTGAGAGGGCCGGACCAGTGGGCCGGCCCATTCCTCCCTCAGCCCCCCGGACTGTGAACCACGCACCGTCCTGGCGGTTGCCTCCAGGCGTGGCAGACACGCACCATTGCTCTGCTCACAAAAATAAAATGTGCATGGGAGTGGTTACATGAATGCTTGCAGGTCCTGCGCCGCAGCGGGCGCTATCGCTGTCGTCAGTCTTTTCGGTGGCGTCGCCCAGGCGGCGCCGGCAACCTTCTTCTTCAACAATACCCCCTACCTCTCCGCAGGGGACATCCCGGCCGGCTTTTACGCCGGTGGCGCGCCCGCCGTGCTGAGCGACCTTGAGAATGATCTCCTCGACCCCACTCTGTCGGCCAGCGCCGGCAGCATCATCGGGCCAGGGCAGTTCGACGGTTTGCGCGACTCGGTCGATGTCGACGATGGCGCGCTCGATGGCAGCGGCGCAGCCGGCCATAGCTGGTTTTCCGGCGACGGCGCGACCGGTGTCACGTTTACCTTCGTTGGCGCCGTGTTACCGACCGCCTTCGGTATCGTGTGGACTGATGGTGGTGGCGCGGTGACGTTCAGCGCGACGGACGGCAACGGCAATTCCTTGGGTTCAATCACCCCGGCCGCGTTCGCCGACGGCTCTTCCAGTGGGACGACGGCGGAGGACCGCTTCTTCGGCGTGACTTTCGACGGCGGCATCAAGTCCGTCTTCATAAGAAATTCCAGTGGTGGCATCGAACTCGACCACATCCAATACGGCGCCATGGCCGCCCCGGTGCCGGTACCGGCCGCCGGCTGGTTGATGTTGACCGGCCTCGTAGGCCTCGCCGCGCGCCGCCGTCGTATCGGCTGAAGCCGCTTGTTGAATACGCCGGCCCGCGCGGGCCGGCGTAGCGCGGCCCCCGCCCGGGGAATCCTGCCGCGCGCCGTCGGGCGTTATCCTGTGCGCCCCCATTCATAGCTTTCCTCATGACCGACATCCGTCGCCGCGTTCTGGTCGGGCTCGCCCTCGAGCGCACCCCAGGCTTCAACTATTCAGGCAATTTACTCGGCGTCCGTTTTCCGCTGACCACGCCCGACGAAGTGCAGGTGGCGATGGACGGCGGTGAGTATTGCGAAGACGAGCGCGGTCGGGTCGACATCGCGGCGGTATGCCTCATGGCCGATGTGTCCATGGGCTGCGTGGTGCGCGCCAATCTCACGCCTTCGCAGCGCCTCGCCACCGTCAGCCTCACCCTGCAATTCACCGGCGCCGAACTCACGGGCGCGATCACGGGGCGCGGTGAATTCGAGAGCTTCGTCGACGGTGTCGACAGCCGCCAGGGCCTGTGCCGCTGCACCGTGTATGCCCACGGCCGGCCGGCGATCTACGGCCAGGGCGCGTTCATGGTCATGCAGCCGCCGCCCGGGCGCAGCATGCATCCCATTGTCGACGCCGTGCATGAAGGCGCCCTGCCACTCGCGGAAGCCGAGCTCGACGCGCAGGAACGCGCACTGCTGGCGCGCGCCGACGAGGCTCTGCGCGCGGCCGGCGGCGGGCGCGGCTTTCTCCGGCATTTCTGGGGCATGTTGCCCTGGACCACCGCCGACGGCGCGCGCTGTCGCAGCGCCAATGGCCCACACCTCGGCAACCGCGTCGGTCACATGCAGGGCGGGCTGCAGATCGGCATGGCCATCATCACCGCCGAAGCGGCACTGCCGGCACAGTGGGCGGTATCGGGCATCTCGGCCTGGTTTTTGTCACCCGGTGAGGGCGATGCCATCGAGGCCAGCGCACACATCGAGCATCGCGGCCGCAATACCGCGGTGGTGCGCACCGTCATCACCGGCAAAGGCGGGCGGCGCGTGCTGGAGGCGATGACGACCCATATGCGGCGCGGCTGAGCCGCCGCGCCCCATGAGGGCACTTGCTGTCATCACGCGTGCTCCACCAAATCGGGCAGGTTTCTAAAGTCGGGTTGCGGTCGGTCGCTATCGCTGCAGTCAACCCCCATTCGTCAGCAGGATTTTCCCTTGGCCACCGCCGCCGTCCAACTCGCTTCCACCATCTCGCGCAGTAACACAGGCAAAGTACCCACCATCCTGGTCTATGCCGCCACTCGGGCGCAGTTCGACACGGTCGCGCGCACCTTTTCCGATGCCAATGCCCTGTGCAGCCTGTTCCCCTGTGACAGCGCCACCGAATTTGCCGCCGCCCTCGATGATGCCGCCACCTTCGATGCGGCCATCGTGTCGCTGGAGCTCGGCGCGGTCGAAATTGGCGCAGCGCTTTTGGAGCTCGAAAAGGCCGCGCCGCATGCCGCGCAGTTCATCCTGAGTGGTGCATTGCCGGCCGAATTCGTGCCCGCCGAGCTACTGCGCACTGGCGCCGATGCGATTCCCGACCACAATCTGGCGGCTTTGCCCTACGTGGTCGACAACATCATGCGCGAACGGCGCACCACGCACCTCGTGCAGCGCGCGCTGGTCGACCACGAGCAGATGTTCGGCGTGCTGGTGGACCACATTGAAGATGCGCTATGGGTGTGCAATGCCAGCGCCGACCGCATTCTTTATCTCAGCCCGGCTTTCAGCCGCATCTGGGGCGTGGACGAGCGCGAGCTTTACGCCAACGCCCATGCCTGGTTGAACTACATCCATCCCGCCGATCGTGGCAGCTACATCAAGGTGTTTAGTAAGCACGCGGAGGCCGGTGAGCCCTTCGTCAATGAATACCGCATCCAGCGGCCGGACGGCGGCGTCCGCGTGATCCGCGACCAAGGCTATCCGATACACGATGCGCAAGGTCGCGTGCATCGCTTTGGCGGCATCATGCACGATGTCACCGAAGAGCGTCGCATCCAGGAAGAGATGCGTCTGTCTCAACGTCTCGAAGCGGTCGGACAGTTGGCCGCCGGCATCGCCCATGAAATCAACACGCCCGCGCAGTTTATCGGCGACAACCTGCGCTTCGTGCGCGACGGCATCGCCACCATGCTGGAACTCCAGGCACAGCTTGAAGCGATGGCGCGCGGTGACGAGCCGAGCGACAGGATGCGCGTGGCAGAGCTGCTTGACGCCGCTGATTTCGAATTCCTGCGTGCCGACCTGCCGGTCGCCATCGAGCAGTCACTGGACGGCATCCAGCGCGTCGCGACCATCGTGCGTGCGATGAAGGAATTCTCCCATCCCGGCTCCGATCGCCCAGAGCCGACCGACCTCAACGAAACCGTGCGCAGCGCCATCACCGTCACGCGCAACGAATGGAAGTACGTGGCCAATCTGCACGAGGATCTCGAACCCGACCTGCCAGCGGTGCTGTGTCATCGCCAGGCGATTTCGCAGGTCATGGTCAATCTCATCGTCAATGCCGCCCACGCCATTGAGCTCGCCGGTCAAAAAGAACCGTTTCCTTTCATCGTGGTCTCGACCTCGGCCAGCGATGGCTGGGCACGCATCACCGTGCGTGACGAAGGCACCGGCATCAGCGCCGAGATTCGCGAACGCATCTTCGACCAGTTCTTCACCACCAAGGAAGTCGGCAAGGGCACCGGCCAGGGACTTGCGCTGGCATGGCGCATGGTGGTCGATGGCCACGGCGGGCGTATCGAATGTGAATCGGAGGTGGGCGTTGGCACGACCTTCGTCATCCATCTTCCCATCGCCGGCCCAGCCGCGGCCGCGCAGGGAGAAGCACGATGATCTCCGCATTGTTTGTCGACGACGAGCCGCTGCTGCTGTCCGGTCTGCGGCGCATGCTGAGGCCGATGCGCGACGAGTGGCGCATGAGCTTCGTCGAGAGCGCCGACGCGGCGGTAGAACTCATGGCGAACGAGCCGTTCGACGTGGTCGTGAGTGACATTCGCATGCCGGGCCGCTCCGGCGTCGATTTCCTGGCCGAGGTCGCTGAGCGCTGGCCAGACACCGTGCGCATCATCCTGTCGGGCGAGGCGGATCTCGATACCGCCTGCCGCAGCGTGCGGGTCTCGCACCAGTTTTTGTCCAAACCATGCGACCTCGATGGGCTGCGCGACACCATCATGCGTGCCTGCAAATTGAAAAGCGCGATTGCCGACCCACAGCTCGCGCAATTCGTCGGCGCCCTGCAGTTCCTGCCCTGCATTCCCCGGGTGTACGAGGAACTGGTGACGCTGCTCGACGATGCGTCTTGTTCGGCTGAAGCGGTCGGCGCGGTCATCCATCGCGATATCAGCATGGCGGCCAGTGTCCTGCGCCTGGTCAACAGTGCCTATTTTTCCTTGCCGCGTCTCATCACCCACGCCGGCGAAGCGGCACGCCTGCTGGGTTTCGATTTGATCAAGACGCTGGTGCTGGGGGTCGGCATCTTTCGCCAGTTTGAAGACCTCCATGAACTTGACCCTCACGTGAGCGCGCTGTGCATGCATTCGGTGGCGGTGGCCGCCTTGTCGCGCAGCGTGGCGGCGCGCCTGGGTCTCAACAAGGCCGAGTGCGAACTGGCCGGCATGGCCGGCATGCTGCACGACGTCGGCGAACTGGTGCTGGCGTCCAACCATCCCGAGGTGCTGCTGCGCGCGCTGTCCAACACCCGCGACGACGCGCCGCCGCTATGGCAACTCGAGCGCGACGCGCTCGGCTCCAGTCACTGCGAGATTGGCGCCTACCTGCTCGGCCTGTGGGGTTTGCATGATGCGGTGGTCGAGACCGCGGCCTTCCATCACACGCCGTCGGCATCGGGCCGCGCGCCGCAGGCCGAAGTGTTGACGGCGGTGCATATCGCCAATCATTTCGTGGCCGAAGCCGAGCGGCCCGGCAGCCATATGCGTTCGCCGCTGGACAGCGGCTACCTGGAAGCCGTCGGCGCCACCGCCCTGGTGGCCGAGCTCGCCAGCGAATTGACGAAGCGGACTCATTAGGAGAAGCGTGGCATGAGTGCCGAAGTATTGTTCGTCGACGACGACCTCAACATCCTGCAGGGCTACCAGCGCACGCTGCGTCGCCAGTTCAAAATCGAGACCGTCGATTCCGGCGCCGCCGCGCTGTCGATGCTGGAGGGCGGGCGCAATTTCGCGGTCATCGTGTCGGACATGCGCATGCCGGGCATGGACGGTCTCGAACTCTTGCGTTCGGTCAAATCACGCAGCCAGGACACCGTGCGCATCATGGTGACCGGTAATACCGATCAGCAGACCGCGGTCGCTGCCATCAACGAAGGCGATGTCTACCGTTTCCTGACCAAGCCCTGCGATCCGGACGTGCTGGTCAAGACCCTCCAGGACGGCATCGAGCAGTACCGCCTGATCCAGGCCGAGCGCGAGCTGCTGGAAGGCACGCTGGCCGGTGCGGTCGGCGCGCTCAGCGAAACCCTGGCGCTGGTCAACCCGGAAGCTTTCGGTCGCATCGATCGCATGAAGGCGCTGTTGAACGGCATCGCCGCCGCGGTCGGTTTCGGACCGCCGTGGAAAGCCGAGGTCATGGCAACCTTGTCGCAACTTGGCTGTGTGATCCTGCCCGACGGCACTTTGCGCAAACTGAGTCGCGGCCAGAAGCTCAGCGAAGAAGAGAACCAGCTTTACGAGATGCATCCCTCCATGGGCTGCAACATGATTGAAAAGATTCCGCGCCTGGGCGATGTGGCCGAGGCCATCCGCTACCAGCTCAAGAGTTACGACGGCACGGGCGTGCCCAATGACAAGCTGGCGGGCGCGGCCATCCCGCTGGGCGCACGTCTGCTCAAACTCATCAACGATTTCATTTCCGCCGAGAGCACCGGTCTCGCGCCGGCCGATGCCATTCACAAGCTGCGCGAGCACGCCGAGTGCTACGACCCCGACATGCTGCGTGCCTTGGGCGATCACTTGGGCGTGGCCAAGGTCGCGCGCACCATCAAGCTGTCGGTGGCGATGCTCGCACCCGGCATGGTGCTGGCCAAGGATCTCATGACCCGCGACGGTAGCCTGCTGCTGGGCGCTGGCCAGAAGCTCACTGAAACCAGCCGCGAACGCCTGCTCGGCCACCTCGCCAACGGCGTCATCGACGACGGTATCGAGGTCGAACCGGCAGCGGCGGACTGAGTCCGCCGGCGCGCGCTGACGCCGTCCGCACAGGGCGGCCTGCGCGCTTCGCGCCCGCCGTCTGACGGCGCATATCCTTATGCGAATTCTCGCTTTCGAATCGGCGCCGCGCAGGCCATAGTGCGCGCAGCCGCGATGAACGCCCCGGCCCGCGTCATCGCTCACCCACGCAAGCACCGTCACACGCGCCCCCCGCGGCCAGGAGAGAATCATGGCAAATCAAGAACGCATCCACGCGCTCAATCTTAAAGAGCGCAACAATCTCGACGCCGAAATGAGCGCGCTGGTCAAAGGCATCGAGAAGAAGTACGGCTTCCTGCCGCATTTCATCAAACTGTTCGCGACCGACAACCGCCGCCTGCGCACCTTCATGGCCGGCTACATGGAGACCAAGCGCGAGGATTCGGGCCTGACCCACCTCGAAGTCGAAATGATCGCGCTGGTGGCGGCCGCCACCAATGGCTGCGTGTATTGCACGGCGCACCATGGCGCGCTGCTGCGTGAAGTGACGGGCGATGCGCTGTTCGCCGAATACCTGTCACGCAATTACCGGCTCGCCGAACTGTCGCCGCGGCATCGCGCCATGCTCGATTTCGCGGTGCTGGTGCTGACCGACGCCGAGCACATCGAAGAGCCGCAGCGACAGGCGCTGCGCGATGCAGGCTTCGATGACGAGGCCATCTTCAGCGTCATCTCGACCGCCGCCTTCTATGCCGGCGCCAACCGCATCGCGCAGGCGATAGGTTTGAAGCCGGCGGCCCAGTATCTCGAGATGTTCCGCGAAGCCAAGCCCGAGCGCGCGCGCCGCGTGAGCGGCGCCTGAGGCGTCCACCTTCCCGTGCGGCGCGTCAACCTGCGCCGCGCGGGGAACGCATCGGCGCGACGCGCGTCTCAAAGTCGATACGCGGGCCGCGCCTGGCCTGCGTCTATAATGCAGGTCATGGCCCTGCCGACCCGAGGATAGCTTCGTGCATGCAATGATTTCGCGCGCTCGCGCTCTTCCCGCGCTCATGTTGAGCGCTGTATTGCTGAGCGCCTGCGCCCTGCAGCCGCAGGTGCTGCCCATCACACCGCGGCTCGATGTGAGCGGCGCGGCCCATCGTGGCGACGGCCGCAGCATCGCTCTCGACGCCATCGACGGCCGACCCGACAACGTGGTCGGCTATCGCGACGCGATGGATAAAAACTCCGCCATCACCACCGCGCCCGAGACCATGCGCGTGATCAAACGCGAAGTGGAGAACGCCTATCAGCAGCTCGGTTTTCGTGTCGTGCCCCAGGGTGAAGAGGCCGACATCACACTTGAGGTGCGCCTGACCGAACTTGGCTACACCCGTCAGCAGGGCACGGTGGTCAACAACATCCGCACCGGCGCCACCATCGAAGCGACCAGCGTCATGCACGGCAAGACCGTCACCGGCACCTACCGTGACAGTCAGGGCAAGGAAATGGTGCTGAAGCCGAATCTCGAAGATAACGCCGCGCTCATGAACAAGCATCTCAGTGCCGCGCTGGCGCGCATGGTCGCCGATCCGCGTCTGACCACTGAATAGGCCACCATTGCAGCGGGGCCTGACGAAAGGAACGTGCGAATCAATTCCCACCTACGGGGGGGGCGACCGCGCCTTTGCCCATCTGCCAGGACCAGCGCACTTCCTCTTCTTTGAAGAACAGGCTCTCGGCAACCGCGCGCGGCAGCTGCGCGCGCAGCGCCGTGTAGCGCTGACCGATATCCTCGATGAGGTCCGCCACCACCGTGCGCGATGTCGGCGGTAAGTCGGGGTAGTCGACCGACAGCATGTATTGATGCTCGAGCAGGGTTTTCGCGAGGCGCTCGCGCAGTGTTGGCGTCTGTGCGGCGAGCGCTGTCGCCCGCTCGCGGTACTCGCCATAGCGCGACACCGCGACCCCAGCCGCTTCTTTATTGCCGGCGCTCACCATCGCTTCGAGCTCCGCCAGCTTGTCGCGCATGAAGGTCTGGCACAGCACGTAGCGGGCCGGGTTGTCCTTGGCGCGCGCCAGGGACAAGCGTTCCTGCCAGGCGTCGAACACGTAGTTCCATTGATCGGGCGTGCGGCCGGGGGGCGGCAGCCATGTGAGGTCGCTGAAGCTGTTGAGCAGGCCGTGACCGGCGAAGCTCGTCAGCGGCCACAGCGCGATGGCGAGCGCCAGCCAGCGCATCGACCTCATGGCGCGCCGTCGTGGCCCGTGACGATGGAGTCGATGCGGGTGGTCATGCCTTCGCGCCAGTGCTCGACCTTGACCGCGAAATGAAACACCCGCGGCGTGCCGCCCGGTGCGCATTGCAGGAACAGGTGGTAGACACCGGGCTCGGGAAACACGTAATGAATGGGGATCTCGGGGCCGTGAAATACCAGCTCCGCCGGCATGTTCATCATCATCACCATCATGTCGGCCATCATGCGCGCGCGGGCGTCGGCATCGAGTGCCTTGTCGTGCATGGCGCCGAGCATGCTGGCCATGTGCGGCGTGTAGCTGTGGGTATGGCCGAAGTGCTGGCCGTCTTCGCGCCATAGCGCGACATGCACTTCGGAGCCCAGAATCAGCGCGAGATCGGTGACCGGCGCATCACCACGCGCAAGCTTGAGCACGAGCTCGGTTTCATAGCCGGCGACCGGCACGGCCGGCGACATCGACAGCCGGCCCTGGAATTCACCAACAGTTTGCACGGTCGAGAAATCCGCCGGCGGCGTGGGCTGCGGTGGCGGCGTGCCGACCGTGACATCGAACTGCCTTATCCAGTTGCGGTTGCGATGGGTGAAGTCACTGACGATGCGGTAATGGCCGGCGCGCGGGAAACGATAGGGCAGGGTGAAGGTGGCGCGCTTCAAATCGTCCGCCGTCAGCGCCTTGAAGTCTTCGTGATGAATGTGCGCGAAGCTCGAGAAATCGAGATTGACGATGAAGTTGTGCACCACCCGTTCATGCATGACCTGCAATTGCTCGACGGGCTTGCCGCTGGCGGCGTGGGTGAGTTGCCAGGTGAGTCGGGTTTCTTCACCGGGTTTGATGGCCGCCGGTGCGGTGCCAAGACGCATGCGATAAGGGCCGGCGCCCTGGCCTTCGATGACGCCGGCCATGGCCTGGGGCTCACCCGCCTGCTGCCCGCAGGCGGGCAGCAGGCACAGTAGCCCTGCGCCGAGCGCAAGGCGCAGGGCGCGCGCCGTGCTCATTGCGCCGGCGCGGTCTCCGCGCTCTTGGCGCCGCCGGCGGTCACGAACACCAAGTGGCCGGCCGCTTCCTGGGCATCGATGCGCGCCTGGATCTCGGCCGGCACGGCCGGATTGCGCTCACCCGGAAATTTGCCCGGGTAGAGGCGCGGCCGCAGGTAGAAATGCTCGGGGTCGCGGATCACGGCCTGCGACTTGATCGGTTGCAACAGCCATTTGCGGCGCATGAATTCCGGCGTGAAGATCATCTTCTCTTCTTCCGGCGTCCAGTCGCGCTGCAGTTGACCGTCGTGCAGGCTGAAGCCGACCAGATCATGCTCGACGTTCCAGTACACCGTCGACAAGGCCGCGTAACCGAAATCGCCGCGCGCCTTGTTCTCATGTTCGGCGAGGCGCACCTCGACCATCATGAGTTCGCCCTTGGCATTGTATTTCTCCATGCGCAAGGGATAGAACAAATGCTTGTCGACCCAGAAGATGAGGGTCTTCTCGCCATAGCCCGGCAGCCAGTCCTCGCGGATGGTGGCCTTAAGCACGAAGGTGTCGATACCGCCGTCGGCGCGGTAGTGCGGGTAATCATCGCCCATCATCTTGATGGCCGAAGTCTGG
The DNA here is from genome assembly GCA_020849475.1 of Gammaproteobacteria bacterium. Lineage (GTDB taxonomy): Bacteria > Pseudomonadota > Gammaproteobacteria > JADJYF01. The sequence goes on from JADLGE010000062.1 coordinate 35,400, forward strand.
CGTTCGACGAACTGGCCCTGGATGTTCTGCGTGATGGTCGGGCGCGTGTTGGGGAAACGGATGGTTTCGTACAGCACATCGGTGCCGAGCAACTGCCAGTCCATTTCCCACGGATCGCGACCGATCACGTCGTCGAAGGTCTGTGAGTTGTCGGGGAAGCGCTGATCCCGCAGCGGCTGCGGCTGACGGCGCACGCGACGCAGTTGCTCGGAGTAGATGTAGTAATCCATCTTGGTCCGATGTTCCATGTCGGTGCGATAGGGTAGCCACAGTTGCTGAGTGCCTTCCGATTCCGGCGGGAAAGTGTCGAACATGGTCCAGCGCGCATAGGGCTCGCCGGGTTTGACGTCGTGTATATAGCCTTCGAGTCCCGGGCGACCGTTGAGCGCGGTATAGCTGACCGACACGCCCTGGTTGATATAGCCCGAGCTCGTGACCACGCCGAACACGTCGACGATGGCCTGCGGCCAGCGCCCGATGTGCACGAACTCCGCCGAGCGGTAGCCCATTTCCTCGGCGGTGTAGGGCGCCTGGAAGGGATAGGGTTCGGCCGGGATATAGGGAATCGCGGCGTCGCGCGGCGTGGACGTCGCCGGGTCGAACAACGCCTTGTCCTCGGCCGACATCTGCTCGACCGTCTTCCACTGTTCTTCACGCTCGTCGGCCACGGCGCCCAGCGGCGGCGTCACCACCAGCGCCACCATCAGCAATGACAGCAAGCGCCCGGTGCGCCTCATGGTATTCAACTTCAATGCTTCAGAATTCATAGCTCAATTCCCAGCCGACGTTGTCCCAGTGATTGTATTGACCGTAGGTGTCGGTCGTTGAACCACCGTCATAGCCGTTGTAGACCAATTGCGTTTTGACGAACTGCGAGACTTTGTAGATCAAGCGCAGCTTGGTTTTCACGCCCTGCCAGCCGCGGTCGGGCCCGCTGATGACGGGAAACACCGTCGCTTCCATGCTCAGGCGATCGCGCGTGAAGCCGAAAGGCCGCGAGAAGAACGCGACCGGGATCAGCGTCCATTCGTCGCCGAAGCCACCGCCGAAACCGGGCCCCAGGTTCTGCGTCCAGTCGAGGGTGCGGTAGTAGGAGGCCTGCAGAATGAACGTCGAGCGGCCCGGCAGACCGAATTCACTCGCCACCGCCGCGCGCACCGTGTCGCGTTTGGTGGTGCCGTCAGTGGCGCCGAGGCCGGCGCGCACCAGCGCCTGCTTGCCGAAATCGACGAAGCGCACGCCGTTGGTGTAGAGCCCTTCCACGCGCAGCACCACCGGCAGGGTGCCGACCAGCGGCACGTCGTTCAGGGCAAACGCGTAGTCAGCGGTGACGCCGGCGTGATGCAGGCGTTCGTGGCGCGGCTCGAGGCGCAGCAAAGTCTGGCCGCCCGACAACTCGGTGCCGACGATGTGGCTGACGGGGTTCTTGTCCCAGCCGTAGTAATAAATGAGCCCGTAGGACAGCGAGCCCTGCACGCGGTCGAAGCGCAGGCCGTATTCATGATCGACGAAGCGGTCGTTCTGCGGACGGCGCACCGGCAGCATGATGTCGCTGGTGGACTGCGGCAAGGCCGGTGAATACCAGGGCATGCCGGGCAGCGCCTGGCGATCCTGCTCGAAATCGAAGATGTAAAGGAACTGCAGCGAGTTCTGACCGAAGTGCACGGTGGCATTGGCCATCCACTGCGGCATGCGCCGCCATTCGTAGTCTTCGGTCTCGAGCTGCACCGCTTCGCGGCGGTCCATGCCGTTGATGACGTCGATGAACTGGCCGTCCATCTTGCCCCATGCAATCTGCTGCTTGCCGACCAGGATGTCGAAGCTGGGCTTGCGGTAGCTCACGTAGAATTCGCGCAGCAGCCGCTCGCTGGTGTTGTACAGCTCAGCCTGCTTGAAATAGCCGTTGGCGTAGAGGCCCTTGGAACGCTGCCAATCGTAGACGCCGTCATACATCACATGCGTCACGGCGTTGACGTCGAGGCCGTCCTGAATGTGATAGGAGGTTTCGAGCTCCAGGAGGTTCTGCAATTGCAGGAAGCGGTAGTCCTGGTTCTGGAAGCCGACCTGGCCCTGCTCTTCGAGCAGGATGTCGGTCCATTGCCGCACGAAGCCCTTGAAACGCAGGTTGGGCACCGCGCGTTCGATGGGCGCGCGCACGTATTTGCCTACCGGGTCGAACGTTGCCATGGCGCGGTCGACTTCGGAAAACATGTCCGAGACCGCGCTGTCGGCGTGGGCCTGCGCCACCGCGCCGGCCAGCAAGGCCGACAGGCAGGCGGCACGGCGCCAAGATGCATACAAACTCATTTCCATCCTCCCCAAATGCAACCCATCACGGCACACGGCATCGACGCGCCCGTCCGTGCAGGTCAATGACTCAGTCGCACCGTGGATGGAATTTATTTTTATATGACCGGCAGATTAGCCTGCGGCCGAGGGGAGTCAATTCCCCTATGGGGGTGGGGAGCGTGGCGCCGATTCAGCCCGCCACGCGGCGCAGAGGTGCGCGGGCGCCACGGTAGTTGTTGAGCCACTCGATGAAGGCGGGCGGCGGCAGCGGCGGCGAATAGAGATAGCCCTGCAGCTCATCACCGCCGAAAGATATCAGCGCGTCACGCTGCTGCTCGGTCTCGATGCCTTCGGCTACCACCGACAGGCCGAGGTTGTGCGCCAGCGCCACGGTGCTGCGCACGATGGCGGCGTCGCGCGGGTCGTTGTTGACGTCACGCACGAAGCTGCGGTCGATCTTCAGGCAGGTGATGGGCAGGCGTTTCAGATAATTCAATGACGAATAGCCGGTGCCGAAGTCGTCGATGGCGAGCGCCACGCCGCGATCGCGCAGGCTGTGCAAGAGCTGCAGGGCGCGGCGCACGTCGCCCATGAGCATGGTTTCGGTCAGTTCGAGCTGCAATTGCGCAGGCGCCACGCCGGCCGTGGCGAGCGCTTCGTCGACCACTTCCACCAGTTCGGTCTGCGCAAATTGTGCGGCCGACAGGTTGACGCTCATCTGGAAGTCGGCTGGCAGGTCGCCGCTCCAGGCCGCCAGTTGGCGACAGGCTTCATGAATGACCCAGGTGCCGATGGCGACGATGACGCCGCAGTCTTCGGCTATGGGGATGAACTGCTGCGGGCCAATCAGGCCGAGATCGGGATGCTGCCAGCGAATCAGCGCCTCGGCGCCGATCACTTCGCCGCTGGCGGCGGCGATTTTCGGTTGATAGAACAGGCGGAACTCTTCGCGCTCCACCGCACGCCGCAGCGAGGCCTCCATGTTCAGCCGCTCCATGGCGCGCGTGTTCATGTCGGCGGTGAAGAAGCTATAGCCGTTACGACCTTCCTGCTTGACCTGGTACATGGCCAGGTCGCCGTGTTTGAGCAGCGTGTGCTCGTCGGTGGCGTCGTCGGGATACACCGCAATGCCGATGCTGCCCGACACGAACACTTCGTTGCCGTCGAGCATGAAGGGCTGTTTGAACTGGTCGAGCACGCGCTGCGCGGTGGCGCCGGCGTTCTCCGGCCGTTCGATGTCATTCAGCAGGATCACGAACTCGTCGCCGCCGAGGCGCGCCAGCGTGGTCTTTTCCTGGGCGTCGAAACGGCACACCACGTCGGAGCGACGCAGGGCCTCGCCCAGCCGCCCCGCGACCTGGCACAGCAGTTCATCGCCGACGTGATGACCCCAACTGTCGTTGATGCGTTTGAACTGATCCAGATCGACGAACAGCAGCGCCAGGCGACGGTTGCGCCTTTCGGCGATGGCGAGGCTCGCGCTCAGCCGTTCGCGGAAATAAGTGCGATTGGGCAGCCCGGTGACGGCATCGTAAAACGCCAGTTCGTGGATACGCGCCTGGGTGGCGCGATGCTCGGTGACGTCCTGCAGCGAACCGCGCATGCGCGTGATGTGGCCGGCGCCGTCGCGCAGGTATTCGACATCGAGATGGGCGTGGACATCGTCGTCGCTGCCATTGGCGACGCGGAAGTCGATGTCGAAAGCCTCGCCGCTGCGCACGCCAGTCGACAGGGCCTCGCGCACGCGCTCGCGGTCTTCGGCGCATACCCGCGCGAGGAAATCCTCGGGCGTTGCCGGCAGCCAGCCGCGTTGGCCGGCCAGCACCTGACCGACTTCGTCGGAGCCGGTCACGGCGCCGCTGTTGAAGTTGTATTCCCACGCGCCGAGACGCGCGATGCGCTGTGCATGGGCGAGATTCGATTGGCTCTGGCGCAGTTGTTCGGCGGTCTGCTGCGCGCGCATCACGAACTGCAGGCGGTGGATGAGCAGGTTGAAATTGAGCGGTTTGATGATGAAGTCCGTGGCGCCGGCGCGGTAGGCGCGCTCGACGGAGGCGAGGTCGTCGCGCCCCGTGATCATCACTATCGGCAGATGCGCGCCCGTGGTCCGCGCGCGGATCTGTTCGCACAGCTCCAGGCCATCGGCATCCGGCAGGCTCACATCGAGCAGCAGGATGTCCGGGCGTTGGGCTTCGAACGCCGCCAGGCACTGCGCGCCGTTCTCGGCTTCCTCGACCTCGAAGCCGGCTTCTTCCAGATAATCGACGAGCGCGATGCGGACGACCAGATCGTCGTCCACTACCAGCGCGCGCGGTGCCGAGGGCGTTAACTTGTTCATGGCTGACTCTGGGGATAACGCGCTCCAAGCGCGATGAGCACTTCGCCGCACAGGACGATGGCGCCGTGCGCTGCGCTGGCGGCGCCGGCGAAATCGCCGGCACGGCAGGATTCTTCCACTTCGCGGCACAGCGTCGACAGCGTGTCGGCGCCGACCACCGCGCTGCTCGATTTCAAGGCGTGCGCGGCTTCGCGCACGCCGTCGAAGTTGTTGGCGGTGAGCGCATCGCGCATCTGTCCAATCAATGTGCGTGACTGATCGAGGTAGGCGCTGACCACGCGCTGCAATACGCCGTGCCTGCCGGCCCGTTCGCGCGCTTCGAAATGGGCGAGGGCGGCGGGATTGAGCAGCTCGCCCGGCGCGACGTCGGCGTGCGCCGGGGGCGCTGCGTCCGCGGCGGGGGTGGCCGCTGTCAGCGCGGCGGGCTTTAACCAGCGTTCGAGCATTTCGCGCAGGCCGATGGCTGTGAACGGTTTGGCGAGATAGTCATCCATGCCGGCGGCCAGGCAACGGCCGCGATCGCCTTCGAGGGCGTTGGCGGTGAGCGCGACTATCGGCGTGGGCTGCTGGTCGCGCTCGCGTTCGAGGACACGAATCGCGCCGGTCGCCGTAAAGCCGTCCAGCACCGGCATCTGGCAGTCCATCAGCACCAGGTCGTAGCGCTGGGCGGTGAACGCATCGACCGCCTCCTGGCCGTTGGTCACCACGTCCAGCGTCAGACCTTCGCCGTCCAGCAAATCGATGATGACTTCGCGATTGACGGCATTGTCTTCGACCACCAGCAGGCGGCCGTGCAAGGGCGTGACGGCCGGCGCTGCCTGAACGAGGGGTTCGGCCTGCGCCACGGTTTCGCCGAATGCGGTAAGGCACAGGCGACGCAGGCAACGAAACAGTTCGTGCTGGCGCACCGGCTTGGTCAGATGCTGGGTGATGCCACAGGCGCGGTATTGTTCAGCGCTCAGCTGATCGCTGATGGAACTCAGCATCACTAAGGTCATGGGCGGAAGCGCGCGGTCGGCGACGATGTGCCGCGCCAGTTCCAGGCCATCCATGCCCGGCATGTGCATGTCGAGAATGGCGAGCTCGTAGGGGCGCCCGGCGCGTGCCGCCTCGCGCAGACATTCGAGCGCGTGGGCGCCGTCGTAGGCGGCATCGAAGTCGCAGCCCCAATGGCTGAGCTGATCGCGATAGATGGCGCGATTGGTTTCGTTGTCGTCGATAGCGAGGATGTGTACGCCGGCCAGCGCGCCACGCTCGTCCTCGGTCGGATACTCGGTGTGATCGCGGCGCAGACGCACGCTGAAACTGAACACCGAGCCCTTGTCCAGTTCGCTCTCGACGCACAGTTCGCCGCCCATGCAGCGCACCAACTGCACGCTGATGGCGAGACCGAGACCGGTGCCGCCGTAGCGACGCTGGGTGGAGCTGTCGGCCTGGGTGAAGGCGTCGAAGATGCGTGCGCGCGCCTCGGGTGCGATGCCGATGCCGGTATCGCGCACCGCGAAGCGCAAGGTCGCGCTGTCGTGATCCTGGTGTTCGAGGCTTGCTTCAATCACCACTTCGCCACGATGGGTGAACTTGAGTGCGTTGCCCACCAGGTTGGTGAAGATCTGGCGCAGCCGCGCGTCGTCGCCCAGCAGATGATTGGGCACGCCGCTCGGCAGCACCGCATTCAACTCCACGCCGCGCTCGTGGGCGTTTTCGGCGTAAAGCTCGACCAACTGTTCGAGCAGCGCGCGCAGGTCGAACGGTGATTCGTGCAGTTCGAGCTTGCCGGATTCTATTTTCGAAAAATCGAGGATGTCATTGATGACACCGAGCAGCGCTTCGACCGAATTGCGAATGGTCACCGCGCAACGCCGTTGCTTGGCGCTGAGCTCGGTGCGCAGCAGGATTTCATTCATGCCGAGCACGCCATTGATGGGCGTGCGGATCTCATGGCTCATGTTGGCCAGGAATTCGGACTTGGCGCGACTGGCGGCCTCGGCGGCCTCGCGCGCGCGCTCGAGCTCGGCCTGCGAGGCCTGGAGGTCGCTCATGATCATGGCCGAGTTGACCAGCGCGTCGGCCTGCGCCTCGCTCAAGGCTTCGGCACGTTGACGTTCACCGGCGAGCGCCTGCTCGATTGACGTCGCGACTTCGCGCAACTCCTGCGCCAGCGGCCCGTCGAGGCGCGCCAGCAGGGATTCGAGGCGCGCCAGGGGATCGTGCTTGTCTGTCGCCGCGCCAGGCGCGACGACGAGCAGGGGTGATGCCGCCATGGGAGGCGCGCTCAGCCGACGCGCTTGCGCAGGCGTGCGGTCAGCGTTTGCTCGTCGTGTTCCAGCGTCAGCAGTTCATGGCCGGTGCGCCGGCACCAGGCCTGTACGTCGAGCTCGAAGGCGCGATCACTGGCGACGGCGATGAGTTCGGCGCCGGCATCGAGGGCGCGGAATTCTTCGTTCAATTTCACGATGGGCGTCGGGCACTTCAGGCCGCGTAGATCGACTGTATGGGGTTCGCTCATGTTTGCTCTGTTCCGTGTCGGTGCTTAGATGAACAGCGAGGTGTTGCCGCTGGCCGCGAGGTCGGCAAATTTGACCGCGCCGCAGTACTGGATATTGGGGTAGTCGATGAGCTCCTGCGGGGCGATACCCATGATCTCCATCGACATCTCGCACAGATAGATTTCAACGCCGAGACTCGCGGCCTGCGCCACCAGCTCCGGCAACAGCGCTACGTTCTTGCGCCGCATTTCGCGCGCCATGAGGCGTCGGCCGACGCCCAGCATGTCCATGCGCGATAAGGCGCGATGCTTGAGGCCACCGGGCAGCATGAGGCCGAAGGCCCGTTCCACCAGTGATTTGCCGCCAAGCAGGGTGCGTTCCTTGAGCGCCGCGGCGCCCCAGAACGTGAAGAACATCCTGACCGACATGCCGGTGGCGGCGGCGCCGTTGGCGATGGTGAAAGCGGCCAGCAGCTTGTCGAGTTCGCCGCTGAACACCAGCAAGGTCATGCCGTCGGGGTCGGGGGCGCGTGCCATGCGCGCTTCGAGTTGCGCGACGCGGGCCGCGAGATCGGTCGATTCAGTGGCGGGAACGGAGTGAGCGGCGGCGTGCATGGGTGGATAAACCTGGGTGACAGCTATCAGTCCTTGATAGCGGCCGCCAGCACACCGCACTTGAACGGCGGCGCGCCACGCGCGGCCGGGCAGCCGCGAGTCAGGGGGGAAAGCGAAAGGCGGGCGTCCGACCTCGCGGTCGGCGCCGTCAGAAAAGCTGCGCGCCGGTGCTTACGGGCAGGGCACGACCTTGCGGAAGGTGTCCTTGGACCACAGGGCCTTGTCGTCCGGCGTTTTGCCGTCCTTGTGCCACTTCTCATTAATCTGCAGGCAGAACGAGCCGGCATTTTCAATCGTGTCTTCGGTGTCCTCGGGGCGCTCGTTGCCGACTTTCATGTTCGGGTTCGACGCGCTGTAGTTGGGGACGATGGTGTTGGAAGCGCAGGCAGCGGTCAGAGCGACCACCCCGGCAAGCAGTATGAAACGCACAGTCATGGCATCGATGGGCACGCGGCGCGCCCACTCCTTCAATAAGAAAAAACCAAATACATGGGAAATTCCGACGCGACCTTGAGCGGCCCAAGCGCGCGGCGCGCCATTGTGCGTAAGCCCCCTGGGGGTGTCAAACCGGCTTTTTGCGGCCGAATTTGCCACTTTTGCCGCGGGCCGCGTCGAGGCCGAGGTGGCCTTTGCCCTGTGACCGCGCGTTGCTGCCTGGGTTCGGCGCGCTGCTTTCAATGGTCGGCCTGACCCGATACACTTTTTTTGCTACGTCTATAGGGGTATTCGGAGTGATCGGTATCAACGATGCACGCCGCCGGCAGCTTGCGCTCAGCGCCCTGCTCGCGGCCAGTCTGAGTGGCGGTGGGTGGCGCGTACAGGCGGAACCGCTGGCCAACGCGGTGGCCGCGCAAACCGAGGCCGACAAGGCCGCGGCCGCGTCCCAACAGAAAATCGACGCGCTCGACGAACAGACCCAGGGCATCGCCGCCAAGTATGTGCAGGCGCTGGCCGACGTCGATTCCCTCAACAAGTACAACGAACAGCTCGCGCGCCAGGTGAAATCCCAGGACGCCGAGGTCGCGTCGCTCGAACAGCAGCTCGGCGCCCTGCAGGTCACCGAGCGTGAAGTGCAGCCCTTGATGCAGCAGATGGTCGAGACCCTCGACCAGTTCGTCACACTGGATGCCCCCTTCCTGCTCGACGAACGCAGCAAGCGCGTCGCCAATCTCAAGGACATGATGGAGCGCGCCGACGTCGCCATCGCCGAGAAATACCGGCGCATCCTCGAGGCCTACCAAATCGAACTCGAATATGGCCGTACCCTCGACGCCTACCAGGGCAAGCTCGGCGAGGGCGATGCCGCGCGCATCGTCGATTTCGTGCGCCTGGGGCGCGTGTCGCTGATGTACCAGACTCTGGACGGCAGCGAGACCGGCTACTGGAACCAGGCCAAGCGCGAGTGGCAGCGTGACGACAGCTACAGCAAGGCGGTCAAGGACGCTCTGCACGTGGCCAAGAAAATAGGCGCGCCGGACCTGCTGCGCGTGCCGGTGCCGGCGCCGACTTCGGGCGAGAAGTCCTGATGAATACCGCCCTTCGCCGCCTCGCCCTGCTGGCCGCGCTCGGCGCCGCGCAGGCCAGCTTCGCCGCCGCCGACTTGAGCGAGCTTCTGAAGCAGACCGAGAACAATTCGGCGGCCAATGCCGCGCAGGCCACTGAGCGTGCCGCCAAGTACAAGGCCGCCGGCGGCGCGCAGCAGGAGCAGATGCTGAAGGAAGCACTGGCCGCGCGCGCCAGCGCCGAGGCGGCCAGCCGCGCTGCCCTCGAAAAATACAACGCCAACGAGTTGAAGCTCGCCGAGCTCAACAAGCGCATGAAGGACAATCTCGCGAACCTGGGCCTGGCCGAGGTGTTCGGCCTCGCGCGCCAGGTGGCCGGTGACAGCGCGACCCTCATGCAGCAGTCGATGACCACCGCGCAGCTGGCGGCGGACGGCAAAAATGATCGCGTCACAGCGTTGCGCAGCCTCGCCGAAGCCGACACCGCGCCGGGCGCGGCGGACCTCAAACGCCTGTGGACCGAGCTCCTGCGCGAAATGACGCTGGCCGGCCAGGTGGCGCGCTTCAAGGCCAAGGTCGGCCAGCCCAACGGCGGCCAGACCGAGCAGGACGTGGTGCGCATCGGCGCCTTCACCGCCACCTCGGGCGCCGACTACCTGTCCTTCATTCCCGAGTTGAAGACCTTCGTGCGTCTGTCACGCCAGCCGCCGGCAGAGCTGCGTGACATGGCGGCGAATCTCGCCAAGGCCGACACCGGCGTGGTGAAGGCGGCGGTCGACCCGGCGCGCGGCGCGCTGCTGGCGCTGTATGTCGAGCGCCCGAACTGGCTGGAACGCGTGCATCGCGGCGGTGAAGTGACCTATGTGATCCTTGCCGTCGGCGCCTTGGGCATTGCGCTGTGGGCGGTGCAATTTTTGTATCTGGTGGTGGTGCGCATCGGCGTGTGGTCGCAACTGCGCGACCTGACCAAGCTCAGCAAGATGAACCCGCTCGGTCGCGTGCTGCTCGCTTTCAAGGGCGACGCCGAGCGCATCGAGCAGGAGGCCGACATCGCCGAGCTGCGCATCTCCGAAGCGGTGCTGCGCGAGGTGCCGAAGCTCGAACGCTTTCAGGCGTTCCTGCGTCTGGCCGTCGCCGCCGGTCCCTTGCTCGGCCTCATCGGCACCGTGATCGGCATGATCGTCACTTTCCAGGCCATCACCGAATCGGGCTCGAGCGATCCGAAGCTCATGGCCAATGGTATCGGCCAGGCCATGATCGCGACGGTCGCCGGTCTCGGTATCGCCATTCCGCTCTTGTTCGGCAATTCCATCCTCGCCACCCTCTCGCGCGGCGTGGTGCAGATTCTCGATGAACAGAGCACGGGCCTGTTGGCCGCGACCCTGGAGCGCAAGCGCAGTGCTTGATGCCGGCGCTTTCGGCGTGCTCGGCCAGATGGCCGGCGCGGTGCGTCATCTCATCGATGACGGCGGGCCGTTCGTGTTCTGGATCTACGCCTGCGGTGTGGTGCTGTGGACGCTGGTGCTGGAGCGCTGGTGGTTCTTCATGCGCGTCCTGCCGCGTTTGTCGCGCGAAGCGCAGCGCGAATGGCTGGCGCGCAGTGATCGCACCTCGTGGTGCGCACGGCAGATTCGCGAAGCCATGATCTCGCGCGTGAATGTCGCCATGACCACCGGCTTTCCGCTGCTGCAGGTGCTGGTGCCACTGTCGCCGCTGCTGGGCCTGATAGGCACCGTCAGCGGCATGCTGGAAGTGTTCGACTCCATGGCGCTGCGCGGCAGCGCCGATGCGCGCACCATGGCAAGCGGCGTGTCGCACGCCATGATCTGCACCATGACCGGCTTGACGGTCAGCATCACCGGCCTCTATCCCGTGCATTACTTCCGCTCGCGGGCCCGTCGCGAGACGGAACTCCTGGCCGACCAGTTGAGCTTCTGAGCGGTACCGTCATGCGCATGCGTCGTTATCGCAATGAAGAACACGAGTCGCAGCACGGCATCGATCTCGCGCCGATGCTCGACTTCGTGCTGAACCTCCTGAGCTTCTTCATCATCACCGCGATCTTCGTCAAGGAGTACGGTCTCGAGGTCAACCGGCCGTCGAGCTTCGAGCAATCGAGTTCGGACAATTCATCCATCACCGTCAACGTGTTCACCAACGGTGATATCGCCGTCAATGGCCGGGTGGTGGATTTGCGTGCGATCCGCGCCAACATCGAGCGTGTGCATGCCGAGTTCCCCAACAGCGGCGTGCTGCTGCTGGCCGATGAAGGCGCCAAGAATGGCCTCATCATCGAGGCCGCCGACCAGGTGCGCCTGGGCGGCATCCAGGACATCACTTTTTCCACTTCGCAATGAAGCAGAGCCTTGCGTGAAGTCGCGACGTCACAATCCCGAGGTTGAAGATCACGGCATCGATCTGGCGCCGATGCTGGACTTCGTGCTGAACCTTCTGATCTTCTTCATCATCACCACGTCTTTCGTCAAGGAAGCGGGCGTGACGGTGGTCAAACCCAATGCCAGCACCGCCGAGCATCGCGAGTCGGGCAACATCCTGATAGCGGTGCGCGCCAACAACGACATCTGGATGGACCGTCGCCAGATAGACATCCGCGATGTGCGCGCCGCCATCGAGCGCCTGCATGTCGAGCGTCCGGAAGACAGCGCGGTGATCATTGCCGACCGCAATTCCAGCGCCGGCGTGATGGCCAAGCTCATGGACGAAGTGCGCGCCGGCGGCATCAAGCAGGTGTCACTGGCCGGCGTGCCGCAGGGCGGCAGCTAGCATGGGCGCACTGTCTTTCATGCGTGTGCCGGTGGCGTGCGTGCTGGCGCTCCTGATCTCGGCCACCATGTTCTGGTTCCTGGCGCGGCTCATCCAGTCGCCGACCGACGTCAATGAGATGGCCAAGGCCGCGCGCATCGAATTCACGCGCATGCGCAAGGACACCGAGGTCGAGAAGAAACGCGAGGAAGTGCGCAAGGCTGAGCGCGAACGCGCCGCGCAGGTGCCGGTGGCGCCACGCATGTCGGTCGCCAACAACGCCTCCATCACCGCCGCGCCGGTGCAGATGGTGCAACCGAAGATCGACGCCAGCGGCGTGAAGATGAATCTCACCGCCGGCGGTTCCGACCGCGGTGTCGCACCGCTGGTGCGGGTCAATCCCGAGTATCCGCGCCGTGCGCTCGAGCGCGGCATCGAAGGCTGGGTGCATGTGCGCTTCACCATCACTGCCGCCGGCACGGTCAAGGACCTGGTGGTGGTCGATGCCGAGCCCAAGGGTGTGTTCGACGAAGCGGCGTCCAAGGCGGTGCTGCGCTGGCGCTACAACCCGCGCGTTGAAAACGGCGTGGCGGTGGAGCGCGTCGGGGAACAGACCTTGATTCGCTTCAAGCTCGAGAACTGAGCCGTGATGACCTCGCCCTGGCATAAACCTCTGCGCATAGTGTTGCTTGTGCTGTGCGCATTGCTGGCGAGTGGCGCCAGCGCCGCCGACAAGAAAAAAGGCGGTGACGGCCAACGCGAAGCGCCGGAGATCGGCGCGGCAGTCGGCAAATCCATCAACGATGCGATCGAACTGCTGAACGCCAAGAACCCGGCCGGCGCCAAGGCCGCCATCGGCAAACTGAAACTCGACAACCTCTCGCCCTACGAGCGTTCCCGGGTCGAGCAGATCATGGCCGCCATCGACAACGATGCCGAGAACTTCGCCGGCGCCGCCAAGCATCTCGCCGCCGCGCTGGACGCCGGCGGCCTGTCGGCCGATGAAGCGCTGCAGGTGAAATTCCAGGTCGCGCAGCTTTATCTCGCCCAGGAAAAATGGAAGGAAGGCACGGCTGCGCTTGAGGAATGGTTTAAGGTCGCGCCCTCGCCGAATGCCTCGGCGTATTACATGCTGGCCATGGCCTATTACCAGCAGAACGACTACGCGCATGCGCTGGCGCCCGCCGAGAAGGCCGTGCAGGCCAGCGACAAGCCGCAACCCAACTGGGTGCAACTGCTGCTGGCGCTGTATCTGCATCTCGAGAAATGGGACAAGGCGGTGCCGCTCGTCACCTACCAGGTGCGCGCCGCGCCGCAGGACAAGGCCGGCTGGCAGCAACTGGCCTCGGTCTACGGCCAGCAGCAGCAGCACGATCGCGCGCTCGTCATCACCGAACTCATGGACTATGCCGGCATGGTCGGCGAGCAGGAAGAAACCCTGCGCGTCGCCGACCAGTTGCTGTACGCCAAGATTCCCTATCGCGCGGCGACCTATCTCACCCAGGCGCTCGAGCAGAAGCGCGTCAAGGCCGATGCGGCTGTGTATCAGAAGATTGCCAATGCCTGGCTCGCGGCACGCGAATACAGCAAGGCCGTCGAGCCCATGCAGCGCGCGTTCGACCTGTCGAACGATGCCAACATCGGTGCGCGCATCAGTGAAATCCATTTGCAGCGTAACGACTGGCCGGCGGCTGAAGCCGCCGCCAACAAGGCGCTGGCCAAGGGCGGTCTCAAGAACCCTGGCAGCGTGGCATTGAATCTCGGCATTGCGCTGTACAACCAGAACAAGCTCGACGAGGCGCGCAGCGCGTTTGAAAAAGCCGCGCAAAGCGGCGAGCGTCAGTACGCACGCGCCTATCTGCAGGCCATCGCAACACGGCAGGGCAATTCATGAAGGCGCGCGGCTTGATGCTTTTGCTGGCGCTGCTGGTGGCGCTGCCGGGCCACGCGGCGGTGTCGCTGGACGAACTCGCGCAAAAGGCCACCGCCTTGCGCAACGAAGAGGCCAAGCTCAACAAGCAGCGTGAGGCGGCGTTCCAGAAGGCGTTCGATCAACAGCAGCAGTTGTTGAACAGTGTCGCCGGCCAGCGCGCCACGCTCGACGCCACCACCGCGTCCCTGTCGGCGCGCTTCGACGCCAACGAGAAGCGCGTGGTCGAACTGCAAAAACTTCTGACCGAACACCAGGGCAATCTCGGCGAGTTGTTCGGTGTCACGCGCCAGGTGGCGGGCGATGCCGGCAGTGAACTGCGTCAGTCGCTGATCGCGAGCCAGTTTCTCGCCGCGCAGGGCGAGGAAGACAGGGCCGCGTTCCTGACCCGCCTCGCCAGCGCCAAGGCCCTGCCGTCCATCGTCGAACTGGAAAGACTGTGGGTGGAGTTGCAGCGCGAGATGACCGCCGGTGGCGAGGTCGCGCGCTTCAAGGCGCCGGTCAAGGCCGCCGGTGAGAAAGAGGCCACGCTGCGCGAAGTGCTGCGCATCGGCCCGTTCACCGCCAGCAGCGGCGACCAATACCTCGCGTGGCTGCCGAGCGAGAAAGTCTTCGTGCCCTATCAGCGCCAGCCGGCAGCTGCGTTGCGTGAGCTGGCGGCGAATCTCGCCAAGGCCCAGGGTCAGGGTCATTACGTGCAGGGCCTGGTCGACCCGGCGCGCGGTTCGCTGCTCGGCATGGTGGTCGAACGACCGAACTGGCTGGAGCGCATCAAGGTCGGCGGCATGGTTGGCTATGTCACCATCACCCTGGGTGCGATAGGCGTGGCGGCGTGGCTCGCACAGTTGATCTACCTCGTCAGCGTGCGCACCGCAGTGGCCTGGCAGTTGCGCAATCTCGCCAAGCCCAGCCCGCGCAATCCGCTCGGTCGTCTGCTGGCGGCGCTCGAAAAGGACAAGAGTGAGGCGGTGCCGGCCGAGATGGCCGAACTGCATATCTCGGCGGCGGTGCTGCGCGAAGTGCCGAAGCTCGAACGCTTTCAGGGCTTTTTGCGCCTCGCCGTCGCGGCCGGCCCGCTGCTCGGTCTGATCGGCACCGTGATCGGCATGATCATCACTTTCCAGACCATCACCGCCTCCGGCGCGAGCGACCCCAAGCTCGTCGCCCACGGCATTGGTCAGGCCATGATTGCAACCGTGCTCGGTCTCGGCATCGCCATCCCGCTGCTGTTCGCCAATTCGCTGCTGGCGGCGCTGTCGCGTGCCATCATCCAGATCCTGGATGAGCACGGGGAGGGCTTGCTGGCCGATACCTTGAGTCGCGGGCGGAAGGCGTGATTCCTTCGCGCATCTCAATGTCAGACAGAAGTCTGACCCAAAATAAAGCGATGAGACCCCTGTGGGTCAGACTTCAGTCTGACATTGAATTGCAACCGAGGCGGAGCCTCAGTTACGCGTGATCGCGATCGACTTCTGGGTGTGATCGATATTCGTCACCTCGCCGTCGGCGTCGACGGTGAAGCGCAGCGCGGTCTTTTCGTCTGACACCTTGGTCAGCGCCACCTTGTCGTAATACACCACTTTCAACACCGGGTTGACGCGATCAACGCGCACCATGGCGTCCAGTGGCTTGCCGCCGTCGGCGGTGCTGTCCTCGATGATCTTGCCTTCGTTGTCGAGCTTGCTGGTGGCGTAGTAGACGACATTGACCACGTATTCGCCCGGCACGATGCCGCGAATGGTGGCGATTTCCTGGTTGAGCGGATTGCTGACCTTACGCCCGTTGACGATGAGTTCGTCGTTCAGCATGCCACGGTCGTCACGGTCGAGATGCACGAGGCCGACTTCGCGGTTGCGGAACCAGATGAGATTGCCGTCGGGATCTTCGACCCACAGGTCGATGTCCTCCATGCTGTTATCCGGCCAGCTCAGGGTGATGATGTATTCGGCCTTGGGGTCGATGATGCCTTTCTTCGCCACCGGGTTCATGAACATCACGGCCAGCACGAAGAAGAACGTCAGGGCCTGGATCATCTTGAACAGGATCGCGGTGATCGGATCGAAGGGCTGCTGAAACTTCGAGCGTGACCCCAGGCGCAGACCCATGATGGCGACTCAGCGCTGCTTCAGGCGGCGCGGTCGAGACGCGGCAGGATCTCCACCTGCGTCAGGCGCACCGTGCATTCGAGCAGCTCGTCGAGGCCGCGATTCAACAGGTAGTAGGGCGCCGACAGCAAGGTGGCGGTGACCAGGCTCGTGAGCGTGGTGTTGAGCGCGATGCTCATGCCGTAGCTCATGTCTTTCAGAATCTGCTGCATGGAGGCGGCGTCGATCACCGACTGCTTGGACACCGACGACAGCATCCAGATGAAGCCTATCAAGGTGCCGACGAAGCCGACCTTGAGCATGAGGTCGATCATGAACCAGCCGAATTCGTGCTCGCCGCGCATGCGCGCCGCGTAGGCTTCCAAGAGGTCGCCGCTGGCGCCGGCCTCGGCCTGGGCGCCGTGAGTGGTCGCGCGCGTGCGCACGATGTCGTGCACGTAGGCGGTCAGAAAGCCGGCGGGCAGCACTGCGCCAGCGGCGGTCGCGATGCTGGCCTCGACCAGACGCAGCGGCTTGTCGCCGGCCGTGGCGAGGGTCTGTTCGGCGCGGGTGATGTGTTTCAACTCGGACGAAAGCAGCCAGGAGCGGTACAGGCTGTGGCCGGCGCCGACCACGTACATCGCGAGCAGAATGGCCGACACGTAGCTGCGATCATTGATCAGCAGATCGTGCATCAAGCCCGTGTCGACGATGATGACGGTCGCAAATACCGTCAGGCCCGCCATCAGCAGCCAGACCAGGACCAGGAAGTGTTCAATCCGGCGCATGCGATGCTCCCCTCGAGCGCGGTTGGGATCAGGAACGCGATGCCGGCATTGTAGACGGGGCGTGTGGGGCGCCGCGACCCCTTTGCACTCCCCTAAAGGTGCGAATTCATACGCACATTGAAACCAGAATGAGGCGCATCGCCCTGCCTTTGAATGTGCGAATGAATTCGCAGCTACAACACCTTGCGCCGAAACTCCTGGATGACCGGCAGTTCGTCCAACCACGGTGAGGCATCGGCGCGACTCGGGTCGACGGCGCTGATCTTGCCGACATAGCCGGCCGGGATCTGGCTCACCATTTCAGGCGGCGACACGCTGTGGTCGAGGTAGTGGTATTCATAGCCTGGCACACACAGATCTTCATCCACCACCACCCCCACCGTGCGCACGCCATAGCTCATGATTTCGGTGGTGGTGGCCTGCGGGGGAATGATCCACACCTGGCGCGGGCTCGCGAAGAACAGGTATTGCACTTCGCGGTTGTGGGACAGGATGCGGTAGCGCATCAAGTCGCCGCCGTAGAGCGAGCTGGCCGAGGCGCGGCTTTCGAGCACACCGTTGACGAAGTCCGGCGCATAGCCCCCGGCGAAGCGCAGCGTGTGCGGCTGACCTTTGCGCGTGAACCACGCGATGGACTTGCCGCCATGGATGCGATTGCGCGGATTGCTGGCGGCGCGCGCGCGTGGTTCGCTGAAGTCACGGTAGGGGCGGATGCGCGAGTCGGGCGCGTTGCGCAATACCTTTTCGACTGCGGTGTGATCGGTCTTGACGCGCTCATAGTGGCGATTCAAATCGTCGAGCGCGAACTGGATTTCGAGCGGCAGGTCGGTGGTCTCCTCGGCGGAATAGACCGTTTCGTAACCGTCTTCCACCACCACCGTCACATCACCCTTGCCGACCCAGTTCTCGTATTCCGAGCGAATGACATGGGAAGCCGAGCGCCAGATCAATGACACGTCTTTGTAGAAGATGCGCGCATGCAGACGCGCGCGTCGCGGCGCCGCCGCCGGTGGCATGACGAAAGCGACGAAGAAGCGCAGATCCGGATTCTGACGCGGCGCCGACAGGAAGTAGCGTGTGCCGAACAGTTCCAGCCCATGACGTGGACCGTAACCGCGTGTGAGCAAGGTCTCGGGTGAGTGGCGCGCCGTACCCGCGACAGCGAGTGTCACGCCACAGGCACGCAGCGCATCGAATTCGCGGCGCACCGCCGCCGGCGACAGCGCCGCCGGGCTGACGCTGGCGACGATGGCGCGGGGAATGCGCGGATGCACGATGTGGCGTGCGAGGTCAGGCGGCGTCGGGGCGCGGCGTCAGCAGCATCGGCGCGAGCAGCCATGCCAGCAGCGCGAAGCTTGCTATCCATAGCAGCTGTGCCGCCACCACCAGCGCAAAGTACTGCGTCGGCAGCACCAGTGGCAGCAGCACGCGTGCGACCACGCTGGCCAGCGTCAGCGCCAGCACCACTTTCACCTGTGCGGGCGGCGCGTGCACGTCACGGCCCGTATGGCCGATGCTGACGCGCACCATCATGCTGATGGTGATCAGACCGATGCCGCCAAGCGCGAACATGTGCAGCGCGAGCGTGGCCGGCGCCCAGCCAAAAGCGGCGGCCGCCTGCAAGGCGAAGGCCAGCACCATCAAGCCATAGGAGAGATGCAAGGACCACAGCAGTGGTCGCGCCAGGATGGCCGGCGTGTACCACATCGTCAGACGCAGCGCGTGCAGCGCGCATAGCAGCGCCGCCAGCCAGCCGGCCACGCGTTGCTGCTGGGTGAAGACTTCGAGAATGAAAAACGCGAGGAAGGCCGCCAGACACAGGCCGTCCAGCGCGCTCGAGTTGCGCAATGTCAGGGCTTGACCGACGCCTCTCTCGGTAAAGAAGGGAATGAGCCGGCGTGCCATGGTCAGCACCAGGCCGATGATGACATACACCGCAGCCACCACCGCGAGGCGCATGCCGTTGTCGACGATGTTCCAGGCGCCGAGAAAGAACAGCACATTGCCGACACCGAGCAGCACCAGCTTGGTGAGTATGCCGAGCTGGCGCCATTGGCGTACTTTGATGATGGGTCGTGCGACGGCGTAGATGAGCATGAGATTGAATGTCGCATCGAGCGCTGGCGCGACCAGGCTCAAGCTCTCCACGCAGAACGCGATGCGCGCGCCGAGCCACAGCGCGAACAACAGCGCGAGCGGGCCACGCTCCAGCGTCGGCAGTCCCGTCCAGTTGCGCGCGGCGGTCAACAAGAAGCCTGCGATCACCGCTGCGCTGTAGCCGAAGATCATTTCATGGGCATGCCACAGGCTGCCGTAGCGCGCGACGCCGGGCGGCGTCACGCCCAGCGCATAGGCGCCGAACCAAATCCCCATTGCGATTGCGGAATAAATGGCGGCGCCGAGAAAGAACGGGCGAAAGCCCATGTCCCACAGCGGTGCGCGCGCTGGCGCAGCGGCCGCCGCCGGTGTCTTGCCAGGCTGGACATTCGAAGTTGCCATGCTGTGAACCATGGTACGCCTGTCAACGACGCAAGGTCACCACCAAAAGATCGGCATCGAGTACATCCAGTGCGCGCTCGGCCGTATTGCCGTGGATCTTGGCGCCGAGGCCGTGGCGCGCGACGCTGCCGATGACGACGAGATCCGCCGCCACCCATGCCGCGCAGTCGACGATGGCATCTTCCGGCGTCGCGACCAGCGCGTGCGCATACGCGGGTTCGACGCCGGCCATCGTCGCCAGCCGCGTGGCCTGGCGCAAACGATCGCTGGCCTGACAGGCGCTCACCGCGTGCAGCACGCAATCAGAAGCGCCGGATTTGAGTTGCGTCGCGCAGGCGATGATTTCGGTATTGAGCTGACGATGGGCGTCGTCGTCCGCCTCGACGTCGACCGCGGCCAAAACGCAGCGCAGAGGCGTTGCCTGTTCCTGCTTGACCAACAACACCGGACACACCGCGCGCCGCAACACCACCCAGTCGGAGGTCTTCAGCAAACGTCGCCGCGCTGGATGATGCCGATAGGTGGATTTGACGATGAGGTCGCAGCCACGTCGTGCCGCCGCGCGCGCGATGCCCTCGCGCCAGTCGTCGCTCCATTCCACTTCGTGGGTGAAGGCCTGGCCCTGCGCTGCGTAGCGCGCCGCGAGCGTCGCCAACCAACTGCCGTGACGTGCGACTTCAACGCGCTGCAGGCTGGCAAAGTCATCGGCCTTGGCGCTGGAAAAGCAGCACAGATAGGCGTGCACCGTGGCGCCATGGGCGGCCGCCAGGCCGAGCGCGCGCTCAAGCGCACGCTGATTGTCGGTGGTCGGGTCGATGACCGCGAGTATGGAATTGAATGCGAGCGTCATGACGAAACAATCTGGGCCGGAGCGTGGCCATGCTGACAGTCCCGCGCAGGTCTTCCTTGACCGTCGTCAAGTGGCCAGCAGCGCGCGGTGTCCGACCCCCACCACACTTTCTTGGCGCTTCCTTTATAGTGCGGCCATGCGCATATTTCGCACCGCTCGCCATTCGTATCAGCGCCGCGCGCGGCTTCGGCCGTCATGGCTGCTCGCCTTGTTGTTTGCGATGGTGACAATGAACGGCCACGCGGCCGATACGCGCGCGTCGAAAATCAATTTCACCGTGCTCGGCACGCTGCTGGAAGTGGATGATGGTGACACCCTCGTCATGCGCGGCGCGGGTGGCGGTCGTTTCACGATTCGGCTGTCGGATCTCGACGCACCGGAAATCGAACACGCCAGGAATCCCTATCGCGAACGGCGCAGCTGTCGTGCCGCGCCGCGTCGCGCGCCGGGCCAAAGTGGTGGCGAAGCGGCGCGCGCAGCGCTTGCGCAACGCGCGCCACGCAAGGCCGCGGTGCGTGCCGAGTGCTACACCATCGACCACTACGGCCGGCCGGTGTGTCATGTGTTCGTGGCTGGTGTGAATCTCAATCTCGAACAATTGCGTGACGGCTGGGGCATGCTGCTCAGCAAGCGCGCGTGGCAGCGCGACCCCGCCAGCAGCGGCGCTGAACAGGCGGCACGCAGCGCGCGCCGCGGCATCTGGTCGGCGGCGCGAGCGGAACGTCCGGAACAATGGCGCGCACGCTGCTGGTGCCAGGGAGATTGCGCTGCACGTGCACGCTGAAGTGTTGAATAGCAGGTGGATGTCATGACTGCGCCGTGGTGGCTGGCGGCGCTCATGGCGCTGCTCGGTCTCATGCACGCCGCCGCGTCCTATTTCTATTTCAGCAAGGAAGGGCGGGCCTGGCCGTGGGCGTTGGCGTGGCTGATATTTACTGCGGTGTGCATGACGCTGCTGGCCTATGCGCCCCAGGCTGCGGTGTTGGCGTTCCTGCTGTCGATTCTGGCCTGGACGTTCTGGTGGGACTCGATACGCGCCGCGTCCACACTCGGTTGGGTGGTGGAGAATGCACGCCAGGCGACCGCCGAAGTTCGCGACGATACGCTCATGGTGCGCGACCTGCGCAACTTCGAATGGCTGGACGGGCGCAATAGCGTTCCGCGTTGGGAAGCGCGGGAGTATCCGCTCGGCCAGCTCACCGCCGTCGATCTGTTCGTCTCGACCTGGGGTGATCCGCGCGTTGCTCACCTCATCGTGAGCTTCGTGTTCACCGATGTGCCGCCGCTCGCGTTTTCCATCGAGACCCGCCGTGAACAGCGCGAGCGCTGGTCGATACTGGCGGGCTTCATGAAGTCCTACGAGATCATTCTGATTGCCGCCGATGAGCGCGACGTGATTCGCGTACGCAGCAATGTGCGCGGCGAGCAGGTGGCGCGGTATCGCTTGAAATCCACACCGCAGATGCGTCGCAAGCTGCTCGGCGCCTACGTCGAGCAGATGAATTCGCTGGCGCGTCGGCCGCGCTTCTACAACACCTTGCTGCGTAACTGCACGACCGAAGTGGTGAGGATCCTGGGCGCCGCCGGGCGTCGCGTGCCGCTCGACTGGCGCGTGCTGGTGTCAGGCTATGTGCCGCGCTATCTGCACGAGCTTGGCATGCTGGAAGATACGCGGCCGTTCGACGAAGTCGCCGCCAGCGCCAGCATCGTGGCGGCGGCGCAGGCGGCAGACGACAGCATCGATTTCTGGAAAGAAATTCGCCAACCGTAGGCGCGAATTCATTCGCTCACTGAAACCGCGCCGGCAGGCGTCGGTCAAGCCGGCTCAGACTTCGCGCAGCACCTGCACCTGCGGGCGACCGTCCATGAATTCGCCCATCTTGCGGCCGTATTCCTTGAAGTGCGGCGCGGCGCGATGGGCTTCGACCGCGGCCTCGTCCTTGTAGCGCTCCATGAAAACGAACGTGTCTTCGGCATCGGCGCGACACAGGATGTAGAGCAGACAGCCCGGTTCGTTGGCGTTGACTTCGCGCGCCAGCGCGCTCGCGACTTCGACAAAGGCCGCGCCCTGGCCGGGCTTGGTCTTGATGGTGGCGACGATACCGATCATGGTGTTGTCCTTGGTTGAGGGTGAGCAGCCATGATAGCGCCTGCAGGTGCTGATTCAGTCGCACCTGCAACGGGGCGGCGCAGGTGATGGGCCATCAACGCGCGCACATACCCCCATCGATAGTGATGATGGTGCCGGTGGTATTGCCCGACCGTGGTGAGGCGAGGAAGGCCACCATGTCGGCGATGTGGGCCGGCTGGCCGGGCGGGAAGTCGGGGTCGAGCATTTCGCGCCAGCGCTCGGCATCGCCCAGCACGCGACTGGCGTGGGTGCGCTGCATGGTCACGAGTCTCTCGGTTTCAATCAGGCCAGGATTGATGCCGACCACGCGTATGCCGTCACGCAGGCTCACGCCGCCGAGCGCGCGGGTCACGCCCATCAGTGCGGCGTTGCCGCCTGCGCCGGCCAGATAACCGGCGCTCACCCGTTCACCGCCGGCGCCGATCACGTTCACTATCACACCGCCGCGGCCGCGCATGGCGGCATATACGCGGCGCGTGAGATTGATGTAGCCGAATACTTTCAGATCCCAGGCGGCGCGCCACGTCGCTTCGTCGACCATGTCGAGGGTGCCGGCCGGAATCGCCCCGGCGTTGTTGACCAGGATGTCGATGTCGCCGGCCGCGGCGCACAGTGTGTCGAGATTGGCGCTGTCGGCGAGATCGAGCGCCGACCAGCGCACCGCGCAAGCGCAGGTGGCTTCGAGTTCGGTGGCCGCGGCGGCCAGCAATTCCGCGCTGCGTGCGACCAGGTGCAGGTCGCAGCCCTCGGCCGCCAGGACCGTCGCCACCGCGCGGCCTATGCCTTTCGATGCCCCTGTGATGAGTGCGCGTTTGCCTTTCAATCCAAGATCCATGTCGTCCCCCGTCAATCACTGTGCCTGCCTGCGGCCAGTGTATATTCGCCCTTGCGCGCGCGCAGCGCATTCAATCAGGAGCATATGACGATGGGCAGATTGAAGGACAAGGTTGCGATAGTGGTCGGCGCCGGACAGACGCCGGGTGACACCATAGGCAACGGCCGCGCGACCGCCATCCGCTTCGCCGAGGAAGGCGCGCAGGTGCTGCTGGTCGATCAGCACCAGGAATCGGTCGAACAGACTTTAGTGATGCTGGAAGCGCGCGGCGGGCGCGGCAGTGTGTTGCTGGCGGATGTGACCGACGAAGCGCAATGCCAGGCCATCGCCCACACCTGCGTGCATCGCTACGGTCGCATCGACATCCTGCACAACAATGTCGGCACCGGCGCCGGCGACTGCGGGCCGACGCAGATGAGCGAAGAGACCTGGGATCGCATCTTCGCCATCAATCTGAAATCGGCGATGTTCACCTGCAAGCACGTGCTGCCGGTGATGCGCGCGCAGGCCGCGGGCAGCATCATCAATATCTCGTCCATCGCCGCCATCGCATCGACCGGCCTGGTCAGCTACAAGGCCTCCAAGGCCGCGCTCAATGCCTACACGCAAAGCCTCGCCACTGGCGGCGCGAAATACGGCATCCGCGCCAACGTCATCATGCCCGGACTCATGAACACACCAATGGCCATCGAGACCTATGTCGCCGCCGGCTTCGAGCGCGCCAAATTGATTGAGCAGCGCAATGCCAGTGTGCCGCTCGGCAAACAGATGGGCTCGGCCTGGGATGTGGCGAACGCCGCCCTGTTTCTCGCCTCCGACGAAGCGCGTTTCATCACCGGCGTGTGTCTGCCGGTGGATGGCGGCCAGTCGGTGATGATCGGATGAGTCGTCGCCGTGTGGTGATCATGGGCGCGGCGGGCCGCGACTTTCACAACTTCAACACGGTCTATCGCGCGCACGCCGAATACGAAGTGCTGGCGTTCACCGCCGCGCAGATTCCTGACATCGCCGGGCGTCGCTACCCCGCGGCACTGGCCGGCGCGCTGTATCCGCACGGCATTCCGATAGTCGACGAAGCGGAAATCGCGGCATTGCTGGCAGACACTATCGTCGATGAAGTGGTGTTTGCTTACAGCGATGTGCCCCATGCGGTGGTCATGCACCGCGCCTCGACGGCGCTGGCCGGCGGTGCGGATTTCACCTTGCTCGGGCCACGCCGCACCATGCTCACGGCCAGCGTGCCGGTGATCGCGGTGTCGGCGGTGCGCACCGGTTGCGGCAAATCCCAGACCACGCGCGCCCTGGCGCTGTGGCTGCGCGAATACGGACTGCGCGTGGCGGTGCTGCGTCATCCCATGCCCTATGGCGACCTCGCCGCGCAGGCGGTGCAACGCTTCGCGACGCGCGCCGATCTCGATGCCGCTGCGTGCACGGTCGAGGAGCGGGAAGAATACGAACCGCATATCGCCAGCGGCTCGGTGGTCTATGCCGGCGTCGATTACGCAGCGATTCTTGCGCGCGCGCAGGCCGAGGCCGACGTGCTGCTGTGGGACGGCGGCAATAACGACTTTCCATTCATCAAGCCTGATTTGCATATCGCACTGCTCGACGCACTGCGGCCCGGCGATGAGTGCGCCTATCATCCCGGCGAGACGGTATTGCGCATGGCCGATATCGTGATTGCCGCCAAGGCCGATGTGGCGAGTGCGGACGCGGTCGCGCAGGTGCTGGCCAGCGCGGCTGCCGTCAATCCGCGCGCAGTCCGTCTGCGCGGCGCCTCACCGCTGCGTCTCGACCATGCCGAGTCGGTGCGCGGCAAACGCGTGCTGGTGGTCGACGACGGGCCGACCTTGACCCACGGCGGCATGGCCTACGGCGCTGGCCTGGTCGCGGCGCGCGCCGCGAGCGTCGCTGAAATCGTCGACCCGCGCGCCAGCGCCACACCGGCTTTGCAGGCGGTGTTCGCGCGCTATCCCCATCTCGATGCGGTGCTGCCGGCGCTCGGTTACAGCGCCGCGCAGTTGCGCGAACTGGCCGCCACCATCAATGCCAGCAGCGCCGAGGTGGTGGTGGCCGCCACGCCCTGCGATCTCGCGGCGTTGGCGCCCATCACCAAACCCGTGGTGCGTGTGCGCTACGACTATGCCGATGTCGACACGCCGGGCCTGCGCGGCGAGTTGCAGAAATTTCTCGCGGCGCGCGGGCTAGTCGCCAGCGGCGAGACCCGCTGACCTCAGTTCGATCGCTTGCTCTCGAGGTCGCCGACCCGGTCATCATCCTGGTGCTCTTTGGTGACGAATCTCGGCTTCATGACTCGCACCAGCGCTGGCAGCACGGTCACCGCACCGATCATGTTGCTGGTCATGAGTAACAGCAGCAGCATCGCCATCTCACTGTTGAAACGCAGCGAAGAGCCCGGGATCCAGTAAACGATGCCGGCGATGACCATGACCGCCGTGAACAGCACCGCCGCGCCGGTGGTGGACAGCGACACACGGATCGCGTCATCCAGGCTGCGATGTCGCACTTCGGCACGAATGCGGTCGATGACATACAGCGCGTAGTCGACGCCGAGACCAACGCCCACCGAGGTTACCGGCAACGTGTTGACGTTGAGGCCGATGCCACGAAAGCCCATATAAGCACGATTGATCAGCACCGCCAGGGCCAACACGATGAACACCAGCAGCGCGGCCATGAACGAGCGATAGGTGACCAGCACGGACAGCATGCAGACCACGATGATGAGCACGGTCTGCATGAGCTCCGACTGCTCCACTTCCTGGTTGGCGGCCGCGGTGGTGCCGATGATGCCGCCGGCGAAACGTGCGGTGACGCCCGGGATCGGATTGGCCGCGATGAAGCGTTGCGCGGTCTCGACCGCCGAATCGACAGTGGGACCGGTGGCATCCTTGAAGAACACCACGAAATTGGCGGTGCGGCCTTCGAGATCCATGTATTCGAGGATCACGCCCGGCATCGCCGCGCCGGCCTCGTACATGAACAGGGTGTTGCCGATCTCGCGCTGGGTGGCGGGCACCAGTGACCAGCGCGGATCGTCGTAGTGATACAGGCGATTAATGGAGCGGACCAGTGTCGGGGTGTCGCGCGTGCCGCCGAAATTGAGCGCGCCGGCCATGGCCGTGCGGAAGCGCTCCATCATTTTCAGCACCTGTGGCTCTTTCATTTTGTGCGGGCCGTCGCCCTCGAAGTAGATGCTGAACTGGTTGGCGCCGAAGAACATGCGCGCAATGTGTTCTGCGGCGACGTTGTACTCCGAGTCCTGGAACAGGATGGGTGAGCCCGGCTTCTCCTCGCCAACCACCGCGTCGCGCGCGTAGTAGCCTGAGATCAACACCAGCAGCAAGGTGCCTCCGAACAGCGGCACCGAGGCGCCGCGCGAGGTCAGAAAGTGCGCGACGCCGCGCATCACACGCGCATAGGCGTTGCTCGATTCCTCGCCTGTCAGGACCTTGGGCGCGGGCAGATAGGACAGCACCAAGGGCACCAGCACCGCCACCGTGATCATGTTGCTGAATGACCAGAAGGCGCAGAAGTAGCCGAGCTTGGCAATGAGTGGAATGGAGGAGATGGACAGCACCAGCAGGCCGGCGGCATCAGTGAAGATGGCGATGGAGGCCGGCACGATCAGTTCACCCATGCTCACGCGCACCGCCGCATCGCGCGTCGCGCCGCGCAACAGTTCATCGTGATAGCGTTCCATCATCTGCACACAGTGACTGGCAGTGCGCGCCGAGATCAGCACCGGCACCACCAGGATCAGCGGATCGAGATTGTAGCCCAGCCACCCCACCAGCCCGAGTCCCCACACCGCCGACGCCGCGGTGCCGAGCAAGGGGATGAAGACGCCGGCAAACGTGCGAAAGTGCAGGAAGAGCAGCACCACCATTACCGCCAGAGTCACGCTGAAAATCACGCGCAGTTCGCCGGAGTGGTGATAAATCCAGCCCTTCAGCATCGGCTCGCCGGCGACAAACAGTGCGGTCGTGCCGTCGGCCTCCACTTCCTTTTTCAGCGTCTGAAGGCGCGTGAAGATGGTGTTGTAGTCGAGGCGTTCTTCGTCGAATCCCGCCAGAATCAAAGCCGCCGTGCCGTCCGCGGAAATATAGGTCCCATACACGATGTCATTGTTGTATGACTCCTCGCGCAATTGCTTCAAGGCCTCGCCAGACTGCGGCAGCTCCTCAGGCAACACCGGTTCGGACTTGATGAGTCCACCCGCAGTGGTGCGCACACGCCGCACCTTGGGATGGGCAATGCTCGTCACCTGGTAGTGATTGACGCCTTTGATGAGGTCAATCTCGCGCGTCAGGTATTGCAGCTTGCTCAAAGTCTCGTGCGTGAAGATGTCGCCGCCCGACTTGACCTGCAGTGACATCGATACCACGTTGGCGCCGCCGAAGGTTTGCTTCATGCGGTTGTAGTTCTGGATGTACTCATGTTTGGCCGGCAAAAGATCGGCGAAGCGCGAATAGACCTCGATTTTGGTCAGCGCGTAGGCCAGCACCGCGGTCGGAATGAGAATGATGAGAATGGTGGCCAGGCGGTGGTCGAGAAACCAGTTGGCGAGGCGCTGGCCGCGAGAGAGATTGGAATGGACGCTCAAAGAGTTTGCTCCAGGGGCACGACGCAGCGCGCGCCAATGAGCGGCTGCTTATCGCGAGATTCGTTAGTAGTCAGATGTTCGCACCGAGGCTGGTCGGAGCTTACCACCAGCACGCCGCGTGCTGACCTCCCAGAATGCGCGTACCGGCCTCACCACGCAGCAATGCCGCGGCATCTTCGAGCCGCCCTATTGCCGCCATGCCATCGTTGGCTTCGACGAATTCACAGGCCGCCGCCACCTTGGGCGCCATGCTGCCGGCGGCGAACTGCATGGTGGCCAGCTCATGGCTGCCGATGCTGCGCAGGGCGCGTGCGTCGGCGCGACCCCAATCGCTGTACAGCGCATCGACATCGGTCAAGAGCAGCAAGGCCGTGGCGCCGAGTTGCAGGGCGAGGTGTGCACTCGCGGCATCTTTGTCGATGACGGCTTCGACGCCATGTAGTTGGCCATCGGCGTCGCGCAGCACCGGAATGCCGCCGCCGCCCGCGCACACCACCACCGTGTCACTCGCCAGCAGTTGCGCGATGACGCCGAGTTCGACCACGCGCCGTGGCCGTGGCGAGGCCACCGCGCGGCGCCAGCCGTCACCATCCGGCAGCATGGACCAGCCGCGCGTGGCGGCGATGGTCCGTGCCTGGGCGGCGCTGTATACCGGGCCGATGGGTTTGCCGGGCGCATTGAACGCCGCGTCGTCGGCCGCCACTTCTATCTGCGTGATGAGCGTGACGCAGGCGCGCCCGCGCGGCAGATGATTGGCCATCTCCTGCTGGATGAGATAGCCGAGCATGCCCTCGGTCTCAGCATCGAGCACGTCGAGTGGATAGTGGCCGGCCCCGACATCGGCTTCGCGTTCCAGCGCCAGCAGACCGACCTGCGGACCATTGCCGTGGGTCAGCAGCAAACGCCGCTGCGCGGCCACCGGCGCGAGGGCGCGCGCAGCCTGGCGGGCATTGGCGCGTTGCGTGGCGACGTCGGCCGGCTCGCCCCGACGCAAGAGCGCATTGCCGCCAAGGGCCGCGACTATCAATGGCGAGATTGCTGCGCTCACTGCATTTCTCCACTCGAATCTTGAGGCCGTTGCCAATGTAACCCGCCTTGCCTGCCTTGCCGTGCCGGCGGCGGGCTCTTACAGTGCCGCGGTGAGGATCACTGCAGCACTGCCATTGCCATGAGGCTCGTCGTCGCCGTGCTGGGCACGCGCCCCGAGGCCATCAAGTTCGCGCCGGTGCTGGCGGCGTTCGCGGCGCAGGAGGCGCTGCGTTGCGAAACCATCGTCACCGGTCAGCAGGCCGATCTGTTGCGCGAGCAGCTCGCCGCGCTCGCCATCACCGTGCATCATCGTCTCGAGGTGATGCAGCCCGGCCAGAGCGTCACGGCCTTGCTCGCGACCACCGCGCGCGCACTCATGCCGCTCCTCGCGCACCTCGCGCCACGGGCGGTGCTGGTGCAGGGCGACACCACCACCGCACTTGCCGCCGCGTTGGTCGCAAGCGCCCTGCAGATTCCGGTCGTGCATATCGAAGCCGGCCTGCGCAGTTTCAATTTCGCGAGCCCCTATCCCGAAGAAGCCAACCGCGTGCTGATCAGCCACGCCAGCAGCCTGCATTGCGCGGCCACCGCCGACAATGTCGTCAACCTCGTCAACGAGGGCATCGCGCCGGAAGCCGTGGTGCTGACCGGCAATCCGATAGTCGATGCTCTGCAGCGCGCCTTGCCGGCGGCGCAGGCGTCGCCGCCGCTGGCGGCCGTGCTGGCGCGGCATGCGGGTCGTCATGTCCTGTGCCTGACGGTGCACCGGCGCGAGAATTTCGGCGCGCGCCTGATCGGCTATGTCGGCGCGGTGCGCGATTTCGTCGCCGCGCGCGAGGACGTGGCGCTGGTGGCGCCGGTGCATCCCAATCCCGAAGTGCGGCACGTGCTGCACGCGCTGCTCGATGGGCAGCCGCGCGTCGAACTCACCGCGCCTCTGGGCTATCAGGATTTTCTTGCCCTGCTCGCAGCCAGCAGCCTGGTGCTGTCGGATTCCGGTGGCGTGCAGGAGGAAGTGGCGGCCATCGGCGTGCCGCTGCTGGTGCTGCGCGACTGCACCGAGCGCCGCGAGATCCTCGCCAGCGGTCTTGCGCAGCTGGTGCCGGACCCGCCCGCGCTGGTCGCGTGGCTGGCCGCGCTCGAACACTGGCCGACCCGCCAGGCGCTGGCGGCCAATCCCTTCGGCGACGGCAAAAGCGGGCCGCGCATCGTGCGCGCGGTCGCCCGCCTGCTGTCCGTATGAGGCGCCGGCATGGCTGACCGACCGGCATCTTTCGCGACGACCGCGAGGCCGCGCTCATGGAGTTCCAGCCCGAAGCGGTCAAAATTAATTAATAAGTCGCTATAGGTCCATGAATCCTCTAAGATATCGCCAAATTAATTTGCGCGAGCAACGAGGCATTCAATGTTCGAGCCGAGCACGCATCGGCGCCGACCGCTTCGTGTCCTGCGGCCTGTCGTCATGGCGTGCCTGGGATTCGTCGCGCTCGCGGGCCAGGCCGCGGAGGGAATCGGGGGCGAACTGGAAGCGGGTGGCATCTATTACAACGTGAATGACGGCTTCGCCGACACGCACGGCGCCTATGTGCGTGGCCGTCTGGACAGCAGCGCCAGCAACCAATGGCGCGCCGAGGCCACCGAGCTGTCGCGCTTTGGCGATGACGGCTTTTACGGCGCGCTCGGCAATGTTCACCAGTTCAATTCCGACTGGTACACCTCCTTCAACATCGGTTCGAGCTCGGGCGGCTTCTACTGGCCGCGGCTGCGCACCGATGCCAGCGTCAGCCGACGCTGGCTGCCGGGCCGCAATCTCGTCACCACCGTCGGCGTCACCTATTTCGACGCCAAGGACATCCATTCCGACACCGGCTTCAATGCCGAAGCGGTGTGGTACAGCGCCTCGAAGTGGATAGTGCAGGCCGGCACCACCTATAACCTGAGTCATCCCGGCGCCGTCGGCTCGGCCTCGGGCTATGTCGCGCTGTCCCATGCGGAAAACGGCAAGCGCATCGTCACCGCGCGCCTCGGCGGCGGCGAGCAGGCCTATCAACCTTTTGCCGACAACGGTTTCAACGTCGGCATAAGCTTTGGCGAGCTGCGCGTGAGCTGCAAGCAGTGGCTGGGCAAGCACTGGGGCGTCAACGTCGCGGCCAGCAGTTACCTCAGCAGCACCTATGACCAGCATGGCTTAGAGCTTGGTCTGTTTCAGGAATTCTGAGCATGGCGCGCGCGTCCGGTACGCCGTGGGGCTTGCTGGAGCGGCTGCGCTACCAGAGCCATTCCGGGCGCGTCATCCGGCGCCATCGCGCGCTGCATCGTCTGGAATTTCGCCGTGCAAGCCTGCTGCATCCCTTGCTGTTGTTGAGCGGCAGCTATGTCGCGCTGTGGCTGGGCGCGGATTTCATCACCGCCTTCTGGCGCTGGGAGTTCGCGTTCTGGCTGCCGCGTCTCGACTTGCCCGCCGCGCTCGACACCCACACCCGCGTGGTGCTGGGAATATGGCAATACCGGGTGTCGTTCCCGGCGCTCTCCGGCAGCGTGCCGGACATCGACACCTTGCGCGGGAGTGTCGCGGTCTGCGCGCTCATCATGCTGGTGGCATTTCTCACCATGCGCGGTCGCATGCTGCCTATCGGTTATCTGTTGTGGGGCGCGTGCCTGGTGCAACTCATGAGCAGCGGCCTGTTCTGGCTGGCGCCGTCGACGTTTGGCTACAGCCTCGCCAGTCATGTCGCCAATGGTCTCGAGTACGCACTGGTGCTGGTGTTGTTCGTGCCGCTGTTGCTGTCGTTCTCTTACTACGTGTTCGAATATTCATTGCGCAAAAAGATTGCCGGCACGCTGTTGATCGTGGGCGGCCTGGTGCTGGTCGCGCCCTACCAGTATCTCGTCCACGTGATGCTGATAGAGTCCGGCAGCCTGCTCTTGCTGCCCTTGCTGTACGTGCTGTTCGGCCTGTTGTTCGACATCGGTGTGTTCATCGCGCTGTATGCGTGGGTGGTGAGCTGGGAGTCATGACATGAGCGGCATCGCACCGCCGTGGCTGCTTCTCTGTCTCAAGTGCGTGGTGTACTTCGTGCTGGTGTTGATGATCATCTACACCCTGCGCCATGTGCTGTTCACCATGAACCGCCTGTTCGGCCGCCAGCGCCATCCCTATCTCGACATCGATACCGCCGACTGGCCGTTTGTGACGGTGGTGGTGCCGGCCCACAACGAGAGCGCGGTGATTGCCCATGCGCTGGACGCCTTGGCGGATGTCGACTATCCGAGCGATCGCTACGAAGTGGTGGCGGTCGACGACCGCTCCAGTGACGACACCTGGCAGGTGATGAGCGCCGCCGGCGAACGTCACCCTGAAGTCCTGCGCCTGTTGCGGCGTACCGACGGCATGCCCGGCAAGGCGGCGGTGCTGAAGGAAGTCTCGGAAGCGCTCGATTCCGACCTGCTCATCGTCTTCGATGCCGACTACGTGCCCGGCCGCGGTCTCATCAAGCAGATTGCCGCGCCGTTCTTCGACGCCGAAGTGGGGGCGGTGATGGGGCGCGTAGTGCCGCATAACACCGGCAGTAACCTGCTCACGCGCCTGCTCGACCTGGAGCGGGCCGGCGGTTACCAGGTCGACCAGCAGGCGCGCATGAATCTTGATCTGTTACCGCAATACGGCGGTTCGGTGGGCGGCGTGCGGCTGTCGGCGCTGCGCGCGGTGGGCGGCTGGCGCGTCGATGTCTATGCGGAAGACACCGACCTTACTTATCGCCTGATGCTGGCCGGCTTCAAGACTGTCTACGAGAATCGCTGCGAGTGCTACGAAGAAGTGCCGGAAGTGTGGCAGGAGCGCAATCGCCAGATCATGCGCTGGGCCAAGGGGCACAACCAGGTCGCGCTGCGTCACCTCGGGCGCACGCTGCGCGCGCCGGGCATGGGCTGCTTTGCACGCCTGGACGCGGTGCTGCTGCTCGGCGTCTACCTGCTTGCGCCGCTGCTGCTGCTGGGTTTCATGAGCGCCTTCGCTCTGTTCCTGCTCGGCGAGCCGCTGCTGCACGGTGGCGTGCTGGTGGTGTTCGGCCTGGTGTCGTTCAGCACGCTCGGCAATTACGCGGCGTTCTTCGAAATCGCCGCGGCCCTGCATCTCGACGGCTCGCGGCGGCGCCTGCGCCTGTTGCCGCTCAATTTCCTGAACTTCCTGGTCAGCCTCATCAACATCACACGGGCCTGTGCGTCGCTGTTGTTCGACGACACCTTGCGCCGTCGCGAGATGCGCTGGGACAAGACCGCGCGCTATCGCGCCAACGGCAGTTCGTCATGATGTGGCCGCTGACGTTCTGGCTGCTGGCCGTGCTGGTGTGCAGCGCGCCCTTCATGCCGGCGCTGCGCGAGTGGCTCATGGGCAGCGACGCCGCGCCGCTGGTGGTGGTGCGCGAGCAGGACACCAACATCCGCCATTTCGCGGCTTCGTTTTTCGATCAGATTCAGAATTTCTTCGAGCGCGAAGGCATCGATCCGCTGGCGCCGCCGCCCGACTACGAAGGCGAGTTCCTACCCGGGCAGCGCTTCCTGCTGCTGGGGCCGGACAGTCGACCGCAATGGTCGGACGAGATCCAGCGCACACGCCTGGTCAACACGCTCCTGATCGGCTGCGGCGATCTGATGGTCGAAGGTGGCTATGTCTACGAGCAGGAGATCTATTGCGGCGGCCAGCTTTATGGCGGCGCCAATGCCACGTTCCGCGCGGTTTATGCCGGCACCGATCTCGTGCTGGGGCAGAACTGCACGGTGGCGCGCTGGCTGCATTCGCAGGGCCATGTGCACATCGGTCGTGACTGCACGGTCTACGGCCGCATCTCCAGCACTTCGTCCATCACGCTCGCGCCCGGCACACGCTTCCAGCGTCTGAACGCCGAGGTGGTGCGCTTCGCGTCCGACGCGGCGGTGGCGGGGGGGTTGAACAGGCCGCGGCCGCCAACGATTGCGTGGACCGTGCCTGACACAGCGCGGCGCCTGGATGAACGCACGGTGTCGGTGGCGTCGGATCTCAAGCTCTTCACCGCCACCCGCGTCGACACCCACCTCGTCACCCATGGCCGGCTGGAATTGGGCACGAGCTGCGAATTGAACGGCAACCTCAAGGCCGGCGCGGCCCTGGTGCTCGGCGCCGGTTGCGTGGTGCGCGGCGCGCTGGTGTGTCCGGGGCCGATAGTCATCGGTCCCGGCTGCCTGGTGAAGGGGCCGGTGGTGTCGGAATCGGAGATCTCGATCGCCGCCGGCAGTGTCATCGGCACGCCGGGACTCGCGACCACGGTCACAGCTCCACGCATTCGTGTGGAGTCGGGCAGCCAGGTGTCCGGTACCCTATGGGCGACCGAGCAAGGCGTGGTCGAGGCGCTGGCCAGGCGCAATGCTGTGTAAATTCTTGTTGCAGCTCACGGATGACACAATTGTTAGAGAGACGGGTGCAGAACCATGGCGATAATTGCTGATATGAACAAACCAAGCATCACACGCCGCGGCCAGGGACTGGTGGCATTGGCACTGGTATCGAGCGCGCCGTTCGCGCTTGCCGATAATCTCACCTGGGTGGCCGGCGACGGCGCCTGGGAGAATGCCGCCAACTGGTCGGGCGCTGCACTGCCCGGCGTCGACGATTTCGTC
The DNA here is from genome assembly GCA_020849475.1 of Gammaproteobacteria bacterium. Lineage (GTDB taxonomy): Bacteria > Pseudomonadota > Gammaproteobacteria > JADJYF01. Next base: position 69,817 of record JADLGE010000062.1, read on the forward strand.
GATATCAGCCATCTTGGAAATGTCACTTCATCGGCCAGCGCCAACCTCGCCAAAGAGCTCTTGAACAAGAGTGCGCTCGGCATCGGCGCCGGCAAGCTCGCCGTCACTGGCACCGTCGACACCTTTGGCGCCGTGACCGTCGACGGCGGCGCGACGCTCGATGCCGGTCGCATCACCATTGAAAGCGGCGGCGCACTGCACGTCGATGGCACGGGCAGCACCGTGACGGTGGTGCAGGGCGTGTTCAATTATGGCGATTGGCAGATGGACGTTGGTGGCACGTTGTCAGCCGAGAGCTTTGACAATTTCGCAGGCTTCGGCATCGACAGGGGAGCGCAAGCGACTGCCAACAGCATGATCAATCATGGTGGAAGTAGCGTCGTGGTGTCAGACACCAACAGCGCGCTCATCATTCACGGCAGCCTCACCAACGATTCCGCGATTACCATTTTCTCTGGCGCGCGTGTCGAAGCAAACAGTATCGACAACAACGAATTAATGCGGGTCGTAGATTCCAGCTTGATCACGGGCAGTATGAAGAACGTGTCCAACGCTGGGTCGCACAGTACGTTGCGCATAGAAGGGGGGGACGCACATTTCACCGCCACCGACCTTGTAACCAACGACTTCAGCATTGAGGTTGATGGCGGTCATGCGAATATCGCCCATCTGGATAACAACGGCACGGTAATTTTCTCCAGTGGCCATCTCGATGGCGAGGATGTGAGCAGCACCAATCAAATCTCTTTCGACGGTGCAAGTGTGGCCACGCTCAGTGGTCAAATTCTCAATAGCGGAGTGATGACCATTTCTGCGTCGTCGACGGTCCGCGCCAGCAAATTTCAGCAATCGGCGGGCGATACACAATTGCAGGGCGGCACGCTCGGCGCCACGGATGCGTTCGGCGTGCAGTTCGCAGGCGGCGAGTTGCGCGGCAACGGCAGCATCGACGGCCGCCTGGTGCTGA
>JADLGE010000063.1 GCA_020849475.1 Gammaproteobacteria bacterium
CAACTCATGAGTGGCGTGCGCAATGTATCCAATGCCATCGCCCACGATCTCCGCACGCCGCTGACGCGGCTGCGTGGTCATCTCGAGGAAGCCGCGCAGCACGCCAGCAGCGCTGCGGAACTGCGCGCGAGCGTGGTCGACGCCACCCATGGCATCGACGAACTCATCGAGCTTTTCAACAAGCTGCTGCAGATAGCCGAGAGCGAAGCAGGCGTGCGCGGACGTGGCTTTACCGCCATCGATCTGAATCGCATCGCCGAGGACATGGTCGATTTGTACGACGCCGCCGCCGAGGAAGAGGGCGCGACCTTGGTGCTGCACGAACGCGAAGGCAGGCCAACCCTGGGCGATCATGATCTGCTGGCGAGCGCAGTATCGAGCCTCATCGACAATGCACTGAAATACGCCGGCGCCGGCGCGCGCATTGAAGTGAATGTGCGCAGCGATGAGCACAGCGTCAGCCTGGAAGTGCGGGATGACGGCCCGGGCATTGCCGACGAACATCTGCCGCACGTCACCGAACGCTTCTATCGCGTCGACCGCAGCCGCAGCAAGGCCGGCAATGGCTTGGGCCTGTCCATCGTCGCGGCGATCGCGAAACTGCACGACGGTCGGCTGACATTGAGCGACGCCGCGCCCGGCTTGGTCGCCCGCCTCGAACTGCCGCGTCGTCAGGCGGCGGCCGAGGCCTGAGGCGCGGTTCCGAACTCCACTCAAAGTCAGTGCGCCCCGCTCGGCCAGGATCACGCGCATGATGACGATGGATACGGGGCCCAGCGCTGCCGGAGTCTGTTAGACTCCCGCCGTCATTGGGGAGTAGCCGCTCTTCGCTTGCGAAGAGGCCCACGTCAACACGCTTGGTCGCATGGCCATGGCGTGGGCAGTGTCTGAACCTGGCAAGACCTTTGACCACTGCGTCTCCATGCTGGCCGGAGAGACGCCGTGGTCAATTGTCTGCATTCCGGCCGGGAGTTCTCCATGGAAGCTTTATTCATCTCCACCGGCGTGGTCGCGCTCGCTGAAATCGGCGACAAGACCCAACTGCTCGCCTTCATCCTTGCCGCGCGTTTCAAGAAGCCCGTGCCGATCGTGCTCGGCATCCTGGTCGCGACCATCGTCAATCACGGCCTCGCCGGCGCACTCGGTGCGTGGATAACTTCCGCGCTGTCACCCGAAGTATTGCGCTGGGTGTTGGGCCTGTCGTTCCTCGCCATGGCGGTGTGGACGCTCATCCCCGATGAAATAGAAGAAGACGAAACGCGCATCGCCAGTCGCATGGGCGTGTTCGGCGCCACGCTCGTGACATTCTTTCTCGCCGAGATGGGCGACAAGACCCAGGTAGCGACGGTGGCCATGGCGGCCCACTACGCGACACCCGTGCTGGTCGTGATCGGCACCACCCTCGGCATGCTCATTGCCGATGTGCCGGCGGTGTTCGTCGGCGACCGCCTCGCGGCGCGCATTCCGATGAAATGGGTGCATGGCAGCGCCGCAGCGATATTCGCGCTGCTCGGCTGCGCGACCTTGGCCGGCGCAGGCGCGCGTTTCGGCTTTTGAGCGAGCCTCGCCAGACGAGCGCGCCGGAATTGCGACCCGGCGCATTGATATTTGCGGGCGCGGTGGTCATTCTCAAATGACAGCCTGTGGGCAAGTCAAACATCCCGCTATGTCCATGTTTGAACATCTCGGAAAGCCATGGCGCCGGCGGCGCTACGAGTTGCTCGATCACCTCGAGTGCCTGAAGTCACGGCGCCTGCGCTTCAGTGGCTTCACGGTTGCCGGCGTTGCCCATGGCATGCCGGCGGCGGAGGTCGATATCGCCTGTGTTGCCAACGTGCTGCAGGCACCGCTGGTCGGCGGCACGGGTTGGTCGGCGCACGGCACGCGCGTCTATTACGATCACCACGGCCATGAATTGGCCTTGGCTGACGTAGTCAGCAGCGCGATTGCCGCGGACGGACTGCTGGAACTGCATGCGCCTGTGTCCTTGCATCTGCGCGATGGCGAAGTGTGCGCCGTCGACATCCAGCGCGCGGCGCTCACGCATTTCTGCTATATCCGCTCGTTCGTCGAATTGCTGGCTCAGTTCGGACTGCCCGACGCGGTGGTCACCCAGCAAGCCAATGGCGCCGCCAGCGAACATCGCCTGCTCTACCGTAAGACGCGCAAGCAATTGGTGTGGAGCTGTGTGCACACCGCGTTGACCCTGGTGCGACTCGGCGATGCCGAAGGTCACCGACCGCGCACGCCGCCACGCGGTAGAAAATCGAGGCCGACCAAGTCGACGCTGCCGCTCGGCTTACGCGCGCCGGCCATGTTGCCGCCGCTGGGCGGATGGGCGCCGCAGGCGGGTTGAGTATTGGCGTCGGCTGCGCCACGCCATTGGCCCAACTTCAAGTCATATTGCGCTGTAAGGCGCACCTGATACTCGCGACGAAGCCGCCCTTGCGCGGACAACAACCCGCGTTGCCTGACGCACTCGAATCGTGATGTGATTGCCGCGGGGAAAAACAAGCTACGCGCATTTTTGCTCGTTGCCGCGGCGGCGACGCAAAGGCAAGCGCGACACATACAAACGCTAGGGGGAGAGTCATGAATCCATATCGATATGGTAGGGCGCTGGCCTGGTCCGGCATGTTCATGCTGGTCGGCACGATCATTTTCTGGGGCATTCTCGGTCAGAACATTCCACCCTACTCGCCGGCCTTGGGCGCGGAGGAATTCGCGGCGCAGATTCGTGAACACGCCGGACAGATCCGGGTTGGCATGATCGTGCAGATGCCGCTGTCGGTGCTGTATTTCACCTGGGGTGTGGCCATATGGATGGTGATGCGCGCCATCGAGAAAGAGAACGGTTCGAACGCGGTGCTCTCCATCCTGCAATTGGCGGGCGCGCTGTTCACCACCATCGTGTTCGTGCTGCCCTGTTCGGTGTGGCTGGCGGTGGCCTATCGGCCGGAAGTGATGGAGCCCAAAACCTTGCTCATGATGTATGACTTCGGCTGGATGTTCTTCGACATGGCCTATTCGCTCACCACCATGCAACTGGTGGCGTTCGGCATCTGCGTGTTGCAGGACCGTCGCGAGCAGCCGCTGGTGCCGGGTTGGGCGGCGTGGTTCAGCATGTTCGTGGTGGTGAGCTTCGCGCTCCTGACCATGATGCCGCTGGTCTACGGCGGCCCGTTCTCGCGCAGTGGTCTTTTGAACTACTTCGTTGAATTCACTTTGTTCTTCCTTATGTGGCTGGTGGTGGGCATCTATGTGCTGAAAGCCCTGGGACGCCTGGAAATGGAGCACTACGCCGCGCATGGAAGCCGTTGACAATGCACCGGCCGGCGCGCGCCGCGAACGCGCGCCGGCCATCTGGATCTTCATCACGCTCGACATCAGCAGCTTCGGTCTGTTCTTCATCGTGTTCATGGCTGAGCGGCTCGGCAATGCGGTCTTGTTCGATCAATCAGCGCAGCGTTTGAATGCCGAGCTCGGCTTTCTCAACGCCTGCATTCTGATCACTTCGAGCTGGCTGGTGGCGTGGGCCAACGTGGTCGGGCGTAAAGGCGACCTCGCCCAGGCGCGCAGGCTGTTGCTGTGGGCGATGGCCATCGCGGCCTGCTTCGGCGCGGTCAAGACTTATGAGTACGTGGAGAAATTCAGCGCCGGCATAAGCGTCGCGACCAATGAGTTTTTCACCTTCTACTTCGCCTTGACCGGCATCCACTTCGTGCATTACGTGGTCGGCATGATCCTGCTCGGCGTGCTGGCCAAGGGGCCGAGCCCCTATGGCCCGGCGGCGCAAATGGAGGCCAATTACAGGAAGTGGCTGGAAGGCGGCAGCCTGTATTGGCACATGGTCGACCTCTTGTGGATCTTCATCTTTTCCCTGCTCTATCTCATAGGTGCGAGATGATCGGACTCGACGCCAGCGGCCCACGCAATGCCTGGTTGCTGCTCCTCTTGATTTCGGCTCTGAGCCTGGTGGCGGCCGAATTTGTTGCCGAAAGGCATGTCGCGATTGCCGCCATCATGATCATCGCCGCGGCCAAGACCCTCATCATCCTCGTGCGCTTCATGGAAGTGGATCGCGCGCCGAGCGCCATTCGGCGCTATCTCTACGGCTGGTCTTTGGGCGTGGCGGGCGCGGTGGTGGCGTTGTGGGCCGCCGCGCCATGAGCGCCCGCCGAGGCGACGGGACGCGGCGATGACCCGCGAGGCCTTGCCGCCCGGTCAGCATGAGCGTCCAACGCTCGAACGTTTTGGTCTCGGCTGGTTTGCCGACAAGCTTGGATTCGACCACCGCACTTCGAAGCTGCGCATCGATGGCGACGTGGCGCGCCCGGGCGAACTCAGCCTGGCCGCGCTGCCACGCACCACGCAGCGCTCGGATTTTCACTGCGTCACCACCTGGTCGGTGCGCGACCTCAACTGGTCGGGCGTGCGCTTTGCCGACGTTCACGCGCACTGTATTGCCCAGCATGGTGTTTCAACCGACGCAACGCTGGTGGTCCTGCATGGTCTCGACGGGTATCGCAGCGCCTTGCTGCTGACCGATCTCCTGGCCGCCGATGTGCTGCTGGCCGACAGCCTTGCCGGTGAGGCCCTGCCGCTCGCCCATGGCGCGCCGCTGCGCCTGGTCGCGCCAGCCCATTACGGCTACAAGAACGTCAAACATCTGAGTCGCATTGAATACCTGTGTGATGCGCGGCGCTATCGCTTCGCGTTTCCCTATCCACAGTTCATGGATCATCCGCGTGCACGGGTCACCCTCGAGGAACGCGCGCGTGGGTGGCCGGCGTGGCTGCTGCGGCCGTTTTATCGCTTGCTGGCGCCACTGGCGCGACGACGTTCACGGCGCACGCTCGCCAGGCATGTCGGCGGCTGAAGCTCGCAGCGCTACACACGCCCCCCGTATCCACGCAATCATTGAACGCAGGACATCCCCCATGAACTACACAACCCTCTTGGTGGAGAAGCACGGCGCGGTCGATTGGCTGACCCTGAACCGACCCGAGGCGCTAAACTCCTTGAGCCTGCGCATGGTCACCGAGCTGCATCATTACTTCGACAGTCTGCAGAACAACTACGAAGTGCGGGTGGTAGTGATACGCGGCGCCGGACGCCTGTTCTGCGCCGGTCTCGACATGAAAGACAGCGAACGCAAGCCGGCGCGCGGCGCCGACGACGGCATGGTGAGCCAGCGCCGCTTTTCAGGTCTCGTGATGAAGATGCGTCGCGCGCCGCAGCCCATGATTGGCCTCTTGCATGGCTATGCCGCGGGCGGTGGCTTTTCCATCGCCTTGGGTTGCGATGTGCGCATCGCCGCCGAGGGCACCAAGATGAATTGCGCGTTCATCAAGATAGGCCTGTCGGGCTGCGAGATGGGCTCGAGCTATCACCTGCCGCGTTTGATTGGCACCTCCAATGCCGCGGAACTGCTCTATACCGGGCGCTTCATCGATGCCGCGCGGGCGCTGCGCCTGGGGCTCGTGAGCGACGTGGTGCCGGAAGCGGAGCTCGTCAACGTCGGCCGTGCGCTGGCCGACGACATGGTGGCGACCGCGCCCCTGGGCTTGCGCCTGACCAAGGAAGCGTTCTGGGCCAATGTCGATGCGCAAAGTCTCGACACCGCCATCGCGATGGAAGATCGCAATCAGATCCTGGCGGTCAGCAATGGCGATCTCAACGAAGGCATTGCCGCCTTTTTGGAGAAGCGCACGCCGCGCTGGAACTGAAGCGCGGCGTGCGGGGGAATGGTTCAGTCGTCGATGGCTTGATACACCAGCGCGCGGAAATCGTTCTCCGGCAAATCGAAGCCAATCATGAACTGGGTCATGAGCACCGCCGCGAGTTCTTCGCGCGGGTCGACCCAGTAATAGGTCTTGGCGGCACCTGCCCAGCCAAACTCACCCTGCGAGGCCGACACGCCCAGTTGGCCGACATCCATCGCCACCCGTGAGCCAAGACCAAAGCCCCAGCCCGGCATCGGCACACCGCCCAAGGTGATGGGCAATTGCGCGGCAGTCAGATGGTTGCAGTGCATGAGCTCCAGCGTCTTGCGGCCGATGATGCGACGGCCGTCGGCGGCGCGACCGTCGAGCAGCATGCGCGCGAAGGCGAGGTAATCGCTGGCGGTCGAGAACAGACCGAGGCCTCCGCGCTGGAAAGTCTGCGGGGCGTCGCAGGGATAGGTCTCCGCCACCTCATCACGTCGGCCGTGGTCACGCGCGAGGAAGCTCTGGAAAATCTGGCCAAAGGTGGCATTGCGGCCAATGAGATCGGGATGGCCATACATCGCCGCCAGGCGATTGCGTTCGCTGGCCGCGACACCGAAGCCGGTATCGGCCATGCCCAAGGGCGCGAACAGCCGTTCGCGCAGAAAGTCACCGACGGGTTGATCGGCAATCACCTGGATGAGCTGCGCAGCGACATCGATACCGAGGCCATAGTGCCAGGCGGTGCCGGGGTGGAACGCAAGCGGAATACGCGCGAGATCGTCTATCAGGGTTTCCAGCGTGCGCGTGGCATCGTTCATGAGCCGCGCTTCGCGATACTGCGCGCCGACCGCGTAGTCCTCGAAGAAGTCGTAGGTCAGGCCGCAGGAATGGGACATCACGTCGCGCACCTGCATGGGGCGGAACATGTGCTGGTTCTCGAGACTGCCATCGGCCATCAAGACCTTGGTGCCGGCAAACGCGGGAATGAACTTCGCCACCGGGTCGACCAGCTGGCAGCGCCCTTCCTCGTACAACAGCATCAGCGCGGTGCAGATGATGGGCTTGGTCATGGAATAAATGCGGAAGATGGTGTCATCGGCCATCGGCACGGCCGCCTCGCGATCCTGCCAACCGACACGCGCCGCATGCACCAGGCG
>JADLGE010000064.1 GCA_020849475.1 Gammaproteobacteria bacterium
AGGCGCGCATCGCCGTGCTGGACAAGGAGGCCGCGGTCGCGGCCCATCAGAGCGGCCACAACAGCGGCGTCATCCATGCCGGCGTGTACTACGCCCCAGGCAGCTTGAAGGCGCGCCTGTGCCGCGCCGGCCTCGACGCCAGTTACGCCTTCTGCGCGGCGCACGATGTGCCGCATAAGCGCTGCGGGAAAATGATAGTGGCGACCAGCGCCGCTGAACTCGAACGCCTGCGCAGCCTGGCGACGCGCGCGAAGGACAACGGTCTGTCCCTGAGCTGGCTGGAGGCCGCCGATATCGCCGCGCGGGAACCTCAAGTGCAGGGCCTTGCCGCCCTGTACGTGGAAGAAACCGGCATCGCCGATTATCCGCGCCTGTGCCAGGCGCTGGCGGAGCAACTGGCGGCCACGGACGTCACGCTCATGTTCAACGCCGAAGTGCAAGGTATCGATGAACGCGCGGACGAAGTCGTCATCGAAACCACGCAGGGCACCTGGCGCGCGGCGCAACTCGTGGTGTGCGGCGGTTTGCAATCGGACAGGCTCGCGCGGCTCGCTGGCCTGCCGGTCGATTTCGCGGTGGTGCCGTTCCGCGGCGATTACTACCGCTTGCCGGCGGCGCGCTCGACGCTGGTCGATACGCTTATCTACCCGGTGCCTGACCCGGCCTTGCCGTTTCTCGGTGTGCACCTGACCTTGACCACCGACGGCGGCATCACGCTCGGGCCAAGCGCGATGCTGGCCTTCGCGCGCGAGGACTACCGCGCCTGGGCATGGCAAAACCGCGATGCCTGGCAGGCCCTGAGTTTTCCTGGCACGTGGCGGCTGTTGTCGCGTTTCGCCCGCGCCGGCGTCACCGAAGTGCTACATGCCGCGAGTCGTCGCGCCTACCTGCGTGCCGCGCAGCGCTACTGCCCCGCGCTGGTGCTGGCCGACCTCGCCGAGAAATCCTGCGGCATTCGCGCCCAGGCTGTCAGTCGCGACGGTGACATGATTCATGATTTTCTGTTCGAGACCACGCCGCGTAGCGTGCATGTCTTGAACGCGCCATCGCCGGCCGCGACTTCGGCCTTTCCCATTGCCGAGGCGGTCATCGCGCAATTGCAAACAAGCCTGTCGGTGTGAGCCGCATGCTTGATCCAACGCTGCCAAGGCGAGGCCAAAGTCGCGTAAAATCCGCGCTTCACAATCAGCGCGGTGCTGTCCGCGCGCCACAATCTTGAGGAGTAGTTCCATGACTGAAGCGACCGTCATTACCGGGCTTGCTCGCACCCCGATGGGCGGCATGCAGGGCGATTTTGCCGATGTGAAAGCCACCGTGCTGGGTTCGACCGCGATTCGCGGCGCCCTCAATCGCGCGGGCCTTGCGCCGGAGTCCGTCGACGAAACCATCATGGGCTGCGTTCTGCCGGCCGGCCTCGGCCAGGCGCCCGCGCGCCAGGCCTCGCTGGGCGCAGGCATTCCCGACAGCGTGCCGTGCACCACCGTCAACAAGATGTGCGGTTCGGGCATGAAGGCCATCATGCAGGGCTATGACGCCATTCAGGCCGGCTCCGCCGGCGTGGTGGTGGCCGGCGGAATGGAAAGCATGACCAACGCGCCTTACCTGCTGCCCAAGGGCCGCGGCGGCATGCGCTTGGGTCACGGCGAAGTGCTCGATCACATGTTCTTCGACGGCCTGGAAGACGCCTTCCAGCGCGGTCGCCTGATGGGCACCTTCGCCGAAGATTGCGCACGCAAATATAATTTCACGCGCGAAGCGCAGGACGCCTACGCGATTGAATCGCTGAAGCGCGCCCAGAACGCCATCGCCAAGAACCTGTTCAAGGCCGAGATCGAACCGGTCAAGTTCAGCGGCCGCAAGGGCGAAGTGGTCATCGATACCGATGAGCAGCCGGGCAAGGCCCAGCTCGACAAGATTCCGCATTTGAAGCCGGCCTTCGCCAAGGACGGTACCGTTACCGCCGCCAACTCGAGTTCCATTTCCGATGGCGCGGCGGCCGTCATTCTGATGTCCGAATCGCGCGCCAAGGCACTGGGTTGCCAGGCCCAGGCCCGCATCATCGGCCATTCCAGCCATGCGCAGGCGCCGGGCTGGTTTACCACTGCGCCGGTGTTCGCGATCAAGAAGCTCATGGACCGTATCGGCTGGAGTGTCGCCGACGTCGACCTGTTCGAAGTCAATGAAGCGTTTGCCGTGGTGGCGATGGCCGCCATGCAGGACGTCGGTATTCCCCATGCCAAGCTCAATGTGCGTGGCGGCGCCTGTGCGCTGGGTCATCCGGTCGGCGCGTCGGGCGCCCGCATTGTCGTGACCCTGGTCAACGCCCTGCGTGACACCGGCGGCAAGCGCGGCATCGCGAGCCTGTGCATCGGTGGCGGCGAAGCCACGGCGCTGGCTATCGAGCTCGTCTGACCGACCCTCACTGGATGCCCGCGCAGGGCGGGCATCCAGTGAGTTTCTCTCGCTCTCAGGGCGGCGCCGGCAAGGCCCGCACCGAGGGGCGCTCCCCAACCGCCTTGTACCATCGCAACAGGTTGCCCATGGTCGCGGTGGGCTTTACGCCGACCCGCGCCGCGAACTCCACCGTGATATAGGCAGTGATATCCGCCGCGGAGAACGCTTCGGTGGCGATGAATTCGCGTCCGGCGAGCTGCTTGTCCAATACTTCGAAAAACGCCAGGCAGCGCGCTTTGCCGCGCTCGGCGAGCTCGGCTATCTGCGCGTAGTCCCGTGGGCCGGGCACGGCGCGATTGGCAAAGCGCGGCTCACCATTGCGCAAGGCATCGGCCGCCGGCAGGAAGCCTTCCATTTCAGCACGGCGGCTCCATTGCTCGACGCGCGCTACCTCGAGCGGCGTCGCGCCGAACAGGCAGGGCGTCGGATGCAGGGCTTCGAGATAACGACAGATGGCCATGGTCTCTGACAACACGCTGCCATCATCGAGTTCGAGACAGGGCACGGTCGCCAGCGGATTGACCTTGAGGAATTCCGCGCTGAACTGCTCGCCGTTGCGCAGATTGATCTCCGCAGTCTCAATCTTGAGACCTTTTTCGTTGATGAATACATTCACCCGACGGGGGTTGGGTGCGAGTCCGAAGTCGTAATATTTCATGGTGCCTCCCAAGGCGAACAGCCGCGTCATGATACTGAAAGGCCGGGCTGCGCGCGAAGTCGCGCATGGCTATCATGCCCGGCACAAGACGACGGAGGACGATGGATGAGCAGCAAGGTCAAGGCCAACAACGGCGAGCCGGTTGTCGACTCGCGTACACGTTGTCCGTGGGTCGAACTGGACAAGCCCGACTACGTCGCCTACCACGATTGCGAGTGGGGCGTGCCGGTGCATGATGATCGCCTGATGTTCGAATACATCATTCTCGAGGGCGCGCAGGCCGGTTTGAGCTGGTACACGGTGTTACGCAAACGCGATGCTTACCGCAAGGCGTTCGCCAATTTCGACATTGCCAAGGTGGCGCGCTTCACTCCCGAGAAAATAGAAACCCTGATGGCTGACGCAGGCCTGGTGCGCAATCGCCAGAAGCTCGAATCGGCGGTTGGCAACGCGCGGGCGTGTCTCAAGCTGCAGGAGGAATTCGGCAGCGTGTGTGACTATCTCTGGACATTCGTCGATGGCACACCGCAGATCAACGCACCACGCACGCGCGCCGACTATCGCGCCACCAGTGCTGAATCAGACCGCCTGAGTGCGGAATTGAAACGTCGCGGCTTCAAGTTTGTCGGCTCGACCATCATGTATGCCTTCATGCAGGCCACCGGGTTGGTGAACGATCATGCGCACGATTGCTTTCGACAGCCGGCAGTGATGGCCGCGGCACGCGAGACTTGAAGGCAGGCCACTCGAGGGCAAAAAAAAACGGCGGTCCTGGACCGCCGTTTTTTCGAGCACGCTGAGCAGGGACTCAGAGGTCCACCGGCACCCGCGTCCAGGCGCCATCCTTGTAGCGGATGGCCGTCGCGCGGCCGCCCAGCACCAGGATGCTGCCATCGGGCATCACGACCGGGGTCTTCAACCACGACAGCAGGTGCAACTGCGTGCGGTCGGCAAGCTTCCAGCTGTCACCGTCCAGCACGCCGATCAAACCCACCGCGCCAGCGATCAGCGGCTTGCCATCGGGCAGCAGTGTGATGCCGAAAATACCTTCGCGGCCTGGTGCGGGATTGTTGGTCCAGGTCACACCGCCGTCGTGGCTGACTTCGCTGATACCGGCAGCGCCGACCAGCCAGATCTGATCACCATTGGTCGTGCCGCCCAGCCAGTAAGCCGGTTCCGGCTCGTGGGGCACGATGCGCGTATCGCGGCGGACCCAGGACGCGCCGCCGTCTTCGCTCTGCAAGACCATGCCGAACTCGCCGCCGATGGTGACTTTGCCGTTGGCGACCAGCACCACGTTCCACGACACGTCGCCGATGCGGAAGGGCGGGCCAGGATTGAACTTGAAGGTGATGGTCGGCGCCGGATTGGCATCCAGCTGGTTGGCGACCTGTACGAAACCTTCATCGGGGTACAAGGTGTAGTCAGTGTCCGCAACCGCCGGTTTGCCGTTGACGGTGGCGTTGAACTGCACGGTGTCGGCGCTGATGTTGCTCACGCCCATGTAGTAGTCAGCGGGCTTGACGTCGGGGAAGGTTGCGAGCGGCTGGCTGATGTCCTTCACTTCCACCGCGTCGAACTTCTTGCCGTCGGTGCTGTGGGCGATCAGGCCGCGTGCGCCGACCACCCAGATGTTGTTGCCATCGTGGGCGATATCCAGCACCGGCTCGTTGAATTCCGACAACGATGCGAGTTCAGTGATGGTGGCGCCGTCGTAGCTGTAGACCTTGCCGGTGGCGCTGCCGATCAGCACCATCGAATCGGAAATCGCTTCGAGGCAAGTGAAGTCTTCATCAGGATGCTTGGCGAGCAATTCGAGCTTGGCCGCATCGTCGCTGACCTTGAGTTGACCGACAACGCCGTGATGCCCGGTCACGACCACCGATTTCAGGCCTGGCAGATAGGCGCCATCGAGCAGGTCGGTTTTGAGAGGTACACGCTTGGCGGCCTCCGTGCCTTCGCCACCCTGGTCTTGCGCCAAGCTGGTTCCGCTTACCGCGCAGAGCAGGAACAAGCCCGCCAGCTGCCGCATTTGAAGTGCGCTCATTAGGTATCCCATTTACTTATTTGGTGGAAATTGTGTGGGTGCGCCACTCGAGCGGCGGCGACCCATGCCACGGGCAATCGCGCGTCCTGAACTTCCGCTCCCCGTCCCCAGCGGAGGCTCGTTAAAATACCAATACGACTACTGGCATACAAGCCGCACGCCTCGATCAACCGGCTTTCGTTAGTGCCGCGTAACGACCGCCGAAATACAGCAGCGGTTCGATACCCGCACCATCGTTGCTGACGATGCGTTGTACTTCGCCGAGCATGATTTGATGGTCGCCGCCGGCCACGATGTCGCGCACCGTGCATTCAATGGACAGCAACGCGCCGTCCAGCAGCGGTGCGCCGCTGGCGCCGGGTGCGTGCGCCACACCGGTGAATTTCTCCTCGCCTTTTTTGGCAAAGCGATTCGACAAGTCCTGCTGAGTGCTGGCCAGCACGTTGATGCAAAACACCTTCGATTCACGCATCGGCGCGAGGGTGTCGGAATTGTTGTCGACGCACACGATGAACATCGGCGGGTTCAAGGACAGGGAGGTCACCGCGTTCATGGTCAGACCATAAGGTTTGCCCGCGCTGTCGATGGTGGTGACGATGGACACGCCGGTGGCCCACAGGCCGCTGGCCCGCCGGAATGCTTCGGGGGTAATCGTGTTGTCGCTCATTGAGTGATCCAGGGTGGTTCAAGACAAGGGCGACACTCTGCAACGAAGCCCGTACGCCGCGCAAGGTGAGGACGCGCGCGTCGTCAGCGACCTCGCAGGCGAGTGGGTCATGCTCGCCGGTCGGCACTCCCGCAGGGCGCAGGCCCTGCCGGCCTGCAATGCTCGCGGGCATCCTCGCGGTCTGTGCAGGTCCTACCCATACGGGGAGGCGAGCAGGCATGGTGGGGCTGTTTCATTTTGAAACGGGGGCGGCGGGGACGCGTCGTTGCCCTGCCCCAGTCTGGTCTTTCGGGGGCCAGGAACGGGCGCAGGCATGGCCCCTGAGTGTGGCTAATTTCCAACGCTTTGAGTGTTTATCTTTCGCCACACTCGTGGCAGACTACGTTTTGCATGGGTAATTGTCGTTGCGGAATTACGTCGCTCGGCCGCTAATCACTCGGCGGCCATGCAACAAGTGGTATCCGTACAGCGCTTCGGAACAGTGCTCGACAGTGAGGCGCGGCGCGGTGGGCAGGAAGCCCAGGGCCGCAGCAACGCGGTCTCAAGGATGGACTGGCTCGCCGCAGACAAGCACATGCAGGAATCGCGAATGGCCGTGAACGACAGCAATGGCGCTCACGGCTTTGTTAAATGGGGGAAGACATGGGAGATAAATCCATGAAGCAACCGAAAGGCGTGTTTCGAACAGCCTTGGCTGCCGCGCTGGCGCTGGGCGCCTCGCACGCGCATGCCGTGGTCACTTTCGACGCCATGGGCGGCGAACTGGAAGTCGAAGGTTCTCTGACAAGCACCGTGCGCGCCAACATCGGCTCGGGCGACGCTTATCTGGGCCAGTGGCTCCAGCGACTGCAGATCGAGGCGGGACTCAACTACGAAAACGTCGGCTTCTTCGACAAGCTGAGTTTCGTGACGGTCATCCGTCCTGAATACGATATCGCGCAGGATCTGGGCGACATCACCAGCGGCCGCATCGGCGAAGGCGCCACCCGGCCGTCCAATCACGACCGCTCGGTGTTCAACTACGAGAACGAAGGTCTGGCCTTCGGCGGTTTCGACGCGTTCTTTGGCCCCGGCTCATTCAAGACCGGTGGTATCGGCAAGATTGTCGAAATGGGTTTCGAAAACCCGGAATGGTTGCAGAAGAACTTCGAAGTCGACTTCTCGCGCAGCCCGCTCAACAAGCATCAGAAGGTTAGGTTCACCGGCACCGCGCCTTTCGGCGGCGGCGGCGTGAGCGCGCCCGGCGGCGGCTTCCCGTTCGTCGTGCAGAAATCGTCCAACCTCGACCTCGACTGCCGTCATTGCCCGGATCTCAATCTGAGCAACATGGACGTCGCCATCGGCAACACCGATTCCAACGGTCGCATCTATCCCTTCCGCGAACTCTATGCTGACGCCGTCGCCGGCGACTTCTGGTTCCGCGTGGGCAAGCAGCAGATCGTGTGGGGCAAGAC
Organism: Gammaproteobacteria bacterium; assembly: GCA_020849475.1. Lineage (GTDB taxonomy): Bacteria > Pseudomonadota > Gammaproteobacteria > JADJYF01. Next base: position 7,281 of record JADLGE010000064.1, read on the forward strand.
CGACTTCTTCCGCCTGCAGGACATCGCCAACCCGATAGACTTCGGCCAGCACTTCTTCTTCGATTCGTTCGAAGACATCCGCATTCCGCAGTGGATGGCTTCGGCGCAGTGGAAGTTCGGCTCGCTCGGTCCGCTGACCGACAACGCCGTGCAGGTGGTGTGGAACTTCGATCGTTTCCAGGGCGTCGGCCTTGGCAACCCCTCGCAGTTCTGGGCTCATCCGTTCGCCAAGGACATCTCGACCTTCGCGATCTTCAACACCTTCTTCACGCCGGAACCCTGCGTGAATTCGGCGACCGTCATCAACAACCCGGGCTTCATGAAGGCCGTGGACGTCTGCGGCGCTCTCGGCCCGCAGGATCCGCGTAAGGCTTCGGGCTTCGGTGCGTCGGCTGGTATCGACGGCTATCACATGCCGGGCTACCAGATTGGAAACACGGAAGCGGGCTGGCGTTGGGAATTCCGTTTGAGCGACTGGCGCGTGGCGGTGTCGCATTGGTACGGCTGGAACGACGCTCCGGTGTTCCGTTTCCACACCGTGCAGACCATTGCGGCTCTGACCCCGGGTGGCGTGGCTTCGGCCAACAACCTGACGGTTGCCGACCTGACGCTCGCGCGTCGTGACCAGGCGCAGGGCGTGGCCAATGGCCTGTACTCTGCCAACAGTCTCGAAGCCAGCGACAAGCCGAGTGCCCTCGTGCATGCCGCGCGCAAGGGCGCGTTCAGTGCTGCCACCAACCCGGGTGCCCTGGGTGGTGCGGTGCCGATCGTTTCCCAGACCCCGCAGCAGGCCGCTCGTGCTCTGATGCAGAGCCCGAACAAGGCCTACCGCGACGCTGCGCGTTTTGCTGCCAAGACCGGCAACTACTCCGCGCTGTGGGCGGCAACGGCCCCGTCGTTGGCTGGTGCCATCAACAAGAACACCAACAACGTCAACGGCCTCGGCCCGGTGCTGGGTGGTCGGGCGTCTGTTGAATACAAGCAGGCCCATACCCTCGGCCTGTCCTTCGACTACTTCGAGCAGTACACCGGCACGGTGTGGCGCGTGGAGTCGTCCTGGACGCTGGACGAACTGGTGATGAACACCCGCAAGGTCGACTGGCGCGATACCAGCGACGTCATGCGTTGGTCCATTGGTATCGACCGTCCGACCTTCCTGAAGTGGCTGAACAAGGATCGCACCTTCTTCCTGTCCCTGCAGATGTTCGACACCTGGTACATGGAACATGAAGGTGACAAGCACACCGGCATGCTGAACGACGAGCACAACTTCATCACGACGTTCTTCTTCATCGGCAACTACATGCGTGATCGCCTGAAGCCGGTGGGTTTCTACGTGTGGGAAGAAGCGAGCAACTCGCACGTCGCTGGTTTGAACCTCGAGTGGCTGATGGACAACCATTGGTCAATCAAGGGCGGTTTCCACACCATCTGGGGTGGCACCGGCAACACCAACCACGACACCGGTCCGTTCACGACTTTCGTGACCCCGGGCTCGGATGGCACCGTCAACCCGTACGTGTTCTCGAACCTGGGTATTGCTCACCAGGGTCTGGGCGCCGTGCGTAACTACGACGAAATCTTCTTCGAACTGAAGTACCAGTTCTAAGCGGTCTCGCCATGGCTCGCGTGACCATTGCGGCTGCGCGCAGCGGATAAGAGAAAACGGAGGGCACTGCCCTCCGTTTTTTTTTGCCTCAAGGATTGAATGCGCTGAGGGCCGCCGCCATCTGCATGGGGTGGCGGTCGCGCGGTGGTTTGTTACCATGGCGCAGCTAGCGGCCGCGGCACTGAACCATCGCCGCCCGGATGGGAACCCACACCACCAAGTGGGGTCGACCTCACATCCCAGCCACGCGCTGCTATCCGTTCCCCAGGAGTGTCACGAAATGCTGAATCCCTTCAATGCGCGCGCGCTGTGTCTTGCCATGACGCTGGCCTGCCCGGTGGTCATGGCGGCACCCGGCAGCACGACAGCCGCGCAGGGCGCGCCTCAGGCGGCGAGCAAAGGCGATGCGGGCGGCGGTGCAGAGGATGCCCAGGCGGCGCCGCGGCTGGTACGCGAAGCGGTGTCGGTGGCGCGTCAGCTGCGCAAATCCGACAATGTCTATGACCAGGTCGCGGCGGCTGGCACCTTGGTCGACATCGGCGACAAGGAGTCGCTACAGTTTCTCGCCGATACCTTGTCGCACGCCGACTGGTCGGTGATGCGTTCGGCCATCGACATGCTGCTCAACGTGCAGCACCCGGCAGGCATCGACCTCATCTATCGCGCTGCCCAGCAGAACCCCGAAGGGGTGTTCATCAAGTTCCTGTCGGAATCCCTGGCGACCCGTCCGCGCGAAGACATGGCCGAATTCCTGATGAACGCCCTCAAAGCCGACGACACCTGGGTCAAGAAACATGCCTTGCAGGCGCTCGCGACCTTGCCCTTCAGCGACAAGGAAAAGCGCATACGCTCCATCGCCGAGGACGACCATCAGGATTCAATGACCCGCGCGTATGCCTATTACGTGCTGATGGATACCGCGGCGCGCAATCAGTCGCTGGATAAATTGCTTGATCTTGCCGCCAACGGCAGCCCCGATGCTCAGGAAGCCGCGGCAGTGGGCTTGGGGCTGGTCAAGAACGCCAAGACCCAGGCGGCGCTGCAGTCACTCGAAGCCTCGGACAATTCGCGCGCGCAGCTGGCGGCCTATGCGAGTGAAGCGGGTTTTGGCGCGGACGCCGCCATCTCGGTCATCGTCGAGAAGATTGCCCATGGTTCGGGCATGGAATCGTCGGTCGCGGCCGCCAGCGTGCGACGCATGCCGGGCCCGATAGCGAGCCAGATCTCCGAACTCGTCACCACCTGCTGCAAGCTCGATACCGAAGTGGCGGCGCGTCTGCTGGAATCGTGGGCGACCATCGATGCAGATCCCGCTCGTATGCTGAAGTGGGGCTTGAACCATGCCGATCCGTCGGTGCGCATGCAGGCCGTGTGGCTGGTGGGCGAGCGTCAGGATCGCAAATATCTCAAGGATATCGGCCCGTTTTTGAAGGACTCGGACAGCGGTATACGGGCCATGGCGTCGTGGGCTATAGTCCGAATCCTTGGCGACGAGTACGACCTCGGGGTTGAAATCTAGTGTGCTGATATCGTGAGCGACGCCGAAAGCAAACCCGTCGTCGGAGCCTGGGAAGTCCTCGAATCCGACGAGCTCTACCGCAATCCCTATTTCGCGTTTCGCCGCGAAACCTGCATGTTGCCCAACGAGCGCATCATGCCGGCCTATTACGTATGGGAAATGGTCGACTGGGTGAATGTGGTCGCACTTACTGGCGAAGGCCGGTTGATTCTGGTCAATCAGTACCGACACGCAGCCAAGAACCGCTTCGTTGAATTCCCCGGTGGCACCACTGAGCCTGCCAGCAACGAAAGCCATGAGCAGGCGGCGCGCCGTGAGCTGCGTGAGGAGACCGGCTATGTGCCGGGTCAGCTGCATTACCTCGGCATGCACTATCCCAATCCCGGTCTGCAGGACAATCGCATGCACGTCTATCTCGCCACTGACTGTGAGCGGGTAGGCGAGCCGACCCTCGACCCGTTCGAGGACATTGAAGTGGAACTGGTCGAGGTGGCCGATTTCCTCGACATGTTTCAGCAGGGACGCCCCATTCACGCATTGATGATGGCATCCCTGAGCCTGGCCCTGCCGGCCATCAAGAAATTCTGCGCAAGCATTCCCAATCCGACTTGAGCGCTGCGGCATCAAAGCGTCGGTCGTCATTCATTCCAACGGATAAGCAAGGGGCGTTCATCGTGCTCAATCATCTGCGAGCTGTGCTGTGTTCTGTGGTGGCGCTGGCCGGTATGCCGGGCGCCTCGCAAGCCGGTGATTTTGATTTCGACGTCGCCGCCGCACAGGCCAAGTCGCCGCCTGTCGGCACCATCATCGGTCAGGACAATGTCGGCGAGATGGCCGAGATCATGGACCCGGACTTTGCCGAACTGGTCAAGCAGGGCTGGTTGACCATCACGGTCGGTGAGCCGATAGCCTTCGACCAGCACCCGAACTACATCGCCGCGACCGAGAAGAATGCCGGTCAGACGCAACTCGGCAACGAGCCGGGCGAACTCTTGAACTACACCGCCGGGCGGCCGTTTCCCGGTGAACTGTCGGTCGACGATCCGCGTGCCGGCGAGAAGCTCGCGTGGAATATGCGCTATGCCTACGCCGGTGACGGTGGCGAGATTCCGGAGATGTACTGGTATTACCGCGACATGCGCAGCCAGAAGGTTGAGCGCGTGCTGGAATTCGAAGCGGCGTCGATGCGCTTCATGTATCGCCATGTCATCGAGCCGATTCCGGAAATCAAGGACAACGGCTACAAGGTCTATAACGCCGTGACCTTGACCGCGCTCGACCCGGGCGACGTGGCGAATACCAAGCTCATGATCTTCTACAACAGCGACGATCGCGCCGACGAACAAGGCTGGATGTACGTGCCGCTGCTGCGCCGCGTGCGTCGCATCGCCACTTCCATGCGCACCGATTCGTTTCTCGGCAGCGACATCATGATCGAGGACTTCTTAGGTTACAGCGGCCGCATCATGGACATGGACTGGAAGTATGACGGCGACCGCTACATCCTGCTGCCGATGTACCGTCACGACCAAGTGCCGCATTCGGACAAGAAGGCACGCAAGTTCGATCACAAGTATGTCGATTTCGGCGGCAACTCGGGCTGCTTCCCGAATGTGACCTGGCAGGTGCGCAAGGTGCACGTGCTTGAAGGCAAGCCAAAGCGCGCCGACCATCCGCTGTCCAAGCGTTACTTCTATGTCGACGCGCAGACCGAGTTCCCGGTGTTCGGCAAGGTCTATGACCGCGGCGGCGCATTGTGGAAATTCCTCTATGCCGGTCTCGCGCACCCTGACTACCACCTGCCGGAGAACAAGGGCAGCGGTGTGCCGATGCTCGATTCATCGGCGGTGGTCGACATCCAGAACAAGCATTGCACGACCTTGCAGATGCTGACCCGCGTGAATCTGCCGAAGATGAACGCGCACGATTTCGAGCCGTCGTCGTTGAACGTAGGTGCACGGTAGGTGGGCTCACGAATTCGAGATTGCTCTTGTAGGTGCGAATTCATTCGCACATTCGTGCCCGGCCCAGGCCCCGTGCCACGCCATTCAATATGCGGATGAATTCGCACCCGCAGAGCAATCGATAACCATCACACAATGCACCCTGGGGAGGGGAACATCATGGCGAGCCCACAAGCGCAGGCAATGAAGGATTTGTATCGTGGCTGGCTGGCCGCAATGGCGGCCAATCCCGACCTCGGCCTGGAGGGCACACGCGATCTGTTCGAACACTGGGGCGACCTGACCACTGATCCGGGCGGCGTGGACTATACGGAAGTGACCGCGGCCGGCGTGCAATGCATGTGGGCGGTGCCCCATGGCTGTGCCGAAGACCGCGTGGCGCTGTGCACCCATGGTGGCGGCTATGTGGCAGGTTCGATGTATTCCCATCGCAAGATGTTCGGACACATCGCCAAGGCCATCGGCTGCAAGGCGCTGCTGGTGCACTTCCGTCGCGCACCCGAGCATCCCCATCCGGCGCCGGTGGAAGATACTGTCGCGGTCTACGCTTGGCTGCTGCAACAGGGTTACAAGCCCGAACACATCTGCACCACCGGCGATTCCGCGGGCGGCGCCTTGTCGACCACTGTGCTGTTGGCGGCGCGTGACAAGGGCCTGCCCTTACCAGTGGCGGCGATGCCGATGTCGCCCTGGTATGACATGGAAAGCCTTGGTGAGTCGCTCAAGACCAATGCCGACAAGGACTGCCTCGCCAATGAAACCATGGTCAAGACCATGGCCGCGACTTTCTTAGGGCAAGCGTCGCCGGTCGACCCCTTGGCCAATCCGCTCAAGGCCGACCTCAAGGGTTTGCCTCCGATCTACATCCAGGTCGGCGGCGACGAAGCGCTGCTCGATGATTCGCTGCGCTTCGAGACGCTGGCCAAGGCTGCCGGCGTCGATGTGCGCTGCGAAGTTTTCGCCGACATGCAGCACGTATTTCAATTCATGGCCGGGCGTGCGCCGGAGGCGGACGACGCCATCGCGCGCATGGCGGCGTGGGTCAAGCCCAAGCTTGGCCTTTAAAACCGGTCTCCGTGGCGGAGGCGGAATTCAAACTCAGTGATGGAATGAAGCGTTCGATGAATAACCCCGATTACGATCCGCGCTCGGTCTTCAATCTCACCGGCAAGCGCATTCTTGTCACCGGCGCATCCATGGGCTTGGGCAAACGCTTTGGCTGGACGCTGGCGCGCGCTGGCGCCGAAGTGATCCTGGCGGCACGCAGCGAGGACAAGCTGCGTGAACTGTCCGACAGCATCGCGGCCTTTGGCGGCAAATGCGTGTGCGTGGCGCTGGACGTGCGCGACCGTGCCGCCATTCGCGAAACCGTCGAGAATATCGAGCAAGCTGGCCCGATAGACGTGTTGGTCAACAACGCTGGTATCGCCATCGTCAAAGCGCCCGAGCGCTACCAGGACGATGACTGGGACAACGTCTACGAAACCAATCTGCGCGGGCCATGGGTGTTGGCGCAGGCGATCATCCAGCGTCGCCTCAAGGACGGCCGGCCGGGCAACATCGTCAACATTGCATCAATCCTCGGCATGCGCCCGTTGGGCCACATCGCGCCCTATGCGGCGGCCAAGGCGGCCCTCATCAATCTCGGCCGTGAACTGTGCGTCGATCTCGCCGGGCGCGGTATTCGCGTCAACGCACTCGCGCCGGGCTATTTCGAAACGGAAATGAACCGGGACTGGTTGAAGTCACCGGCCGGTGAACGCCTGCGTCAGCGCATCCCGACCGGACGCTTCGGTCAGCCTGAGGATCTCGACGGCGCGATTCTGTGCCTGGCGTCCGACGCGTCGGTGTTCATGAACGGCACGGTGCTGACCATCGACGGTGGGCATACGGCGGGGCTGTAGGCGGAGCCGGGTGCTCTTGTGCACTCGCAACGATAATGCACATTGCTCATCTTTGTGGGTCGGACTGAAGTCTGACCCACAAAATATTCGAGCGCCCGTCTGCCGTCGACGGACGCCCGACTCTTCACAAGTTCCACACCACCAGGCGCCAGTCCAGCACGGCGCTTTCTTCGTAGTTCTTGTTGTCCGCAGCCGCGCGCTTGGCGAACGTCAAGGCGTGCAGTTCCATGAGTCTGCCGCCCGCCGCCAGCGGCGTTTCGCTGGTGACGGTGAACTCGGTGCGGATGATGTCTTCTTCCAGCACCGGCGCGGTGTGTTCGCAACCCTGCCAGCCAATCAAGCCGAGCATATTGGGCAAGGCGCGTCCCACCTGCGCGAGGGTGATGGAGATGGTGTGGCCGCCGTAGACCAGACGCTTGCCGAGATAGCTGCGCGACGCGTCGGTGTGGGTGAAGGCGATATTGCCAGTGATGCGCACCAGTTCCGGCGCGCAGGTGACGGTGTCCTGCGGACCAATCACCACGCGATCGCCAACGCTAAGGGCAGGGGCCGGCACCTTGTATTGCTCGGGCGCCATGGCGGCGAGATTCCAGCCACGCGGCACGGCGGCGATGAGCTGCTGGTCTTCGAGACGTTCAGGTATCCAGTCGAATGAATCATTCCTGCCCGTATCGGCCTGGGGGTCGCGGCACGGAATCATCGGGCAACGCCAGTACTGCATCACGCGCACGCCGTGCTGGTTGGTGGTGTCCATCTCCAACGCCACCATGCCGGTCGCGTCGCGCCCGGCTTTGAGCTTGTTCTGCTTGAGGCCCACGACCTTGGTAGTGGTCGTCAAGGTGTCGCCGACGAACACCGGCGCCAGCAGCAGCAGGCCGCGATAGAAGAGGTTGCCCTTCACTTGCTGCGAGGCAAAGGTGGTCTGGCCGTTGACGAGATTGATGACCATCATCGGGTGCACCAGCGAGCGTGCATCACCGGTCACGGCCTGTGACAGGTGGCGGTCCAGCGGCAGACGCATGCGGTCGCCGGTCACGGACTGGTAGAACGCGGTGTGTCCTTCGGTCACGGTCACGGCCGGGGCCGCGAATATCTGCCCGACGTGGAAGTCCTCGAAATAGGGACCGTCTATGTAATGTTCGGCCATTGTTCCTCACCCTGGCTGTGCGGCAACGGCGCGCCGCTCTTGTTGGTCAGCCCGACGCGGCGTGCGTCGAACCTTGAATGGCTGCGGCGCCGGCGCAACTCATCAGTGCGACGAAAACTCCGCGCGTATCGCCGCGCCCTGCTCATCGAGCGCCGGCACCGCGGCGTTGACGAGGCCGTCACCGGTGCGACGGATGAGCGACACGGTCTGCCCGCCGGCTTCTATCTCTTTACGGCGCAGTGCCGGATGTTTCTGCAGTCCGCCGATGTCATTGATGCTGCCGCAGGCGATGCCGGCGCGGTTCAGTTTCAGGCCGAGCTCGGCCTGCGTGAAGCGTGCGAACACCGCTTCCATGTCGGTGCGCAGAGCCGCGCGGTTTTCGACGCGCAGCACATTGGTCTTGTACCGCGGGTCGTCGGCCATCTGCGGGCGATCGAGCCCGTCGCGGCACAACTGCACCCACTCACGGTTGTTCTGGATGACGACGAATATTGGACCGTCCTTGGCCGCGTAGGCGCCGTAGGGCGCGAGCTGCGCGTGGTCCATGCCGGTGCCGGTGAGCATCTTGCCGGTGTATTCAAGAATCGCGAGTGGCACCGCCATCCATTCCGACAGCACTTCGAACAACGATAACTCGATGTGCGTGCCCATGCCGCTGCCATGGCGCGCATACAGCGCCTTCAGAATTTCACCGTAGGCCGACAGGCCCGTCGAAATATCGCAGATGGAAGCGCCGACCTTGCTCGGCTGCCCCGGCGCGCCTGTCACCGAGCACAGGCCGGTCTCGGCCTGAATCAGTGCGTCGTAGGCCTTCATGTCTGCATAAGGGCCGGTTGCCCCGTAGCCTGAGATGCTGCACATCACCAGCCGCGGATTGAGTGCATGCACGGCCTCGAAGCCGAAGCCGAGCTTGTCGACCGAGCCCGGCTTCAGGTTCTGTATGAACACATCGGCGCGCGCCAGCATGCCACGCAAGAGCGCGGCATCTTCGGCGCGGGTGAGGTCGACCACCAGCGATTCCTTGCCACTGTTCAACCACACGAAGTAGGCGCTCTGGCCGTGGATGGCGGTGTCGTAGGCGCGCGCGAAATCGCCTTCGGGACGTTCCAGCTTGATCACGCGCGCACCGCCTTCAGCCAGCAGCCGGGTGCAGTAGGGCGCGGCCACCGCTTGTTCGAGCGAGACGACCAGGAGATCGGAGAGGGGCAATGTCGACATGGCTTCAGGCTACTCCACGCATCACGCAGGGAATGGGTTTGAACTGGCGGTGGCGCTCCATGTCGCCCTCGCCAGCTCTCCTTCACTCAATAAGAGCGCGGCAGTTCGAGTTCGTGCTCGGCGATGTAAGACAAGATGAGATTGGTCGATATCGGCGCGATGCGATACAGACGCGACTCGCGGAACTTGCGCTCGACATCGTATTCCTCTGCCACACCGAAGCCGCCGTGGGTCTGCATGCAGGTATCCGCCGCCGCCCATGCCGCTTCGGACGCGAGCATCTTGGACAGATTGGCATAGGTGCCAGCATTGCCGCCCGATTCGTAAATGCGACAGGCTTTCTCCAGCACCGCTTCGGCCGCTTCGGTCTGAGCGAAGGCCTGGGCGATGGGAAACTGTATGCCCTGGTTCTGACCGATGGGGCGACCGAAAACCACGCGCTCGCGCGCATAGTCCGAGGCCTTCTTGATGAACCAGCGCGCGTCACCGATGCACTCGGCGGCGATCAGAATGCGCTCGGCATTCATGCCCGACAGGATGTAGCGGAAACCCTTGCCTTCCTCGCCAATCAGGCTGTCGGCCGGAATCGGCACATTGTCGAAAAAGATCTCGGTGGTCGAGTGATTGATCATGGTGCGAATCGGATTGATGGTCATGCCATTTTTCCGCGCTTCGCGCATGTCGATGAGGAATACCGACAGACCATCGGCGCGCTTGACCACCTTGTCCTTGGGCGTGGTGCGCGCCAGCAGAATCATGAGGTCGGACTGCAGGGCGCGCGAGGTCCACACCTTCTGGCCGTTGACGATGTATTTGTCGCCATCGCGCACCGCGACGGTGCTGATGCTGGTGGTGTCGGTGCCGGCGGTCGGTTCGGTCACGCCGAAAGCCTGCAGGCGCAGTTCACCAGAAGCCACGCCCGGCAGGTATTTCTGCTTCTGTTCGGCACTGCCATGACGCAGCACCGTGCCCATGGTGTACATCTGCGCGTGGCAGGCGCCGGCGTTGCCGCCGAATTCGTGAATCGCTTTCAGGATCTCGACACCCATGGAAATCGGCAGGCCGCTGCCGCCGTATTCTTCGGGGATCAGCGCGGCGAGCAGGCCGAGTTCAGTCAGACGGTCGACGAACTCCTTGGGATATTGCCGCTCACGATCCTTGGCGCGCCAGTATTCGCCGGCGAACTCTTCGCAGACTTTTTTCACGGTGTCACGCAGCTGCGTGACAATTTCCTGATGTTCGTCGGTCATGGGTGTGCTTCCACGCTTGAATGCAGTGAGCCGGCGAGGATAGCCCACCGGCAGTTGAATTTGGAACGGCAGCGGCTCGTGACCGCTGCCGTCGGATCTCGGGAGTCGCGTTATTTCAGCGCCAGGATCTTTTCGAGCACCGGCATGAGATAGCGGTTGAAGACATCGGGATTTTCGCTCATGGGGAAATGTCCTATCTCCTCCATGATGATGCACTCGGAGTTCTTGGTATTGCGCGCGGCTTCCTCGGTCATTTCCGGGGTGCAGGCGAAATCATAAACGCCGGTCATGTAGTACATCGGCACCTTGCCCGACAGCTGCTGGGTCTTGCCGCGGAAGTCGTGATCGAAGGAGTAGAAGTACAGGTCGCCCTTGAACACGCCCGGGCCGCCCTGTGAGTAATACCACCAGGTTTCCCAGCGATACTTGTCGGGGCTCTGCGGCGCCATGAGGCCGAAAACCGAATTGGCGCAGGTTTCACCGCCATGGATGTGCGAATGTCGCAGCCAGTCGAGATGCCAGCCCGGCGACCATTCGCAGGCTTCGATCGCGATCAGCGCCTTGACGTCGTTCTCGTATTCAGCGGCGAGATGCAGACAGATGTTGCCACCCATCGAACTGCCCATGATCACCGGCTTGTCGAGACCGAGCTCACGGCAGAACGCCATGAGGATGCCGGAATAGAATTTTGCAGTGAGCTTGTACTCTTCGTTTTCCTTGTACCAGTCATAGGGCGGGATGGACTTGCCGTGGCGCGGCAGATCCAGCGCGATGACGCGGAAATTCTTGTTGATGGCCGGGTCGCACAGTTGATGACGCCATTCGCGACCATCGGTGCCGGCGGTGTGCAGGCAGACCAGGGGAGTGCCTTGGCCGGCTTCCTCGTAATAGATGCGGTACTCGGTGCCTTCGAAGGGCACCCAGATGTAACGACCCGTTATCGGTTCAATCTTTGCCATGATGTGTTCTCCCTCGCGCTCAAACTTCGCGCATGCGATCGAGCGCCCAGCACAGCGCGCGCATGTTCTGCCACAGCACCATCTGGTTGCCTTCCAAGGTCACGCGCCCGTGCAGGGGGTGCGCCATGGCCCAGATATCGTTGTACATCGGCGGTGGCACCTTCTGGCAGAACTTCGCCCACGATTCAGCCGGACCACGAATGGCGAGCTGGTAGCAGGTCTCTGGTCCCAGCGCATCGCTGAACTCGGCGAGCTTGCCCTTCTGGAATGAAACGACGTATTGCTTGTCGCCGAACCCGAATAGCAGATCCGCGGTGAAGTGCTTGCCGATCCAACTCATGGGACCGTTGCTGTTGACCGCGTCCTGCCACTTCTTGACCCAGGCAGTATCGAACATGGTGTTACTCCCTCTTGGTGAGATGAACCCTGTGCAGGTGGGCCGCCAGGGACAGCCGGGCAAGCGTGGGGTCCGGTAATCGGACACCGTCCAGGCTTGAGCCAAGCGCAGGCGGCATCGCGGGGTGAGGGGGCAGCTTAATGAGTTGGCGACAGTGATGTAAATGAGGGGATGGCGATAGGACCGATAAGAAAAACTTATCGTTGATGGAGCGCGCTCATGAGCCCTTGCTGACGCGCCAGTATTCGCCGTCGAAGCTCGCCACGCATTCCTCCAGCAGCGCGGTGGTGGCGCGCACCGCATTGGATACCGGGCGGTTGCTGGCGCGCGCCAGCACCATGTGGCGCTCGACGCGCGGCGCGATGATGGGCACGGCGTTGAGTTCGCCGCGCGCCAGTTCATCGGCCACCGCGGCGCGTGACAGGACGGTATTGCCGACACCGAGCTTGGCCAGCGCTTTCATCTGCATGAAGGCATCGATCTCGACCTTGGGCGCCAGCACCACGTCGTGTTCGAGGGCGATGCGGTCGAGCATGTCGCGCAGGCCGTGGTGACGGCCGGGCAGAATGAGGTCCATGGTCGCCAGATCGGCGAAGCGCACCGGCTTGCGACGCTTGCGCGCGTGGGTGCTTTCGACCAGGTACAGCTCTTCGGTGAACAGCGGCGTGACGCTAATGCCGGCATCACGCTGCACGCCATGCAGCACGCAAAAATCGAGCTGGCCGGTGCGCAGCCACTCGAGCACATAGCCGCTGGTGCCTTCCACCACGCGCAGCGCAACCTTGGGATACGCCTCTTGCATGCGCACGATGAGCGGCACCGACAGCGCCGCGCTCACCGATGACGGCAATCCCAGCACCACGCTGCCCTGCGGGTCGCGACTGCCGGCCTGGATCACCTGCCGCGCGTCGTGCACCTGGTCGAGGATGAGGCGCGCGCGGGTCAGCAGTTCGCGCCCGGCTTCGGTCGGCACCACGCCGCGCACCGAACGCGCCAGCAGCTTTACGCCGAGTTCCTCTTCGAGCTTTTTGACCTGCTGACTCAAGGCTGGCTGCGCCACGTACAGCGACTCCGCGGCGCGCTTCATCGAGCCCCGTTCGACGATTTCGACGAAGTAGCGCAGGTTGCGAAAATCCATGGGCGGGCGGCTCGCGGGCTGGAACGGCAGTATCGCGAAAGTTTATCGCAGGCCCATCCGTTTGCGGCGTTTCTTATACCCGTGTCGCAGTTGTCACACGGGTTTACACCCGCGCCCGGATCGGGGAGGCTTGCCGCTCCCCATCACCCGTGAGCATTCCCTATGACATTTCTCGCCAACCCGGCCTTGCAGCGCAAACTGGTCGACGCGCTCAACGCCAACGCTGCTTTTGCGACCCAGGCCCAGGCCTTCGATGGCGCAGTGCAACTCGAAGTCGACAACGATTGCCTGTGGCTGAAAATCTACAAGGGCCGTGTCATCGATCACCAGGCCCAGCCGTCTGTGTTCGGCTACACCTTCAAGCTGCGCGGCACTGAACGCGCGTGGCAGATGCTGTTGTCGGGCGAGCGCCTGTGGGCTGATTTGACCTTCCCCGGCAAGCGCGATTTTGCCGATGACCCACGCTTGAGCCGCGTCGGTGAAATGAGCGTCGAGATAGCGACCGAAGGCAATTTGATCGAGGCCGGCCGCCTGACCGAGGCGATGTTCGAGCTGGCCTATACCTTGCGCGCCGTGGCCGGCTGATGACGCCAGCGCGTCGCCCGCTCCATTCATGAACGATAGCCGTCGCGCGCCGTGACGCGTGGCAAGAGGAACACCATGAGCACACCTGAAGACATCCGCGGCCATTACGTACGCGTCAATGGCACCCGCACTTTCTACGACGAAATCGGCGCCGGCCAGCCCTTGGTCTGCGTGCATACCGCCGGTGCGAGTTCTCTCGAATATCAATACATCCTGCCCATGTATGCCGAGCAGGGTTTCCATGCCTACGCGCTCGACCTGCCGGGGCATTCACGCTCCTACCCGGTGAACTGGCAGGCGCACCGCAGCATTCATGAGCACGCCGAGTTCGTGCATGCCTTCATCAAGACCCTGGGCCTCAAGAATCCGGTCATCACCGGGTGTTCGATAGGTGGCGACATTACTCTCGACTATGCCGCCCACCATTGGCAGGAAATGGCGGCCGGTATTGCGATGGAGGGCCTTGGCCGCTCGCCGACCTTCCCGAGCCCGGCCAACATGACCCACCCGTCATGGACCCCCGGCTGGCAGGACATGATGGAGCGCGCCGCGCTTGAGTCGTTGGGGCGCGGCGTGTCGGCGGAAAAGCGCGAGGAGCTGCGCTGGCAGCACCGCAATGCGCAGGTCAGCGCGGTCGGTGACCTTGTGGCGTGGGCCGGTCACGACGTGCTGGCCAAGTTGGGCGCGGTGCGACGCCCGATGCTGGTGGTGCGTGGCGAGGACGACTTCTGGGTGCCGCGTGAGCTGGTCGAGGAGACCGCCAAGGCCCTGCCCCAGGGCGAGGCCGTGCACCTGCCGGCTATCGGTCACTATCCGATGTTCGAAGAGCCGCAATTGATTTCAATCATGGCTGGTGACTTTTGCCGCAAACACGGTATCCTCCCGTCCACAAAATAAACCCGCACAGAAAGACGGGGATCTGATCAAAGGGGGATGTCCGGCGATTGCGTGATGGTGAGGCAACTCGCCGTCCGGTCAGCCGGGCCAGAGGGGGGGACAAAAGGGCGGCGCAAGCCGCCCTTTTTTTTCGCGCCGAGTGCGCGCTGTGAAGTGTCAGCCTTGCGCCAAGCTCTTCAACTGCTCGCCCCAGTTCTCGTAGGAGCGCAGCGCCTTGAAGCTGATCTTCGGCACGAAGTGCGCGTTGCCTGATTTCCAGATCGGCAGGCTATGGATGATCTCGTCAATCTGGTCGCCACTGTCGACTTCGAACACCGCGATCACCTGATACTCGCCGGCAACCTTCCAGATTGCCTTGATGGCGCCAGCCTTGACCGCTTCAATCGCCGCTACGGATTCCTGACGCCAGATTTCAAAAAATTCTTTGTTGCTAAGACTTTCAGGTTTGGCCAGATCGGCCGTCATCATCACCAGCATGGGAATCTCCCGTAAACGTTGTTGGACAAACATGGCCGGCGCACACCACGCGGCGCGCCGGCAACGGATTATGGATCAGGCCGGCAGTGCAAGGCGCGCCATGTTTTCGACGCGCCGTGTGACATCGGGATCGACGACGGTGGGCACTGCGACAATCGCCGCGACATAGGCCGCCGGCAATGCATGGTGACGGGCGCCCGCGAGCACGTAAGCGTGGTACCAGTCATAGGGAAGCAGTGTGTCGTCCAGCGCCGCTGTTTCAGCGCGATAGAAAAAGCACGGGCCAAATTCAGGGTCATCCAGAGTTTCCACAGCATAGCCGTGACCGACGCCTTCGATGCGGTCCAAGGTCGCGCGATCCGCTGTATCGATTCGGTACACGACGCCATGGGCCATCGCGCCGGCGCGTGTCAGCAAGCTGCACTTGCCGGAGCCGTCGGCGCCGCGCTTGTGAAAGATCAGTTGCGTATCGGGCAGCGCTATCTGGCCAACAACGCCGCGCACTGCGATGCGTGCGGCGAGTCGCGGTGGGAACAGGTTGGAGCCGTAAGCAAGATAGTTGAGCGTGGGCATGGCAATTCCGTCGGGTGCGTGCATCTTCAGGCGCGTCGGCCCCGGTGTAAACTTGAGGGCCCCGAGGCTGCGGCCCTCGGAATACACCCCCAGGGCAATGCGCTGAAGGAGCTTCGACTCAATGACCCACCCTGACGATATACGCGCCTGGCGCCGCGCCCACGTGCCGGTGTTCAACGACAACAAGCTCAAGCTCGGCATTTTCGGCATGAATTGCAGCAACGGCTGCACCATCACCCACGCGCCGACCAGCTTCGAGCCGACCTATCAGCACAACGTCAAGATTGCCAAGCTCGCTGACCGCATCGGACTGGAATTACTGGTGCCGGTCGGACGCTGGAAGCATTTCGGCGGCAGCACGCAGTTCAACGCCAACAATCTCGAGGTCTATACCTGGGCGACCGCCATGGCCTGCAACACCGAGAAGCTCATGGTGTTCGCGACCTCCCACGTGCCGACCGTGCATCCGCTGCTGGCGGCCAAGCAGTCGGCGACCATCGATAATATTTCCGCCGGACGCTTCGGCCTCAATATCGTATGCGGCTGGTTCCGCCCCGAAATAGAAATGTTCGGCATCGAACAGCGCGATCACGATGCGCGTTACCGCATGGCGGACGAGTGGCTGAGTGTCATCAAGCAGGCGTGGACCGAGCAGGACTTCGATCATCACGGTGAGTTCTACAACATCAAGGGCGGCTTCCTTTTACCCAAGCCTGTGCAGCAACCGTATCCGACCCTCATCAATGCCGGCAGCTCGGAAGCCGGGCGCGAATTTTCCGCGCGCCATGTCGATTATAACTTCATCACCATCACCACCGAAGAAGAAGCGGCCTTCCTGATCAAGGACGTCAAGGCGCGCGCCGCCGCGCACCGGCGCGAATGCGGAGTCATGACCTATGGCCTGGTGTGTTGCCGCGACACCGAGGCCGAGGCGCGCGAGGTCTACGACAGCATCGTGCGCCACGGTGACTGGGAGGCGACCGAGAACATCATGAAGATGCTTGGCATCGAGAGCAGCTCTTTCGGCAACAAGGACACCGTGCGCAATCTCGGTGAACGCTTCATCGCCGGCTGGGGCGGCTACCCGCTGGTCGGCACGCCCGAGCAGGTGGTGGAGAAGATGCAGCACATCCACGCCATGGGCATCGACGGCTTCATCCTGTCGTGGCTGGACTACGCGCAAGAGCTCGAATATTTCGGTGAGCGCGTGATGCCGCTGCTCCGGCAGGCGGGGCTGCGCGTATGAAGGCGTGCGCTGCGCTGCTGGATACCCAGGCGCACGATTCCTTGTGGGTCAGACTTTGGTCTGACACTGATCCGCGCCTTTAATGTCAGACTAAAGTCTGACCCACAATTCGAACTGTCTTCAGTCAATTCCAGGAGTCCCCATGTCCGCCACCGCATCCACTTTCAGCGCCGAAGACGAAGCACAGATCCTTGCCGCCATCGGCTCCTGGCTCGACAACGAGGTGCGTCACCAGGTCAAACACTTCGACCATGCCGACGAGTACCCGCACGAGATAGTCAAACAGATGAAAGAGCTGGGGCTGTTCAGTCTCATGTACCCGACCGAGTACGGCGGCCTCGGCATGAATGCCAGCGCCTATGCCAAGGTCATCACGCTGTTGTGCGAGACCTGGATGAGCCTGGCCGGCGTCATCAACACCCACATGATGCTCGGGCAACTGGTGCTGCGCTTCGGCACCGAGGAACAGAAGGCTCATTTTCTGCCGCGCCTCGCCAGCGCCGAACTGCATGGCGTGCTGTGCCTGACCGAGCCCGACGCCGGCACCGATCTGCAGGGCATCAAGACCCGCGCCAAGCGCGATGGCGACGACTACGTCTTGAATGGTTCGAAGATGTGGATCACCAACGGCATGTACGGCTCGCTGTACGCGGTGCTGACCAAGACCAACCCCGATGCCAAGCCGGCGCACAAGGGCATGACCTTGTTCCTCGCCGAACGCGGGCCGGGCTTCAACATCGATGGCAAGCTCAAGAAGCTCGGCTATCGCGCCGTCGAAAGCGTGGCCCTGAGCTTCCAGGATTTCCGCATTCCGGCCTCACGCATCCTCGGCGGTGAAGAGGGGCATGGCTTTCAGCACGCCGTGGGCGGCCTCGAGCTCGGGCGCATCAATGTCGCGGCGCGCGCGGTGGGCGTGGCGCGCGCGGCCTTGACCGACGCCGTGCGTTACGCGCAGCAGCGCAAGACCTTCGGCAAACCCATCTGCGAGCACCAGGCGATTCAGATCAAGCTCGCCGACATGGCGACGCGCGTCGAAGCGGCGCGCCTGCTGGTTGAACAGGCGGCCACCAAGTACGACCGCGGCGAGCGCTGCGATATGGAAGCCGGCATGGCCAAGCTGTTCGCTTCCGAAGCGGCGCTGTCGAATGCCACCGAGGCCATGCGTGTGCATGGCGGCTACGGCTATTCACAGGAGTTCGACGTCGAGCGTTATTACCGCGACGCACCGCTCATGTGCATCGGCGAGGGCACCAACGAGATTCAGCGCGTTTTGATCGCGCGTGAACTGGTCAAGCGTTTCCCCGCCTGAGGGCATTCATGCGGCCGGCGCGTAGGCGATGACTTCAATCTCGACCTTCGCGCCCGGCAACACCAGGCCCGACACCACCGTCGAGCGCACCGGCGGCGCGTCGGCGAAAGCCTCGGCATAGACGCGGTTGAAGGCCGCGAAATCGCCGACCTCGGTCAGCCACACCGTGGCCTTCACCACCGCCGAAAGCTCGACCCCCGCCAGCGCCAGCAGGCTGCGGATATGGCGCAGGCAATGGCGGGTCTGCGCTTCGATGCCGTCGGCGATGCGGCCGTTCTCATCGAGGCCGAGCTGCCCCGACAGGAACACGAAATCACCTGCACGTATGGCCTTGGAGAGCGGTAAGGGCGTGCCATCGGCCAGCGTAAAGCGGCCACCCAGAATCGTGTGTTGCATGGGAGTCTCCCGGTAGATGAAACGAGTGCGCGCGCCAGTGCGGGCGCCAGGCCGGGTATAGTAGCGCGCATCCGATCATTGCCAGCCGAGGCTTCGACGTGCAGCGCATGCCCACTTTGTTCCTGTCCCACGGCGCACCGAATGTCGCGCTCTACGATTTGCCCGCCAGACGCTTTTTCGACGGCCTCGCGGCGAGCCTGCCGAAGCCGCGCGCGGTGGTGGTGGCATCGGCCCATTACGCAGCTTCGGTGCCGGCCGTCACGGCCAGCACGCAACCGCAGACCATTCACGATTTCGGCGGCTTCGAAGCCGAGCTCTATGCCATGCGCTACACCGCGCCCGGCGATCCTGAAGTCGCCGCCCGCGCCTTGGAACTCATCAAGAGTGAGCTGGGCATGCAGGGCATCGCCGATCACTCCTGGGGTTTCGACCACGGCGCCTGGAGCCCTTTGATGCGTATCTACCCCAAGGCCGACGTACCGCTGGTGGTGCTGAGCCTGAAACCCGATGGCGATGCGCGCTGGCATTATCAACTCGGTCGCGCGCTGCGCGCCCTGCGTGACGAAGGCGTGCTGGTGATAGGCTCGGGCTCGATGACCCATAACCTCGGCCGCCTGCAAGCGCCCATGACCTTCGACGCCGAGGCGCCGTGGGTGACGGCCTTCATGCAGTGGGTGCAAGACAAGCTCACACACGGCGATGCCGAGGGGCTGTGCGACTACCGCAGCGGCGCGCCCCATGCGCGCGACTGTCACCCGAGCGAAGAACACTTCATGCCCTTGTTCGTGGCGCTGGGCGCGGCCGGCGATGACTGGCGCGCCAGCAACATTCACCACAGCACGACCTATGGCACGCTGTCGATGGACGCGTGGCGCTTTGACTGACACGGCCATGCGCATCGTTCGCGTCAGCGCGCAGCCGATCTCGTTCGCGGTGCCGGAGGCGTTCCAGGTCAGCTTAGGCATAGGCCGCACCGTCAAGCGCGACGCGGTGATCGTGAAAGTCGAGACCGATGCCGGACTCGTCGGCTGGGGCGAAGCCCATGCCGCGCGTGCGCCGACCGCCATCGCGGAGCTCATCAATTCGACCCTGGCACAACTCGTGACCGGCATGGATGCGCTGGATACCGAGGCCGTATGGCAGCGCGTATATCGCATGCAGCTCGCCAGCCACGGCGCCGGCGCGGCGGCCGTGATTGGCCTGTCGGGTATCGACATGGCGCTGTGGGACATCAAGGGCAAGCATGCCGGGCAACCGCTGTGGCAGTTGCTGGGCGGCGCGCGGCGCGCCATTGGCGCCTATGCCGGCGGCATCGCGCTCGGCTTCGAGCCTCCGGACGCCTTGGCCGAGGAGGCCGCCGCGCTCACCGCGCGCGGCTTTGGCGCACTCAAGCTGCGCATGGGCGACGGCATCGACAATGACTGTGCGCGGGTGAGCGCGGTGCGCGCAGCGCTCGGCGCCGATGTGAAGATCATGGTCGATGCCAATACGGCCTATGACCTCGCGACGGTGCGCGCCGTCGCGCCGTGCTTCGAAGCGCAGGATGTCGCGTGGCTGGAAGAACCGTTTGCGCCGCACGCGTGGCGCGATTACCAGGCCGCCGCACAGGCCACGCGCGTGCCGCTTGCGGCCGGTGAAAATCACTACACCCGTTACGACTTCGAACGGGCCGAAGCCGACGGCGCGATTCGCATCTGGCAACCGGATCTATCCAAGAGCGGCGGCATCACCGAAGGGCTGCGCATCGCCGCGCTGGCGGCGCGCGCCGGCATCACGGTCCATCCGCACACCTCACTGACCGGGCTCAACATGGCGGCCTCGCTGCACTTCCTGGCGGCCATCGACAACGGCGGCTATTACGAGGCCGATGTCACGCGCTACAACCCGTTCCGCGATGCGCTGTGCAGTCCGGTGCAGGTGTTCGATGGCGCCGCTCGCGTGCAGCCACCGACGGGCGCCGGCCTCGGCGTCGAGCTCGATCTCGACATGCTGGCCGCCAGCGGCGTGATTGCCGGGCCAGGTTACGTATGAGCGCATTGCGATGATCAACGTATTGGTCGGCACGCGCGCGCAGCTCATCAAGATGGCGCCGGTGCTGTTGGCGCTCGAGCGCAGTGGCGTCGTCTATCGACTGGTCATGAGCGGTCAGCATCAGGTGACGATGGCGGAACTGTTGCAGGAGTTCGGCGTGACGACACGCCCGCTGCATCTCTACCAAGGCCGTGAAATCACCGGCGTGGCGCAGATGGGGCGCTGGTTTCTGCACATGCTGTGGCGTGGCTGGCGGCAACGCGAGCGACTGTTCGTGCGCGCCGATGGCGGGCGCAACGCCATGGTCGTGCATGGCGACACCGTGTCGACCCTGCTCGGCGCCTTGCTCGGTCGCCTGCTGGGCATGGAGGTGGTGCATATCGAATCGGGACTGACCTCCGGGCGCTGGCGCGAACCCTTTCCCGAAGAGCTGACGCGGCGCCTGGTGTTTCGTCTCGCCCACGTGGCGTTCTGCCCGGACGCGTGGGCGGCCAACAATATGCGTGCCTTCAAGGCGCGGGTGATCGACACCGGCGCCAACACCATCATCGATGCCGTGCAGGAGGCCATGGGGCGCTTCGCCGACACCCAGGTCGAGATGCCGGCCGCGCCTTACGCGGTGGTGTCATTGCATCGCTTCGAGAATATTTTCGAAGCGCAGCGTTTCGCCTTCATCATCGTCATGCTGGAACGCATGGCGCTGCGCATTCCGCTGGTGTTCGTATTGCATCCGGCCACGCGCAAGCAGGCCGAGAAGTTCGGACTGTTGGCGCGCCTCGAGGACAACTCGAATATTCATCTCGAACCACGCATGACCTACATCCCGTTCCTGAAGCTCCTGTGCGGTGCACGGTTCGTCGTGAGCGACGGTGGCAGCAACCAGGAAGAACTGGCGTGGCTGGGCATTCCAACCCTGCTCATGCGTGGCGCGACCGAGAGACAGGACGGGCTCGGCGCCAGCGTGGTGGTCAGCAATTACAACGCCGAGGTCATCGCAGGGTTCGTCGATGAGGTCCTGGCCAGGAAGGATGAGCGCAAGGAGCGGGCCGCGGTGCAATCACCGTCGGCGATGATCGCGAAGATGCTGGCGGAGAATTATTTGTAGGTGCGAATTCATTCGCACCTACGGTAAGCGCATCAATTGCAGGCGCCTACCGGCCCTTGAACGCCGGCACGCGCTTTTCGAAGAACGCGTTCAGGGCTTCCATGTGATCGTCGGTCTGGTGCAGGGTCACCTGCAGCGCGGCCGACATCTCCATGATGCTGCCGAAGCTCGCCATGGTGCCTTCGCGCATGAGCTTCTTGGTCATGCGCAGTGCCTGCGGCGGTTGCACGCAGATCTTCTTCGCCAGCGTCTCGCAGTAGCTCATGAGCTCTGCATCGGGCACGACTTCCGACACCAGGCCCCATTCGCGCGCAGTCGGCGCGTCGATGAGGTCGCCGGTGAAGAACAGCTGTGAGGCGCGCGACCAGCCGATCTGACGCGGCAGCAGCCACGCGCCGCCGTCGCCCGGCAGCAGGCCGACTTTGAGGAAGGTCGCGCCGAAACGCGCCGAGGCCGCCGCGATGCGGATGTCGCACAAGGACGCGACGTCGCCGCCGAGGCCAATGGCGGGACCATTGATGGCGCCCACCACCGGCACTTCGATGTCCCACATGGCATGCACGATGCCGTGAATGTGCCGACGGTAGTGGTCGCGTATTTCATCGGGGCTGCCGCCGAAATAGCCACTCTTGTCGCGCATCGCTTTCAGATCGCCGCCGGCCGAGAACGCCGGGCCGGCGCCGGTCATGATCACGCAGCGCAGATTCTTGTTGGCATTGATGGCGTCGGCCGCGGCGCGGAAGCGCGCACCATCACCCGGCTGCCCGAGCGGGTTGCGCGAGTCCGGACGGTTGATGGTGAGGCGCGCAATGAGCCCGTCGAATTCAAGCAGCAGATCGTTGTCGACCATATTCGTCATTCCTCGTGTCAGGCCGTGATGACCGGCCAGATGCCGTCGCCACCGACGTCGGCGGCGATGCGGCCCAGGTATTCACCCCATTCGCCGGCGCCGCCGAATTCGGCGCGCCACGCCCACAGGCGGCGGGTGAGGAAGTGCAGGCCGTATTCATAGGTGAAACCGATGGCGCCATGCACCTGGTGCGACAACCGTGTGAGCTTTTCCACTGCTTCGCTGGCGCGGCATTTGGCCGCCGCGATTTCGAAGCGCGCGTTGCGGCCGAGAGGCGCCATGCCGCGCTGGTCGAGACCGGTGCAGGCGGCCATGGCGATGGCATCGACCGAGGCCACCACGCCCGCGAGATCGGCGAGGTAATGCTGAATCGCCTGGAAGCCCGACAGGGGTTTGCCAAACTGCGAACGCTCGGCGCCGTACTTCAGCGCCAGGTCGAGCGCGGCGGCGCCGGCCCCGGCTATCTGTGCGCTGCGCGCCAGTGCGCCCAGCCAATGCACGCAATCGGGCGCGAGGGGCAGGGCGTGGCGGGCGATGAGCGCCGCATTACCTGACAGGTTGTCGCGCGGATCGCGGCCGATGTTCTCCTCGGTGGCGACACTGAGCCCCTTACTGGACGCAATGATCAACTCCGCGCCGTCACCCTGCCCGGCCACGCCGACCAGGAAGTCCGCCGTGCGGCCCCACGGTGTGCGCGCGTTGTCGAGTTTGAGCGCCGAGGCGCTCACGGTGTCAGTGGCGATGGTGCGTGTCAGGAGGCCGGGCACGCCGTCCGGCAATGTGGCGCCGGCCTGGCGCGCCAGCCATTCGGCGATGCTCGCCTCGACCACCGGCAAGGGCACGGCGTGACGCCCGCAGGCGCGCAGCACCGGGTAGGCATCGGCCCAGCCCAGGCCCATGCCGCCGGTCTGCTCATCGGCCAGCACTTTGGGTATGCCTTGCTCGACGGTCTCGGCCCACAGCGCGGTCGGAAAGCCCTGTTCTTCGATGGCCGTCAGTTGGTCCCAGCCCAGCCGGTCGCCGAACAGGCGATTGACCGTGTCTTCCAGCATCTGTTGTGTTTCGTTCATCGCACACCCATGCCTTTGGCAATGATGCCGCGCAGAATTTCCGGCGTGCCGCCACGCAATGAAAACGACGGCGCGACCTGGACGAGCGCGCCCAGCACCTGTTGATAGTCCGAACCATGGCCTTCGAGGGTCGGTTCGAGTTCGCACAATTCCTGCGCAAGGCCCGGCAATGCCTGTTCGAACTGGCAGCCGAGATCTTTCACCACCGATGCTTCCAGTGCCGGGTCCTGCCCGGCGTTGAGCTTGGCGGCAATGCTCAGGGACATGGTGCGCAAGGTCGCGGCCCACGCCACCTGCGAACCGAGGCGGGCGAGGGTGGCCGGCGCGGCCGTCTCCTTGACGGCGTCAATCAGCTTGCGCAGCAGGTAGAAGCACGACAGGTAACGCTCCGGGCCGCTGCGTTCGAAGGCCAGCTCCTCGGTGACCTGGCGCCAGCCCTGGCCTTCGGTGCCGAGCAGCGCATCGGGCGGCAGTTCGGCATCGACGAACGCGACTTCATTGAAGTTGCGACCGCCGGCGAGGTTTTGTATCGGCCGCGGCGTGATGCCTTTCGTTTTGCTCAAGTCGATGAGGAACTGCGAAAGGCCGGCATGCTTCTTGGTCGGATCGGGATCGGTGCGGAACAGCGCAATCATGTAATTGGCGCGGTGCGCGTTGCTGGTCCAGATCTTGGTGCCGTTGACCTTCCAGCCGGTGGCGGTGCGCTCGGCGCGGGTGCGCAGCGAGGCGAGGTCTGAACCGGAATTCGGTTCGCTCATGCCGATGGCGAAGCAAGCCTTGCCGGCGGTGATGGCGGGCACGATTTCCTTCTTCTGTTCTTCGGTGCCGTAGCGCACCACCAGCGGACCGCTCTGCCTGTCGGCCACCCAGTGGAACGCGGTCGGTGCGCCGGCGACCAGGCATTCCTCGACCACCACGTAGCGCTCGAGGGCCGTGCGGCCGTGGCCGCCGTACTGCTTGGGCAAGGTCATGCCCAGCCAGCCCTTCGCGCCGAGCTTGGCCGAGAATTCAGCGTCGTAGGCTTCCCAGCTATGGCTGCGTTTGACTTCCGGCACGCCGACCAGGGCGTCCTTCAGAAACGCGCGCACTTCGGCGCGCAGCGTGTCGAGCGCGGCCGGCAGAGCGGTCGGCTCGAAGCGCAATTTGTCTGCTGTTGATGTCATGTGTGTTCCATATTGCTTGAATGGAGCTGCGCGCTTCGCGGTGCGCAGACCTCGGGCTGACAGACAATGTCAGCCGCGTTTGCCCTCAACGTATTCCCAGGCGCGTTCGGCGAAGCGCTCGACGATATCGGTGGTGGTCGGCGCGTCGGAGCTCGCCGCCGTGCCGTCCTTCACGCGCTTGATGATGCCCTGGTAAATCGCCGCCAGGCGCCACGCCGTGTAGGCGTTGTAGAACTCCATGTGTTTTATTTCTTTGCGCCCGGTCAGTTCGCAGTAACGTGCGATGTACTGCGCCTGGGTCGGAATGCCCATCGCCTCGAGATCCATGCCTTCGAGGCTTGATACGCGTTCATCGACAGCCGGGATCACCCACGGCGCCATGTGGTAGCTGAAGTCGCCGAGCGGATCGCCGAGTGTCGCCAGCTCCCAGTCCAGCACCGCGATCACGCGCTGCTCGGTCGGGTGCAGAATCATGTTGTCCATGCGGTAATCGCCATGGATCACGCCCGCTTCGTCGGACGGCGGAATGTTCTTCGGCAGCCACTCCATGAGCTTGTCCATGAGCGGAATCTTGCTGGTCTCGGACGACTTGTAGCCCTTGCTCCAGACGTGAATCTGGCGCGCGATGTAGTCGTTGGGCTTGCTGAAACCTTCGAGCCCGATTTTCCTGTAATCGAGTTTCTGCAGATCGGTCAGCGTGACCAGGATGGCGTCGTAGATGGCGGTGCGCTCGGCCGGCGTGTGCCCGGGCAGATGCAAGTCCCACAGAATGCGGCCATCGACCATTTCCATGATATAGAACATGGTGCCGACCACGTTCGTGTCTTCACACAGCGCGTAGGCGCGCGGCACCGGGAAGCCGGCGCGGTAGAGGGCATCGATGACGCGGAACTCGCGGTCCACCTGGTGCGCGGACGGCAGCAGGTGGCCCGGCGGCTTGCGACGCAGCACATAGCGTTGTTTCGGCGTCACCAGCTGGTAGGTCGGATTCGACTGGCCGCCCTTGAATTCGCGCACGGTCAGCGGCCCTTCGTAGCCTTCGACGTTCGCTTCCATGTAGGCGGCCAGCCTGTCGATGGGCAACGCAAGGTGCGCCTGCACTTCCTTGGTTCCTGAAAATTTCTCCTGGCGAGTACTCATGTCTCTGTCTGTCTCACTTATTACGCGGAGGGGCCGGCGACGACCCCCTGATCATGCAAGCGACCGATGGCGGCGCTGTCGAGGCCGAGCACATCGGCCAGAATCTCGTCGGTATGTTGGCCGACCCGCGCGGCGGGGCGCGGCGGCTGACGTTCCATTTTCGAAAAATACATCGGCGTGCCGCATACCGGATAGGTGCCGATGCCGGGCTGCTCGATGTTGGAGAAGATCGGATTGTCGGGCGAACAGTCCGGGTCGTTCTCAACGAGTTCACGCACCGTCTGGTATTTGTCCCAGCAGATGCCGCACTCATCAAAGACCTTGGCGAGATGCGCGTAGGGCTGCTGCGCGAACCACGGCTCGAGCAGCGCGCACAGCTCGCGCCGCGCGCTGAAGCGGTCACCTTCGTTGGCAAAGTCGAGGCCTAGGCGTGCCGCCAGCGCCGCCACTTCGTTGCCGAGACCAGTGGCCTTCAGCAGGCCTTCCCACTGCTTGGCGCTGACCGCGATGATCATCACGCGCTGGCCGTCGCTGGAAACGAAATCACGGCCAAATGCGCCGTAGAGATAATTGCCGTTGCGGCCACGGGTCTCGTTGTTGACGTGTAGCTCACCGATGAAGCCGAGATTGCCGACCGCCGCGAGTGCGACGTCCGCCAGCGCGAGCTTGATCTGCTGGCCTTCGCCAGTGAGACGACGATGTCGCTCGGCGGCCAGGAGGTTGATGGCGGCGAGATAGGCGGTGGCGATGTCCCACGCCGGCAGCACGTGGTTCACCGGGCGCGGGTCTTCCTCGGGACCGGTGAGGTAGGGGAAGCCGACTTTGGCATTGACGGTGTAGTCGAGCGCGCTCGAACCATGGCGGTCGCCAACGATTTCGTGCTGGATGAGATCGGGGCGGCGCGCCGAGAGCGCCTTGTAATCGAGCCAGCCGCGCGCCGGCAGATTGGTCGAGAAGATGCCGCCGTGTTCGCCCGGTGCGCAGATGAGTTCGGTCACGAGTTCACGGCCGGCGGGCGCGCGGATGTCGACCGCTATCGAGCGCTTACCCTTGTTCATCTCCGCCCAGTAGATGCTGGTGTCGTCTTTCGTGACCGGCCAGCGGTGATAGTCGATGCCACCGCCCAGTTGATCGAAACGGATGACGTCGGCGCCGAGTTGCGCGAGCGTCATGCCGCACATCGGCGCGGCGATGAAGGCCGAGCCTTCGACGATGCGCATGCCTTTCAGAATTGCTTGCATGGATTAACCTCGGGGCGCGACGCGCGCACTGCCGTTGTTGAGCACCACCACGTTGCGTTCCAGCACTGAAGTGCGGAAATAGGCGATACCGTCTTCATTCCAGATCTCGGTGCGCAGGGTTTCGCCCGGCAACACCGGTGACGAAAAGCGCACGTTCAAGGTCTTCATGCGCCGCGCGTCGTAATCGCAGCAGCTTTTAAGGATCGCGTGCATGGCCACGCCCAGGGTGCAGCGCCCGTGCAGGATGGGGCGCGCGAAACCGGCGCCGGTCGCCACCGCCGGGTCGGCATGCAGCGGGTTCATGTCACCGCACAGGCGGTACAGCAGCGCCTGGTTGAAGTTCGTCGTCAGGTCGCAAATCTGATCGGGCGCACGCTCCGGCGGCGCCGGCGGAGCGGGGCGCGCCTGGCTCTTGCCACCGAAACCGCCGTCGGCGCGCGCCAGCGTATTGGAGCGCACCGTCGCATAAAGCGTCTTGCCATCGACGCTGCGCAGTTCCTTTTTCAGGTAGACGAAGCAACCCTTGTCGGCGCCACGGTCGACCACGTCTTCGATGATGGTCTCGCCGCTCACGGTGCCCGACGGCGGCAGAGGCTCATGAATTTCGAGTGCTTCCTCGGCATGCAGCACCTGCTGCCAGGTGAAGCCGTACTGCGGGTCGCGCATCCAGAAACCGGGGTAGGCAATGACCAGCGCGAGGGTCGGCAGGGTTTGCAGCGCCGGCTCTTCGTAGACGTAGGGCAGTTGTTTCGGATCGACCGCATCGGCGCCGACGCCCACCGCCAGCGCGTAGAGGATGGCGTCTTTCACGCCATAGGTCTCGGTCTGTCTGTTGATGACGGTGCCGATCAACGCTGCGTGGTTTTTCATCGGGACTCCTGTTCGCGTTCCAATTCTTTGTTTCTTGTTGTGGGTCAGACTGAAGTCTGACCCACAATGACGGGGGGTGTATTTACGCGCCTTTCAGTATCAATTCCCGCGCCACGACCTTCAGAGCCAGCGTCTCTTCGGCGCCTTCGAAGATGGAAAGCACGCGCGCGTCGACGAAATATCGACTGACGGCGGTCTCTTCCGAGTAACCCATGCCACCGTGAATCTGCATCGCTTCGCGGGTGATGGATTCCGCCGCGCGACAGGCGTAGAGCTTCACCAGGCTCGCTTCCATGTGGCCGCGGCCCTGGTCCATGAGGCGTGCGACGTCGTAGGTCATTTCCTGGCAGGCGCGCAGATTGGCGGCCATCGACACCAGCTTGGCGCGCGTCAATTGGTATTCGGCCAGGGGCTGACCAAACACGCGGCGATCTTTGGCATAGCGGATGGCGGCTTCGAACGCCGCGCGCATCACGCCGCAGGCGCGCGCCGCGGTCTGCAGGCGACCGCCGGCGAAACCGGCCATGGTGTGGTAGAAGCCGCGATTGAGTCCGGCCGCACCGCCGATGATGTTCTCCGCCGGCACGAACACGTTATCGAAGAACAGCGTGTAGGAATGCATGCCGCGGTAGCCGATGGTGGGAATGGCCTTGCCGCTCAAGACGCCGCCCGAGGGCTGACGGAATTCAAAGGCCTTGTCGTCGGTCGGCGGTTTCTCGAGCAGGAACAGGGTCAGGCCCCGGTGGCCGGCGGCCGGGTCGGCGTCGGTGCGCGCCAGCACCATCAACAGGCCCGCCTTGCCGGCGAACGTGCACCAGGTCTTGGCGCCATTCAAAAGGAATCCGCCGGCGGTCGGCGTGGCGCGCAGGCGCACGGCGGCGACGTCGGAGCCGCAGTCGGGCTCGGTGACCGCGATGGCGACGATGGGATTGCCGCTCGCGATGCCGGGCAGCCACTGCCTTTTCTGCGCTTCATCGCCGCCCGCCATGATTGCGCGCGACAGGATCTCGGGGCGCGTCAGCGGACTGCCAGCGGCGGCCAGCGAGGCGCGCGACAGTTCTTCGGTCACCACGCACATCGCGAGGTTGTCGTGCCCGGACTCTGGCGCGGTGCCGCCATAGGCTTCGGGAATGGACAGCGCGAAGCAACCCATCTCGACCAGCGCGGCGAGGATGTCTTGGGGAATGCTCAAGTCATCGCGGTGAATGTGTTCGGCCTGCGGCGCGACGATGTCGTCGGCGATACGCGCGAAACTCGAGGCGATGATCTGCTTGTCTTCGTCGAGCAGGGAGCGGCCGTGAGTGCCGTGTTCCAGGATCTGCGCGGCGGTCGCTTCGAGAAAGGCCGGGTCGAGATGGGTGGCATTGAAGCGCTCCGCGGCAGCGGTCTCGAAGGCCTCGTTGACTTCGCGTCCAGTCAAGCCCGTCACATGTCGAATCTTCTCGAAGCGGGCACGCAGCTTGAGCAGGATTTCGGCCACGAACGCACCCGCCAGATGGCTTTCGAACGCCGCACCATGTTCAACGCCGTCGCGCTCGGTCATGCACGAGCGCGCGTAGTCGATGATGGCGTCGGCGGCATGCAGTTCGGCATTGATCATGGCGAACTCATAGCCCTGCACCTGGCAGTGATCGAGGGCCTCGTTGGCATCGGCGGCGCTCGTCACCTGCGCGTGCGTGTGACGCAGCGCGCGACGGAACAAGGCGTCGATGCCCTTGAGAACCTCGGGCACCGCGGCCAGGGTCGAAGCTTGTGCGGATGGGTTCATGGCCGTCACCTATCGCGTGCTTACACCGGATCCCAGGGCCACACGTCCTGCGAACGGTCGAGGGCGTAGAAGTCCGCCTTCATGGCCGGCATGCAATGCTCGGCGATGGTCTCGGCGGTCCAGCCGTCACCGCGGTGCATGGAACGCTTCGGCCGATGCTGGCTCATGAGGAAGATTTCATTGTTGCGCACGGCAAAGATCTGGCCGGTGACTTCCTTGGCCGCATCGGACAACAGATACACCGCCATCGGCGCAATCTTGGCCGGCGTCATTTCCTTCAGACGCTCAACGCGCTGACGCTGCACTTCGTCGGTGATCGGAATGGTGCCGATCATGCGCGTCCACGCGAACGGCGCGATGCAGTTGGACCGCACGCCATTGCGCCCCATGTCCAGTGCAATGCTCTTCGACAGCGCGGCGATGCCGAGCTTGGCGGCGGCATAGTTGGCCTGGCCGAAGTTGCCGATGAGGCCGGAGGTCGAAGTCATGTGCACGTAGGCGCCGGTGTTGCGCTCACGGAAATGATCGGCGGCGGCGCGGCTCACGTAGAAACTGCCGTTCAGATGCACGTCGATGACGGCATGCCATTCATCGAGGCTCATTTTGTGAAACATGCGGTCGCGCAGAATGCCGGCGTTGTTGACCACGCCGTCGAGCTGACCAAAATGGCTGATGGCGTCGGCAATCATGGCCTGCGCATCTTCATAGCGCGCCACGCTGCCGAAGTTGGCGACTGCTTGGCCACCCATGGCTTCGATTTCGCGCACCACTTCCTTGGCGGGCGTGCCTTCGATGTCGGCGCCGTCGGTGCTGGCGCCGAGATCGTTCACCACCACCTTGGCGCCCGCGGCCGCCATCGCCAAAGAAAAATCGCGGCCGATGCCGCGTCCACCGCCGGTAACCAGTACTACTTTGCCGTCGAGCATACCCATGATGCGAAGACCTCCGTCGTCTTGAAAATTTGTAGTGTGTCGTTCAAAGCGGCGTGTGGTTGCCGCTCATGTCGTCGTCAATCGTCGTCGTCCGGCGCGCGCGGCTCGCTGGCGTCGTCGAGCAGCTCTTCGGCGAGCTGCTTCAATTCATCGAGTATGTCGTCGAGCTCGCGCGCCATGATCCACACGATCATTTCGTCGGCGCCGGCCGCTTCGATCTCGTCGCGCGCGGCGGCGCTGCGGAACAGGCCTTCCAGGGCAAACGGCGCGACGTGGATGCTGCTGCGGTCGCGGCCGGCGGCGGCGCAGGCGGCGTTCAATTCGCGACAGCCGGCGGCGAATTCGTCAATGGACGACATCACCGGTATCCAGCCCTCGCCCCAGCTCACGACGCGCTTGAATACGCGCGCCGAGCCCGAGCTGCCGAACATCACGGGCGGCCCGGCTGAGGTCTCTGGTTTGGGATAGGAACGCAGCGCGGGGAAGTTGTAATAGCGGCCGCTGTGCGCGGGCGCATCTTCGCGCCACAGCTTGCGCATCACTTCCACGCACTCACGGGTCTGGGTCCAGCGGTGATCGAAATCGACGCCGAGGATTTCTGATTCTTCGCGGTTCCAGCCGGCGCCGATACCGAACTGCACACGGCCGTGGCTGTAATGGTCGACCGATGCGACCTGCTTGGCGAGGATGAGCGGGTTGTGTTCCGGAACGAGACAGATACCGCTGCCGAGCTTGATGCTGCGGGTGGTGGCGGCGGCGCGCGCCAGCGCCACCCACGGGTCGGGCATCTGCCACAGGTAGTCGGGCGGCGGATTGCCCGGGTCACCGACGTAATCCGATGCAAACGACATCGGCATGATGGCGTGCTCCGGCACCCAGTAAGAATGAAAGCCGAGATCTTCGGCGGCCTTGGCCACGATGGCCGGATCGCCGCGCCTATCGGGCAGGATCTGAAACACCCCGATTTTGAGTGACACGAACGACCTCCGCTGCGACTCGAAAATGGCCTGCGTCACGCCCGGTGGGCGGGATGCATGGACTGGCCTGGAATGCGCCGAATAGTACTCGATTCATTCCTGGGGCGACATTGCCGAACCGAGGGTGCGTGCGTCGCGTGCGGCGCTTGCGCGGGCGCGGCCCTTCGCGGTTACATTACCGCGCCCGGCACGGTCGGGCGCTGGCGCCGAAACCCGCATTCGCGCCGTGCCAGACCACCAGCGGAGCGGATTGTCCATGCCCCAAATTTCCCTCACCACGCTGTCGCGCATTCCTCTTATCAAGCGCGGCGACGATCTGGTCGCAGTCATACTGCGCGCGGCCGCCGACGACGGCGTCGAGTTCGCTGACGGCGACATCGTGGTGCTTGCACAGAAGATAGTGTCGAAAGCCGAAGGGCGACTGGTGCCGGTCGCCAGCGTCACGCCCGGCGAGCAAGCCATCGAGCTCGCGAATGCGACCGACAAGGACCCGCGCATGGCGCAGTTGATTCTCGATGAAGCGGCCTACGTGATGCGTCGCAAGCCCGGCGTCATCATCGTGCGCCACAAGCTCGGCCATGTCGGCGCCAATGCCGGCATCGATCAATCCAACGTCGAGCATGAGGGCGGCGAACATGCGCTGCTATTGCCGGTAGACCCGGACGCTTCGGCGCAACGACTGCATGACGCCTTGCGCGCGGCGCTTGGTCGCCATGTCGGCGTCATCATCTGCGACAGCATGAACCGACCGTGGCGACTCGGCACCATCGGTGGCGCCATCGGCTGTGCCGGCATTGAAGTGCTGGACGATCGCCGTGGTCAGCACGACATGTTCGGCCGCGAACTCAAGGTCACCATGATCAATCGCGCCGATTCGATCGCGGCGATGGCGACGTTGATCATGGGGGAATCGGTAGAACGCACGCCGGTGGCGGTGGTGCACGGCTTTGCAGTCGACGCCCACCATGGACGCGCGGCCGACATCATTCGGCCGGCCGCCGACGATCTGTTTACCTGAGCATGGCCAGCTATGTCGCGCTGAGCGGTGGCGTGGGCGGTGCCAAGCTGGCACTGGGGCTCACCCATCTGCTCCCGCCGCAGGACCTGACGCTGGTGGTCAACACCGGCGACGACTTCGAACATCTCGGTCTCCACATCGCGCCCGATCTCGATACCTTGATGTACACCTTGTCGGGCCTCAGTAATCCGGACACGGGCTGGGGGCGGGCAGGGGAATCCTGGCAGTGCCTCGATGCACTGGCCGAACTCGGCGGTGAAACCTGGTTTCGTCTCGGTGATCGTGACCTGTCGGTGCACCTGCAACGCAGCCTGCGTCTGCGCGCCGGCGTGAGCCTCAGCGATGTCAGCGCCGAACTCTACACGGCGCTCGGCATTCGCCATCGCGCTTTGCCGATGAGCAACCAGGCGGTGCGCACGCAAGTGCATACCGATGGCGGCACGCTGGCCTTTCAACATTATTTCGTGCGCGAACGCTGCGCACCACGTGTCACGGGTTTCAGTTTCGAGGGCGCGGCGACGGCGCAGGCCGCGCCCGGTGTGCTGGAGGCGCTGCGTGCGCCGGACCTGGCCGGTGTCATCATCTGCCCGTCGAATCCGTTTCTGAGCATCGACCCGATACTGGCCGTGCCCGGCGTGCGCGACGCTTTGCAACAATGCACGGCGCCGGTGATCGCGGTGTCGCCGATAGTCGCTGGTCTGGCCATCAAAGGACCGACTGCCAAAATCATGGAAGAACTTGCACTGGCGCAAACCGCGGCCGCGGTCGCGGCGCACTATGGCACGCTCATCGATGGCTTCATTCTCGATGAAACGGACCGTCATCTGGCCGCCCAGATCAGCACACAGACACTGCGTGTGAGCTGCGCTCAGAGCGTCATGGTGACGCTGGACGATAGGATCAATCTGGCGCACACTGCCCTCGACTTTTTGCGAACATTCTGAAGCCGTCATGTGGGTCGTCGTTCCCGTCAAACGTTTCTCGAATGCGAAGACGCGACTGGCGCCGCTGCTGTCGGCGGCTGAGCGCGAATCCTTGGCGCAGGCCATGTTGAACGACGTGCTGCGCGCGATTGCCGAGAGCCGTCGTGTGGCGGGTGTGCTGGTGGTGTCGCGCGAAGTGCGCGCGCGCTATAGCGTGGAGCGGGTCGGTGGCCTGTTTCTGGAAGACACGGCGAACTGTCTTTCGAGCGCGATAGTGCTGGCCGGCGAATGGCTGGCAACCCATGGCCAGCGCGGCATGTTGATGATTCCCGGCGACGTGCCCTTGGTCAGTGGTCGCGAGATAGATGACTTGCTGCTTACCCATCGCGGTGCACCGGCAGTGACGCTGGTCCCCGATCGTGAACAGGACGGCACCAATGCGCTGGCCGTCAGTCCCGTCGACGCCATCGAGTTTGCGTTTGGCCAGGGCAGCTTCGCCAAACATCGACAGGCGGCGCAGGACGTCGGCATCCAGGCGCAGGTCGCCCTGCTGCCGGGCCTGGCGCTCGACGTCGACAATCCCATGGATCTGCAGACGCTGTTGACCTACGACAGCGAGACCGAGACCCTGGCCTATCTATGTGACAGCGGCATCGCGCGCCGCGTCATGCCACATCACACCAGTGCGCGCGACTTAAGTGACATCGCCGCCGCTTCACGGTTGTTGTAAGTCATGAATTCCATCGCTTCGATACTCGCTGCCGCGGAGGCTGGTCAGTCGCCGGATGACGCGCAGGCGCTGCTGCTGGCCGATTGCACCGACCTTGCGTCCTTGATGGCGAGCGCCGCACGCTTGCGCGACCAGGGCTTCGGCAATGGCGTGACCTACTCGCGCAAGATTTTCATACCCCTCACGCAGCTGTGTCGCGACGTCTGTCATTACTGCACGTTTGCGCAGGCGCCGAAGCGCGTGACCGAGCCCTACATGAGCATCGAGGCGGTGGTCGCCCTGGCGCGCGAAGGGCAGGCACTTGGCTGCAAGGAAGCGCTGTTCACGCTCGGCGAACGACCGGAACTGCGTTACAAGACCGCACGTGATGCGCTGGCGCGCATGGGCTTTGCATCGACGCTCGAATACCTGCGCGCGGCGGCCGAGGCGGTGTTCACCGAGACCGGCCTGTTGCCGCACATGAACCCCGGCACCATGACACCCGCCGAATGCGAAATGTTGCGTGAAGTGTCACCGAGCATGGGCATCATGCTGGAGTCGGCCTCGGAACGTTTGTGTGGCAAGGGCATGCCGCACCATGGCTCGCCGGACAAGCGGCCGGCCGTGCGCCTCGAAACCCTGCGCAATGCCGGTCGTGCACGCATTCCCTTCACCAGCGGCATTCTGATCGGCATCGGCGAGACCCGTCGCGAGCGCATCGAAGCGTTGCTGGCCTTGCGCGCCGTGCATGCGGAGTTCGGCCACATTCAAGAAATCATCGTGCAGAATTTCCGCGCCAAGCCGGGCACCAAGATGCACGATGCGCCGGAACCGGATCTCGACGACATGCTGTGGACGCTGGCCGTCGCGCGCATCGTCTTCGGCGCGCAGATGAGCCTGCAGGCGCCGCCGAACCTGAGCCCCGGCGCACTGCCGGAACTGATCAATGCCGGTATCAACGACTGGGGCGGTGTGTCGCCGCTGACGCCCGACCATGTCAATCCTGAAGCGCCGTGGCCGCATCTCGAAAAACTCGCGGCGGATACCGCCGCCGCCGGCAAGCATCTGCACGAACGACTGACCATCTATCCGCAGTACCTGCGCGGCCCGGCCTCGTGGGTGGCGTCGCGCTTCGAGACGCCGCTGTTGCAGATGATCGATGCCGACGGCTACCCGCGCACCGACGAGTGGTCGCCGGGTGAGGACATGACGCCGCCGCCGCCAGCGGTGGTGGCAGCCATCTCGCGGCGCCCCGCCAAGGTGTCGACCGATGTCGCGGCGATACTCGCGCGCTGCGAGGCCGGCAAGCTCATTGAAGAGCACGAAATCGTGCGTCTGTTCCGCGCGCGCGGTGACGACTTCAGCGCCGTGTGCCAGGCCGCGGATCGCATCCGCCAGCGCGAGAATGGCGATGTGGTGAGCTTCGTCGTCAATCGCAACATCAATTACACCAATGTCTGCTACTTCAAGTGCCAGTTCTGCGCGTTTTCCAAGGGCAAGCTCTCGGAAAACCTGCGCGGTTCGCCCTACGACCTCGATCACGACGAGATCAAACGTCGCGTGCTGGAAGCCTGGGAGCGCGGCGCGACGGAAGTGTGCATGCAGGGCGGCATCCATCCGCAGTACACCGGCGATACCTACGTAAGCATTCTGGAAGCAGTCAAGGATGCCGTGCCGGACATGCACATCCATGCCTTCTCGCCGCTGGAAGTGTGGCAGGGCGCGGCGACCTTGAAGCTGCCGCTGCGCGATTATCTTAAGCGCCTCAAGGATGCCGGACTCGGCACGCTGCCTGGCACCGCCGGCGAGATTCTCGACGATGAAGTGCGCGCCATCCTGTGTCCCGACAAGATCAATACCGCGCAGTGGTTCGAAGTGATGCGCGCCGCGCACGAAGTGGGCTTCCGCACCACCTCGACCATCATGTACGGACATGTCGACCGGCTCGAGCATTGGGCGCGGCATCTGCTGCGGGTGCGTGACTTGCAACGTGAGACTGGCGGCTTTACCGAATTCGTGCCCCTGCCGTTCGTGCACATGGAAGCGCCGCTCTATCTCAAGGGCCGCGCGCGCAAAGGGCCGACCTTCCGCGAATGCGTGTTGATGCATGCGGTCGCGCGGCTGGCGCTGCATCCGCATATCCGCAACGTGCAGACCTCGTGGGTGAAGATGGGCCATGCCGGCGTGCGCGCCTGCCTGAACGCCGGCGCCAACGATCTCGGCGGCACGCTCATGAACGAAAGCATCACGCGCGCGGCCGGCGCCAGCCATGGCCAGGAGACCTCGCCGGAAGAAATGATGGCGATGATCGCGGCCTGCGAGCGCACGCCGCGGCAGCGCTCGACGGCCTATGAGGGGGTGTCCGACGAACGCATCGCGGCGGGCCGTGGCGCCGCCGAGCTCGCCGAGATCATCAACACGCCGGCGCGCAAATACGAGCGCGCCGAGCGCCGCGAACTGCTGCGTTCGCGGGTCGAGGTCCGCTGACAGTCCGCGGGCCCGACGCCAAGCGCGGGCCCATCTCATACCTTGCAGATTGCATCCCCGGGGGAGGGCAATGATGGCTGCGCTGCCCAAGCACATACTCAATGGCTACCGCGTGCTGGACATGACCCATGTGCTGGCCGGGCCGACTGCGTCGCGTCTCATGGCCGAAATGGGCGCCGAGGTCATCAAGGTCGAGTTTCCGCCGCAGGGCGACGTGTCGCGCGTGTTGCCGGCGCACAAGAACGGCCGCAGTGGCTATTACACCCAGCAGAATCGCGGCAAGCGCAGCATCTGCCTGAATGCGAAGACCCCGGAAGGCCGCGCCATCCTCACCGAGCTGCTGAAGACGGTGGATGTCTTCATCGAGAACTTCGCGCCGGGCGTGATCGGCCGCATGGGCTTCTCGTGGGAGGCAGTGCACAAGATCAACCCGCGCGTGGTGATGTGCTCGATCTCGGCTTTCGGTCAGAGCGGGCCGCTGTCATCGCTGCCGGGCTTCGACTACATCGCGCAGGCCTATAGCGGCGTGATGGGCATGATTGGCGACCCCAATGGCCCACCGTCGTTTCCGATGGTCAGCATGGGCGACATCTCGACCGGCGTGCACGCGGCGGCGGCCATTGGCTTTGCCTTGCTGCACCGCGAGCGCGGCGGCGAGGGCCAGTACCTCGATATCTCGCTGCTCGACGCCTATACCGGCTACCACGAGCTCAATATCCACCTCTACAGCCTCACCAACGGCGAAGTCGAGCCGACCCGCTCTGGCAGTCAGCATTTCGCGGTATGCCCGCTGGGCCTGTTCAAGAGCCGCGACGGCTATGTCTGCATCATCGCTTTGCAGAACCAATGGGCGCCGCTGTGCCGCGCCATCGGACGACCCGAGCTCATCGACGACCCGCGCTACTGCGACAACGCGCAGCGCGTGGCCCACGCCAGCGAAGTGATAGCCATTCTGCAGGCCTGGTGCGACCAGCAGCCGGATGACGAAGCCATCCTCGCCGCGCTGCAGGCCGAGCGTGTGCCCTGCGCGCCGGTGTTGCGCATCGGCCAGGTGGTCAGCCATCCGCATATGCTGGAGCGCGGCACGGTGCGGGTGGTGAAGGACCCCAAGCTCGGCGAGGTGCTGATGCCCGGCATGCCGCTGCGTTTCTCGGGCTTCGAGCATAACCAGCCGCTGGACGCGGCCTATCTCGGCGAGCACAACGAGGCGGTGCTGTCCGAAGTGCTGGGCTATGACGCGGCACGCATCGAAGCGCTGCGTGCCGCCGGCGTGCTGTACGCGAATCCGGAGACTTGAAGTCCTGGCCGACGCGCGGTGGCCGCAAGGTTCGGAGCGGCTTGATATTAGTCGTGTACATCGTTGATCAAACGATTTAAATTAGATATTGAGAAGCTCGGGGTTTGGGCTGTTGGGGGACGAGTGCTAAGAGCATTCCTGTTGGCGTGCGCCGTATCGGCGTGTGGGGGGCAATCCGCTTACGCGGAAGAGGCTCCACCTTTGAAAATCGTCGTCAAGACCTACAAGGTCGAAGGCGATAACCCGATAGGGGCGGGGGCCAGTGAGGCCTTGGCGCCCTTCGTCGGCGAGTTCGATGGTCTCGAACCACTCTATGCGGCGAAAGATGCGGTCAATGCCGCGCTCGCCAGCAGTGGCTATCGCTTCTATCGAGCCACCTTGCCGCCGCAGGACATCGTCGACGGCGTCGTCACCATCAAGATCCTGGCTTTGCCCATCGGCAAGGTCGTGGTCGAGGGCAACAAGCACGTCTCACCGCAAGCGGTCGAGCGCAGCGTGCGCGCCTTGAAGACCGGCGAAGTGCCCAACACCGTGGAAGTCTCGCGCTCGCTGGCGGTGGTGAACGAGCACCCGTCGAAGAAAGTGCAGGTCAATTTCCGCGAGAGCGAGGAAACCCCCGATACCCTCGATGCGGTGCTCAAGGTCGCGGAAGAAAAGCCGTGGTCGGTGTTCGCGCAGATCAATAACATCGGTAGCGAGAGCGAAGGCCCCAAGGCCAGCGCCGACTCGGTGGCGGGCAATAATGCCGGCACCGGTCGCA
This sequence comes from Gammaproteobacteria bacterium, assembly GCA_020849475.1. Lineage (GTDB taxonomy): Bacteria > Pseudomonadota > Gammaproteobacteria > JADJYF01. The sequence goes on from JADLGE010000064.1 coordinate 46,210, forward strand.
CCCGCCTCACCATGGGCGGCCAGTACGACAACCTCACGCGTCACGACGACGTGCTGCAAGGCTCAGTCACCACCTCCCCCGAGAACGCCGAAAACGTTCTGCAGTACGCAAGCTCGTATCAAGTGCCGATCTACCGCCTCAATGGTTGGCTGACCGGTTTCTACGTGCATTCGGAAGTGGACGTCGAAGGCGTGCAGAGCGGCGTATTCGATATTGAGGGCGCCGGCACTTTCTACGGTCTGAGCTTCAAACACCAGTTGCTGAACATCGGTCGCTACAAGCACAGCTACACGCTGGGCGTGCAGGACCGCCTGTTCGACACCGCCATCGCGACCTCAGCGAGCGGCGTGCGCATTGCAGCGCTCAGCACCAAGGTGCGCAGCCGTCCGTTCATGGGCCGCTATGACGGTTCCTACGGCTGGTCGGACACCAGTCTCGATTTCTATTTCGACGTCAGTCACAACATCGAGGCCGGCTTCCATAACAACGCGAGGGACTACGCACTGGTCCGCGCGCCGGCCACCCCTGATTTCACCGTCGCCCATTTCGGCGCCCTGGTCACGCAGCGCCTGCCGCGCGGTTTCAGTGCCCTCGGTCGCCTGACCGCCCAGTTGACCGGTCAGGCCCTCATTCCCGGCGAGCAGCTAGGCGTGGGTGGCGTGCATTCGGTGCGCGGCTTCGAGGAACGCACCATCGCCGGCGACAAGGGTGTGATCCTGAATTTCGAGTTGTGGTCGCCGCCGGTCAAACGTTTGCTGGACGCGCGCTTCCTCGGCTTTATCGATGTCGGTCACAAAGCGCTGATCGATCCGGTGGTGGGGCAGCGTCAGAACGATACGATTTCCAGTATTGGTCTGGGCGCAAGGTGGCAGTGGCGCAAGCAGGTGTCGCTGGCTATCGATTATGGACTGCCGCTCGCGAGCGCGGACGGCGAGGCATCGGATCGGGGCAATTCGAAATGGCATCTAGACCTGACTTATCGTTATTGAGCCGCGCCACCAGGCGCCTGGCCCTGTCGGCGGCGCTGTCGCTGCTGGCGATGCCGCTGCTGGCGGCCAACAAGGCCGGCGACGTGATGCTGGCCCATGGCGTGGTCAGTGCCCACGTCTCGGGTGGCTCGCCGCACCTGCTGGGGCCGGGCTCGGCGCTGCAGGAAGGCGATGTCGTGACCACCGGCCCGCGCAGCGTGGCGTTGCTGAAGCTGACTGACGGCACCAAGATCACCCTGCGTCCGGATTCATCTTTCCAGATTGCCAAGTTCGAAACGGCCGAGAACCGCGAAGAAGGCCTCATGACCTTGTTCAAGGGCGGCCTGCGCGCCGTCACCGGTTTCATGAGCAAGCGCAACCCGAATGCCATGCGCCTGCGCACCTCGGTGGCGACCATCGGTATTCGTGGCACGGAATTCGACGCGCGCCTGTGCGGCAGCGATTGCAGCGAGGAAGCACGCGCCCATTCCACACCGGCCGGTCGCGCCGGCTTCGTCAAGGGCGACGCCATGGTGCGCGCGCCGAGCAGCCATGCCCGGCCGCTGAAGTCCGGTGCGCCGGTCTACAACGGTGACACCGTCATCACCAATCCCGACGCCTTCGCGGTGCTGGTGTTCGCCGACAAGAGTCGCGTGACGCTCATGCCCAATACCGAATTCCGCGTCGAGCGCGTTGAATTCAAGATCGCCGAGCCACAGCGCAGCGAGAGCATCTTCAACCTGTTGCGCGGCGGTCTGCGCGCGGTCAGCGGCCTGGTCGGTCATAAGGGCCGCGGCAACTACCAGATGCGCACCGCGGTCGCGACCATCGGTATCCGCGGCACCGACTGGACGGCGATGTGCGTGGGGCCCTGTCAGGCTACTGACCCGAACGCCGCTCCTGGCGGCAACGGCTTCTACTCGCAGGTCAACGAAGGCGCCATTGAAGTCAATGGCGGCGTGGTCGAAGCGGGCAATACGATTTTCGTCGGCAACACCGGCATGCTGCCGCAGACCATACCGGACCTGCCGATGCCGCTGCCGCCAGATATGCCGCCGCCAGCCTCCATCGAAGTGCCGGAGACGCCGCCGGCGCCGTCCTCGAGCGAGCCCGAAAGCGGCCTCTACGTCAGCTGCTATTCGGGCATCTGCGCGGTCAAGACCGAACAGAACGAAATCCAGTTGGGTCAGGGCGAGGCCAGCCGTGTCGGGAACCAAGGTGGCCCGGCGCAGCAATTGGCTGAAGTGCCGCCGTTCCAGGCGGAGGATCCGATTTACCATGCTGTCGAGGTCGGCGGACCGCTCGAGCAATTGAATGAGACGCTGAACAACGGAGGTCTCGAATGCACGGTTCACTGAAGATCACCCGCCGCCGCGGCGGCCAGGTCCTGTCCTTCGTGACCGGCCTGATCGCAAGCGTCAGCGCGAGTGCGAACCCGCAGGGCGCCCAGGTTGTCAGCGGCTCGGCTGTATTCGCCAATCCCACGCCACAGACGCTCGAGATCACCAATTCGCCGGCCGCGGTACTGAACTGGCAGTCGTTCGACATCGGCAAGGGCGAGACCACCCGCTTCATTCAGCAGAACGCCGCCAGCGCGGTGTTGAACCGCGTCACCACCGGCAACAGCTCCGAAATCCTCGGCAGCCTCGTTTCCAACGGCCATGTGTTCCTGATCAATCCCGCCGGCATCCTGATCGGGCGTGATGGCTCGGTCGATACCGCTGGCGTGGTGCTGTCGACGCTGCAGATCAACGATCAGGATTTCCTTGCCGGCAAGTTTCGCTTCGAAGGTGATGCCACCAGTGGCACCATCACCAACCACGGCTATATCAAGACCGCGCCCGGTGGCGAAGTGGTGCTGATTGCGCCGCGTATCGAAAACATCCCGGAAGCGGGCCGCGCCAAGAGCGGCCTGATAGAAAGCCCCAACGGCGACCTCATCCTGGCCGCCGGCAGCGCCATCACGATTGCCAGCCTCGACGACCCGGACATCACGTTCGACGTGCGTGCGCCGGACAATGAAGTGGTCAACCTCGGCCGACTGCTTGCCAGCGGCGGCACCGCCAGCATTCTGGCCGGCACCATCCGCCATTCCGGCGAAATCAATGCCGACTCCGTCAGCAGCGATGGCAAAGGCCGCATTTCACTGAAAGCCTCCAATCGCATTTCGCTGTCGGAAGGGAGCGTGGTGCGCACGGTGGGCGGCGCGGGCGAAAGCGGTGGCGACATCGCCATCGACGCGCGCAATGCGGGCAAGGATGGCTCGGTCGACCTGCTCGGCAAGGTCAGCGCCGATGGCGAGACCGGCGGCACCGTCACCGTCCGCGCCAACAATCTGCTGGTCGATGGCGTGGTGTCGGCAAGTGCCACCAAGGACGCTGGCCGGGTCAGCATGGTGACGACCGGCACCACCATAGAAACTACCAACGGCGTGGTGCAGGCCACCAGCAAGACCGGCCGCGGCGGTCGCATCTATGTGGACGGCGGCGAGAATACTTTCACGTCGGGCGTACTGCGTGCCAATGGCGGGCTCGGCGGCCATGTGTCGGTGCTCGGAGACGAGGTTACGTTGGCGGCCGCGCGCATTCGCGCCGATGGTGTCAATGGCGGCGGTCGCGTGCGGGTCGGCGGTGGTTTCAAAGGCGGAGAAGATCTCCACGCTTCGGTGCGCACGCGCGTCAACGAATCGACCAGCATCAATGCCGATGCGCAGGCGCGCGGCAACGGCGGCGACGTGGTCGTGTGGTCCGACGGCACCACCCAGTTCGCCGGCAACATTCTCGCCCGCGGCGGCGCGGCGAATGGCAATGGCGGCCGCGTTGAAGTATCCGGTCGCACCGGCCTCGGCTTCAATGGCGAGGTCGACGTGACGGCGCGCAACGGCGATGTCGGCAGCCTGCTGCTCGACCCCAGGAACATCCGTTTCACGTCGGAAGAATTGCCGGCGCAGCCGACCAAATTGCTCGACCCGCATCCGGGTGCCGACAATTTCTTCGGCAGCAACGTTCAATACTTCGACGCCAACGGTAACCCTGTATTCAGTGAAAGCGGCGCGGCCACTATCGTCGTTCTTGACCCGCTCGATGACTTCGGCGGTGTCGATGCGGGCGCGGTGTATGTCTACCGTCTGTCAGACGGCGCGCTCTTAAGTGAACTGCATGGCGTCAATAACGCGGCCGCAAGCGACCGCGTCGGCAATGAATTCCTGAACCTCTTCGCCTTCAATGGCAAACACCTGTTGCGCTCGCGCCAGTGGGGCAATAATGCCGGCGCATTGACCGTGTTCGACCCGGTCAATGGCACCAGCGGCCCGGTGGATGCCAGCACCAGTCTGGTTGGCGCGAATGCCGGCGACGGCGTCGGTTCCAGCACGTTCACGGGCCTCGGCGGCGGCATGTTCGCGGTGCGCAGCCCGAGCTTCAATGCGGGCGCCGGCGCCATCACGCTGGTGACTTCGCAAGCTGATTTCAAAGGCACCGTGTCGAGCACCAAGAGCCTGGTCGGCGCCGCTTCCAGTGACGATATCGGCAACAGCGATTTCCAGCGCCTGGGCGCCAATTCGCTGGCCATGCTGAGCCCGAATTTCAACGGCGGCGCCGGCGCCGTCACCATCATCACTTCGGCCAACCAGCGCGGCACCATTTCGAGCGCGACCAGCCTGGTCGGCGCCAACCCCAACGATCACCTGGGTGATCGCGATTTCGGATTCTTCACCAATCTTGGCGGCGGCCATTGGGGCGCGCGCAGCACCAACGGCGGCCTCGGTTCATTGACCGTGCTGCATGACGGTGTGCGCACCACCGGCACCGTCGGATCAGGCAACAGCCTGGTGGGCAGTGTATCCGGCGACGCCGTCGGTGATGGTTTGATTCAAATTGGCAGCAGCCCCATCTGGGCGCTCAAGAGCTCGAGTCTGAACGGTGGCGCGGGCGCGGTGACCTGGGTCGACCGGACCACCACGCCTACCGGCCCGGTAGACTCCAGCAACAGCCTGGTTGGCGCGGCGGTCGGCGATCTCGATGCTGCCGGTGCGCAGTTCAATCAGCTGGGCGGCGACAACTATCTGCTGTTCTCCGAGCATGGCGGCGCGGGCGCGGTGACGTTCATCAACCCGGCCAACCTGCCCGTGGGCGCGATCAATTCAGGTAACAGCCTGGTTGGCAGTCTCGCCACCGACCGTATTGGACACAACGTCAACGGCGGTTCCAGCAATTTTGATTTCGTCGGTGGCAAATTCGCGATTTACAGCCCGGCCTGGAACAACAGCGCCGGTGCGGTCACCTTCGGCGATGTGGCCACCGGTCTGACGCCGGGCGTGGTGTCCGCCGGCAACAGCCTGGTGGGCGCGGCGAGCGGCGACCTGGTCGGCGCCTCGCGCATCATCGATACCGGTTTCGGCTTCGCGCTCTTGCGCAGCGACAACGGTGGCGCCGGTGCGATCACGGTTATCGACGTGGCGTCGCCACTTACCGGCACCGTCAGCGCCAGCAACAGCCTGGTCGGCGGCAGTCCATCGGATGCCATCGGCAGCGGTGGCTTCGACCCGATAGGCGGCACCGTTTACGCCATCTCGAGCCCGACCTGGGCCACGCCCAGCGGTAAGACCAACGCGGGCGCCGTCACCTTGTTCGACGCGTTAACGGGCAACTTCAACGGTACGCTCAACCCGCTGAAAGGCACGCTCGACGTGACCAACAGCTTGGTCGGCACGGAAACCGGCGACCAGGTCGGCAGCGGTGGGGTGCGCTTCGCCTACAGCAGTTCGAGTGACTCGATTTTCGTGGTGCAAAGCCCGTCTTGGGACAACACGCCGAGTGTGCCGGATGCCGGCGCCATGACCTGGTTCACGCTGGGCAACGCACTCAGCGGCCAGATCTCCAGCGGCAACAGCTTGCTGGGCTCTGCGGTGGGCGATGCCCTCGGCATCGGCAATACCTCGGTGTCGGGCCTCGGCTTCAGTGCCTCCGGCGTCTACCAGCTGTTCGGCAGCAATAACAACAGTGCCTTGCTGTATGTGCCGACGGCCAACAGCAGCGGCGGCGCCATCGTGCACCTCGATGGCGGCGCAGCGCCGGTCACGGGCCAGCTTTCCATCACCACCGCGGTGCTGGGCGGTACGGCGAATGACAACATCGGTAACGGCGGCATCTTCGATACGGGCCAAGGCAAACTGCTGGTGCTGAGCCCCGATGTGGATGTCTTCAGCTCCGCGGATGCGGGCGCTGTCACGCTCATTGACATCAACTCCGGTGCCGTGGGTTTCGTCGACAGCATCAGCCTGGTCGGCGACCAGACCGGCGATCGCATCGGTTCGCGCGCGCCCAACCAACTGGACAACGGCACCTTCCTGCTGCGCGCACCCGACTGGCATAACAACACCGGCGCCGTCACGTTTCTCGATGTGGCCAGTGGCCACTGGTTGAACGACGCCGATTTCATCGGCTCGGTCGGCACCAGCAACAGCTTGACGGGTGTCAACCCGGGCGACAACGTCGGCGCCAACGGCGCGCTGCGCGAAGTGGCTTTCGGCAAATACATTCTGCTCAGTCAGTCGGTGTCGGAATTCAACGGCCCGACCAATGTTGGCGCAGTGACCTACTTTTCCGATCTCACCGGCGTGGCCGGCGAGATCAATGCCAGCAACAGCCTGGTTGGCACCCATGCCGGCGACGTGGTCGGCAGTGGCGGCCTTGAGTTCCTGGACAACAACAACCTGCTCATCAAGAGCCCGCTGTGGAACAGCAGCGCTGGCGCCATTACCTTCCTCGACGTCAACACCGGCCACTTCGGCGGCAGTGTCGCTGGCGACCTGTTCGGCGCGCTGGACGAGACCAACAGCCTGGTCGGCCGCACCGCCGGCGACTCCGTCGGCAGCTTTGGCGTGGAAGAAAGTTTTACCGGCGTCGGCTACTACATGGTCTTCAGCCCGCTGGTCGACAACTCGACCATCCTGCCGTCGCCAGCGGCGGACGCCGGCGCGTTCACCATCGGCAACATCCAGCAAGGTGTGCACGGTTTCGCCGACGACAATACCGTCAGCTTTGTCGGCACCGTGGCCGGCGACCGGGTGGGCGACAACGCCAATACCGACTCCACCAATAACGGTAATGTGTTCCTGATTAACCCGCAGTGGCGCAGCAATACCGGCGCCGTGACCTTCATCGACCTCGTCAACGGCACGGGCTTGGCGGGTGACATCGACGCCACCAACAGCATCGTCGGCACCACCAGTGGCGACAAGGTCGGCATCGGCGGCGTGCAGTCGCTGAACAATCACATGGTCGGCATCCGCAGCCCGAATTGGTCCAATGGCGGCACCACGGTCGACGCCGGCGCCATCACCTGGGTCAACGAACTGACCGGCGGCGTCGGCGCGGTGACGACCAGCAACAGCCTGGTTGGCGCCAATACCAGTGACGGCGTGGGCCTGAGCGCCATCAACCTGGTGGGCGGCACCAATGACCTGTATTTCACCAGAACGACCGGCTACAACGGCGGGCGGAGCGCGCTGACCTTCATCAACAGTGCCGACGCACCGCCGACCGGATTGATAGATGGCGCGACCAGCAATACCCTGCTGGGCTCGACGGTCAATGACAACCTTGGCAGTGGCGGTATCGATGCTGTCGGCTTTGGCCCCAACCGGCGCGTGATGGTGTCGAGTCCGATCTGGGACAACGGCGCAACCACCGAAGCCGGCGCCATCACCACCTTCCTGCCGAGCGCGCCCAAGCATGGCACGCTCGATAACACCAACAGCCTGGTCGGCACCAACACCATAGACAACATCGGTGATGGCTTCCTGGTCGGATTGAGCAATGGCAACAGACTGGTCGTGCATGGCGGCTGGAACGGCGGCCGCGGTGCGGTGACGTTCTGGAACGTGAGCACCGATCTGGTCGGTGATGTCGGGCCCGGCAACAGCCTGGTGGGCGCCGCAGCCAACGATTTCGTCGGCAGCTTCAGCACCCAGGAAATCTCGGGCAGCGGTCGCTACCTGGTGAAGACGCCGAGCTTCAATGGCAGCGCCGGCGCGCTGACCTTCGGCAGCATCACCACCGGTGTCAAAGGCGTGGTGAGCGCCGCGAATTCGCTGGTCGGCGCCAATCCCGGCGACCAGATGGGCAGCGGTATCTTTGCCTTCAGCTTCAGCAACGGCCCGGTTCTGATGTTGAGCGCCCACGGCGGACGCGGTGCGGTGACCTATCTCAACCCCGCCAACCCACCGCGCGGCGCGATCAGTGCGGCCAACAGTCTGGTCGGCTCGACCTTCGGCGATGGCAACGGACAGTACCAGGAGTTCGTGACGGCGAATCTTCGAGCAATCAATTCGCCCAGCTGGAACAACGGCGCGGTCACTGACGCCGGCGCGGTCACCATGCTCGATTTGAGCACCGGCACCTTTGCAGGCACCGCGACGCCGATTGCTGGTCGGATTTCCGCAGCCAACAGTCTGGTCGGCACTTTTGCCAATGATGCACTGGGCACCAATGGCCGCGGCGGCGCCATCTCCATCTTCCAGATGGGCGGCATCACGCAGGGCGCGGTGATGAGTCCCAACTGGAACGGCAATCGCGGCGCCATCACCTGGTACACCCTCGGTGCGGCGCTCAATGGCGAGATCTCGGCCACCAACAGTCTGGTCGGAAGCTTCGCCAATGACTTCATCGGCAGCGCGAGCTTTTCGAACCCGGTGGAGATTTTCAACGACCAGAGCTTGCCACCGTCGCCGGCACCGGCCTTCGGCGCAGTGTTCTCGCCGAACTGGAACGGCGGGCGCGGCGCCATCACCTGGTTCAAGCCGGGTGCATTGCCAGTCGGCGCAGTCACCGCCAGGAACAGTCTGGTCGGCGTATTTGCCGAAGACTTCGTCGGTGCGGATCAGGACGAAAGTTTCAGCAACGGCATGTTCCCCTTGCCGACTGGCAACTTCGTGCTTACCACGCCCGGCTTCAACAGCAACGCCGGCGCGATCACCTTCCTCAATGTCAGCCGTGGGCTGCCTGTCGGCACGATCAACAGCGGCAACAGCTTCATCGGCGCGCCGGGCGATGGCATCGGTAATCGCGATATCGTGAGCCTGGGCGGTGACCGTGTGCTGATCGTGAGCAGCAATGCCACGGTCAATGGCTTTGCCAATGCCGGTCGTATCGATCTGCTGGACGGCAGCAAGACCCAGGCCGTGGATGCCATCAACTTCGATGGCAATTTGAACGACGACCTCGCGGTGTCGATTCCGGCGGTGGTCAACTTCCTCAACAGCGGCGGCACGCTGACGTTGCAGGCGAGCAACGATATCGATCTGCCGCGTGGCGTGGTTCTCAACGCCGCGAGTGGTTCGATAGTGCTGACCGCGGGTAACAACATCAACCTCGATGGTCTCGTTTCGGTGAAGAACCTCGAGGCGACGTCGAACAGCAACATTGCTGTTGGCGGTTCTCTGTTCATCCGCGATGGCGGCTCGCTGACGCTGGTGTCCGGCAACGACATCCTGCTGTCCGAGGGCGCCGCGATTTCGGGCGAGGGCGGCTCGATGCTGCTCCAGTCCGGGCGCAGCATCGAAGTCAAAGGCACCATCTTCACCAGCGGCGCGCTGAAGCTTTTCGCCAATGCGCCCACGCTGCCCAATGGCGTACGCGGCGAGGGTGAAGGTTTCGTCTCTATCCTGGCTGACGGCAAGCCGACTTCGGTGATTGCCAACCAACTGGACGTCGATGCCGAAGACGTGGTGGTGCAGGGTGGCAATGCCAAGGGCGCCTATGCGCTGCTTTACGGCGTGGAAAGCGCCAAGATTTTTGCCCATGGCAGCGGCCTCGTGAGTTTGAAGGCTGGCACTGGCGAAGAGGTGCCGCCGGCGTCGAGCTTCGAACTGCTGGCGTCGTTGGAGCCGGACAAGATTGGCAGCGACAACCTCGTTACCATCGATGCACCGATGGCCTTGCTGCTGGGCGGCAAGTCGCTGGAGGTCACGTCCGCCGAGCGCATCGAATTGTTCGGCGGTGGCAGCGGTGGCGCTTTCGCCGCGATTGCGTCTTTCGGCACGATGAAGGTCGAGGCGCAGTCGATCACTCTGGAAGTGGGCTCGGTGCCCAATACCGACGCCGTGTTCCTCGGCCTGGGTGCTGAGGCCGACATCAAGTTTACGACCTGTGTGGGCTGCGGCGATTTGCTCGCGGACCCTTTACTGGATGGCGGGTCGCAGACAGGTACTTTCCTGGCAGGGTTGTTCGTTGAGCCGACCATCAATGCGGTGCTCGCCAATATCCTGCAGTCCGAAGAGCAAGGTGGCGAACCCGGAACTGAAGATGAGGATAAGGACAAGGACAAGGAAGGCGAGACTTCCGTCGATTGCAACTGAGCACATCGACATGATTCCCGCGTAACGCGCCGCCGCCGGCGCGTTACGTCCTGGATTGTTGGGTCAGCATTCAGCCGACTGAATCAACATCCTGCGCAACGGCTTCACCAGCAGCGCCATCACCAGCGCTGCAAGCATCGCAAACACCGTCAGCGCGCCAAAGATCTGCGCCAGCCCCAGGCTGTCATACAGCCCTGCCACGCGCCCGCCGAGATAAGAGCCTATCGAGCTCGCCAGAAACCACACGCCCATGGTCAGACTCGCGATGCGAGCCGGCGCGAGCCGGGTCATGGCGCTCAAGCCCACCGGGCTCAGGCACATCTCGCCGATGGTGTGCAGGAAATACATCAGCGCCAACCAAGATGGGCTGACCTTGACGCCGCTCTGAGCAATGCTGCCGGCGCCGATCATGACCCCATAGCCGAGCGCCATGAAGGCGAGACCGATGGCGAACTTCGCCGGACTCGAAGGTTCGTGGCGCCCGAGCTTCGGCCACAGCCAGGCGAAGGCCGGCGCCAGGCCGCAGATGATGTAGATGGGATTGAGCGATTGCATCCAGCTCGCGGGGAAGTCGTAGCCGAACAGGCGGGTGTCGGTGTTGCGCTCGGCGAAGAGATTCAAGGTTGAGCCGCCTTGTTCGTACAAGGACCAGAAGGCCGTCGCACCGAGGAACAGGGCCAGCACCAGCCACAAGCGTCGCCGCTCTTCGGCTGTCCAGTCGCCACGGCTGAAAATCCACACAAAGAACGCGACCGTGATGGCGAGCAGCAGCAGGCCGAACACATTGGCAAGCGCGGCGGCGCTGAGCGTGAGCTGGCCACTCAGCACCAGCCACGCGGCGAGCGCCGCCGCCAGCAACAGGACGGTGGCGCCGCGCCACGTGCGTCGTGCAGCTTCGACACGTAGCATCGAAGGCGGCGGTGGCAAGCCGGCATCACCGAAATGCGCAGAGCCGCGCCAGTAGCTCACGAGCCCGAGCGCCATGCCGAGCGCCGCCGCGCCAAAACCAAAATGCCAGGCGAGCGCAGGCTCAATGCCGTGCCGCGCCAGCAGCGCACGAAAGCCTTCGCCCTGGGCCAGCGCACCGCATACCAGCGGCGCGAGAAAGGCGCCGCTGTTGATGCCCATGTAGTAAATCGAGAAGCCCGCATCGCGGCGTCGGTCCTCGGCCCCATAGAGATGACCGACCAGGGTGCTGACGTTGGGTTTCAACAGGCCGGTGCCGATCACGATGCATACCAGGCCCGCATAAAAACTGTCGATGAAGGGCAGTGCCAGGCAGATATGGCCGAGCATGATGACCACGCCGCCGGCCAGGGTTGCGTGGCGCGCGCCCAGCAGGCGGTCCGCCAGCCAGCCACCCGGCAGGCAGGCGAGATAGACCATGCCGGTGTAGAGCCCATAGATGGCGCCGGCGCTGCCGACATCGAAGCCGAGGCCACCGGCGTCCAGCGGCGCGGTCATGAACAGGATGAGAATGGCGCGCATGCCGTAGTAGCTGAAGCGCTCCCACAACTCCGTGAAGAACAAGGTGCCGAGCGCGCGCGGATGACCGAAGAACGCCGTGTCGGACGCGGCGAGGGAGGGCGAGGGCATGGACAAGACTCCTGGGCACCAACGGTTTGGATTCGAGCATACCCCAGGCGTCGGCGATGTGAGGGACTGAAGCAGCCCCGCGCTTCAATCGCCGCTGAAGCGTGGCTCGCTCTTGGCGGCGTAGGCCGCGGCGGCGGCTTTCTGATCGGCGCTGGTGTGGGTCAGAAGATTCTGATCGGCATCCATGTGCATGAGCGCGCGGTCGAGTGCACCCATCACTTGATTGATGCTGCGCTTGATCATCTGCGCGGCGGCCGGTGACTTGTTCACATAGGTCGCGGCAAAGGTGCGCGCGGTGCTCAAGAGTGCCGCGGGCGGGACCACGTCTTCGAGCAGGCCCCAGTCGCGCAGGGTCTCGGCGTGCACCCGCTCGCCACCGATGACGAGGCGCTTGGCGCGGGTCGGGCCGAGCAGGTGCACGGTCAAGGGCAGACTCTGCCACATGAGATTCATGCCGAGATCGATTTCGGGATATTGAATGAAGCAGTGCGAGTCGCCGATGCGGAAATCCGCTGCCGTCGCCAGGCACGCGCCGCCGCCGATTGCGCCGCCGTTCCAGGCGGCGATGGTGATCTGGTCGATACCGAGCATGGCATGCAAGGCGCGCTCGCCGATACGAAAACGCCGTCGTCTTACCACCAGCGGCTGCGCGAGTTCATCGGGGAAGTCGACCAGGTCCGCGCCCGATGAGAAATGCTTGCCGGCGCCGGTGAAGATCACCACGCGCGTATCGGCGTCCTCGCGGAACGACAGCGCGCAGTGCTCGATCTCTGAAAGATGCTCGAAGTTGAGTGCATTGCAGCGCTGCGGCCGATTGAGTGTGACCACCGCGATGTGGTCGCGCCTTTCGACGGTAAGGTGTTGGTACGTCATGACTTGCGCTCCTTAAACCTTAAACCTTGAACTGTGGGTCAGACTTCAGTCTGACCCACAATGACGTGCACCGCCGACAGATGATTAAAAAATCTGGGCGGCGAGTTCCTTCAACTCCGCGCAGATGTCGGCCTCGTTCTGGCTTTGAATCCACAGCACCGCGCCATTGGCGCCAGACTTGGCCACTTCGGCGAGTTCTGCGGGCTTGCGGAAGAAAGAATCGGGCGCGAACAGGGTCACATCGATGCTGGCCGGGTCGCGGCCGGCGGCCTTGGCGAGCTTGGTCAGCTGCGCGCGGCCGTTGGCGATTTCAGTCAGATCGACCGAGAACGGCAGCCAGCCGTCACCCCATTCGACGGTGCGTTTGAACACCAGCGGTGAGCCGATGGAACCGAGCAGCACCAGCGGATTCGGACGGCGCGCCGGGCGCGGCAGGCAAATGACCGGCGGGAAGTTGTAGTACTTGCCCTGGTGGCCGACGTATTCGCCGCTCCAGAGTTTCTTCATGACCTCGATCGATTCCTTGGTCTGGCTCCAGCGATGTTCGAAGTCGCCACCCATGATGCGGCATTCGGCTTCGTTCCAGCCAGCGCCGATGCCGAGCATCATGCGACCACCCGAATAATGATCGATGCTCGCCACTTCCTTGGCGGTCAAGAGTGGATTACGTTCCGGGATCAGGGACACACCGGTGCCGAGACCAATGGTTTTGGTGGTGCCCGAAGCGCGCGCCAGTGCGATGAACGGGTCGGGCATCTTGAAAAGATATTCGGGCGCAGGCTGATCGGCCTGCTTGCCGGGATAGACCTCGGCCGAGCCTTCCGGGATCACGGTGTGCTCCGGCACCCAGTAGGACGAAAAGCCGAGATCCTCGGCGCATTTGGCGATCACCGCCGGATCGCCGTTGTGCATGTCGGCCATCACCTGGAATACACCGACGTTCAATCCCTGCGCAGTTTTCTTAGTCATCTTCATCTCCTCGGGTTGTTTGCTGTGAGCGTTCTACATTGGTCTGTTGCGAATTCGGCCACGGCCGCCGCGTTCAATCGATCAGCAGCGCGGCCAATTCGGTCATGGACTTCACCACGATGTGCGCCTGGTGTGGCGTCTGTCCATAGGGCCGGCCGCGGCGGTCAATGAACGCCGCCCGCATGCCGGCGGCGCAGGCGCCGATGCAATCGAAGGCATGGTTGGCGACGTGCAGCACTTCATGGGGCGCGACACCGAGCTGTCGCGCGGCGCTTTCGTAGGTGTGTCGGTGCGGCTTGAAGTAGCCGGCCGTCGCCACCGAGATGGTAGCGTCGAAGCGATGGCCGAGATAGGGCTTGGCCGCTTCCAGCATGTCGGCATCGCCGTTGGAATGAATCGCGAGACGATAGCGCGTGGCAAGCCGCGCGAGGGCTGGCGGCACTTCCGGAAACGGGCGCAGTCGCTCGATGGCGGCGACCAACATCACTGCTTCGTCATCGGTGTACGCGATGCCGGCGCGATCCATGGTGTGACTCACCGCGCGCCGACCTATCTCGCGATACGAGGTATGACCGCGATCGCACAGTGCGTCGATCATCGAGTTCTCGAAATGTGTACGCCGCCACCAGGTGACGAATTGGTCGGGCTTGCCCGGCCAGCCCTTGGCGGCGAGAAAGGGCGTGGTCAATTCCACCAGCCCGCCCTGGATGTCGACCACGGTGCCGTATTGATCGAAGGCGAGAACCTTGATGTCGTTGCGCAGTGCGGCGAGGTCGGCCATGGATGAAAGCTACTCGATAGTGTGGGTGAATCCGCGTTTCCTGGAACGCTGACGTTGCGCAGAATGTGCGAATGAATTCTCAGCTACAAGGGCCGCGATGGCGGCGGTGTATCTTCCTTGACACTGCCATACCTCACGGTTAGCGTGCCTGCAATCGCAACCTCCACAGGGAAAAGACCAATGAAGCTTGGCTACTTCATGATGCCATTGCATCACATCGACAGGGACTACCACGAGACACTGGAAGAAGACACGGATGCCGTCATCCATGCTGATCAGTTGGGTTTCTCCGAAGCGTGGATAGGCGAGCACTATTCCTCGGCGGTCGAGCAGATCACGTCACCGCTCATGTTCCACGCCAACCTCATCGCGCGCACCAAACAGATCAAGCTGGCGACCGGCGTGATGTGCCTGCCGCAATACCACCCGGCGGTCAGCGCCGGCCAGGCGGCGATGTTCGATCATTTGAGTAACGGTCGTTTCATCATGGGCGTGGGGCCGGGCGGACTGTCGTCGGACTTCGCGCTGTTCGACGTGGTCGACAAGGATCGCAAGGCCATGATGGTCGAGGCGCTCGACATGATGCTGGCGATGTGGACCACCAAGCCGCCGTACTCGCTGAAGGGCAAGTACTGGAACATCGACATGGAGAAGTTCACGCAGCACGACATCAAGCTCGGCTATGTGCCGCAGCCGTTCCAGCAGCCCCATCCGCCAGTGGCGGTGTCGGCCATGAGCCCGCATTCCGATTCGCTGGGTTTTGCCGGCTCGCGCGGCTATATCCCGGTGACCGCCAATTTCATCGCGGCATGGTCCGCGCAAACCCATTGGCCGACCTACGTGGCGGCGGCCAAGGCCGCCGGTCAGGCCACGGACCCCGCCATCTGGCGCGTGGCGCGCAGCGTCTACGTGGCCGACACCGACGCCGAAGCCGAAGCCTTCGTGAAGAAATCCGAAGGCGCCTACGATTACTACTACCAGTACCTGTTCAAGATTTTCGATCGTTCGAATTACAAGGCGCCGTTCGTGGCCAACCTTGGCGATGACCCGGACAAGCTCACCGCCGAGGGCGTGCGCGATGCCTGCATCATCCACGGCAGCCCGGAAACCGTGGCGCGCAAGGTGCTGGCGCTGCGCGATCAGATTGGCGACTTCGGCACCTTGCTCTACGCCGCCCACGACTGGCAGGACAAGGCCGCGATGAAGAAATCGATGAGCTTGATGGCGACCGAAGTCATGCCGCGCATCAACCAGGCCATCGCCAAGGCGGCCTGAGCCCCCAATGTGCAGGCGCCGTCGTCAACGGCGGCGCTTACTTTCAGTATTTGGAGTCCTGCAATGAGCAACAAGCGTCTGCGTTTTGGCCTGTGGTACGACTTTCGCAATCCACCGCAATGGCAGCGTGACAATACCGAGCTCTACCACGCGTGTTTTGATCAGATGGTGCGCGCCGAAGAGGCGGGCTTCGATGACATCTGGCTGTCGGAACACCACTTCCTCGATGACTGCTATTCACCGTCGATGCTGCCCATTGGCTGCGCCATCGCGGCGCGCACCAAGCGCGTGCACATCGGCACCAGTGTGCTGCTGCTGCCGTTGCACGATCCGGTGCGCGTGGCCGAAGACGCGGCAACCCTCGACGTGATCTCGGGCGGCCGACTCGAGCTCGGCCTTGGTGTCGGCTACAAGGTCGAAGAGCTCGCGGCGTGGGGCGTCGATCCCAAGAGTCGCGGACAGCGCATGGACGAAGGCATCGAGATCATTCAACGCCTGTTTGCCGGTGAGCGCTTCAGCTATCACGGCAAGTATCACCAGTACGAAGACATCCAGCTGCGGCCGATGCCGGTGCAGAAGAATCCGCGCCTGTGGATAGCCGGCTTCAGCAACGTTGCGGTCAAGCGCGCGGCGCGGGTCGGCGCGGGCTATATCGCGGTGGGCCCGGTAGGGCCGTTCACCAAGGTCTACCGTGACGAACTGGCGGCCTGCGGGCGCAATCCCGAGGATTACGAAGTGGCGGCCGGCTATGCGTGGCTGCATGTCACACGCGATCCCAAGAAGCGCTGGGATGAGGCGGTCAAGCATCTCGCCTACCAGCAGAACTGCTACGGCGAGTGGTTCTCCAAGGCCGGCATGGGCTTCATCAAGCCGGTGGACGCCACGCGCGAATCGATCGAAAGCAATGACTGCTACATCGTCACGCCCGAGCAGGCCATCGCCATGATCAAGGACTACGTGGCCAAGACCGGCACCAACCGCTTCTACACCTGGGCCGTGCCACCGGGCCTGCATCCGAGCTGGAGTGACGAGCACATCGAGCTCATGAGCCGCGAAGTGATGCCGGCCTTCCGTTGAGCGCCGCCCGCCAGTTCGACCACGCAGGAGAGCGACCATGAACGCACCGCTGGGTTTATTGCAATGGACCGAAGGCACCAGCGGGGCGACGCTCGTCAAGCACGTGCAGCGTCTCGAAAGTCTCGGCTACCACGAGCTGTGGCTGCCGGAGATCGCTGGCCGTGAACCGTTCGCGACCTGCGGCTACCTGTTGGCCAAGACCGCGCGCATCAAGATCTCGAGCGGCATCGCGAATGTTTATGCGCACGACGCCGATTCATCCGCGCAGGCCGCCAACACCCTGGCGGAGTTTTCAGGCGGGCGATTCAGCCTCGGCCTCGGTGTGTCCCATCCGGTGCTGGTTGAACCGCGCGGCCATCAATGGGTGCGGCCGGTGCCGAAGATGCGCAGCTACCTTGAACGGCTGCGTGTGGCGCCGATAGAAAGCCCGCGCGCCGCGCAGGCCGCGCCGGTGATCGTGGCCGGTCACGGTCCTGGTCTGCTCAAAGTCGCGAGTGAACTCGCCGATGGCGCCTTCCTGTTCCTGCAGCCGCTCGAAGCCTTGCGCCACGCGCGTGAACTTTTGCAGCCGTCGCAGCAGTTGCACGTGGTAGTGCGCTGCGTGCTGGAGAAAGACGCCGACAAGGCGCGTGCCTTGGCGCGCCGCGCCTGTGCGTTCTACCTGTCGCTGCCGCCCTACCATGAAGCCTGGGGACGGCTCGGTTTCGAACCGTCCGACTGGGCCAATGGCGGCAGCGATCGCCTCATCGATGCCATCTGCGCATGGGGCGATGCCGACACCATTCGCGCGCGGCTCACCAAGTATTACGCCGCCGGCGCCACGCACGTGGTGCTCTATCCGTGCAATCCCGACGAAGGCTATTCGCCGGGCAGCGCGATGTCGACGCACTGGCACTGGCCACTGCTGGAGGCCTTGGCGCCCGCCCGGAGCTGATCTCCTTGCTTCGCGACCTGGCACGCAAATGTGCATAGTCCGCGTTGTTGAATGATGTTTCGCTTGCCATGCTGTGGCTGACAGCATCGGCTGTCGTACGCATTCAACAATGACAAGGACGCCAGGCGTCGAGGAGGCATCATGGCTCGCAGTAAAAGCCGTTCGTCACACAAATCCACCACGCGCATTCTGAACCTGGTCAAATCGCGCGGCGTCGAAAAAGATTGGAACTATGACGTCGCGGTGCAGGCGGCGGCGGTCAAGCCGGTGGCCAGTCCGCCGGCCGCGGTCGATCTGCGCGCGGCATGGTGGGCGGTCGGCGATCAGGAAGATACCGGCTCCTGCGTCGGCTGGGCCTCGACCGACGGCGTGATGCGCTACCACCTGGTCAAGGCCGGCAAGATTGCTCAAGGCGAATTGCTGTCGCCGCGCTTCACATGGATGGCGTCGAAAGAAACCGATCAATTCGTGTCGCGTCCCGAAACCATGATTGAAGGCGTGGGCACCAGTCTCAAGGCGGCCATGGATATCTGTCGCAAATACGGCGTGGTGCCGGACAAACTCCTGCCGTTCCACGTCAACACCAAGATGTATACCGGTGACGAAGACAAATTCTTCGCCCAGGCCGCGCAGCGCAAGGCGGCGTCCTACTACAACCTCGGCAAGGATCTCCCTAAGTGGCGTAGCTGGCTGGCTTCCCACGGCCCTTTGCTGGTCGGCCTCGACGTCGACGCGACATGGATGAATGCCAGCGCCGCCAAGAGCAAGCTCGATACTTACCAGGCCAAGACCGCCAGCGGTGGTCACGCCGTGTGCGTGGTCGGCTACACCAAGGACAAGCGTTTCATCATCCGCAACAGTTGGGGCACGGGCTGGGGCGACAAGGGCTTCGTCTACGCCAGCGAGGCGTATATCAAGGCCGGCTTTTTCAATGAGAGCTATGGCGTCACCCTCTGAGCAATGAACGCCAGCGATGCCACGCCGCGCGAATTGAGCGTCAGTGAAGACGATGACGGTCGCCGCCTTGAACTCATGCTGGGCGCTGTGCTGCGCGTGTCGCTTTACGAGGCGCCGGCCACTGGCTATCGCTGGCAGTGGCAGTGGCAGGGCGAGCCGGGCGGCGCCCTGCAGATGATCGACAGCGGCTACCAGGCCTCATCGAGCGCGACAGGCAGCGGCGGCCACGCGTGGTGGCGATTGCGCGGCGTGTCGCCCGGGGTCACGGCGCTGCATGCGCGCCGTGCACGGGCCTGGCAAGACGGGCCGGCCAATGCCGAGTTCACGATCACGGTGGTGTGCAAGGCCGCGCACGACTGAGCTCGCGTCAGCGGGCGCACCGCCCATGGCGCCCGCATCACTGCTCCCTCGAAATGTGAATTGCGCACACAACGGCGGTGCCGCCCGCCGCAGTGATGCTGCCCCTATGCGGTCTATGGTTCGTCCATGCAGCCTGTCGCGCCCGAAAACAAAAGAGGGCCGGCTTTAGAAGTGTGCAGAAGGATCTGCCGGCAGGGACGGCGCAGCACGGTGAGCCTCGACACGGATTACGCAGGATCACTTCGCGCTTCCTCCAGACCGCCAGCTCTCCTCGGGCCCGACAGGCGCAGGGACCAATACAAAGCCCGTGCATGCAGCGTGGGTAGAGCGAGGGTGAGCATGACTGAGCAATCGGATCCGAGCCTGGCGAGTGGCGCCACCAATACCGGCAGCGAGCCGCTGACACCCACCATCCGCCGCAGCTGGCCCTTGCTGCCGGTGGCAATGTGGCCCTTGAGCGGCAGCTATGCCGGCACCGGCGACGACTATCGCGTGGAGGTGATGCTCGATATCGACACCTTGCGCTCCCATGCACTGCTGACGGTCGACTTCTACGCACTGGACGGCGAGCTCGGCACCCATATCGGCGCCGGCCTGCTGCGTTCATCGACCATCGCCAATCACAGCGACCACACCGTGATTCGCGGCGTTGGCCGCTTCACCTTCGGCGCAGCGGCGCCACTCATGGAAGTGCATATTGCGCGACATAATGTCTTGCAGAGGCGCGCGCCCATGAGCCTGCGTTTTCTGTCCATGGCATTGGGGCCGGGCGCCGTGTACACCTGCCAGTATCGCAGTCACGCGCACCTCGCCAGCGGCTTTGAAGCGAGTCCGATGGCGACCGTGCTACCGTTCGAGCGTCCCTTCCTCGGCCAGGCCTGAAGGCCGCGCGGCGCGACGCGCGCTAGAGCACGCTCAGGCCGCGCGCGCCGTCGCGTAAGTGAATGTCCTCGAAGCTCGCACGCGCGGTGCCGTGCTGAAAGCTCGCAACGCAAATCAACCACACCGCCACGATGCGCGCCGGCGGCGGACCCATGGTCGCGTCGACGTCGGCCCACACTGGGCGCGATTCTTCGCACCAGCGCCCGGCATCGTCGAAACCCGAACGCAGCACGTAATGGGTTTCACGCGCCGACCACGCTTTGATTGGACACGCGAACCAGTGTCCAACCGGCAGGCAGCTGCTCCACAGCCAGGTGAGATCGCGGCCGTTGTCGAATTCAGCGGCGACCGATACGTAGTCGTGGCTGATATTGCTGTCTTCGGCAATGCGACTCGGATGCGCGTCCAGCCGCCAGCGCCAGTTCAAGGTGGTGCCCGGCGTCAAAGGCCAGTCGACTTCCTTGCGCAAAATGCCCTGGTCGTCATTGGCAGCGAGACAGATACGCGCGGGGCCAGCGTCTGAACAATCGCGATAGATGTCGCTGGTGCCGGTCTCGATGAGGTAATGCCAGTCGCGCGGCAGGGCGACGGCCTGACCCAAGCGCGCCAACTCCGTGGCCAGCGGCGCTGCCGGACACAGCGTGTTGAGGGCAGTAAGTCCGGTGGCACTGTCTTCGCGCCATGTAAGCACCAGCACGCTCAAACCACCGCGCAGGCGCGCATAGGCAAAGGCTGGCGTGTCGAGTCGCCCATAGGCGTCGCGCCACATGCCGAGATAGATGCCGAGTTCGAGCTCGCCCGTGCAATCCGCGATGAAGGACGTGCCATCGCGGGTGAGATTGACGATGCGTCCGCCGGGACTGACACGCGCCCATAGATGAAAGCCCGCGCCAGCGTGCAGATGCGGCACACGTTCAGACCAGGCGATGCGACCTTCGGCCAGCAGCGTGTAGTGCTGTCCCGCCGTCAGATGAATGCCGGTCGCTCGCCAGGGCGGCTGCTGCGCGGGCATGAACAGCGCGGTGCTGTCGACCAGCCCCGCACACGCGCATGAAGCTATCTGCGCGGCCAGTGCCGGCAAGCTGTGTAGTGTTGTCGATGTCATTGTCGCGCGCAGTGTGGGTCGCGTGATTGCGACCATCATCGTAGGATAGCAAAGCCATGGCGCGAACCTGCGCGCCGTCGAAAAGGGGAAGTCATGAAGTTCTTGAGCGTCGCGGAATTGATCAAACGGCCAGGCTTGCGCCTGGTGCTGGTGCAAGGCGCGCCGAGCCCGTGGGGCCAGGCGGTGAAAGCGATGATGGAATACAAGGGGCTCGAATTCGCGGTCGCGCCGCAGATCCCCGGCGCCGAAAACTCTGAGTTGGTGGCCTGGGCCGGCGTCAACAGTGGCCCGGTGGTGGCATGGAATGACGGTCGCCCCATGAATCGCTGGAACGACATTCTCTTTCTGCTCGAACGTCTCGCGCCGCAGCGGCCGCTGGTGCCCGATGGCGCCGCCGAGCGCGTGCAATTGCTCGGCTTGAGCCATGAGCTGTGCGGTGAACTCGGCCTCGGCTGGAATCGCCGCCTGTGCCTGTTCAAGCCGGCCATGCAATCGGGCCAGGCGCCGGCCGGCATCAGCGCCATGAGTCGCAAGTACGGCTATAACGAAAGCGATGTGGCGGCCTCCAATCAGCGTCAGATTGCGATGCTCAATCTGCTGACATCGACCTTGGAAGCACAGCGCGCCAAGGGCCGCGAGTGCTTCGTCGGCAAGGCACTGTCGGCGGTGGATTTCTACTGGGCGGCGTTCTCGGTGATCATGGACATCCTGCCCGACGCGCTGTGCCCGGTGGCGGCCGGGCCGCGCGCCATGTTCGAGAACATCGACGCCAGTGTAAAAGCCGCTATTTCCCCCATCCTGCTCGAACATCGCGACCGCATCCTTGGCGCGCACTTCAAGCTGCCGATGGAATTCTGAGCGGGCCGACCCAAGCTGTAAGACGCGAGACACATCATGGCAATACGCATAGGCTTCGGCCTCCTCAATTATCCCTTTGACAACGGCCGCGCTTTTTTCCGTTGGGTGGAACTGCTGGAAAAGAGCCGCGTCGACTCGGTGTGGCAGTCGGACCGCCTGATCTCGACCGACAACTATCTCGAATCATTGAGCGCGCTGGCGTCGCTGGCGGGCTGCACCGAAAAGATCAAATTCGGCATGAACGCGATAGTCATGCCGCTGCGCGATCCACTGGTGCTGGCCAAGCAGTGCGCGACCATCGACTACCTGTCCAACGGTCGCCTGCTGCCGATGTTCGGCGTCGGCTATCCGCAGGCCGCGGAGTGGGCGGCCACCGGCCGCAGTTCAGAACATCGCGGCTCGATGGCCAATGAGATGTTCGAACTCATCGCGCGCCTGTGGAGTGAGGAATCGGTGACTTTCGAAGGGCGCTTCTTTCAATACAAGAACGCCACCATCGCGCCGCGCCCGGTACAGCAGCCGCTGCCGTTATGGATAGGCGGCACCAGCGACGCGGCGGTCAAACGCACCGCCAAGCTCGGCACCGGCTGGATAGGCGGCATCGCCAGCGTGGAAGACGTGCGTGCGACCATCGCCGGCATCAAGAGTGAAGCGCTGAAATACGGGCGCCATATCGACGACGACCATTACGGCACCTCGCTGGCATTTCGCATCGGCAGCGCCGACGACGCGGCGGTGCGCAATTCGCCGTTCGTCAAACGCACCGGCATCGGTGAGAACATCGACGTCAATCCGCTGTTCTGCATTGGCAGCACGGCTGATCTCACGGCGCGGCTGCGCGAATACGTGGCGGTCGGCGCCTCGAAATTCGTGCTGTTCCCGATAGCCGAGAACGAACAGGACATGCTCACGCAGACGCGTCTCGTGATCGATGAGGTCAAGCCCGTCATAGAAGATCGCTGAGCGCTCTCCACCGTCGTGCGTGACGGTGGAGGGGCGTATGACGCGTGACGACCGGGCGCACGGTGCCGGGGCACCGCGGTGCCAGGCGGGCTGTCAGCGACGCGGCGGACGCGCTTCGCGCGGACGGGCTTCGTTGACGCGGGCGGTGCGGCCCTTGAGCATGGCGCCGTTCAATTCGGAGATGGCCGCGGCCCCTTCCGACTCGTTGGGCATTTCAACGAAACCGAAACCCTTGGAGCGGCCCGTCTCGCGGTCGCTGACGATTTTGGCGCTGGTCACTTCACCGTGCTGTTCGAACGCTTCGCGCAGCTCTTCGGCGGAGATGTCATAGGAAAGATTGCCAACGTAGATATCCATACTTCATTGCCTCATGGAACATGCCGCACAGGGTCGTTATGGTCTCCTGCCGACGGCATGGGAGCAGGGGACATTATCAATGCGGAAAAAACCGTCAGCGGCCGCGCGATCGCAAGCGCGGCGTTGGCAAGCATGGAAGGCTGACAGTTCAGCAACGGACGCGCTCCGGCGTGTTGCTTCGGCAATCACAACGCGCACCACGGGCGGCGCGGCAGGCAAGACAGTCGAGGTAGGGTCTACGGTTCAAAACGAAGCTGTACGTCTACGATAGCTGGTCTGGTCGGCTCGCTTGAAGATGGGATGCGGCGCCTGGCTTACATCCGCCGGGCGATACACCTTCGGCATTCCCTTGCGAGCTCTGGTATTCAGCACGAACCCCTCGGTCAAACAATCAACGCTTTGCGCGTCTTAAATCCATCATAGACGGGCAAAAACCCGACATCAACGAAAAATTGCGTGACGTGGCGCACCGCTGTGGGCGAGCCCATGACCACTTGCGGCGGCACTGACCAGACCCCGGCCGCGGCCGGGATGGTTAGAAGAGAAGGGGTGGGATCAGATGCGGTCGGGGTCGGCTGGTTCGGCGACCACCGCGTTCTCGATGTGACCGAGCTTGGCGATTTCGATGCGCACCACGTCGCCGGCCTTCAGGAAGCGTTTCGGATCGAAGCCGATGCCGACGCCGCTCGGCGTGCCGGTCAACACCAGGTCGCCGGGCTCGAGGGTGAAGGCGGCGGTCAGGGTTTCAATCTGCTCATAGCAGTCGAACACCAGGTGGCGGGTGTTGGAGTTCTGGCGCAGTTCGCCGTTGACCCAGGTCTTGAGATCGAGGTCGTGCGGGTCGCCGACTTCATCGCTGGTGACGATATACGGACCAAACGGCGCGTGGGTGTCGAAGGATTTGCCGAGTGTGAAGGTCTGCGCACGCATCTGCCAGTCACGCACGCTGACGTCGTTGCACACCGTGAAGCCGGCGATCACTTCATGGGCACGGGCGCGCGGCACATGGCGGCAGCGACGTCCGATGATGAAGCCGAGTTCGCCTTCGTAGTCGAGCTTGTCCGACACGCGCGGCAGGTGAAACGGCGTGTAAGGACCGTGCGCGGCGGTCGACTGCTTGTTGAAGAACATCGGGAACTTGGGCGTGTCGAGCCCGGTTTCCTCGATGTGGTCTTTATAGTTGAGGCCGACCGCGAGGATCTTCGGCGGCCTCGCCACAGGCGCGCACAGCGTGACCTCGGCCAGCGGCACGCTGGCGCCATTGGCGGCGGCGGCGCGCTGCATGAGTTCGGCGCCGCCTTCCAGAAAGCTCAGCATGTCTGCGGGCAGTCCGGCGGCGGTGAGATCGAGCATGCGGTCGCCATCCACGCGGCCGATGCGCGTGCGTCCGCCGTGGGTGAAGGTTGCGAGTTTCATGGGGCTTTCCTTGTGTTCCTGAATATCACCGATAGTGCAGAATCTTGTAGGCGTCCATCCACATTTCGCGCGCCGGCGGAATGACCACCGTGGTCATCGGGTCGCGAATGATGGCGGGGCCGGCAATCACATTGCCCGGCTCGAGCTCCACCATCTCGTAGATCTTGAACGGCAGCCAGCCGTCCTTGTGAAAAACATCGCGCGTCCCCACATAGGCCGCGGCACTCGGGGTGGCGTCGGCCAGCGGGTACTGGCGCAGCTTGGGCTGTGGTTTCGGTGCGATGGCTTCGAGGTTGACGGTGGTGAGCGAGTAGCCGGCGCTACTGAACTTGGCGCCTTCGGGATAGACCTTGGAGTACATGGTCTCGAAAGCATCGATCATGCGCTGGATGTCGGCCGGGCCATTCATCTCGCCATTGCTCAAGGCGGTCTCAAAGCTTTCAATCTGGCCGATGTAACGCGCCGACACGCCGTAGCGGAAAACCACCGTCGCCGGGTCCACGCCTTCGTCGGCCATTTCGCGCCGCGCCTCGGCTTCGAGTTCGCGCCACGCGCGGTCGATTTCGAGGGCGGTGGCTCGCTTGTCGGCCTCGCTGGCATTGGCCGGGATCAGCACGCGCAGGCCGCGGTCATAGCGGTGCATGTATTCGGCGCAGGCCGCGCCGAAGGCCGAGAAGCCGGCCGCCCACGGCAGGGTGATGACGTCCTTGAATTCGATGCCTTCGGCGAAGCCATACATGTGCACCGGACCCGCGCCACCGTAATAGAGCATGGTGAAATCATGGGTGTCATAGCCCTTGGACGCGACCATGGTGCGCAGAAGGTCGTTCATCTCGCCATTGATGATGCCGAGCACGCCGGCGCCGGCTGCGTAGACGTCGAGGCCCAGCGGCTCGGCGATGGTTTCGCGCAGCGCATTCAAGGCACGCTCGCGCGAGAGCTTGATCTGTCCGCCGAGGAAATAATCCGGGTCGACATAGCCCAAGGCGACGTTGATGTCGGTGACGGTCAGGCGGTCGTACTGATAGCAGATGCCGACCTTGGCGCCGGCCGATTCCGGGCCGACATGCAGGCGCTTGTATTCATCGAGCCATACCACGCTGCCGGCGCCGTTGCCGGCCGAATCGAGCTGCACCATCGGCAGCGCCAATCGATGACCGGCGATGTCGGCGCTCTTGGCAATGCCGATGCGACCGTCGACCAACAGGCCCACATCGAAACTGGTGCCGCCCATGTCGGCGGTGACGATATTGGTCAGGCCAAGCTCGTGGGCAATGAACTGTGCGCCGATGAGGCCGCCGATGGGCCCTGAGATCATGGTCTCGTACAGGCGCGGGTAATCCATATTGACCGCGCCGCCATAGGACAGCAGCGTCAGCAGGCGGCCATTGAAGCCGCTGGCCTGCGCTTCGCGCTCGACGTCGAGCAAGGCGCCGCGCACTTGCTCGGCCGCGAAGCACTGGAACAACAGGCTCTTGAGCCGGCTGTTCTCCTTGGCGACCGGCGCGACGTCGGCCGAGCACACCACCGGCACGTCGAGGCCGCGCTCGGCGACGATGGCCGCCACGATGTCGCGCGCCTGGTGTTCATGGCGTGGGTCGACGAAGGAAAACAGGAACAGGATGCCGATGACTTCGCAGCCGGCGTCGAGCAATTTACTGGCGCCTTCGCGCACCTGGCGTTCATTGACCGGAATCAGCGTGTGGCCAGCCGGCAGATGGATATTGCCCTGGTAGCAACCGCCGCCCATGCGCTCGCTGACCGTCACCACGTTGCGCGGGTCGACCAGCGGCCGCGTGTGCTTGTGCAATTGCTGGTGCAGACCTTCGGCCTGACTCTGGCCGAGGTAGGTGAGCCCGCCTTCCATGACGGTGATGTCATCGAAACCGCGCGTCACCATCAAGCCGACCTTGCGCCCGGTGCCGGTCAGGATGGTGTTCAGCATGCCGGTGCCGCAATAGATATCGGCGCCGCACTGGCGATGCACGGCCGCGCTGTCGAGACCGAGCGCCTGCGCGGCGTCGGCCACCGATTCGCGATAGGACAACGCCTGGTCTTCCTTGCGGCTGATGGATTTACCGACGGTGAACGTGCCGTCCGGCTTGACCAGGATGGCGTCGGTCATGGTGCCGCCGGCATCGAGCGCGAGAATGAAGTCGCGCGCGCCAGCGACCGTGGCAGCGGTGCTGCTCATGCTTGTCTCCCCTTGAATCTCTTTCTTCTGTGGGTCCGACCTCAGTCGGACATTCGGTTTACGGCCAGGCTAAACATCGCCGTTTGGTTCTCAGTATCCGACTGAAGTTGGACCCGCAATTACCAATCAATGCTCGTGCGTAGCTCACACCCAGCGCGCCGTGACCTCCGGCGTCCGGTCCTGGTACCACTCCGGCGATTCATCGGCCAGCGGCTGACCGAGATACTCGCGATAGAACTTGTCGAGGTCCGGCAACAGTTCCATCACCACCGGGTAACCGGGCGCGACCACTTCCACCGCGTGCTGGGTTGCACACTCGGGGCAGAAGAATTCGCGCACCTCCTGCCAACCCGGTTCCGGCACGGCGGGGGCGGGATCGAAGACCTGTGACATGGCCTCGAGCGTCTTGCGCGAACGAATGCGGCAGCCGAGCTTCCAGTTGTGGCGGTAGTCGCCGAACTCGTGTCCGCAGTCGCATTTCACGACGCGCTCACCCTGCGCTTTGGCCACGATGTAAAGATGATCGCCGATGCGCAGCAGGATGCGCTGCGGCCATTGCACGCGCTCTTGCAGAACGGCGATGTAGTTGAAGAAGCGCGCCTTGTCCTTGCGCGGCATCTTCAACAGGCGCTCGGTGTTGTCCTGGTCGATGGTGCCATCGACCAGCTGGCCGATGAGTTCGCGGCTGACGGCGTAGTCGTTACTCATCGCTCATTCCTCCCCGCAGGAAAAGTCGGCAGGAAGCTGCCAGAAGCGCGTGAATTCATCACGGAACTTCGGAAACGACAGGCTCTGGCCGTACATCTCGGTGACTTCCGGCACGAAGTCGCGCGCTTCGACTGCACGACGTTCTTCGCGCCACCATTGTTCAGCGGGGATCGATTCGGCGAGGCGCTGACGGCGGAGGTCCGCGCGCTTGGCAAGCGTTGCCTCACGGTCGAGCTGCCACTGTCCTGCGCCGTCCTGCATCGCCACCACGCCGTGCATGGCGTGCACGAAGTCATAGTTCGGACAGGTGCCGTCGTTGAGATCGGCAATCACCGCCAGCGGATCGCGATCAAGCGGGTCGCCCCAGCCGCCCGAAGAGCCGGCCGCATCGACGAACAGATCGTTGTTCTTGAGCGCGAGCTCCGGGCAGTCGGTTTTCCAGATCTCGAGGTTGTCGACCGTCAAGCGACCGTCGTCGACCATCTCCAGGAGTTCGCGCGCATCGCGCGGCGTTTCGCCCTCGGCTATCAAGGCATCGAGATTGGTATCGCGCGCCGAGATCATGAAGCTGCCGGGACCGGGATAGGCGCCGCTCATGCCAAGGCCAACGGACGGCGTGCAGGACAGCCCACCGTTAGGGCGCGTGAGACCGATATGCTTGCCGGGCTGCACGCACCAGTGCACCGCCGAGTTTCCGGGGCCACCCCGATATTTGCCATAGCCGAAATAACCCGGCAGCAGCTTGCGGCCGAGGTAGAACAAGGGCGGGATGGTGCTCTCGAATTCCTCGGCGTCGCCTATCGTCGCCATCTGCGACCACGCCGCCCACACCAGGGGTTCACCATCCTTGTAACACCAGGCGCCGCGGCCGGTGCCGCCCAGCCATTCGAAATTGGTGAAGCCATAGGTGGTGCCGTCGTCGGTTGTGCCCTGGCCCTGGAACGCGCCCCAGTTGCCGTCCACCGTAAACGCTTCTTCGAGATAACCGCGCGCGAACATCGCGCGGCTCACGGCGCCGAAGCCGATGCTGTTCAGCGCCACGGTCTGCGCCCACAGGTTGGCGTTGCTGGTGAATTCGTTGTCGGGGTTGTAGATGCTGCCCTTGGGATAATGGCGCTGCACGGCGAGATCAATCCCGGCCGTGACCTTGGTGTTGTGCGAGAAGGAATTGATCATGCCTAAGAACACCGCGCAGTCGACGCCGCCCGGCGTGGCGTTATAGGAGTGATAGCCCCACTTGGAACTGCCCTCGGCGTCGAGCATCAAGCCTTTCTCGTTGGGCTCGATACTGCCGCGCACATGGATGAGCGTGTTCTTGTCGGCATGGGACCACACGTGCTGCAGGCCCTTGTATTTCACAAGACGAAAGGCGCAGCCGTTATAGGTGCCGGGCACCATGGTGTCGCGCATGTTGTCGACCACCATGCGCCGCGATTCCTCGATGACTTCACGAATGGCGCGCTTGTAATAGTCGATGCCGAATTCTTCAATCAGCGCGTGGGTGGCGGCATGCACCATGGCGCAGCCGGCGAGGCGCATCTTGTCGTCGAGGATGTTCATGGTTGCAGCGCGGGTGCGACGCTCCCAGATGGCGCGCCACCAGCTTTCCTGTTTGAGATTGCGACCGGTGCGCATGGGCGGGCAGACGAGACCGTCCATGAAAGTATCGACCGCGAACGTCGCCCACGAGCCCGCCACCGGCGCGCCGTTTTCCATCAGGTGATTGATGCCGATGGCCCACGCCACGATTTCACCGTCGACGCAGATCGGCACGAAGGAATAAAAATCGCCGGGGTGCGGCACGCCGCCGGTCAAACCGTCGCTGACGGCGTACACATCACCATCGTCGATGCCGTCGTTGACGTCGTAGTCATGCTCGGCCATGTAGCGCACCGAGACCGGGAAGATGACAGTGTGGGACAGAAAGCCCAGCGACACCGCCAGCGTATCGCCTTCCGGTGTGGCGATGCCCCACAGGCATTCGCCCATTTCGCGCGAGCCGGGGCTGGCGGCGACAAAGCGCGCCGATTCACGCGCGGCCAGCACCGCGCTGTGCAACTTGGCGTAGAAACGTTCGTACTTGATCGGATCGGCGTCGCGCAGCGTGAGTTCGGTGACGCCGCAGTAGTGGCCGGTCTCGGCTGTCAGTCGATCGCGTTCAGCGATCATCTGGCGCAGGGTGGGGCGCGCAGCTGCGCGGGCGGTCTTGCTGGATGCGACAACGTCGCGAGCGATGGTAGCCATATACGTTCTCCCCGGTGATGGCTGTAGTGCACGTGCGCCGGCGTTGGCGCGGACCGTCCTGTGCGCAAGCTGTGGACGGCCGGGTGACTCTACTGCCAGTCGTCCGGACTGACAATCGCCGCCCGTCACGCACAAGGCGCGACGACGCCAATGCCTCGGTTACAATCCTGCCCGGCGGGAGCCTCTCGCTGTTTCCATTCCGACGGAGCCACACCGACCATGAAAATCGCTTTCATGCCTGACACCCATTTCGGTGTCTACGATCAGACCACCCAGCCCAAGCCCGACGATGTCGCCGACGCCATGGACCATTGCATTGCCGAAGGCGTGCTGGCCGAGAAAGTCGGCTTCGATGGCCTGTGGGTGCCCGAACGTCATCAGCGTCCCGAGACCTGGTGGCCGAATGCGACCTCGCTCATGATGGTGCTGGCCGCGCAAACCAAACACGTGCAGATCGCCAGCACCGTCATCCAGCCGACCTTCCATCACCCGATACATCTCGCCGAGACCCTGTCGGCCATCGACAACTTGAGCCGCGGCCGCCTGGTATTCGGCGCCGGTGTCGGTTACCACCAGGATTATTTCCGTTGTTTCGGTGTGCCCTTTGAAGGGCGCGGAGCGCGCTTCGAGGAAGTGATGGATTGCATCGTCGGCGCCTGGACGCAGGAAGAGTTCAACTACCACGGCAAGTATTTCCAGTACGAAGGCGTGCGCCTGACGCCCCATCCGTATCAGAAGCCGCGCCCGCCGATCTGGATCGGTGCTTTCGCGCCCAAGGCCATGCAGCGTGCGCTCGACTATGAAGGCTGGTGCCTGTGGTTCCCGCCGGGCTTCAATGAACTGGAGCCAGCGGTGAAAGACATGCGCGAACGCGCGGCGGCGCGCGGCAAGCATGACTTCCAGGTCACCATTGGTTTTGAGGGCTGGCTCAGCAGCGACAAGGACGTGCGCGCCAAGCACGGCCATCGCTGGGTGCGCGAGTGGAGTTTCTACGCGGAGAAGGGCCTGTCGCCCGACGCCGAAGCGACCGACATGCTCGACACCATCGAGAACATGTTCCTGTGTCTGGGCAACAAACAGAAATGGGTCGACCGTCTTGGCGAGATGAAAGACAAGGTCAATCCCGACTGGCTGTGCATACGCACGCGCAATCCGGTGAATCCGGGGCAGCATTACCCGTCGCGCACGGAATGCCTGGAGGTGATCGAGGCGTTTGGGGAAATTTTGAAAGACGTGCGTTAGGCGCCAGGGGGCGCCTGCGTTGCGGTTTTAATGTCCGATGGAAATCGGACCTACAGCGGTCGGCGATAACAGGTCGAGGGGCGATGCGATGAAACTGGGGATGGTGCTCGGGTATTCAGGCGCGCAGGTCAAACTGCCGATGGACTTGGTGTTCGAGGCCGAGCGCCTCGGCTTTGATTCGGTGTGGAGCGCCGAGGCCTGGGGCGCCGACGCGGTGTCGCCAGTGGCCTGGGTGTTGGCCCAGACCACGCGTATCAAGGCCGGCACGGCGGTGATGCAGATGGCGGCGCGCACGCCGTCCATGACCGCCATGACGGCCATGACCCTCGACCAGTTGTCCGGTGGCCGCTTCATGCTCGGCATCGGGCCGTCGGGCCCGCAGGTCATCGAGGGCTGGTACGGCCAGCCCTACGGCAAGCCGCTGCTGCGCACACGCGAATATATTTCCATCATCCGCCAGATCTTCGAACGCAAGGCGCCGCTCACGCACCAGGGCGAGCATTACCAGATCCCCTATAGCGGGCCGGGCGCGATGGGCCTTGGCAAACCCTTGAAGAGCATTCTGCACGGCAATCCGAACATTCCCATTTACATGGGCGTGGCGACCGAGAAAGGCATCAACACCGCCGCTGAGATCGCCGACGGCTGTTTCATGATCTGGGCCAATCCCGACCGCGCCAATATGTTTGCGCTGCCGCTCGATGCCGGCTTCGAAGCGGCCGGTGGTGGCAAGAGCCTCAAGAGTTTCGATTTCGCGCCCTTCGTGCGCATGGCCATGGGCCCGGATCTGCAGGCTTGCCGCGACAAGCTCAAGCATCACTTCGCGCTCTACATTGGCGGCATGGGCGCGCGCGAAAAGAATTTCTACAACGACTACACGCGGCGACTCGGTTACGTCGACGCGGCAGTCAAGATTCAGGACTTGTACCTCGCCGGGCGCAAGGAAGAAGCGCAAGCGGCGGTGCCCGATGCCTATATCGACGAGTGCTGCCTGGTCGGACCGCCGGAACACATCCGTGAGCAGTTGGCGCGCTGGAAAGCGGCAGGCTCACGCGGCGACATCGGCACCATGGTGCTGTCGGTGAGCAGCGCGGAAGAGCTGCGCGTGGTGGCCGAGGCGATGCTGTAGAGGCGGGGAGCGACACCATGTCGGAAGTATTGGTGGAGGTGGCGGACGGCCTGGTGGTGATCACCATTAACCGTCCCGAGGCGCGCAATGCCATCAACCGTGCGGTGTCGGTCGGCGTGTGCGAGGCGGTCGACATGCTCGATGCGCGCGATGATCTCAGGGTCGGCATCCTGACCGGCGCCGGCGGTGTGTTCTGCGCGGGCATGGATCTGAAAGCCTTCCTGCGCGGTGAACAGATTCGCATCGAAGGGCGCGGCATTCTCGGCATCGCCTTCACGCCGCCCACGAAGCCGCTGATTGCCGCGGTCGAAGGCTATGCGCTGGCCGGTGGCTGCGAAGCGATGCTGGCCTGCGATCTGGCCGTCGCCGCGCGCAATGCGCAATTCGGTATTCCGGAAGTAAAGCGCGGCCTCGCTGCCGGCGCCGGCGGCCTGCTGCGGCTGCCGCGCCTGATCCCGCCGCGCATTGCCA
The DNA here is from genome assembly GCA_020849475.1 of Gammaproteobacteria bacterium. Taxonomy (GTDB): domain Bacteria; phylum Pseudomonadota; class Gammaproteobacteria; genus JADJYF01. Next base: position 78,927 of record JADLGE010000064.1, read on the forward strand.
TGGAGCTGGCCCTGACCGGCGACATGATCGACGCCGAGCGCGCCGCCGCGCTGGGCCTGGTCAACACGCTCACCGAACCGGGCGCGGCGCTCGACGAAGCGCGACGCCTGGCCGCGCGCATCATCGCCAATGCGCCGCTGTCGGTGGCGGCCAGCAAGCGCGTGATTGTCGAACAGCGCGACTGGCCCCTGGAAGAAATGTTCGCGCGTCAGCAGGCCATCACCGGCCCCGTGATCGCATCCGCCGATGCGCGCGAAGGCGCCGCGGCCTTCGCCGAGAAGCGCAAGCCGAACTGGCAGGGACGCTGAGGCCATGATTCCGCGCACGCTGTTCAGCGCCGAGCACGATTTGTTCCGCGCCACGGTGCAGCGTTTCATTGCCGAGCACGTCACGCCCTTCCACGCCGCATGGGAACACGCGGGCCAGGTGCCGCGTGCGCTGTGGACCCGTGCCGGTGAACTCGGTCTGTTGTGTTGCAATGTGCCGGAAGCCTACGGCGGCATGGGCGGCGACTTCCTGCACAGCACCATCCTGGTCGAGGAGTTCGCCGCGGCCGGCGCCACCGGCCCGACGTTTTACCTGCAGTCCGACATCATCGCGCCTTACCTCGTCGACTTCGGCAGTGAAGAGCAGAAACAGCGCTGGCTGCCGCGCATGGCGAGTGGCGAAGTGGTGGCGGCGCTCGGCATGAGCGAGCCCTCGGGTGGCAGCGACGTGCAGGCCATGCGCACCCAGGCGGTGCGCGATGGCGACGACTACGTGATCAATGGCCAGAAGGTCTTCATCACCAATGGCCACAGTGCCGATCTGCTGCTGCTGGCGTGCAAGACCGACCCCAGGGCGCGCGCCAAGGGCGTCAGCCTGCTCCTCGTCGAGACCGACAGGCCCGGCTTCACGCGCGGTCGCAAGCTCGAAAAAATCGGCTGCAAGGCGCAGGACACCGCCGAGCTTTTCTTCAGCGACCTGCGCGTGCCGATGACGAACGTGCTGGGCGTGGAGGGCAATGGTTTTGCCATGCTCATGACGCAGCTTGCGCAGGAGCGTTTGATCCAGGCCATCCGCGCCATTGCGAGCGCGGAGGCGGCGTTGCGCTGGACCTTGGATTACGTCGTGCAGCGCGAGATGTTCGGCCAGACCCTCGCGGATTTTCAGAACACGCGCTTCGAGCTCGCGGCCATGCATGCCGAGATCCTCATGCAACGTGTGTTCGTCGATCGCTGCGTGGAATTGCACCTGCGCCATGAACTCGATGCCACCGATGCGGCCGCCGCCAAGCTGGTCAGCACCGAGATGCAAGGGCGGGTGATGGACCGCTGCCTGCAGCTGTTTGGCGGCTGGGGCTATATGAGCGAGTTTCCGATTGCGCGGGCCTTTGTCGATGCGCGTATGTGCCGCATCGGCGGTGGCTCGGTCGAGACCATGAAGCAGATCATCGGCAACGCCCTGTTGCCGCGCGCGCCGAAGCGCGATGGCAAGGCGAGCGGCTGACATGGGTTTGAAAGACGCAGCCTGCGTGACCGGCATCGGCGAAACCGCCTATGTGCGCGGCTCCCGCAAGAGCGCGTTTGAATTGCAGGTGGAAGCCTCATTGAAAGCCATCAACGACGCCGGCATCCACCCGTCGGACATCGATGGCGTGATCCCCATCGGCATCGTCAGCGGCATCGCCGAGGATTTCGTCGACAACTTCGGCATTCGCGATCTGCGCTACTCGGCGCTCATTCCTCATGGCGGCGCCAGCCCGGTAATGGCCTTGCAGGCGGCCGCCACGGTGCTCGCCACCGGCGTGTGCCGCCATGTGCTGATTACTTTCGGGCGCAATGTCAGCGCCGGCAGCAACAAGGCCGGCGCGCGCATTCACAACATGCCGCAGTTTCATTACGTCACGGAATTCGAGCATCCGCTCGGCAACAGCGCGCCGGCGCAGATCTACGCACCCATGGCGCGCCGGCACATGGAGCTCTATGGCACCACTGTCGAGCACTTCGGCGCGGTGGCGGTGGCCTGTCGCGCGCATGCCGCGCTCAACGACAACGCCATCATGCGTACACCCATCACCCTCGAAGATCATCGCAACTCGCGCATGATTGCCGATCCGTTCCGGCTTCTGGACTGCAGTCTTGAGAGCGACGGCGGCGCGGCGGTGGTGGTGAGCGCGGCCGATGTCGCGGCCGATGGCAGGCATCGCCGCGTGTTCATCGCGGGTGTGGCGGTCGGCCATCCCGATTCGCCGGTCTCCATCACCCAGCGCCCCGACATGACCAGTCTCGGCATTGCCAAGGCCGCGCCGCGCGCCTTCGCCATGGCTGGCGTGACGCCGGCCGACATCCAGGTCGCGGAGATCTACGACTGCTTTACCTACGCCGTGATTCGGCAGCTGGAAGACCTGGGTTTCTGCAAGAAAGGCGAGGGCGGCCCGTTCGTCGCCGACGGCCGTCTGCGTCTCGGCGGCGCCTTGCCAACCAATACCCACGGCGGCCTGTTGTCGCAGGCCCATGTGTGGGGGCTCAATCACATCGTCGAACTGGTGCGGCAGTTGCGCGGCGACGGTGGCCGCGCGCAGGTGGCGGGTGCTGAACTCGGCCTCGTCACCGGCTATGGCGATCTCGGCGACGGTGCGCTCGCCATCATGCGGCGCGCATGAAGCGATGAGCGAGCGGGCTGCGAAACCGGAAGTGGTGGAGAGTGCGCTCTCGGCAACCTACTGGCAGGGCTTGCGCGAAGGCCGGCTGCTGCTGCAGGCCTGCGGCGTGTGCGGCGCGCTGCGTCATTATCCGCGCTTGTTGTGCACGGCTTGCTTCAGCGACGTCGTGACGTGGCGCGCGGCCAGCGGTCGCGGTCACATCCATAGCTGGACGGTGGCCCACCACGCCTTCCACGTCGGCTTTCGCGATGAACTGCCTTACACCTTGGTGACGGTCGATCTCGAAGAAGGGCCGCGCGCGCTCGGGCGCTGGCAGGGCGAGACGCCGCGCATCGGCATGGCGGTGCGAGCGCGGTTCGAAACGGCGCCAGCGGCCGTCGAGCTCTGGTTCGAGCAGGACGGCCTGGCGCGATGACTCAGGCGACCGCCGAGTCGATATAAGACTCGAGGCTGCCACGCGCCGCCGCGGCGCTGGCGCGGCCGGTGGTTTTCACCGTCGCACCACCCTCGAGGCGGAAGAACGCCACCTGCTTCTGCATTTCCATCGCGTCATTGCGCAGCGCTTCGCTGGCGGCCGCGATCTCTTCGACCAAGGCAGTGTTCTGCTGGGTGATGGTGTCGAGACCGATGACCGCGCCGTTGATTTCCGACAGGCCGGCGGCCTGTTCGTTGGCGGCGCCCGCCATCTCCGAGATGATGGTCGACAGATTGGTGATGTCCTTGACGATGGTCTGGAAGCGGTTGCCCGATTCGTCAACCAGCTGCGCGCCGCCGTTGACCTGCGTGACGCTGTCCTTGATCAGTATCTTGATCTCCTTGGCCGCACCGGCGCTGCGCTGGGCGAGGGCGCGCACTTCGGAAGCGACCACCGCGAAGCCGCGGCCCTGTTCACCGGCGCGGGCCGCTTCGACCGCCGCGTTCAGTGCCAGCAGATTGGTCTGGAAGGCGATTTCGTCAATCACACCGATGATGTCGGCAATCTTGTTGCTGGAATGCTGGATGTCGCCCATCGAGGTCACGGCCTGCGCGACCACCGTGCTACCGGTGGCGGCGCGATCGGACGTCGCCTCGGTGATCGAGCGCGCCTGACCGGCGTTCTCGGCATTGGCGGTGACAGTCGAAGTCAGTTCTTCCATGGCCGAGGCGGTGCGTTGCAGGGACAGCGCCTGGTCTTCAGTGCGACGTGACAGCTCGCCGTTGCCGGTCGCTATTTCCTGGGCGTTGCCGGCCACGCGGCCGATGGAGGCCTGGATGCCGGCGATGGTGCTGCGCAGATTGTCGATGCAGGTATTGACGGCCTCGGCCAGGCGCGCGAATTCGCCCTGGTACTGGCCGGCGATGTCGCGCGTGAGATCGCCAGCGGCGACGGCCTGCATGACTTTGTTGGTTTCCTTGATCGGCACACTCACGGTGTCGAGCAGGCCGTTCATGGACTCGGCTATCCAGCCAGTGAAGCCGCTGAAGCCGCGTGCTTCGATGCGGTCATCGAGCTGACCGGCGTTGGCCGCCGTGAGCAAGGTCTTGATGGCGTCCTCCGCGTGACGCTGCTCGGACAAATCCGTCCATTCCAGCACATAGCCGGCATGGCGACCCTCGAGGTTGTTGACGGGGTTGGACGCCACGCCGAACACGCTGCGCTCGAAGCGCACTTCGACTTCGGCATGCTGCTGGCCGCTGACCAGCTTCTTGAGGTCCGGCGCGCGCGCGCACAGTGCGGCGAAATCGAGATGCGCACCCTTGCGCACCAGCGCCTGGGGATGCTGCCCGGCCAGGCTGTGCATGCGCGGATTGGCGTAGGACACAACGCCTTCCAAATCGAGCAGCACGATGGCGGTGCCGGCGCTTTCCAGCGCCTGGTTGAGACGCGCGGCTTCTTCCTTTTCCTTCTGCACCGAGGCCGCCAACTGCTCGGCGGCGTCTTTCTGACGGCCCGCTTCTTCGCCGGCGCGCAGTGCTTGTTCCTTCTGCACGCTGGCCTCGGCGCTCATGCGTTGCGCTTCTTCCTTCTCGGCCATGATCTGTACGAACAACACGCTCTGCATGCGCTCGAGGGCGCCGAGCAGTTCGCCGACTTCGTCACGGCTGTCGACCTTGATGGTGTTTTCGAAGTTGCCATGGGCAATGTTGTCGGCAATTGCCGCGGCGCCACGCACGCGGCGCGCAATGCCACTGGCGAGCAGCAGGGCGAAGCCTGCAATCAACAGGCCCGTGATGGCGGCGCAGAGCAGGGCCGCGTGTTGTTGCTGACTGACCGCGGCCAACGCCTCTTCACTGTCGATTTCAGCGAGCAGGGCCCATTTCACGCCGTCTATCTTGAGCGGGGTGTAGGACGACAGCACATCGACGCCACGGTAGTCGGGCATGCGCTTTTCACCGGCGCCAGTGCTGAAGGCGGCAGTCACGGCGGCGGTGTCTATCTTGCGCTCGAGCAGGGTGTTTTCCTTGGCGAATCGCGACTGCGAGCGCATGAGCTGATCGCTGCCGACCAGATAGGTCTCACCCGATTCGCCGAGACCGGCACGCTGTGACATGAGGGCGTTGATTTCACCGACCGGCATCTGGAACATGAGCACGCCAATCTTTTCGCGGCCGTCGTAGATGGGGGCGGCGATGAAAGACGCGGCGCCTTCATAGGAGGGCAGATAAGCCGCGAAATCCTCGAGCTTGCTCTCCTCGCTGTTCGCCGCGAGGGCACTGCGATAGGCGCGGCCGAGGGCGGTATCTTTGTACTGGCCCTTGTTCAGATTGGTGCTGAAGTCGAGCTCTTTGAACGTGGTGTAGACCACGTCGCCGCTCTTCGCATCGACCAGGAAGATGTCGTAGTAGCCGAAGCGTTTCAGGAAACTGCGCAAGCGCGGGTGAAAACGCGCGTGGGCGCGGCTGTAGCGGCTGTCGTCCTCGTGCGCTTTCAGCTCGTCCTTGCTGCCGAGTGGATTCGGGTTGTCGGCGATATAGAGATATTGCGCGAGCAATGACGAAGGGCTCTGCGGCAGCAGCGCGCTGGCATCGACGCTCTTGCCGGTCTGTTCCTTGTAGTGGGAGGCAAACTGCTGCTGGTAGTAGGCGTCGACCTTGGCGCGGTAGCTCGCCAGGTGGGCGTCGTCCGACGGCAGGTCTTGCGGCAGGGCCTCGAAGCCGTCGCGCAGTTCACGCAAGGCATCGACCGTCATGGTGCTTTCCGCCAGTTCCCGCACCTGTTGATGCAACAAATTGAAGTACTGCTCGACCTGTGACTTTTTGACTTCGCGCAGCGATTCGAGCTGCTTGAAGGCGGCTGACTGCAGCGCCGCCGATGATTTCTCGGTGACCATATAGGTGGTCACGGCGAGGGGCAGCAGGCCGGCTATCAACATGGCCATCAGCAGCTTGTTCCGCAGGCGGAGATCTGACCAGATCTTAGTCATTGTGCGAGCATCCATGAGGTAAGAGCCCGGTTAGCGGCCCATTACCCTGAACACTTTATGCTTTTACGATTTGAACCATGAGACACTCGCCGGCGGCCGCCCACCGCATGCCGGACCCATCGCCATGACCACCACCATCGACCACACCCTACGCTACCTGCTGCTGATCCGGCTGGTGGTGATCGGCGGTCAGATAGTCGCGCTGGCGGCCATGGACGCGTGGTTCGGCGTGGCTGTGCCGTGGCCGCGGGTGAGCCTGGTGCTGGTGTTGCTGGCGGCCTTCACGCTTTACAGCTGGACGCGCCTCGCGCGCGATGCCGCCCGCCGCGACGAACGTCATTACCTCTTGCAGTCGCTGGCCGACATCGCCGCGCTGTCGGCCCTCATCTACCTGACCGGTGGCGCCTTCAACCCGTTCGTTTCCCTGTTCCTGCTGCCCATCGTATTCGCCGCCGCGGCCATGCCCTTGGCCTATATGACGGGCATCGCGCTGACCGCCATCGGCGCCTATACCGCCCTCATGCTGCTGGCCTTGCCGGAGCGCCATGCCCATGCCGTGGCCGGGCGCTTCGACCTCCATGTGTGGGGCATGTGGTACGGCTTCATCCTGAGCGCGCTGTGCGTGGGCCTGTTCGTGGCGCGCCTGTCGCGGCGCCTGCGTCGTCGCGATCGCGAGCTCGCCGCGCTGCGCGAGGAAGCCTTGGCCGCCGAGCGCCTGATGGCGCTCGGCACGCTGGCCGCCGCCACTGCCCACGAGCTCGGCACGCCGCTGGCGACCATCGCCTTGGTCAGCGGTGAACTGCAGCACCTGGTGACCGATGAGGAAGCGCGTAGCGAGCTCGCACGGCTGCGCGAACAGGTGGCGCGCTGTCGCGAGATCCTGGCGCGCATGAGCGCCGATGCCGGCGCGCTGCAGGCCGACAGCGGTCATCGCGTCAGGCTCGATGATTATCTCGACAGTGTGGTCAACGACTGGCGGCAGCGGCGCCCCGAGGTGCAGGTGCGTTTCGTGCGGCACGGCGCTGCGCCGGCGCCCGCCATCATCGCCGACCGTGTCATCACCCAGGCCATCGTCAACGTGCTCGACAACGCCGCCGACGCCGCCGCGCGCCGCATCGACATCGACGGCGCATGGGACGCCGAGCACCTGCAATTGGACATCCGTGACGATGGCGCCGGCATCGCACCGGAGCTGCGCGCACGCCTTGGGCACGAAGCGGTCACGACCAAACGTGAGGGCATGGGCATCGGCCTGTTGCTGTCGCATTCAATCCTCGAACGGCTGGGCGGCGTGCTTAAGCTCGACGCGTTGGCGCCACGCGGCACCCACGCGCACATCCGTCTGCCGTTGACGTCGCTGGTGGTGCCATGAACGAACGCCATTGCCTGGTGGTCGATGACGACGCGGATTTTCGCGCGGTCTTGAGCCGCGCGCTGACGCGGCGTGGCTACCGTGTGAGTGCAGTGGCGGATATCGCCGCCGGCCTCGCCCTGGCCGCTGACGATGCGCCGCAGGACGTGGTGCTCGACCTGCGCCTCGGCGAGGACTCGGGACTGGAATTCATCGTGCCGCTGCTGGCCCTGTGCCCGGCGGCGCGCATCGTGGTGTTGACCGGCTTTGCCAGCATCGCGACCGCGGTGCAGGCCATCAAGCTCGGCGCCGTGCACTACCTGACCAAGCCCGCCGACGCCGATGAAATCGTGGCGGCCTTCGCGCGCCAGGCCGGTGACGCCAGCGTCGAAGTGGCGAGCCGGCCGACGCCGCTCGAGCACCTCGAATGGGAGCACATCCAGAACACGCTTTTAGCTTGCGACGGCAATATCTCGGAGGCGGCCAAGCGGCTGGGCTTGCATCGGCGCACCTTGCAACGGAAGTTGCAGAAGCGGCCGTCGGGGATGGGCTGAGGGTCTGTCTGCATCGCTGCTGCGCACCGCCGATGCAGGCCTCGGCTTGTGCGGCTTCAATCGGCGATTGAAATCGCACCCACAGACCAAGACTGGCCAAGGTGTTTACAGCACGGCGGCCCAGCGCCGTCGGATGAGGAGGTCGGCGAAGAAGAACAGCGGTGCGCCCGTCACTGCGGCCAGCAACCATGGACCGTCCAAGGGCGCCGTGCCCAGCGCATTCATCAATGGCGGCCAGGCCACCACCGCCCACACGAATACAAGTTCGAGGGCGATGCCGGCCATGCACAGGCGATTGGCCAGCAAGCCGGCATCGAGGCCGCCGCGCGTGGCGTGACGGCGGCCGACCAGGTTGGCGACCTGCATGAAGACGATGCTGACCAGGGTCAGGGTGGTCGCGCCGCGATAGAGCATATGGTCGGCCGCGAGCGGCGCGCCGTAGACCCAGCCACCGCGCTTGAGATAGGCAAAGAACAGCGCCATCGCCCACAGCGCCTGCATGAGTCCCAGCACCAGGTAGCTGTGCAGCATCAGCCGCAGGGACAACAGACGTTCGCGTCGACCGCGTGGTTTACGCCGCATGGCTTCGCCGTCGGGTTGCTCCTGGCCGAGGCCGATGGCCGGTAACATGTCGGTGCCGAGATCGATGGCCAGGATCTGCAGCACGCTCAAGGCCAGCGGCACGGGCAGTGCGACATAGAGCAGGAAGGGCACCAATTCCGGCACATTGCTCGCCAGCACATAGCGCGTGAATTTCTGCACGTTGGCAAATACCGTGCGGCCTTCTTCGACGCCCGTCACTATCGACGCGAAGTTGTCGTCGAGCAGCACCACCTGCGCCGCTTCGCGCGCGACCTCGGTGCCGGACAGGCCCATCGCCACGCCGACGTCGGCGGCGCGCAGCGCGGGTGCGTCGTTGACGCCGTCGCCGGTCATCGCCACCACCTTGCCCATGTGTTTCAGCGCGGCGACTATCTTGAGCTTCTGCTCGGGCGTGGTGCGCGCGAATATGCGCGTGCCGGCCTGCAGGTGCGCGACGAGATCGCGTTCGCGCAGCGCTTCGAGTTGCTCGCCGCGCATCACTGTCTGCGCCGCGGCGTCCGGCTCGATCAGGCCGGCGCGCACCGCGATGGCGTGGGCGGTGTCGGGATGATCGCCTGTGATGAGGACCACCGCGATGCCGGCCGCGCGGCAACGCGCCAGCGCGTCAGGCACTTCCGGCCGCAGGGGATCGTCGCAGGCGAGGAAGCCAAGCAGCAGCAGGCCGCTCTCGAGTTCGGTCAGGCTGCCGTGCTGGGCGGTGGCGTCCAAAGTGCGCACGGCGACCGCGATCACGCGCGCGCCGGCGGCGGCGAGTTGCCGGACAGTGGCGTCGATGCGTAGCAGCACGGCGGAATCGGCCGCGCGTTGAGCATCGCCGTCCATGAAGGTCGTGACTTCGTCGCGCACCGCCTCCCAGGCGCCCTTGCTGGCAAAACTCACGCGGCCCTGCCAGGGCCCGATGCCGGCGGCGCGGCGGCGCTGCACATCAAAGGCGATATGGCGGGTGACGGTGGCGTTGACGGCGAGTGCGTCGCCGCCCTCGGCCTGCAACATGCGTGCGATCGCGACGTCCAGCGGGTCTCCCGAGAGCTGTGCCTGCGCACCGTGGATTTCGCAGGCCAGCATCGCCGCTTCCAGCAGCGCAAGCCGGTGCGCCGCCGCGAGGGGCGTGGCGCCGAGCGGTGCGACGACCTGGGCGATGGCCAGGCGGTTTTCCGTCAGCGTACCGGTCTTGTCGGTGCAGATCACTTCCACCGCGCCGAGCGCCTCGACCGCGTTCAAGGATCGGCACAACACGTTCTTGCGCGCCAGGCGCACACTGCCCATGGCCAGTGCCAGGGTCAGGGTCGGCAACAGGCCTTCGGGCACATTGGCGACGATGATGCCGAGCATGAAGACCACGTTCAGCCACAGCGGTCGTCCCATCGCAAGGCCGTAGGCGAAGAACAGCACGCCCATGGTGAGCGCGATGGCGGTCAGCACACGCACGGTGCGCGCCACTTCCTGCTCGAGCGGCGTCGGCGGCCGGCGCACATGGGTGCTGAGCAACGCAATCTTGCCGAACTCGGTGCGTGGGCCGGTCGCATAGACCAGCGCGAGGCCACTGCCGCGCACCACGCTCGCGCCGGCGAACAACAGATTGCCGGCATCGCTCAAGCGGCCATCGATAACCGCCTCGGCACGCAGATGGACATGCCGGGACTCGCCGCTCAGGGGCGCGTTGTTGACCAGCAGATCGCTCGCCGCGACGATGCGCGCGTCGCAGGACATGCGCTCGCCCTCGCTGACGCGCAGCACATCGCCCGGCACGAGGCTCGCCGCCAGCACGCTGCGCTCAACGCCGTCCCTCAGCACCGTGGCGCTCGCCGGCAGCAGCTCGCGCAACGCCGCCATGGCGCGCTCGGCGCGCATTTCCTGGGCGAAGGTGAACAGCGCGTTGAGCAGCGCCACCACCAGCAGCGCCACGCCTAGCGGCCGCATGTCGGCGCCGCCATCCAGATGCGCAGCGATGAAACACAGGAGCGCGGCGAGATTGAGCAGCAGACTGAACAGGTTGGTGAACTGCTTGAACAGCGTGCGCAGCCAGTGCAGGCGCGGTGCGTCGGCCAGCGCGTTGGCGCCGAATTCGGCGAGTCGGCGCGCGGCCTCGGTCTCGGCAAGCCCCGCCGGCGAACTGCGCAGCAGGCCGAAACAATCGTCGACCTCGAGGTTGTGGATCTGGCGCTGGCTCAAAGCGCGGCCCGGTAGAGCACCACGTCACTGCCGCTGTCGCGCAGCAGCTGTTCGATGGGATGGCCATAACCGGGAGACAGCGGCAGCGCACTGGCGTCGAGGCCTAGCAGGCGGCTGCGCAGACGACCGGCCAGCGCCAGGATTTCCTTGACGGCATCGTCCGACACCACGGCGCTGACATCGAGACGGCAGCGGCCCGCGAGCAAGGCCTCGCGCAACTGCGCCTCGATGGCGTTGGCGCGCGCCAGTGCGCCATCGATCAGACGCCGCGCGCCGCGCGTCCCGAGCAGGCGAAAGCGCAGACGTGAAACTTCCTGCACCACCAGCACATGCAGTTCCTTCAGTTCGGGCGCGAGCAACTGCACGAGTGGCAGGGCGGCGCGCGACGGTGGTCGCGCCATGCTGAAAGGCAGCAGCACGCGTCCGGGCTGGCCAAGCATGGCGGGATGCGCGACATGCAGCGCCAGCACCGCACAGGGCGCGCGCGCCAGCAGTTCAGCGGCCACCGTGCCGGCCAGATAGCTCAGGTTGCGCGGCCGCGCGCGGGTGCCGGTGATGAGCACGCTGTCGGGCGTGGCGGCGAGCAGACTCAGCACACCGTCGGCGACGCTGCCGTCGCCGCTGTCGCGTATGCTCGTGACCAGCGTCACGCCGAGGCGCTGACATTCCTCGGCGATGCGTGCGATGCGTCCCGCCAGCTCCGGCGCCGGGGCGCGCTCGTGCACATGGGCCAGATGCAACTCGCGACGCGCGGTGGCGAGCGCGAAGCGCGCCGCATAATGCGCTATCCAATCGCCATTCAGACTGCCGTCGTAGGCAAATACCAGCATGGGACAACCTTGCAACAAAGCCACAGCAGTATAGGAGCGCTGGCGCGCACCGGGCTTGATCCGAGGCTGTATGAGTTTACTGTCTGTCCCCGAGTGCAAGTGCGCGCCGCCGTTTGACATCACGCAGTACGCGTGTCGCTCGAACGCGTAGCCTGAATAGATAGCGCATGGCGCGAGGTCAAACATGATATCCAGGCAAGGCCGATGGCTGCTGCGGCTGGGCGCGCTCGCGCTGGCGGCGCTGCTCGCCCTGTGGGCGTGGCGCAATTTCAAAGCCGATGACAGCCTGCGCGGGATCACCAGCGGCAATGGCCGCATCGAAGCGGTGGAAGTCGATGTCGCCGCGAAAGTGCCCGGTCGTGTCGATGAGATGCTGGTCGACGAAGGAGATTTCGTCAGCCGCGGTCAGGCGCTGGCGCACATCGACGCCACGGCTCTCGACGCCCAGGTGCGACAGGCCCAGGCCCAGCTGCAGCAGGCCGTCAGCACCGTCGCCGCCGCGCGCAGCCTGCTCGAGCAACGTGCGCGCGAACAGCAGGCGGCGCAAGCGGCGGTCGCGCAGCGTGTGGCCGAGTACAAAGCGCTCGACGTGCAGTGGACACGTTCGAAGTCGATGGCCGAGCGCGGCTATCTATCGACCCAGGCCCTGGATGACATGCGAGCCCGTCGCGACAGCAGCAAGGCGGCGGTGGAGGCAGCGCGCGCGCAGGTGGCGGCCGTCGCCGCAGCGGTGGTCAGCGCCGCTGCGCAGGTGGAAGCCGCGCAGTCGGCCGCCGGCGCGGCGCAGGCCAACATCGACAAACTGCGCGCCGACGCCGCCGACTGCCTGTTGCGCTCGCCCATCGATGGACGCGTGCAATACCGCGTGGCGGAAAGCGGCGAAGTGGTGGCGGCTGGCGGCAAGGTGCTCAATCTCATCGACCTCAGCGATGTGCACATGACCTTTTTCGTGCCGACCGCAGTGGCCGGCAAACTCGAGATGGGCGCCGAGGTGCGCATCGTGCTGGATGACGCTCCCCAGTATGTGATCCCTGCCACGCTGAGCTTTGTCGCCGCCGAGGCTCAATTCACGCCCAAGACGGTCGAGACCGCGAGCGAGCGCGAGAAACTCATGTTCCGCGTCAGGGCGCAACTGCCGCCGCCACTGCTCAGACAACACATCAAGCGGGTCAAGTCCGGTCTGCCGGGCACCGCCTACGTGCGCACTGATGGCAGCATGCCGTGGCCGGCGAAGCTCGACATCAAGCTGCCACAATGAGCACGCAGGCCGCGCCGCACGGGCCGGCGGGCGCGGTCGCCACTGTGAACGCGGTTGCCCACCGTTACGGCAACAGCGTCGCGCTCGAGAGTGTCACACTGAGCGTGCCTGGCGCCTGCATGGTGGGTCTGATTGGCCCCGATGGGGTCGGCAAATCAACGCTGTTGTCGCTGCTCGCCGGCGCGCGCAGCCTTCAGTCGGGACAGCTCGGCGTGCTCGGCGGCGACATGCGCGACGCCGGGCACAGACGCGCAGTGTGTCCACGCATCGCCTACATGCCGCAGGGCTTGGGGCGCAATCTCTACGCCAGCCTGTCGGTGCGCGAGAACATCGAATTCTTCGCCCGCCTGTTCGGTCATGGCCCGGCCGCGCGTCAACGCCGCATCGACGATTTGTTGCAGGCCACGCAACTCGCGCCGTTCGCGGCACGAGCTGCGGGCAAGCTGTCGGGCGGCATGCGGCAAAAACTCGGGCTGTGCTGCGCCCTGATCCACGACCCCGAGGTGCTCATCCTCGATGAACCGACGACCGGCGTCGACCCGCTGTCGCGCCGTCAGTTCTGGGAGCTGATTGCACACATCCGCGCCGACAGCCCCGCCATGAGTGTGCTGGTCGCGACCGCCGACATGGACGAGGCGGCGCAGTTCGACTGGCTGGTCGCCATGAGTGCCGGTCGCGTGCTGGCGACCGGCACGGCCGCCGAGCTGACCGCCCGGACCGACACCACGACGCTCGAGGACGCCTTCATCGCGCTCCTGCCGCAGGCGCAGCGCGCGGGGCATCATCGCGTGGTGCTGACCCCGCGCGCGCCCGTCGCGGCGCCGGTCATCGCCATCGAGGCGCGCGCGCTCGCGCTGCGCTTCGGCGATTTCACCGCCGTCGACGACGTCAGCTTTCGCATCGAGCGGGGCGAGATCTTCGGCTTCCTGGGATCCAATGGTTGCGGCAAGACCACAACCATGAAAATGCTGACGGGGTTGTTGCCCGCGAGCGCCGGCGAGGCGCTGTTGTTCGGCCATCCGGTGGCGCCGGGCGATCTCGAGACGCGGCGGCGCGTAGGCTATATGACGCAGTCGTTCTCGCTCTACGGTGAACTGACAGTCAGACAGAACCTCGTGCTCCATGGCCGCATCTTCGGCCTCGACGCGGCGCGTAGCGCGCAGCGCATCGATGAACTCGCCGCGCGCTTCGACTTGACGGCGGTGCTGGACGAACTGCCCGAGGGGCATCCTGTCGGTGTGCGGCAGCGCATGTCGCTGGCGGTCGCGCTGCTGCACGAACCCGAGATCCTGATCCTCGACGAGCCGACCTCGGGCGTGGACCCGCTGGCGCGTGATGCCTTCTGGCGCATGATGCTCGATATCGCGCGACGCGACGAGGTGACCATCTTCATCTCCACCCATTACATGGCCGAGGCGGTGCGCTGCGATCGCATTTCGCTCATGCACGCCGGCCGCGTACTGACCACCGATACCCCGGCGGCCATCATCGCCGCGCACGGCGTGGCCACGCTGGAAGAAGCGTTCATCGCCTGCCTCGAACGAGCCGGTGGCACGACGCGGCCGGACGCCGCCACCAACGCGGCGCGCGATACCGCGACGTGCAGCCCGGTGCCTGGCGCCCCGGCCGCGCCGGCATCGCCGCTGCGAGGTTCGCTGCGGCGCATGCTCAGTTTCGCCTGGCGCGAGGCCCTGGAACTGCGGCGCGATCCCATCCGCCAGGCACTCGCCCTCATCGGCAGCGGCGTGTTGATGCTGGTGCTCGGCTACGGCATCACCATGGACGTCGAGAACCTGTCCTTCGCGGTGCTCGACCGCGACCAGACCACCGTCAGTCGCGACTACGCGCTGAACCTGGCCGGCTCGCGCTATTTTCGCGAGCAGCCGCCGCTACGCGACCATGCCGATCTCGACCGCCGCATGCGCGCCGGCGCCTTGACCCTGGCCATCGAGATCCCGCCCGACTTCGCCCGCGACCTCGCGCGCGGCAGACCGGTGGCGATTGCGGCCTGGGTGGATGGCGCGATGCCGTCCCGCGCCGAGACCCTGCGCGGCTATGCGCTCGGCATGCATCTGCACTGGCTGGCGACGCGCGCGCGGCGTGGCGAAGGCGGCGCGGCGCCCAACCCCTTCAGCATCGAGACGCGCTTTCGCTACAACCCCGATGTCAGGAGCGTGCCCGCCATCGTGCCGGCGGTGATGCCACTGCTGCTGATGTTGATCCCGGCCATCCTGACGGCGGTCGCCGTGGTGCGCGAGAAAGAGCTCGGCTCCATCGTCAATCTGTACGTGACGCCCGCCACGCGTCTCGAATTCCTGCTCGGCAAGCAACTGCCCTACGTGGTGCTGGCGATGGCGAGCTTCCTGCTGCTGATGCTGCTGGCGTTGCTGTGGTTCAAGATCCCCCTGACCGGCAGCTTCCTGACGCTGGGTGCGGCGGCGCTTCTCTATGTGACGGCCGCCACTGCCATCGGCCTCGTGATGTCGGCCTTCATGCGCAGCCAGACCGCCGCGCTGTTCGGTACGGCGGTGCTGACCATCCTGCCGGCGGTGCAGTTCTCCGGCATGCTGGACCCGGTCTCGTCGCTGGAGGGCGTCGGTGCGCTGATTGGACGCATCTACCCGACCACGCATTTCCTGACCATCGCGCGCGGCACCTTTGCCAAGGGCCTGGGCCTGGCCGATCTGCAGCTGCCGCTGCTCTACCTGGCCCTGGCGGTGCCGCTGCTGACCCTGGCCGCCACGCTGTTACTGCGCAAGCAGGCGCGCTGACATGCGCGCGGCGACGGTCTGGCACCTCGGCGTCAAGGAATTCCGCAGCCTCGCGCGCGACCGCATGATGCTGGTCCTGATCGGCTACGCCTTCAGTGTCGCCATCTATATCGCCGGCACGGTCATGCCGGAGATCCTGCACAAGGCACCGATAGCGATCGTCGATGAAGACCGTTCGCCGCTCTCGGCGCGCATCGTCGATGCCTTCTATCCACCGATGTTCATGCCGCCCGAACTCATCAGCGCGGCCGCCATGGACCGCCGCATGGATCTCGGCCTGGACACTTTCGCGCTGGACATCCCGCCCGATTTCCAGCGCGACCTGCTCGCTGGCCGCGGCCCGGCACTGCAATTGAATGTCGATGCCACCCGCATCAGCCAGGCCTTTGCCGGCAGCGGCTACATCCAGATCATGATCACCGATGAAGTAATGAAGTATGCGCGCGGGCAGGGCGCGCAGAGCGCGGTCGGTGAGGTCGACCTCGAGTTGCGCAACCGCTTCAACCCGGAACTCGACAAGAGCTGGTTCGGGGCGGTGATGGAAGTCGTCAACAACATCACCATGCTGTCCATCGTGCTGACCGGCGCCGCCCTGATCCGCGAGCGCGAGCACGGCACGGTCGAACATCTGCTGGTGATGCCAGTCACGCCCGCCGAGATCATGGCGAGCAAAGTGTGGAGCATGGGCGTGGTGGTGCTGTGCGCGACGGCCTTGTCGCTGCGCTATGTCGTGCAGGGCTGGCTGGCGGTGCCCGTCGAGGGATCGCTGGTGCTGTTTCTGGTCGGCGCCGGGCTGCATCTCTACGCCACCACGTCGATGGGCATCTTTCTCGCCACGGTCGCGCGCTCGATGCCACAGTTTGGTCTGTTGCTGTTACTGGTGCTGCTGCCGCTCGAGATTCTGTCGGGCGGACTGACGCCGCGGGAAAGCATGCCGTTCGTGGTGCGCAACCTGATGCTGGCCGCGCCCACCACCCATTTCGTGATGCTTGCCCAGGCGGTGCTCTATCGCGGCGCGGGGCTGGCCATCGTGTGGCCGCAGCTGCTCGGCCTGTTCGTCATCGGCTCCGTGCTTTTCGGTTTCGCGCTGGCGCGCTTTCGCCGAACGCTGGCGGCAATGGTGTGAACAATGAAGATGATGGTGGCGGCGGGGTCGCCGCCACTATCGGTGCAGGACTCAGGCGTAGTTGGCCGGCTTGCGAGCGCTCCACGGCAAGGCCTGCTCCAACTGCCCGGCCAGGCTGTAGAGCGTTTCTTCATCGCCAAGGCGGCCGACGAACTGCATGGCGAGCGGCAGACCGGACTTGGCCTGCCACAGCGGCAGCATCACCGCCGGCTGGCCGGTGGTGTTGAACAAGGCCGTGAACGCCGAGTAGTTCTGGATGATGTGGTTCCACCAGCCCATCATGTCGAGGTCCTTGGCGTTCTGATCGAGTTCGCCGAGTTTCGCCACGTCGCGCGCGAGGCCCGGCGTCAACAGCACGTCGTATTTGCGCATCACCGCGCCCACCGCGCGGCTGACGGCGTTCTGCTGAATCATGGCCTTTTCCATTTCCAGTGCCTTCAGCGACTGCGCGAACCTGTAGACCTCGAGGGTCACCGCTTCGCAGGTCTTGGGGCCAATCTTGCGGCCGGTGGCGGCGGCGAATTCATCCATGAAGTAACCGAGGGTGACTGCCCACAGGCGGACGCTCGATTCATTGAAAGCCTCCATGTCGTAGTCGATTTTCACCGGCTCGACGATGTGACCCAGATCTTCGAGCAGCTTGCGCGTGTCGTTGAGGCGCGCCTTCTGTTCGGGCGCGGTAGTGCGCGAACCGGGCAGCTTGTCGACCACGCCGATACGCAACTGGCCGGGCGGCGTCATGGCCGCGGCGAGGAAGCTGCGCTTGGGCGGTTCGGCGTGATAGAAGTAACCGTCATCAGGACCATGCAGGGCGTCGAGCAGGGCGGCGGAATCGCGCACGCTGCGCGTTTCGGCGAATTCAATCGCCATGCCCCACAGGAAGATGCCCATGTCGGGCCCGGTAGGTGTGCGGCCACGGCTCGGCTTCATGCCGACCACGCCATTGCAGGCGCCGGGAATGCGAATCGAGCCGCCGCCGTCGTTGGCATGGGCTATCGGCACCATGCCCGAACCGACCGCCGCGCCGGCGCCACCGGATGAACCACCCACCGAGTAATCAAGATTCCAGGGATTGCGCGTCGGTCCGTAGACCAGCGCTTCGGAGTTGGCGTTGAAGGCCATTTCGGGCGTGGTGGTGGTGCCGATGGTGACCAGGCCCGCGGCGTTGCAGCGACGCATGAGCTCTGAATCACTGTCGAACTTGATGCCGGCCGCGAGCCGCGAACCGGCCGAGGTCACCATGCCTTTGAAGTGCATGCCGAACTCTTTGACCAGAAACGGCACGCCGCGGAACGGCCCGTAGGGCAGGCCGCGTTTGACCTGCGCACGGCCATGCTGGGGCAGTTGCTGCACGACGCAGTTGATCTTGGGGTTGAGTCGCGCGATGGCGTCGATGGCGCTGTCGATGAGATCGTTGGGCGAGACTTCGCCACGGCGCACCAGTTCAGCCAGACCCAGGCCGTCGTACTTGCTGTATTCAGAAAAAATCATGAACGTCCTCCACGGAATTGATGTCGTCACCGCGGCGTTGCGATGCCCCCTCGTCAGGGCCCGAGTATAGAGGCGCGCGCGCGTTTCGCGTAACGTCCGTTGGCAAGCTCAGCCACGCATCGCCCCATGACGGACACCGCAATGCCAGAAATCGTCGACATCCTTTCCTTCCTGCGTGAGCAGCGACTGCTAGCGCGGCACATCGACGGCGCCGCGGCGCCACCCATCACCGGCGTGGCGCGCGATCACGAGGCGGGGGCAGGCCAACTCGCATGGATATCGCGCAAGAATCTCGAGCGCGATGCCAGCCGCTGGCGCCACTTTGGCGGCAGCCTGCTGCTGCTGCCGGACAGCGCGCGCATCGATGGGCAAACCGATTTCAGCGTGGCGGTGTGCCGCGATCCCAAGCTCGCCTTCATTCGCGTGGTGGGGCATTTTTTCGCGGCCTTGAGTGACATAGCGCTGCCGCGTCAGGGGCAGTCGCCGATAGCCGCCGACGCCGTCCTCGGTCGCGATGTCACGCTCGGCCATGGCGCGGTGATCGGGCCCAAGGTGCGCTTGGGTGATGGGGTGTGCATCGGCGCCAACACTGTCATCGCCAATGCACAGATAGCCGCCGGCGTGCGCATCGGCTGCAATTGCACCATCGGTCTGCCGGGCTTCGGCTACGAGAAAGACGACAGCGGCGCCTACTGGCGCTTCCCTCACCTGGGCGGCGTGCGCATCGAGGCCGATGTCGAAATCGGCTCCAACACCTGCATCGATCGCGGCTCGCTCGGCGATACCGTGATCGGCCAGGGCAGCAAGATAGACAACCTCGTGCACGTCGCGCACAACGTCGTGCTCGGTCGCAATACCGTCGTCATCGCCAATACCATGCTCGGCGGCAGCGTGTCCGTCGGTGACGGTGCGTGGCTCGCACCCAGTGTTACCATCATGAACCAGGCCAGCATCGGCGTTGGCGCGACCTTGGGTCTCGGCACGGTGGTGTTGAAAGACGTCGCCCCGGGGCAGGTCATCGTCGGCAATCCGGGCAAGGTGCTCGCCAAGAAGCCCACGTAGAGATGCACTCAAGCACAACAACGCCCAAGTAGAGAAACATGATCTCAGTATTGAATGGCGTACAGCGCGCGCTGGTGCTGTGCGCCCACACCGACGATGAATTCGGCTGTGCGGGCACCATGCTGCGTCTGACCGAAATCGGCGTGACGGTGCGCTACCTGGCCTTGAGCCGCTGCGAGGCCTCGGTGCCCGCCGGCTTGCCCGCCGATGTGCTCGAGCACGAGTGTCGCGCCTGTGTCGCGGCCATCGGCGTGGCGCCGGATGCGGTCGAGGTCGACAGCTTTCCGGTGCGCTACTTTCCCGAGCATCGCCAGGCCATCCTCGAGCGCTTCTATCAACTGAACAAGGATTACCAGCCGGACGTCGTGTTCCTGTCGAGCTCCTTCGACAACCACCAGGACCATGCCACGGTCTACGCCGAGGGCTTTCGTGCCTTCAAGCGCTCGACCCTGCTCGGCTACGAGCTGCCGCAGAACGTGACCTCGTTCGAGAACTCGGCCTTCGTGTGTCTGAGCGAGGCGCAGCTCAAGGGCAAGATCGAAGCGCTCGCCCATTACCGCTCGCAGGGCTTTCGCAGTTACGCCGCGCCCGAATATATCGAGGGCCTGGCGCGGGTGCGCGGCGTGCAGTGCGGCAGCCTGTTCGCCGAAGCGTTTGAAGCGATACGGGTGATCATTCGCTGAGGGGCCAGGGCGACCAATGTGAAAATCCGTGACGATGTCGCAAAGCGCGAACCAGTTCCGCAAAGATCTCGCGCAAATCACAAAAGGCAGCTCATTTCATATTTCGAATAAGGCACTCCACCCCGGAGCATCGCCCCTCACCCGCGCGTCGTCGCCCGAGCATGCTTGGGCCTGCGCGCCATAAAGAATCTGGACCAGGGAGTTTTCAATTGAATAACAACATCAAAACACTGTGCCTGCTCGCTGCCGGCGCGTTGGGCATGGCCAGTCAGGCCCAGGCCGCGCTCTACAGCGGCGAAGTGGCCAATCTGCGCAACGCCGCCGGCGCGGTGGCCGGCGACAACGACGCCGACGCGTCGGGTAATGCGTGGGCCGCGACCGGCGGTTCGGCGGCCAACAAGGGGGTGCGCCTGAGCTATACGGTCGACCAGGTGAGCGCCAACGACTGGGCCTATTCCTACACCTTCACCGCCGGCTCGACCGCACAGAAGCAGGTGGCGCGTTTCAGTCTTGAAGTCGGCAGCAACTTCACGGCCGGCTCGCTGTTGAGCGCGACCTGCAGCATCGCGGCGGACTGCGCATCGCCGGCGGCGGGTCTCAGCGCCCCCGGCCAGCTGAGCGAAGATGTCGGTCTGGTCAGTGCGCCGCAGACGCTGAGTCTGTTCGGTCTGCGCTGGGTGTTCCCGCTGAACAATTTCTCCTTCACCGTGACCCTGCATTCGAATCTGGGCCCGGTGTGGGGCGACTTCATCGTCAAGTCCAGTGAAACGACGCAAAATCCGCCGACCTTCCTCGCCGCCTGGAACCATGGCTTCGGCACCGATGTGGCGACGCCCATCGTGACGGGTAACGACGCCGCGGGTTACGTGCTGGTGCCCGGCGCCCCGGCGCCGGTGCCACTGCCGGCGTCCTTGCCGATGCTGCTCGGCGCCTGCGCGGCGCTCGGTTGGGCGCGGCGCCGCAAAGCGGCCTGAGTTCACGCCTGCCTTTCATGTCGACACGCCCCGCTCTGCGGGGCGTGTTCGTTTCAGGCCTCCGCGAACGGGGGGTAGGTGGTCGCGCGTGGCTTGGTTACACTCCCGCAGCCGGCGTCAGCGCGCCGGCTCATTCCACCAGCGGCGAGCTGACATGACCCAAGCCAATGTTCTTAGCGGCGTGCGCGTGCTCGATTTTTCGCGCTATATCGCCGGCCCCTATTGCGCGGCCCTGCTGGGCTTCCTCGGCGCCGATGTCATCCGCATCGAAAAGCCCGGCGGCGGCGAAGACCGCTTTGTCGGCCCTTTGAGCCCGACCGCCAGCGCCATCTTCATGGAGACCGGCGTCAACAAGCGCAGCATGACGCTGGACTTGAAGCATCCCGAGTCGGCGGCGGTGGTGGCGCAACTGGTGCGCGGCGCCGATGTGGTCATCGCCAACATGCCGCCCAAGGTCTTGAAGCGCATGGGCCTCGATTTCGACACCTTGCGCGCCATCAAGCCCGACATCATTCTCACCACCCAGACCGCTTTCGGTCATCGCGGGCCGTGGGCGGACAGAGGCGGCTTCGATGGTCTCGGCCAGGTGATGTCGGGCTCGGCCTTCATGTCCGGCACGCCGGGCCAGCCGGCGCGCAGCGCCACGCCCTTCGTCGATTACAGCACCGCGGTGCTGGGCGCCTTCGGCACCTTGGCGGCGCTCTACCATCGCCGCACCTCGGGCGAAGGCCAGCATGTGCAGGCGTCTTTGCTCGGCAGCGGCGTGGCATCTTTCAGTCCGCTGCTCATCGAGCAGGCGATCCTCGGGCTCAATCGCCAACCGACCGGCACGCGCGGCCAGACCAGCGGTCCGACCGATATCTTCAAGACCCGCGACGGCCATGTGATCACCCAGGTGCTGGGCAGTGGCCTGTTCGCCAACGTCGCGCGCGCGCTTGGCACTGAACATTGGCTGTCGAATCCGGATTACGCCACCGATGAATTGCGCGGCGAACATCGCGATGAACTGTGCGAGGTGGTGGCGGCGTGGTGCGCGACGCGCGGCAGTGAAGAAATCATCGACATCATGGCCAAGGCCGGTGTGCCCTGCGGGCCGGTGCTGGACATGGAGGGCGCCATGGCCCATCCGCAGATCAAGGCCATGGGCTTTCTCAGGCCGGTGGAATTTCCTGAATTCAGCAAGCCGGCGCCGGTGCCGCGCCTGCCGCTCGATTTCTCAAGTATTGATCCACCGCAAGTGCGCCCGCCGCTGGTTGGCGAGCATACCGACGCGGTGCTCGCCGAGTTCGGTTACGACGCGGCAGGCATCGCGCGGCTGCGTGCCGCGGGCGTGGTGTGAGCGCCGGCGCCCGCGCTTTTAGTACACTCGAGCATCCGTCTTTCATCCCAACGTTCAAAGAGCAGACCCACGCATGAGCTACGGCATACTTTCCTTTGGCGCCTACATCCCGCCCTTACGCCTGTCGCGTCAGGCCATCCTGAGTGCCGTCGGCTGGGCGGTGCCGTCCTTGCGCGGCCTCGCGGCCGGTGAACGCTCGGTCGCCAATTGGGATGAAGATGCCCTGACCATGGCGGTCGAAGCCGGCCGTGACTGCCTGCGCGACATCGGCGTGGTGCCGCCGCACGTGGCGCTGGCCTCGACCACGTTGCCGTTCGCCGATCGCAGCAACAGTGGCGTCATCGCCGATGCCTTGAATCTCGACAACCGCGTGGCGACCGAAGACCTGGCTGGCAGCCGCCGCGCCGCCACCAGTGCGCTGGCGCGCATGGCCCATGGCGGTCAGACCTCCTTGCTGCTGGCGAGCGACTGTCGCGAGACGCGCCCGGGCAGCGCGCAGGACATGCTCTACGGCCACGGCGCCGCTGCCTTGCTGGTCGGCGAGGGCAGGCCGGTGGCGGTGTTCCTCGGCAGCGCGTCTCGCCATGAAGACCTGGTCGATCAATATCGCGCGTCCGACGCCGATTTCGACTACAGCCTCGAAGAGCGCTGGGTGCGCGAAGAGGGCTATCTCAAAATCGTGCCGGAAGTCATCGAGGAAGTGGCGAAGGGAGCCGGTGTGTCGCTGTCGGACATCGACCACGTGGTGTTACACGGTTCGATAGACACCGCGCGCGCGCTGGCCAAGCGCCTCGGCATCGACATCAAGCGTTTCGCCGACACGCTGGGTGGCAAGGTCGGTGATTGTGGCGTGGCGCAGCCGATGATCATGCTGTCGAAAGTGCTGGCCGAGGCCGGCGTCAATGAACGCATCCTGGTGGTGGGCTTCGGTCAGGGCGCCGATGCGGTGCTGCTTGAGACCACGCCGCTGCTGTCGACCATGCAGGCCGGCCGCGGTCCGCAGCACTACCTCGACCACGGCCGCGTGAGTGACAACTACACCTATTTCCTGTCGCTGCGCGGACAGATAGACATCGACTTCGGGCTGCGCTCGGAGCGCGATAACCGCACCGCGCTGTCGGCCTATTACCGCAAGCGTCGCGACATCAATTCCATGCTGGGTGGGCGCTGCCGGGTGTGCAACACCTTGCAGTTTCCGCGTTCGCTGGTGTGCGTGAAGTGCGCCTCATCCGATTCCCAGGATGGCGAGAGCTTGTCCAATCTGCTTGGTCGCGTGAAGTCCTTCACCGAAGACTGGCTGGCCTACACGCCGTCGCCGCCCTACATCTACGGCAATGTCGAATTCGCCGACGGCGCCAACATCATGCTTGAGTTCACCGATTTCACCGCCGGCCAGGTCAAGGTTGGCGACTCGGTGCGGATGGTGTTCCGCATCAAGGATTTCGATCACAAGCGCAACTTCCGCCGCTATTTCTGGAAACCCGCGCCGCTGCTGGGCTGAGCCCCACCCGTCGCCCCACCAGCACCGCAAGCTTCAGGAGAATACACATGGCCAAAGGCATCAAAGACAGGGTCGCGATCATCGGCATGGGCTGCTCGCGTTTCGGCGAGCGCTGGGACTGCGGTCCCGAAGAGTTGATAGTCGAAGCATTCACCGAGGCCTTGGCGGATGCCAAGATCGATCGCGAGCAGATTGAAATGGCGTGGCTGGGCCTGTTCTTCCAGGAACAGAGCGCCGGCAAGTCGGCGCTGCCCCTCAGCATGTCCTTGCGCCTGCCGAACATCCCGGTCACGCGCGTCGAGAACCTGTGCGCCACCGGCACCGAAGCACTGCGCGGCGCGGTCTACGCGGTGGCGGCCGGCGCCTGCGATTTCGCACTCGCGGTCGGCGTCGAAAAATTGAAGGACACCGGCTACGGCGGTCTGCCGGAACGCACCAAGGGCAGCTTTGACGATTTGTGGCTGCCGAATGCGACCGCGCCCGGCGCGTTCGCGCAGCTGGCCAGCGCCTACACCGCCAAGCACGGCTGCGATCCGAAGGATCTCAAGCGCGCCATGGCGCACATCTCCTACAAGAGCCATCAGAACGGCGTCTTGAACCCCAAGGCCCATCTGCAGAAAGCCATCACCGAAGACCAGGCCTTGAACGCGCCGATGATCGCCTATCCTCTCGGTCTCTATGACTGCTGCGGTGTCAGCGACGGCGCGGCCTGTGCCATCGTCACCAGCGTCGAGAAGGCACGCGAGATGGGCATCAAGGACATGGTGACGGTCAAAGCCATGCAGCTCGCGCCGAGCAACGGCCTCGAAATGTCCAATACCGCGTGGGACGGCAGCTATCTGCTGACCACCCGCATCGCCGCCGAGCGCGCCTACAAGGAAGCAGGCGTGACCAACCCCGTCGCGCAGCTGGACATGACCGAGGTGCATGACTGTTTCTCCGTCACTGAACTGGTGGTGATGGAAGATCTCGGTCTGTCGGTGCCGGGCGGGGCGATCAAGGACGTGCTGGACGGCAAGTTCGACGCCGACGGCCAGGTGCCGTGTCAGATTGACGGTGGCCTGAAATGTTTCGGTCATCCCATCGGCGCCACCGGCCTGCGCATGGCCTACGAGATGTATTTGCAGCTGCTCGGCCGCGCCGGCAAGCGTCAGCTCAAGTCGCCGAGCCTCGGGCTCACCCATAATCTCGGTGGGCATCCGTTCCGCAACGTCGCGAGCGTGTCGATCTTCGGCCTGCATTCCGCCTGAGTTTGCCCACGGCCACCGCAATGCCGCCGCGGGCGGCATGCGGTGGCGCGCTGAACCGTCGGCCGCTGGCGCGCGTAGCTGGCTGCACCATCTCTCGTGATGCACCTGCGGCCATGCATTTCGGTGCATGAGCCGCCAATCGCTTTTGTTTATCGGAGCCTCGCCATGAATCCCTATCATTCGCCGTGGATGACCCCGGACCACGAACTCTATCGCGACACCGTGCGCCGCTTCATCGAAACCGAGTTCGTGCCCAATCGCGAGCGCTGGATAGAACAGGGCCGGCCGGAGCCGGAAGCCTGGGCCAAGGCCGGCGCGGTCGGCATGCTGTTGCCCGATGTGTCCGCCGACTACGGCGGTGGCGGCGGCGATTTCGGTTTCGACGTCATCACCTATGAAGAGCTGTCGCGCGCCTGCATCTCGAGCTTCGGCAACGGCATTCAAAGCATCGTCGCCCATTACCTGGTGCGCTACGGCACCGAGGCGCAGAAACTTCGCTGGCTGCCGGGCATGGCAAGTGGCGAGATCATCACCTCCATCGCCATGACCGAGCCCGGCACCGGCTCCGATCTGCAGGCGATCAAGACCCGCGCGCAGCGCGACGGCGACGAGTACGTCCTGAATGGCGCCAAGACTTTCATCACCAACGGCTACAACGCCAATTTGATCTGCGTGGTGTGCAAGACCGATCCGCAAGCGCGCGCCAAAGGCATTTCATTGCTGATGGTGGAAGTCGATGAGCTGGACGGTTTCCGCCGCAACAAGCCGCTCAAGAAAGTCGGCATGAAGGGCCAGGACACTTGTGAACTGTTCTTCGACGATGTGCGCGTGCCGGTCGAGAACATTCTCGGCGGTGTCGAAGGGCAGGGCTTTTACCAGCTCATGGCACAGCTGCCGCGCGAGCGCTTGATCATCGGCGTGTCGGCGGTGGCGGCCATGGAAGCGGTGCTGGAAGGCACCATCGACTATTGCAAGCAGCGCAAGGCCTTCGGCCAGACCTTGCTGGATTTCCAGAACACCAAGTTCAAGCTCGCCGAACTCAAGACCGAGACCAAGATCGCGCGCGTGTTCCTCGACCATTGCATCGAACAGTTGAACGCCGGCACGCTCGACAACGAGACCGCCTCGATGGCCAAGTGGTGGTGCAGCGAGAAGCAGTTCGAGACTGCCCACCAGTGTCTGCAATTGCATGGCGGCTACGGCTACATGCTCGAGTACCCGGTCGCCCACTATTTCACCGACTCGCGCGTGCAGATGATTTACGGCGGGTCCAACGAAATCATGAAGGAGCTGATCGGGCGCTCGCTGTAGGCGAGGGCGCGAATACCTATGACCGACATGAGCGACAACGCCAATCTTTACGCCCGCCTGGCGGCGGGCTTCGACCATGGCGCCGATTTTCTCGAACTGCAGGACGGCACGCGCTACACCTATGGCGACGCCGAGCGTGCCAGCGCGCAGGTCGCCCATGCCCTGGGCGCGCTGGGTTTGAAAACCGGCGACTGCGCGGCGGTCGTCGCTGAAAAAAGCGTGGCGCTGGTGTGGCTGTATCTCGGCTGCCTGCGCGCCGGCGTCATCTACCAGCCCTTGAACAGCTCCTACAGCGAGCGTGAGCTGGCGTTCTTCATCGGCAACTCCGGCGCGCGCCTGGTGGTGCACGACCCGCAACTCGAGGGGCGCATCGAAGCGGCCTGTGCGCAGTGCGCCAGCGCGCCGCGACGCATGACGCTCGATGCCCACGGCGAAGGTGAGATAGCGGCCGCCTGGGCGGCGGCGGACACCCAGTTCGAGACCCATCACGCCAGCGGCGATGGCGTCGCCGCACTGCTGTATTCCTCGGGCACCACCGGCACGCCCAAGGGCATTCCCATCACCCACGACAACCTGTTCCGCAATGCCGTGGCGCTGCGCGACACGTGGGGTTTCGTGCGTGAAGACGTGTTGCTGCACGCGCTGCCCTTCTACCACGTGCATGGCTTGTTCATTACCTTGCACCCGGCCATGCTGGCTGGTATGCGGCTGCGCTTTCACGCACGCTTCGAGGCCGAGGAAGTGCTGCAAGGGCTGGCGGGTGCGAGCCTGTTTGCCGGCGTGCCGACGTACTACACGCGCCTGCTCAGCCTGGCTGGCTTCAATCGCGACGCCTGCGCGTCGGTGCGCTTGTTCATTTCGGGCTCGGCGCCGCTGCTGGAATCGACCTTCCATGAATTCAGCGCGCGCACCGGCCAGGTAATCCTCGAACGCTATGGCATGACGGAAACCGGCATCAACACCTCCAATCCCCTGCACGGCGAACGTCGCGCCGGTTCAGTGGGGCTGCCGCTGGCCGGCACCGATGTGCGCATTGTGAGCGAGCAGGGCGCGCCGCTCGCACAGGGCGAGATTGGTGAAATCGAAGTGCGCGGGCCGAATGTGTTCCGTGGTTACTGGCGTCTGCCAGAGCAGAGCGCCTCGGCATTCAGCGCCGATGGCTTCTTTCGCACTGGTGACCAAGGGCGCTTCGATGAAGACGGCTATCTATTCATCGTCGGTCGCAGCAAGGACATGATCATCAGCGGCGGCCTCAACGTCTATCCCAAGGAAATCGAAAGCGAGCTCGACGAACTGCCGAACGTGGTCGAATCGGCAGTGTTCGGCGTGCCCCATCCCGACTTCGGCGAAGCGGTGATGGCGGCGGTCATCCCACGTGGTGAGTTTGACGAAGCAGCGGTGCTCGCCCATCTGCGCGCGCGCCTGGCCGGCTTCAAGCTGCCCAAGCGCATCGTCATCGTGAGCGACCTGCCGCGCAACACCATGGGCAAGGTGCAGAAGAGCCGGTTGCGCGACAGCTACGCCGACGCATTCATCGCCAACGCGCGCGGCTGAGCGCATGACCTCGGCCGCCGACCGTCGAAAGCCAGCGACGGTCGGTATTGGCTGGGCCTTGCCGCTCGGCGTGGTCAGCGCCGCGCTGCTGTTATGGGTGGCGGTCAAACCGACGCTGGCCGGCATCAATTCCGATGCCGCGGTGTACGTGCTGCTGGCCGACTGGCTGTCGCCCTGGCACGGCAGCGACATCGACTTTGGCGCGCGCCTGTTCCAACACTATCCCTTTCCGCCGCTCTATCCGCTCTTGATGGCGGCGCTCGGTATCGGTAGCGGCACACCGGTGCAGGCTTATGCGCTCAATGCGCTGCTGCAGGCCTGGGCGGTGGTGGCCGCCGGCTGTTGGGCGCGGCGCGCAGGCTGCGATGTGGTCGGCGCGACGCTCGCCGCCGCGACACTGGCCCTGACGCCGATTGCCCTGTTCACCGCCATGGGTTTGTTCAGCGAACCCTTGTACCTCGCCTTTTCCATGACCGCGCTGGCCCTGCTGGCGTCACCGCGAGCCGACACGCGCGAGTGGTACGGCGCCGGGCTGTTGTTAGGCGCCGCGGCCGTCACGCGCGGGGTCGGGTGGTTCGCGGTCGCCGCGCTGCTCGCATGCTGGCTGTGGCGCACGCGCGCGCGTGACGCACGCCTGACGCCGCTGCTCGCGCTCAGCGCACCGCTGGCGTGGATGGCGGTGAAAGCGCTTACGGGCTGGGGCGGCAGCTATACGCACAATCTGTTCGGCCAAGGCATCGCGCCGGTGCTGCTGGCGCTCGTCGAACAAGTGCCGACCAATCTGCGCGCCTTGGCCTATCACTTCGTGCGCTGCTTCGATTTTCTGGGCGGACGCCACAGCGCCATCCTGCTCACACTGTTGCTGGCGCCCGCCGGACTCATCTTGATTGAGCGACTGCGCGCGGCTGCGCTCGACGCCTGGTATGGCCTGCTGTATTTCGGCGTCATCGTGATGTGGCCCTATCCCAATCATTTCGCGCGCTTTCTGCTGATTCTGCTGCCGCTGTTCGCGGCCTACGCAGCGCTCGGCCTGGTGCGCGTGGGGCGCATGCATGGCCCTGCCGCGTGGGCGCGCGCCGCGCCGGTCGTGGCCGCGGCGCTGCTGGCGCTGGTGGTGGCGCCGAGCGTGTTGCAGATAACGCTCGGCATCGCGAACGCCAGTGGTGACGATGAAAAAATCACGGCGCGCATGAGCAGTTGGTACGGCCACGACAGCCTGCGCGCAGCGCGCAGCGCCAGCGCCTTCTCGCTGCGCGTGCTGCAGGTGATGGGTGAACTCGGGGGACGGCTGCCCAAGGATGCCTGCGTCAGTTCAACCATGGCCGAGATGTTCATGTTGCATGGTCGCCGCTACAGCCGGCCACCGCCGAGTCAGCGTGATTCCCTCTCGACCTTGCGCGAGGCGCTCGGCGCGTGTCCCTATGTGCTCATGCTTGGCGCGACGGCCTTTCCCGCCGCCGATTTCCCGGCCTATTACCCGGCGAACCGGGTGCCAGATGAACTCGAGGCGCTGCTCAAGGTGCCGCGCGATGCGACCCGTGCCGAAGGCCCGGCGCTGGCCGTCCTCGCGCGCTATCGCGCCCGCGAATAATCGTGAGCGCGGCTCTATAATGCGCGCACATTCACCAGCACTTTCAAACGAGGGGACGACAGCATGGCGGGTCTTTATTTCGAAGAATTTCAGGTCGGACAGATTTTCAAGCACGCGATCCATCGCACGCTCACCGAGACCGACAACGTGCTGTTCACGGCAATGACCCACAATCCGGCGCGCCTGCATCTGGACGAAGAGTATTGCCGTAACGAGACCGAGTTCGGTCAGCGCATCGTCAACAGTGCCTTCACGCTGGCACTCATGGTCGGCATCAGTGTGCACGACACCACGCTCGGCACCACCGTCGCCAATCTCGGCTGGGATGAAGTGCGTTTCCCGGCGCCGCTGTTTCACGGCGACACCATCCGCGTCGAATCGGAAGTGCTGGAACTGCGCGAAAGCAAATCCCGCCCGCAGAACGGCGTGGTGATATTTGCGCACCGCGCCTACAACCAGAAGAACCAGTTGGTGGCGGTGTGCAAGCGCTCCGGCCTCATGCTGAGGAAGCCGAAATGAGCCTGCGTTCGCTGCTGTTCGCGCCCGGCGACAGCGATAAAAAAATGGCCAAGGCGTCGGACAGCGGCGCCGACTGCGTGATTCTCGATCTGGAAGACTCGGTGGCCGCCAGCCGCAAGCCCATCGCGCGCGAGATGGTGCGTGAGTTTCTGAAAGCCGGCACCAATCCCAATGTCGAGTTCTGGGTGCGCTGCAATCCGCTCGACGGCCCCTATGTCCTGCACGACATCGCGGCGGTCGCGGCGGCCGCGCCCAAGGGCATCATCCTGCCCAAGACCAATGGTGCGGAAGACATCGTCACGGTCGCGCGTTTTCTCGACGTGCTCGAAGCGGAGCACGGCCTTGCCGCCGGCAGCATCGGCATCCTGCCGGTAGCCACCGAGACCGCCGCCGCGCCTTTTGGCCTCGGCAGTTACAACAAGCACACGCCGCGCCTGCGCGGTCTGACCTGGGGCGCTGAAGATCTGGGCGCAGCCGTGGGCGCGAGTTCCAATCTCGAAGCCAATGGTCAATGGACCTCGCCGTTCGTGTTGGTGCGTGCGCTGTGCCTGTTCGCGGCCCACGCCGCGGGAGTGCAGGCGGTCGACACGGTGATGGCGGACTTCCGCGATCTGGCCGGTCTCGAGCGCGTGTGCAATGAAGCGCGTCGCGATGGCTTCACCGGCAAGATTGCCATTCATCCGGCCCAGGTGCCGGTCATCAACCAGGCCTTCAGCCCGAGCGACGCCGAAGTGGCGCATGCACGCGCGGTGCTTGACCTGTTTGCCGCCAATCCCGATGCCGGCACACTGCAACTCGATGGCAAGATGATAGACAAGCCCCATGAAGTGCAGGCCCAGCGCATCATCGCCATGGCCGAGCGCCTCAAGGCACGCTGAGCACGCTGCGCGGGTTGCGATGAAGCAGCCCGCGCCCGCCGTGCGTCATGCATCCACCCCCCCTGCGTCAGCGGAGCATCACCCCATGAACAGTTGGTCCCAGCAAAAAAAATTCGTCACTGTTGACGGTCGGCGTATGGCCTACGTCGAAATGGGCAGTGGCCGTCCCATCGTGTTCCAGCATGGCAACCCGACTTCGTCCTATCTGTGGCGCAACATCCTGCCCAAGTTGGCGGACCTTGGTCGCTGCATCGCCATCGATCTGATTGGCATGGGCGACTCGGACAAGCTGCCGGACTCCGGTCCCGGGCGCTATACGTTCGCCGAGCAGAGCCATTATCTCGACGGCGCATTTCAAGCTATCGGCATCGAACGCGACGTGGTGTTGGTGCTGCACGACTGGGGTTCGGCGCTGGGCTTCGACTGGATGCGCCGTCATGCGGGTGCGGCCGCCGCGGTCGCGCACATGGAAGGCATCGTCAAACCGCTGCGTTGGGACGAATGGCCGGCGGCCGCCACCGAAATCTTTCGCGCGTTCCGTTCGGAGGCGGGCGAGGATCTGGTGCTGGCCAAGAACGTGTTCGTTGAAAACGTGCTGCCGAAGTCCATCCTGCGCCCCTTGAGCGAAGAAGAGATGGACGCCTATCGCGCACCGTTTCGCAACGCTGGCGAAGATCGCCGGCCGACGCTCACCTGGCCGCGCCAGATCCCGCTCGCCAATCAGCCGGCCGAGGTCTGCGCGCTGGTCGATGCCTATGGCGCGTATCTCAAGACTGCAACGATGCCCAAGCTTTTCATCAGCGCCACACCCGGCATGATCATGAACGGCGCACCGGCCGAGGTCGCGCGCAGTTGGCCGAACACCACCGAGGTGACGGTCAAGGGCCTGCACTTCATCCAGGAAGATTCTCCGGACGACATCGCCACCGCGTTACGCGATTGGCTGAAGACGTTCTGACCCACATTCGCGACCCAAGGCCACCATGGATTTAACCACGCTCATCCCGCTCTCCACCGAAGCCCGCCGCGAGGTCGTGGTCAGTTTTGAATTGACGGTGGCCCATGCCTATCCGAGTCTGCCGGCGGTCTACGCCTCGCCGCAGATGATCATGCTCATGGAAATGGCCTGCGCCGACGCCATCGCGCCGCTGCTGCCGGCCGGCTGGGTGTCGGTTGGCACGCATGTCGACGTCAAACATCTGGCGGCCACACCGGTGGGCATGACGGTGACCGCCACCGCGCGGGTCATCGAAGTCAGCGCGCGCAGTGTGCGCTTCGCGGTCAGCGCCCATGACGGCATGGACTTGATAGGCGAAGGTTTTCACGAGCGTGCGCCGGTGGCCTTGAGCCGCTTTGAAGAAGGCGTCGCGCGCAAGACCGCCAAGCTTGGAGGACAGCCATGAGTCAGCATCACGAAGTGGCGGGACACGTCACGACCCGCAGCCTGCGCCAGATGAAAGTCGATGGCGAAAAGATCGCAAGCCTCACCGCCTACGACGCTTCGTTTGCGCGGGTGCTCGATGAAGCCGGTATCGATTTCATCCTGGTCGGCGACTCGCTGGGCATGGTCGTGCAGGGGCACACCACCACCATCCCGGTCACCATGGACGAAATGGTCTATCACACGCGCCTGGTGTCACGCGGCATCAAGCGCGCGTTGTTGATGGCGGACATGCCGTTCATGAGTTACGCCTCGGGCGAAGCCTGTTTACGCAATGCCGCGCGGCTCATGAAGGAAGGCGGCGCGGAGATGGTCAAGCTCGAGTGGGGAGAACTCGAAATCGACATGGTCGCGCGCCTCACTGAATGCGGCATCCCGGTGTGCGCGCATCTCGGCCTGACGCCGCAGGCCGTACACAAGTTTGGCGGCTACCGCGTGCAAGGCCGCGAAGAAGCGGCAGCGCGCAAGATGAAGGAAGACGCACTGGCGCTCGAGCAGGCGGGCGCCGACGTGCTGTTGCTGGAATGCGTGCCGACCGCGCTCGCCGCCGAGATCACCGCCGCCGCCGCGGTGCCGGTGATCGGCATCGGCGCCGGGCCGCAGGTGGACGGGCAGATCCTGGTGCTCTACGACATCCTCGACATCGCGCCCGGCAAGCGCACGCGCTTTTCCAAGAACTACATGGTTGGCGCCGATTCCATCCACGTCGCCATCGGCAACTACGTGCGTGAGGTGAAGACGGTGAGTTTTCCCGCCGCCGAACACGCTTTCACCTGAGCGCCAGGCATGGATCCCGCACTCACGCGCCTGGTGCAAGGCCTCGCCCTCGAACGACTCGAAGAAAATCTCTTTCGCGGCGCCGTCAGCGACACGCATCTGAAGCGGGTCTACGGCGGCAAGGTGCTGGGCGAAGCCATCAAGGCCGCGCAGTCGACGGTCGACGGCCGCGACGTGCATTCCATCCATTGCTATTTTCTGCGTGAGGCCGATTCGCAGAATCCGGTCATCTATGAAGTCGAGCGCAGCCGTGATGGCCGTGCGTTCGCCGCGCGACGTGTGACCGCGATTCAATACGGGCGGCCGATATTTACGCTCGAAGCGTCTTTCCAGGTGCGCGAAGACGGCATTGAATACCAGGCCGCCGCGCCTGTCGTGCCGCGACCGGAAGAACTGGCGCGCGTGTCATTCGACGAACTGAACATGCAGGGCGCATCGCCCAAGGTGCAGCGCATTGCCAACATCGCCGCGCCGTTTGAACTGCGCCCCATCGATGCCTATTTCAGCGACCCGGCCAAGGGCACGCCACCATTGCGGCGCGTGTGGCTGCGCACGGTCGCGGCCTTGCCGGACGATCCGCAACTGCATCGCGCCATCCTGGCCTATCTGTCCGACTACGGGCTCATCACCACCTTGCTCATGCCACAAGGGTTGCGCGTGCTGACCGAAAATATTTTTCTTGCCAGTCTCGACCATGCGATGTGGTTTCATCGCGCTTTCAAGATGGACCAGTGGTTGCTGTATGTCTGCGAGGGTGTGACTTCGTCGGGCGCGCGCGGTCTGGCGCGCGGCAGCTTCTACGATCTCGACGGCCGGCTGGTGGTCTCGGTCGCGCAGGAAGGTCTGATTCGCGTGATCTCGTGACTGCGTGAAGATCGCTCTATTCGCTTTCGATCTGGAGAAACTCGACCATGAGTGCTTTACCACCCTGTCCCCAATGCAATTCCGAATTCAGCTATCAAGACGGCAATAATCTCGTGTGCCCCGAATGTGCACACGAGTGGTCACCCGATGCACCAACGTCAAGCAGCGACGAGGTGCGCGTATTCAAGGATGCCTTCGGCAATACGCTGGTCGACGGCGACGCGGTGACGGTCATCAAGGATTTGAAAGTGAAGGGCTCGTCGTCGGTCGTGAAAGTTGGCACCAAGGTCAGGAACATCCGCCTGGTCGATGGCGATCACGATATCGACTGCAAGATAGACGGTATCGGTGCGATGAAATTGAAAAGTGAGTTCGTCAAGAAGGCTTGACCGCTAGATCCGCTCACATGCTCGCCGCAGCGTTGACACATTTTTTTGCGCAGCCGATCACACGCACACTCCGCGCGTCAGAGCTCCCACGCGTTTTGTGACCCACGCACGCCGCGAATTTTGCGTGGCGTCGAGATCCCGACCATTTCGCCACGCTTCGTGTCAAAGCTGTGACACACGCCCAGAAAGGGGTAGGGGCTGCCGTGCCGGCCGTACCGTGCCCTTTGCTATAGTCGACCTCAGGTAGAAGAGCGGTAAAAAAAGTCGCTCTGAAGCTGAAACGCGGCTCAGGAAGTTACCGCGCTGTTTGTTGATTAGTGTTTGTAAGGATGATGGTTATGAAACTTTTAAGTAAGTACTCGATGATCAGTGCGCTGCTGGTGCTGCTGACCTTCAGCATGGGCTCTCAAGCCCAGGTTGTGGACAGCGGTTTCAAGGCGGGTAGCTGGGCTGACAGCGGCAATATCACGCTGGCTGCAGGCAACTACACCCTTGAATTGCTGGCAGTGGCATTTTCCGATCCGGCTGGTCCGTTCGTGTTCGGTCTGAAGGGTGCCTCGGAGCCGCTCTACAAGGTGACTTTGGCCACCGAAGGGTTCGTCTCCCAGGTGTTCTCCCTGGCCGGCGGCACTTACCACTGGCTGGTCGGTGGCAATGGTGGCGACTTCGGCACGGGCTTCACCGCTTCGGTGAATGCCGCGCCGGTGCCGCTGCCGTCGTCGGTCATCATGATTGGTAGCGCGCTGGCCGCCATGGTCAGCATCGGTCGTCGCGGCGCAAGCCGTCGCGCCCGTGGCTAAGCAGTCAGACTGACTTGCCTTCTCGGCGTCGTCCGTTCCCCGGAATGGGCGGCGCCGATTAACCCCGTCTCCCGCGCTTCACATCCCGTAGCGTTTCTCGAAGTCCCCGGCGGCCATCGGCCGCGCAAAGAAATAGCCCTGCGCGAGTTCGCAGCCGAGGTTGCGCAATAGCGCGGCTTGTCCCGCGCTTTCCACACCTTCCGCCACCACCGTCAGGTTCAACGCACGACCGAGAGCGATGATTGACTCGACCAGGCGCGCATCGCTGACGTTGCTCTCGATGTCGCCGACGAATGAGCGGTCGATTTTCAGCATCGTCACGGGAAAGCGCCGCAGGTAGCCCAGGGCTGAATAGCCGGTGCCGAAATCGTCGAGGGCGATGCCGATGCCAAGATCGCGGAACTCACGCAGGATCGCGCCGACCCGGCGGTCTTCGTCGATCAGCAGGGATTCGGTCATTTCGAATACCAGACGCTCGGCCGGGAACCCGCTCTCGGCCAGCACCTCCGCCACGAACGCGCCATCGAATCCACCCCACAACTGGCGGCCGGAGACATTGACCGCAAGGCGCGGCAAGGCGCCGCCGTCGCGCGCGCACCAGGCAGCGGCGGTGCGGCACGCATGGCGCAGTGCCCACGCGCCGATATCGACAATCAGGCGCGTCTCCTCGGCGACCGGAATGAACTCGCCGGGGGACACCGCACCGCGCTGCGGGTGACGCCAACGCAGCAAGGCTTCGGCGCCGGCCAAGGCGCCGTCGTCGAGGCGCACCACGGGCTGGTAATCGAAATCGAATTGCCGGCGGCTGAGGGCAAGGCGCAGATCCTTTTCGAGGGCGACGAAGTGCTCGGCGCGCGTGGTCATCTCGGCGGCGAAGAAGCGAAAGGTGTTGCGGCCGCGAGCCTTGGCGCGGTACATCGCCATGTCAGCGTTGCGCAGCAAGGTGTGGCCATCGGCGCCATCGACCGGGTAGAGCGTAATGCCGATGCTGGCGCCGGTATGCACCACCTGCTCGGCCAGTTCGAAGCCTTCGGTCAACGCCTCGATCAAAGTTTCGGCGCAATGCGCGGCATTCATGGCGTTGTCGATGTCGCGCATGATGACCGTGAATTCGTCACCGCCGAAGCGCGCCACGGTGTCGCTGTGGCGCAGGCAGTCGGTCAGGCGCTTGCCAGCTTCGACCAGCAGCTTGTCGCCGACCGCGTGGCCCAGGGTGTCGTTGACGTTCTTGAAGCGATCGAGGTCGACGAACAGCAGCGCGAACTGGCGCTGGTCGCGCTGCGATTCGGCGACGGTCTGGGCGAGTTGGTTCATGAAATTTTCGCGGTTCGGCAAGGCCGTCAGCGGATCGAAATAGGCGCGGTAGCGAATGTGTTCTTCGGCCGCGCGTATTTCCGTGACGTCGGTATACAGGCCGACCACGTAACCGTCGGCCGTGTGGTACTCGGAAATCGACACGGTGCGGCCGGCGCGCGTACGGACTTCCAGTGCGCCGCCAGGTGCGCGGTGTTGTTCCAGCCGCCGCGCTATCCAGTCTTCTCTTTTCTCGTCGCTGCCGACCACGCCGAGATTGGCCATGGCCTCGACCAGACTTTGAAACGGCATGCCGACCTGGATGACGCCGGCGAGCGCCGGCAACATCTTCGGCAACTGCTGGTTGTAGACCTCGAGCCGGTCCTGCTGATTCCACAGCGCAAAGCCTTCCGCCAGCGCGTCGATGGCGTTGATCAAATCCTGGCGGCTGCGACGCAGGGCCTGCTCTGAGCGCTGCAGGGCCTCGAGCGCACTCATCTGTTCGCGTAAATGGCGGGCGCGGGATTGCAGCAGCGCTGCCAGCACCGCCGCCAGGGCCAGTGCCGCGAGGCGCATCAACCACAGCGTCGGCGTGACGCCCGCCAGCCAACCGGCGCGGGGATGCGCAGCAATCACCCAGCGCCCTATCGGCAGATTGACGATGGTGCGTACGCTGTCGCGCGAAAACACCGTGGCATTCCCGTAGAACACCGGCTGTGCGGCGCCGTCGGGGATGTCGTCCGCGCGCACTGCGATATCGAGCGTGGTGCGCGCCGCGTCGAGGCCCACCACGCGGTACAGCTCGTCCTGCTTGATGACGGCCGCCACCAGGCCCCAGATGGCCGGTGGACCCGTTTCAGTGGGCAATATCACCGGTTCGCGTGCGACGAAGCCGCTGCCGCCCTGACGCAGCGCGATGGGGCCGGAGATCATCATGGTTCGACGCAGGATGGTGTTGTTGACGGCCGCGCGCTGGGCCGGCATGGCCAGGTAGTCCATGCCCAGCAGCGCCTCGTTGCCGGCCAGCGGATAGACGAATCGAATGGTGAGATTGGGGGCGGCCGCGACGTGACTCAAGGCCGTCGGTGTGCGTAGCAGCCGCTGCACGTAGGCATCGAAACCAGCCTGGTCGATGTCGGGCACGGCGGCGATATGGTTTGCCAGCGCGCGGACCACGTAGAGGTCGCGGTAAATGAGCTTCTCGACCCGCGCCCGCACACCGTTGAGAACGGCCAGGGTCTGTTCCTGTTCGCGGCGCAGTTCGTGCTGACGCACCAGCACTTCCACCGCGAATTCAACCGCCAACACCACCGTCAGAGTCAGGAGGATGACGAGACCGCTGCTCGGCAATCTCAGGCGCATGGGCTGACGAGGGCTAACGATGTCAGGGCGGCGGGCTCATGCAGTAGCGCATTGACGGGATGCTACAGGAAGGCGATGGAGACGATAACTCCCGCGCCGCGCGTGGCGGATTGTGGTGACCAATGGATAGCCCGCTCGATGGCATGCGCCCCATGGCGCCGCAGGGGCGGGTACTGGCCGCTACTTGCTTGTTGCAAACAAGTAAGCCGCCGGGGAATAATCGACCCATGGCCGCCACCGTCAAAATCGATCAGATCGAACGCCGCACCCAGGCCGAGCGCACCGCCTTGTCGGATCAGCGCATGCTCGACGCGGCGGTCGCCCTGATCTGCGAGCGCGGCGCGGCCGGCACCACCTTGAAAGAAGTGGGAGAGCGCGCCGGCTACAGCCGCGGTCTGGCCAGCTATCGTTTCAGGAGCAAGGGCGGTCTGTCGGCGTTCATCATCCGCTCGATAGGCGAGTCCTGGCTGCGTGAGCTGCGCCGCGTGGTCAAGGACAAGGTTGGCGTCGATGCCATCGCTGCCGCCACCGACGCTCACTTCCGCTTCATCGTTGAAGGCAGCGATCACATCCGCGCCTTCTACATGCTGTGGTTCGATTCCATCGGCCCGGACGCCGAAGTAAAACAAGTGGTGGCCAATATCCACGAGCGCCGTCGGCGCGACGTCGCGGCCTGGATCCAGACCGGCATCGACGCCGGCCGCATCGCGCCGGACGTCGATATCGCCGGCACCGCCGAACAGTTCTGCGCCGCCATCATCGGCATCGTCTACCAATGGCTGGTGACGCCCGACGCCCAGGACCACATTCAATTTCTGCACGAATCACTCAAGAGACAGACCGCGTTGGTGTTGAGTCCAGCGCATGAGCAAACGGGGAGCCCGACATGAACACCAGAGCCAAGGATATAAGCGACAACGCGCCCGACAGCGCCGTTGCCACCACGCCCATGCGTTTCGTGACCGCCGCGTCACTGTTCGACGGCCATGACGCCGCCATCAACGTCATGCGCCGTCTGATCCAGGGCGAGGGCGTGGAAGTGGTGCATCTCGGTCACAATCGTTCGGTCGCGGACGTGGTGCGCGCCGCCATCCAGGAAGACGCCGACGGCATCGCCATCAGTTCCTACCAGGGCGGGCACAACGAATATTTCCGCTACATGGTCGACATGCTGCGTGAAGCCGGCGCCGGTCATATCCGCGTGTTCGGCGGCGGCGGTGGCACCATCACCCCGGAAGAAATCGACGTGCTGCAGAAATATGGCGTCGAGCGCATCTACCACCCCCATGACGGCATGCGCATGGGCCTGCTCGGCATGATTACCGATCTCGTGCAGCGCACCGAGGCGGCACGCGTCGCGAGCGCGGCGCCGGAAGCCGCCAGCAGTGATAACTACCTCGCCGTCGCACAGATGCTGTCGGCGCTGGAAGACGGCGTCATTGCCGGCAGCAAGCTCGACACCTTGCGCAAGCAATGGCAGCTCGCCGGCAAGCATGTGCCGGTGATCGGCATCACCGGCACCGGCGGCGCCGGCAAGAGTTCGGTGACGGACGAAATCCTGTCGCGCTTCTGCCAGTACTTCCCCGAGCGCAAGGTGGCCGTGCTGGCCGTCGATCCGACCCGCCGTCGCACCGGCGGCGCGCTGCTCGGCGATCGCATCCGCATGAACAGCCTGCGGCATGAGAATCTCTACATGCGCTCGATGGCCACCCGCCGTCAGCATCTGTCGACCAGCGCCATGCTTGGCGATTCCATCGCGTTCCTGAAGGCCGCGGGCTTTGGTCTCGTCATCGTCGAGACCGCCGGCATCGGCCAGAGCGACAGCGAAATTGTCGACCTGGTGGATTTGCCGATTTACGTGATGACCAGTGAATTCGGCGCGCCCAGCCAGCTCGAGAAGATCGACATGATCGACTTCGCCGAGCTCATCATCCTGAACAAGTTCGACAAGCGCGGCGCCGACGATGCGCTGCGCGACGTGCGCAAGCAGTGGAAGCGCAATCACAACCGCTTCGACATCGACGATGCCGACATCCCGGTCTATCCGACCATCGCCAGCCAGTTCAACGATCCGGGTCTGTCGTGGATGTTCGTCAACCTGTGTCAGCGCCTCGCCGAAAAGTTGTCGCTCGACACCCAGGCCTGGGTGCCGGTGCTCGACACCAGCCTGCGTGAGCCGCGCGCGACGGTGCTGATCCCCGGCAGCCGCACGCGTTATCTGGCCGAGATTGCCGAGCAGGGCCGCAGCATCAATGCCGGCGTCGAGAGCCTGTGCGAGGCCGCCAACCGCGCCCAGCATGTCTACGAGGCGCTGAAGTCGCTGGATGACAAGGAGCTGCCGGAAGCGTTGTCGCCCTACGCGCAGAGTGCGCTCACCGTCGCCGGTGATCGCAGCCTGGCGACGCTCCGTCAGCGCTACAACGCCGCGCTCGACGACCTCGGCGCCGAAGGCCGTCAGCTGTTGCTCGACTGGCCGGCGCGCCTGAAGGGCATCACCAGTCCGAAATTCAGCTACGAAGTGCGTGGCAAGGCGATTGAAGGCGACAACTACCGCACCAGCTTGAGCCACCAGAAGATTCCGAAGATTGCGCCGCCGAGGTTCGACGGGTGGGGCGATCAACTGCGATTCCTGATGCGTGAGAACCTGCCGGGCGCCTACCCCTACACCGGCGGCACTTTCCCCTATCGTCGCGAAGGCGAAGACCCGACCCGCATGTTCGCCGGTGAAGGTACGCCCGAGCGCACCAACCGCCGTTTCCATTACCTGTCGGCCGGGCAGCCGGCGGCGCGTCTGTCGACGGCCTTCGATTCGGTCACGCTGTACGGTGAAGACCCGCACGAGCGCCCGGACATCTTCGGCAAGGTCGGCAACTCGGGTGTGTCCATTGCGTCCGTCGACGATGCCAAGAAGCTCTATTCAGGCTTCGACCTCTGCGCACCGACCACTTCGGTGTCGATGACCATCAATGGCCCGGCGCCCATCGTGCTGGCGTTCTTCATGAATGCCGCCATCGACCAGCAGGTCGAGAAGCATTTGAAGGACAGCGGTCAGTGGCCGGCGGCCGAAAAGAAGATTGCGAAATACTTCGAAGGCCGTAACCGTCCGGTCTACAAGGGCGAACTGCCGGCCGGCAACAAAGGCCTGGGCCTGGGTCTGCTTGGTATTTCCGGCGACCAGGTGGTCGACGCCGAGACCTATGCCGCCATCAAGAAGCGCACGCTCGAATCGGTGCGCGGCACGGTGCAGGCGGACATCCTGAAGGAAGACCAGGCGCAGAACACCTGCGTGTTTTCCACCGAGTTCGCCATGAAGATGATGGGCGACGTGCAGCAGTATTTTGTCGAGCACGCGGTGCGCAACTTCTACAGCGTGTCGATTTCCGGCTACCACATCGCCGAAGCCGGCGCGAACCCGATATCGCAGCTGGCATTCACGCTGTCCAATGGCTTCACCATCGTCGAGTATTACCTGGCGCGCGGCATGAAGGTCGATGATTTCGCGCCCAACCTGTCGTTCTTCTTCTCCAATGGCATGGACCCGGAATACACCGTCATCGGTCGCGTTGCACGCCGCATCTGGGCGCGCGCCATGCGCGAGCGCTACGGCGCGAGCCCGCGCAGCCAGCAGTTGAAGTATCACATCCAGACTTCGGGCCGCAGCCTGCATGCCCAGGAGATCAACTTCAACGATATCCGCACCACGCTGCAGGCGCTGTATGCCTTGTTCGACAACTGCAACAGCCTGCATACCAATGCCTATGACGAAGCCATCACCACGCCGACCGAAGATTCGGTGCGGCGCGCGGTCGCCATCCAGCTCATCATCAATCGCGAGCTCGGTTTGAATTTCTGCGAAAACCCGTGGCAGGGCTCGTTCATCGTCAACGAACTGACCGACCTGGTCGAAGAGGCGGTATACAAGGAATTCGAAGCCATTTCCGAGCGCGGCGGCGTGCTGGGTGCGATGGACACCATGTACCAGCGCAGCAAGATTCAGGAAGAGAGTCTCTACTACGAGCACAAGAAGCACGATGGCAGCCTGCCGTTGATTGGCGTCAACACCTTCCTGCCCAAGGCCGGCGAGGAAGATCAGGTGACGACCATCGAGCTCATGCGTTCGACCGATGACGAGAAGCGCGACCAGATAAGCTCGGTGCGCAATTTCCAGTCCATCCACGAGGGTGAGCGCGCTGAGCGCCTCACGGCTCTGCAGGCGGTCGCGCGGCGTCGCGACAACTGCTTCGCCGAACTCATGGAAACGGTCAAGCATGCGTCTCTTGGGCAGATCTCCGGCGCGCTGTATCACGTCGGTGGTGAGTATCGGCGCAACATGTAAGCCGCGCGCGGCGCGAGCATGCTGATGGACAGGGATGCACGGCTGGTCGATGCTCACGGCCAGCGGCACACGCGGGCGGCGCAAGGCGCCCGCATCGTGTCGCTGGTGCCGAGCATCACCGAGCTTCTGTTCGACATGGATCTCGGCGCGCAGGTGGTGGGCCGCACCGGGTTTTGCATACACCCGCGCGAGGCGCTGCGCAGCGTGCCCAAGCTCGGCGGCACCAAGGATGTCGACATTGAAGCACTGCTGGCACTGGAACCCAGCCATGTGATCGTCAACATCGACGAGAACACGCGCGAGACCTTTGCCGCGCTGCAGGAGCGCGTGCCCCATGTGCTGGTCACCCATCCCAACGGACCGCGCGACAACATCGCGCTTTATGCGCTCATGGGGGCGGTGTTCGATCGTGAGCAGCGCGCCCAAGAGCTGGTCGAAACGCTGGAAGTGGCGCTGGCGCGAGTCGCGCGTGCGGCGTCGGGCCTGGCGCCGCGCCGCGTGCTGTATCTCATCTGGCGCGAGCCATGGATGACGGTGGCGCGCGATACCTATATCTCCAACATGCTGGCCGTGCTCGGCTGGCAGACCGTGCCCACCCACAGCGCACTGCGCTATCCGGTGATCGCGAGCGAAGCGCTGGCCACGCTGGGCGCGGACTTGTGTCTCTTGAGCAGCGAACCCTACCCGTTTCGCGACAAGCACATCGCCGAATTGAAAGCCCTGCTGGGCGGCGCCACGCCGGTACAACTCATCGATGGCGAGATGGTGTCCTGGTATGGCAGTCGCGCCATTGCCGGACTCGAGTATCTCGCCGACTATGCCGGCGCCCTCAACGCCAGCGCCGCCTGAAAGAGCCCCATGGATTCACCCTGCATCAGTCTCTGCATCCTCGACGAAGAGCACGGTGTATGCCGTGGCTGCTATCGCACGCTCGATGAAATCGGCGCGTGGAGCCAGTATTCGAGCGAGCAGCGTCGTCGCATCATGGCGGCGCTGGACACGCGCCGCGAGCGTTATCAACAAACACAACAAGACTCACAGAGTGGGAGGTCATCATGAATTTTGAAACCATCAAGTTCGAGCGCGACGGCGCCGTCGCCATCATCACGCTCAATCGTCCGGACGCCGCCAACAGCCTCAACGTCAAGATGTCCGAGGAACTGGTCAAGGTCGCCACCCATTGCGATTCCAATGCTGATATCCGCGCGGTGGTGTTCACCGGCGCCGGCAAGATGTTTTCCGCCGGCGGCGACCTCGTGAGCTTTGCCGCGCAGGGTGACAACATGGGCGAATACATGCGCTATGCCACCACCGGCCTGCACGCCGCGATTTCGCGTTTCGCGCGCATGAACGCGCCGTTCCTGGTGGCGGTGAACGGCGTCGCGGCCGGCGCCGGCTTCAGCATGGCCATCTGTGGCGACATGGTGTTCGCGGCCGAGTCCGCCAAGTTCACCATGGCCTATACCCGTGCCGGCGTGTCGCCCGACGGCAGCTCTACGTTCTTTCTGCCGCGCCTGGTCGGCCATGTGAAGGCCATGCAGCTCATCCTCATGAACGACCTCTTGACCGCAGGCCAGGCGAAAGAATGGGGCCTCGTCAACGAAGTGGTGGCAGACGCTGAACTCATGGAGCGCGTGATGACCGTCGCGAAACAACTCGCCAATGGCGCGACCATGGCCTATGGCGAAGCCAAGCGACTCATTGCCGACAGCTTCTCCAACACGCTCGAGACCCAGATGGAACTCGAGACGCGCGCCATCTCCGGCCTCGCCCGTCATTCCGAAGATGCGCGCAACGCCATCCATGCCTTTGCCAACAAGCAGAAAGCGGAATTCAAGGGGCGTTGAAACCATGAAAGCACTCGTTCTGCGTGAACTCGGCGGGCCGGAAAAACTCGCCATCGAAGAGCTGCCCACCCCTGAGCCGGCAGCCGGCCAGGTGCGCGTCAAGGTCATCACCGCGGCGCTCAATCGGCGTGACGTATGGATCACGGTCGGCGCCTATCCGCGCATCAACTTTCCGGCCATCGCGGGCTCCGATGGCGCGGGCGTGGTCGATGCGGTCGGCGCCGGCGTCGATGCCGGCCTGGTGGGCCGCGAAGTGATCATCTACCCGGCGCTGGAGTGGGGCGACGATCCGCGCTGCGGCGGCGCCAACTTCCGCGTGCTCGGC
This sequence comes from Gammaproteobacteria bacterium, assembly GCA_020849475.1. GTDB lineage: Bacteria > Pseudomonadota > Gammaproteobacteria > JADJYF01. The sequence goes on from JADLGE010000064.1 coordinate 123,227, forward strand.
ATGCCCGATCAAGGCACCTTTGCCGAATACATCTGTGTGCCGGCGGATTCGGTGGTCGACAAGCCCGCGCACCTGTCGTGGGAAGAAGCAGCGGCGCTGCCGCTGGCGGGACTGACCGCATGGCGCGCCATCGTCACCCATGGCGAAGTGGCGCGCGGACAGAAAGTGCTGGTGACCGGCATCGGTGGCGGCTGCGCGACCTTTGCGCTGGCCTGGGGGCTTGCCCATGGCGCCGAAGTTTTCGTCACCAGCAGCAGCGCCGACAAGATTGCCGAGGCCGTCAAGCTCGGCGCCAGCGCCGGCTTTGATTATCGCGATGCCGCTTGGGTGAAGCAGTTGAAGGCCGTGGCCGGTGGCATCGACATCGCCATCGACAGCGCCGGCGGCGACGGCATGCACGACGTGCTCGACACCCTCAACAACGGCGGCCGTTACGTGTTCTTCGGCGCCACGCGCGGCAATGCAGAGAAGGGCCTCAACATGGCCAAGCTGTTTTTCCGCCAGGTGCGCATTCAAGGCACGACCATGGGCCGCCCGGAAGAATTCCGCGCCATGGTCGCGTGTGTGAACGCGCACAAGCTCAAACCGGTGGTCGATCAGGTCTATCCCTTCGCCGAGGCGGTGGCCGCGCACAAGCGCATGCAGGACTCCGAGCAGATGGGCAAGCTGGTGTTGCGCATCGCTTGAACGCCGCGAGGCCGGGCGTCCGCGTCCGGCCTCGCTGTCGTCCTCGGCGCGCGTGTGCGCGAGTAACATTTGTTCACGGTCGCGGGTCATCGCGCACGGGTCTCTTTCATTGTGAATTTTTGCAGGAGCGCCGGGTCGGAACGGTGGCGCCTGCTTGTTGGTGCCGTCAGCAGCACAGATAATCCCGACTTCAGCGCCAGGAGAGGCCCATGATCACGATTCGTTTTGGCCTCCAGGCCGATATGCGGAGCAAGGCCTTGACCAGCCCCGCACTCAATACCCTGCTCGGCGATATCGCCGGCATTCAAAGCAACGAACGCACCGAAGTCACCGCCGGCACGTCGAAAGGCGGCACGGTGGTGCTCACCGGCAAATTCAAATTCAGCAACGAAAGTTCGCTGCGTGACAGCGATGTCACCGGCGTCGCGTTCTTCGACAAGTCACATCATCTTTTGATGTCGGTGGCGAACGTCGCCGACGTCTCGTTCTCCGATATCGGACGCCAGGAAAAAGTGCAGTTGATGGCGTCCTTCATGCTGCAGGACGTCGGCCTGGGTGTGGCGGTGCAGGGCAGTGCCTTCGGTGATGTGCTGCTGGGCTACGCCGGCAGCGACAAACTGTTTGGTAACGCCGGCAATGACATTCTGCGCAGCGGCGCCGGCAATGATTTCCTGAACGGCGGTCTTGGCAAAGACCAGCTCGACGGCGGCCTGGGTAAAGACGCCATGACCGGTGGCGCCGGTGCGGATACCTACGTCATCGACAATGCTGCCGACACGGTGGTGGAGCTCGCCAGCGGCGGCAACGACAGCGCGCGCGCCAGCGTCACCTGGGTGATGGGTGCGAATCTCGAATCCCTGACCCTGACCGGCAAGAGCGCCATCAGTGCCACCGGCAATGCCAGCGACAACGTCATCTTTGGCAATGCTGCCGTGAACACCGTGCGTGGCCTCGGTGGCGACGATCGCCTGGTGGGCGGTTTGGGCAACGACCGGCTCGAAGGTGGCGCCGGCAATGATCGTCTCGACGGCGGCACTGGCGCTGACCGCATGCTGGGCGGGCGCGGCAACGACCTGTACTTCGTCGACAAAGGCGACGCAGTGGTGGAGCTGAGCGGTGAGGGCACCGACAGTGTGCGCTCGACCGTGAGCTACACGCTGCCCGCCAACGTTGAGCATCTCACCTTGCTCGGCAGCGCCGACATCAACGCCAGTGGCAACGGCCTCAACAACGTACTGACGGGTAACAGCGGCGACAATGTGCTGAACCCCGGGCATGGCGACGACACGCTGATCGGCGGCGCAGGCGCGGATACGTTCACCGTGATCGGCGGCGTCGGCGACAGCCTGCATATTAGCGATCTGCTGTCGGGCACCGATCACCTGGCCATCACCCATGGGGCGGTCGCCAATATCGTCGCCTCGGGCGTGCTGGCGGCCAATGAATTGCGCGCCAGCAGCGACGACCCCAACGGCGCGCACCTGGTGTACAACGCCAATAATGGCGAACTGGTCTATGACGCCGCTGGCGATGGCCTGACGCTGACCACCTTGGCTATCCTGTCGAATCATCCCGCCACGCTGCTCGCCACCGACATCGTTATCCTGTAAGCCTGAGCGTCACGCTCTACACCCGCCTATCGGGTGTAGAGCCGTGGCCCGGCGCTGCGCTATGGTCTTTGGCGTCATTCAACGCCGGGACCATCACCATGTCGCAGTCACACACGCGCAGCCATCGCCTCCTCATCATCGGCGCCGGCGGCGGCGGTCTGTGCATGGCCATGCAGCTCAAGCGCGCCGGCATCGACGATTTCCTCATCGTCGACAAGGCCGCCGGCCTCGGCGGCACTTGGTGGCACAACACTTATCCGGGCGCGGAATGCGACGTGCAGTCGCACCTGTATTCTTTCTCCTTCGAGCCCAAGAACGACTGGTCGCGGCCCTACGCCGGCCAGCAGGAGATTCTGGGCTACTTCCAGGACTGCGCCGACAAGTACGGCCTGGCGGCACACACGCGCTTCAATACCGCGGTCAAGGCGCTGCGCTGGGACGACGCGGCGAGCCTGTGGCAGGTCGAAACCGAGCAGGGCGAGACGCTGCAGGCGCAGGTGGTGGTGAGCGCGCTCGGCATGTTCAACAACCTGGTGTGGCCGAAGATCCCGGGCATCGCCGATTTCAAAGGCAACTACTTTCACTCCGCGCGCTGGGATCATGCGGTCGACCTTAACGATCAGCGCGTCGGCGTGATTGGCGTGGCGGCCAGCGCCATTCAGTTCGCGCCGGCCATCGCGCCCAAGGTCAGGCAATTGAGCCTGTTTCAGCGCACCGCCAACTGGGTGGTGCCAAAAGCCAATGAACCCTACAGCGCCGCACAGCTCGATTTCTATCGCGCGCATCCCGAAGAGGTGAAGAAGAGCCGCGATGAAACCTATCGCGTGTGGAATTCTCTGTGCACGTTCCAGGACAAAGCCGTGCTGGCGGATATCGAACGCGCCGGTCTCGAGCGCCTGGCCGAGGTGCGCGACGAACAGACGCGGCGCAAGCTCACGCCCAATCATCCTTTCGGTTGCCGCCGGCCGTTGTTCTCCGATGTCTATTATCCGATCTTCAACCGCGACAACGTGTCGCTGGTGACGGACGGCATCGAGCGTGTCACGCCCAAAGGCATTCTCACCCGTGACGGCGTCGAGCATGAGTTCGACACCATCGTCTATTCCACGGGCTTCGAGACCACCACCTATCTCAATGCGCTTGAAGTCAGCGGCCGCCACGGCGCGTCGCTGCGCGACGCGTGGCGCGACGGCGCCCAGGCCTATCTCGGCATCACCACCGCCGGCTTCCCCAATCTCTTCATGCTGTACGGACCGAACACCAACCAGGGCTGCATCCTGTTCATGATTGAACAGCAGGTGCAGTACATCCTGCGCCAGCTCGGGCGTCTGGAACGCGAAGGCCTGGCGTGGCTGGATGTGCGTCCGGAGGTGATGGCCGAATACAACGACGAATTGCAAAAGGAAGTTTCGCGCGTCGACGTATGGCAGGCGGCCTGTGGTGGCGAGTTCTATTACCGCTCCGCGAGCGGCCGCTTCGTCACCAACTTCCCGGGCACCATGGACGACTTCGTGGCGCGCACCCAGGCGCCCGACGCGCCGGCCTATGAGGTGGCCAGACGCGCTTGAACGCATGGCCTTGTGGTGCGAATTCATTCGTACCTTGAATCCAGCGCATGGCCTCGCTGGTAGCGACAGTGTCGGGCTCAAGCCTGCCCCGCAATGAATGCCGCTCTGCTGTGGGTCAGGCTTCAGTCTGACACTCGCATGTGCGAACGAATTCGCACATGCCGAAAGTGCTCAGCCATTCACCCGCGCGATCGCCTCGGCGTATTCATCAAGAATCGCCAGTGCTTCGTCGCGCGGGAAATCTGCCAGCGGCAGCAGCACGCGATTGGCGCCGGTGGCGAGCATGCGTTCGAGGCGCGCCGGGTCGAGTCCGCGTTGTGCGCGCACTTCGGCCAGCACCGTGACATCGAGCCTGGACGGATCGCGGCCTCGGGCCTGCATGGCGGCGCGAATATCGACCAGCGCGCCCGGGATGTCGTCTATCAAACCCTCTATCGGCATCCAGCCGTCGCAATACTCGGCAATGCGCGCCGGCACCCATTTCGAATAGGCGCCCATCAACACCGGTGGGCCGCCGGCCTGCAGCGGCTTGGGCCAGCACCACATCGGCGGCAGGTCGACGAATTGGCCGTGGTACTCCGGTACGTCGTCGCGCCATATGCTGCGTATCGCCAGCATGCGTTCGCGCGTGACTTTCCAGCGATCGGCAAACGCCACGCCATGATCTTCCATTTCCTCGGCGTTCCAGCCCGCACCGATGCCGAACAGCAGGCGCCCGCCCGACAGCCGGTCGAGTGACGCGGCGGCCTTGGCGAGATTGATGGGATCGTGCTCGGTGACGAGCGTCACGCCAGTGCCAAGTTTCAGCGCGCGCGTGGTGGCCGCGGCAATCGACAAGGCCACGAATTGATCATGGCTGTGCCAGTACATGGCCGGCAGTTCACCACCGCCGACGAAGGGCGAGCGGCGGCTGGTCGGAATGTGGGTGTGTTCGGCATAGAACAAGGATTCGAAGCCGCGCGCCTCGAGCGCGGGCGCCAGATCCTGCGGCTCGATGCTGGTATCGGTGGGAAAGCAGACGACGCCGAAATCCATGGGAGAGTTCCTCCGCGTGAAGCTTCGTTCGGTTTTGTGGGTCAGACTGAAGCCTGACCCACAGAAGAGGAAAGCAGCACTACACCCCGCCCCAGGTCTCCTCGGTGTGCAGGCGCGACAGGTAGATCTTCTTGATCTTCCATTCATCGCCTTCTTTCACGTAATCCTCGTGATAATGGCCCCAGCCCTTGAACGTGCCCTTGGGCGAACGGATGAAATCCCACATCGACCAGATGCCCTTGGCGGTGGTGGGGCTGGTCAGTTCGATTTCGGGCATGTAGCCCTGGTGAATGGAACGCGCGGTCACGAACAGGCCGCTGACCGCCGCCACCAGATTGTCGCGGCCGCTGCAGGTGATGGGATCGAGCGCTGCGGTCGGATCGAGGCGCGGTGGGCCGTCGTAGGTCGCGACCACGTCGGCGGTGAAGCATTTACGCCATTCGTCCCACACACGAGTGTCCATGTGTCGAAAGTAACGTGCCTTGAGCTGCTTGATCTGTTCGATCTCTTCGAGATTGCTGGCCATGTTCTCCCCCTGGTCAGAATGTGCGCGCCCCACGGCGCGCGTGACTGATTCTAGGGCGGCCGGCGTCAGCGCGCATTACGCACTCGGGGAATGCCCGGCCTCGAACAGCGCCGCGATTGCGCGCTGCGCGGCCGGCGTCAGCAATACGCCGTTGACCGTGCCGGGGTAGAGGCGGCCGCTGGCCGCGAGCAAATCGAAAGCCTCGCCATCCTCGCGCCGGTCGCAGCAATGAAAGTCCCGACCTTCCACGAGCCGCTCAGCGAGGGCTTTGAAGGCGCGGAAGGCATCGCCTTTGGCGCGACCATGGCGCCGGTCCATTTCGCGAAAGGTCGCAAGCTCGGCGTCGTTGATCCATTGCATGAGTGAGCTCATGACGACAGTGAAACTCCGGACTGCGCCCAAGCGCGCGCGTCATGATGGGCGCAGGTGCGGTGTGGGCTCAAGGGGCGCCGAAGCTGCTGATCACGATCATGCACACAGCTTGTGACCATAGCCGCTTCATTCCAGTGCGACGCCATGCCAATATCCGCTTTATTCAACACCGATTGCAGCAGCAAGGTGCATGGAAAGTCTGACAGGGGAACACACAGCGCATGCCTGACGCGCGTATCGAAGCTCTGAAGCGCTGGGCGCGTGCGCATAATCTGCGGCGGCGTCATGCACTGCTCGGCGGCGTGACGGTGCTGCTGCTCGCGCTGCTGGTGTATGTCACCCGGCCCGGCGTGCAACGGGACTTCGCCTTGGCCAAGCTCGGTCCGCAGGTCGACAGTCTCGCCATCGAATTCATTCAAATCACGCCGTGGTCGGCGGAACTGCGCGGCGTCGATGTCGGTGTCGGCGGCGGGCGCTATCACATCGGCGCATTGACGGTCGGCTTCAATCCCTTCGCGGCACTGGCCCATACCATTTCCCTGCGCCATCTTGCGTTGCTGGATACAGTGCTGGATGTGCGCGACATGCCGCCTGGCGCGCCTGCGAGCACGCCTTTCCCGGGCGTGCTGGCGGCCATGAACGTCGGTTATGCCCTGAAGCTCGACAGCCTCGATGCGCGGCTGTCGGTATTGCTCAAAAACGAGCAACAGCTCGGGCTGACCTTGCATGGCAGCGGTTTCGCGCCGCTCAGGGTCGGCAATCTCAAGCTCGAAAGCGAAGTGCGGCTCGGCGCCGAAGCGCCGCCACTGGCGGTCAGCGGCGAGTTTGCCATCACCCAGTTGAACCGCGGCCGCGTGCGTCTGCTCGATGCCAAGCTCAGCACCGATCTGCCGCTGCCGCCCGCCGCCGAGCCGCAGCATCTGGACGTGATGCTGGAAGTCGAGCCGCCGTCGGAATACCTCGACAAGCGCCATGAACCGCGCCGCGTGTCGGCGCCCGACGGCACGGAAACAGTGATCCCCGATCCCGAGTCCCATGCGCTGCGCGTGCGCCTCGGCAACGATACGCCGGCGCGCTTCGAAGTGGCCGGTCGCTATCACGGTGAGGACGGTGTGTTCCGTGGACACTACCGCATCGCCGACATCGCCGAGCTGCTGGGCGCGCTCACCGCCGGTGCGCCGCTGCCGGAACTCGTCACCGACACCCATGGCCAGCTGGAGCTCGACAGTCTGCACCTGCGCGGCACGCTGGCGCTCGAATCACGCACGCGCGTCAAAGCCCTGCAACGCGTGCTCGGCGAAACCGCCGCCTTGCCCGCGCACCTCGATCTGGCATTGGCCTCCCATGGCAGCTTCGATGCCAATGCCTTCAACCTCGCCGCGCTCGAACTGAACGTCACCGACAACAACAGCATCAATCGCTTGAGCGCCGCGCTCGGTGCGCCGCTCAGCCTGCCTTTCGCCGCCCCCTTGAGCGTGCTCGAAACACCGCGTGAAATTGCGCGCATGGCGCTCGGGCCGCTGCCGCTGGCCTGGTTGCAGGGGCTGGCGCCGGGCAAGGTGCTGAACGGTGAGTTGCTGGGACCATTCGCCCTCGCCATCGACGAACAGAAGCGCATCCGCCTGGCGCCGCTCGCGCCCAGCGATTTGAGCAAGCTGCGGATAGCCAGCGTTGAATCAGCGCCGCCGCCCGAGGACGGAGAAACGCCGTCGCCACCGCAGGCGACCGGCGAGACGGTGTTGGTGGAAAATCTCGACCTGCGCGTCAGTCCGAGCGCGAGTTGGTCGCCGGATTTCCTGCGCTTCGCGCTGAACGATGCCAGCGTCATGGTGGCCGAGCAGAAGCTCGCCGAGTTCAGCATCAAGGCGGCCAGCAAGCACAGTGAAGACGCCGAACCGACCTGGCGTTTCCGCACCCAGGCGGCGCTGCATTACGACGCCGTCGCCAACGTGCCGGCGGCGCAGGAGCGCATCAAGGACTATCCCTTGCCGGCCGGCACCCGCCTCGCGTGGAAGGGCATCCTCGCCCAGCACGGCAAGGCCTTGTCGATAGAGAACGCGGCACTCGAAGTCAGCGGCGCCGACCGTCCCAAGCTGGTTGAACTCGACGGCCTGCGGCCTTTCCACTTCACGCTCGGCGACAGCGTCGCACTCAGCAATCCGCAAGGCGATCTTGCGACGCTCGCCACGCGCGGCATCGATCTGGCGTGGCTCAATCCCATGCTGCAAGGCATGACACTCAGCGGCCGTATCGCCAACGCCGACTTCAAACTGGTGGCGCCCAGCGCCGGCAGCGTGACCTTGAGTCCGGCCGCGCCACTCAGCATCGAGCATTTGAGTGTGACGCGCGACGGTCAGGCACTGCTGCGCGATGTCGCCATCAAGACCTCGGCCGATGTGCAGTACAGCGCCACGGACACGCGCGCGGCGCTGCGCAATCTCAGCATCCGCAGCGGTGGCGGCAGCCTCGTCAACGGCGAACTGACGGTGGCCGTGCACAACGAGGCGGGCAAGCCGCCGCGCATCGCGGCGAACGGCCGTCTCGCGGTCGACGTCGGGCGGGTCGCCGCGCAACCGCTGGTGGCGGCCGCGCTCAGCGAGCCCTTGCCGCCGGTGGCGCTCAAGGCCGCGCTCGATTTCGATGTCGGCATGCAGGCCGACACCATTGCCGTGCGGCGCAGCCGCGCCGAACTCAAGGTTGGCGAACGCGCCACCGCGACCCTCGAAGCGACACCCGGCCTGGTGCTGAAATCCCATCTCGCCGCGGGTGAGGACCTGGCCCAGCATTTCGTCGGCGCCGCGGCGCTCGACATCAAGGACCTGTCGTCCGAGACCTTGAATCATTTCGTGCCGCTCGGCCCGGTGAGTTTCGCCGAGATCAATTCCAGTCTGCGCATCCGCTCCGACGGCAGCATCCTGCGCGCATCGACCTTGGCGCCGCTCGGCATCGATGCCATCCGCGTCAACGATGGGCCGCGTGAACTGCTGCGTGAATTCTCGGTGACGAGCGAGGCCAGCGTGCGGGTCGAGGGTCACGAGATTCACACCAATCTCGAAAAGCTCGCGCTGACCTTTGCCGCGCAACCATCCGTGCCGGCGTTGACCGGTCATATCCTCGCCGACATCGATCCGGACAAGACCGTGCCCTTGACTTCCCTCGGCGCCGAACTTGGCGCCGATCTGCCGCAGCTCTTATCGCAGCCGGCGGTGATGCCGGGCCACAAGCTGAAAAGCGGCAAGCTCGCTTTCAAGGTCGATGTCGACCCCGCGCGCAAGATCAGCGCCAAGGCGGTGCTCGACAATCTCGCCTCCGACGAGCCGCTGGCCATCCAGACTTTCGAATTGCCGGTCAGCGGCGAGGTGGCCGAGGACGGTCGCGGCTTCAGCTTCACTGCGCCCTTGGTCGGGCGCGGCAAATCGGGAATCAGCAATGCCACCGTCGCCGCGCACTACGCGCCGCAGCCGGACGAGATCCGCGTCCTCAATCTCGATATCGCCAGCGAGCTGTTCTATCTCAATGACATCCTTGCCACCGCGCAGGCGATCAAGAGCGGCAGCGTGTCACTGCCGGCCACGCCCGAGGCCAAGGCGGCGCCGGCCAAGCCCGCCAAGCTCGCCATGAATGAAACGCCCGATGCCAAGGCGGTGTGGAAAGTGGTGCCGCCGGCGGTGGTTGTCAATCTGCAAATCGACAAGCTCTTCTATACCGATTACCTCGCATTTACCGACGTCGGCGGCCAGGTCGACCTGCGCAGTCGCAAGCTCGGACTGCATGGCATCAAGGCGCACTTTCACGACAGCGCCTTGAGCTTCGAAGGCACCACGCGCTTCAACAAGGACGCCGCCCAACCCTACGACCTCGACATCGTCGGCGACATCAAGGATTTCAACCTCAACCAGTTCTTCACCGAACTCGTGCCCGGCGAGAAGCCGCGCGTCGAGGGGCTGTTCGGCGTCGATGTGAAGGCCTTCGGCCAGTTCCCGAATTTCTCGCAGCTGCGCAACAAGGTCTTGTTCGATGTCACCATGCAAAGTCGCGACGGCCTGTTCCGGCCCTTGCCGCCCGGCAGCGGTCTCATGCTCGGCGCCTCCGATGTGCTGGGCTTCGTCGGCGAGGGTTTGTCCTATGTGCCTACCGGCGGATTTGGCGCCGGCGCGATTGCGCGCCTGGTCAATTACATTGCGCAGATTGATTACGACACCATCGACATCCATCTCAAGCGCGACGAATCCCGCAATGTCACCATCGAGCAGTTTCAAGTCTTGAGTCCGACCATCGCCCTGACGGCCACCGGCGGCATTGCCCATGAAGACGGCAGTGACCTGTTCGATGCGCCGCTGGAATTGAACGCCCATCTCGACATGCTGGGGCGCGGCGCCGCGATCCTGTACAGCATGGATCTCATGCAGGACACGCGTAACGAACTCGGCTACTGGCGCGGCCCCGAGTTTCGCATCTGGGGCTCGGCCGCCGCACCGGAATCCAATTTCGAGGACGTCATCAATCACGCCGCCGACGGCACCACCAAGGGCGCGTTCCTGCGCCCGATCTCAGGACTCATCGGTAATCTCAAGTATCGCTGGTTCGACAGCGACAGCCGGCGTCGCGAAGCCCTGCAACACGAACGCCGCGACAACCGCCTGGAAAAAGTGGTGGGCACCACGCCCGCGGTGGAACCGGCGGCGCAAGAGAAGCAGGCCGCGCCGGCGCCGTGACTCGCCGTGTGGCAATGCCATCTGCACGCGTGAATGTCAGACTGAAGTCTGATCCGCACAAGAGAGCAGCCTGGCGTGGCCCAAGCGCGGCGCTGTCCATGTAAGAGAACCATCCCATTGTGGGTCAGACTTCAGTCTGACATTCAGGGGCAGCCACCTTGCTGCGACCCTCGTTTCAAGGTCGCAGGCACTGCACCTCACAACAGCGCCTGCTCGACATCCAGACCGTTGCGCCCATGCACCGCCGAGATCTGCCGCAGGCGCCGCGCCTGCCAGTCCTGCAGCTGGTGCCACTGAAAGCGCCAGCGCCATTGCCCATCGGCCAGCCCGGGCGTGTTCATGCGCGCTTCGCTGCCGAGTCCCAACACATCCTGTAGCGGATAGATGGCGTAGCGCGCCGCCGACATCGAGGCGGCGTGGATGAGATCCCAGCCGATCTCGTGGCCATCGCTCTTGAGGTAGGTGCGCACGAAATTGCGTTCATGGGCCGAGGCCCGCGCGAACCAGCCGAGCGAGGTGTCGTTGTCGTGGGTGCCGGTGTAGACCACGCAGTCCTCGGGCAGGTTGTGCGGCAGGTTGAGATCGTGGGCATCGGCGGCGAAGCCGAATTGCAGTACGCGCATGCCGGGCAGGCCGGCGGCGCGACGCAGAGCATGCACCGCGGGCGTGATGGTGCCGAGATCTTCGGCTATCAAGGGCAGCGCGCCGGGCGCGGTCGCGAGACCCTGCTCGAGCGCCGTGAAGAAGGCCTGTCCCGGCCCCGCCTGCCAGCGCCCGTCGACCGCGGTGCGCGCCGCCGCGCTGACTTCCCAGTAGGACTCCAGCGCGCGGAAGTGATCGATGCGCACGATGTCGGCATGGCGCAAGGCCGAGCGCAGCCGCGCCTGCCACCAGGCGTAGCCTTGCTCGGCGTGACGCGGCCAGTGATAGAGCGGGTTGCCCCACAGCTGGCCCTCGGCGCTGAAATAGTCCGGCGGCACGCCGGCCACCACGCGCGGTTGACCCGCGGCATCGAGGTCGAACAAGTCGCGCGCCGCCCATACATCGACGCTGTCGAAGGCCACGTAGATGGGCAGGTCGCCGACCACGCGCAGGCCGCGCGCGGCGGCGTAAGCGCGCAGCGCCTGCCATTGGCGCGCGAAACTCCACTGCACGAAACACCAGAAATCGCATTCGGCGGACAGGCTGGCGCGCGCCGCGCGCAACGCCGCGCCCTCGCGCGCGGCCAGTTCCGCCGGCCATTGCGGCCACGGACAGTGCTCGCCATAGCGTCCGCGCAGCGCCATGAACAGGCTGTAATCGGCCAGCCAGCTCTGCTGTTCTGCGCACCAGTCACGATATTCCGCGTGCAATGCCGCGAAGCGGCTTGCCTCGGAAAAGAATGCGCCGGCGGCGAGGTGCAAGAGGCGCATGCGCAGGCGCTGGCTGGCGTCGACATCGATGTGCGCCGGCGCGCTTTGCAGGCGCGCATATTCATTGGCCAGCATCGCACCATCGAGCAGACCCACGGCCGCCAGTTCATCGGGCGAGACCAGCAGCGGATTGCCGGCGTGGGCACTGGAGCTGGTGTAGGGCGAAAAGCCCGGGCCGACCGGATTGAACGGCAAGACCTGCCACAGTGACTGGCCGGCGCTCGCCATCCAGTCGATGAAACGTCGCGCGGCCGCGCCGAAATCGCCGCTGCCGGCGTCGCGCGCCTGGCCGCTGTCGTCGATGGGCGCCGGCAGCGAAGTCGGGTGCAGCACAATGCCGCTGGCCCTTGGCTGATTCATGCCCGGTCCTCCAGGCGCCCCTGCAAGACCGTCACGCTGCGCGCCTTGAGCGTGATGCTGTCGCCCTCACAGCCTTGGCCGTCATGCGCAAACGGCGCGGGCAGCGCGGTGTCGAAACGCAGCGTCCAGTGACCGCGCGGCAGCGCGAACGCGCAGTCCTTCTGCTCGGCATTGAACAGCACCAGCAGCGGCGCCGTGCCTTCGATGGCGCGCGCGCCGAGCAGCATGCCGAGCACGAAACGCTGGGTGTCCTGCCAATGTTCGACGCGCATATCCCGGCCCTGGCGGTCCAGCCATTGCACATCACGCTGGCCGCTGGTGTCGCTTTCGCCATTCCACCAGCGCGCGTCGCGCAGCTGCGGCGTGGCGCGGCGAAAGGCGCAGAGGCGCGCGGTGAAATCGAGCAGCGCGTTATCGACTTTCGCCCAATCGAACCAGCTCGTTTCATCGTCGTGCGCATAGGCGTTGTTATTGCCGCGCTGGCTGCGGCCGAGCTCGTCACCGCCGAGCAGCATCGGCACTCCGCGGGACAGCATGAGTGTCGCCAACAGCGCGCGCTTGAGACGACCGCGCAGGGTGTTGACCATCAACAGGTCGGTTTCACCCTCGGCGCCGCAGTTCCATGACAGGTTGTGATCATGGCCGTCGAGATTGTCTTCGCCATTGCTCTCGTTGTGCTTGCGCTCGTAGCTGACCAAGTCGTGCAGCGTGAAGCCGTCATGGGCGGTGATGTAATTGACGCCGGCGAACACGCCGCGCCCGGCGCGATGGAATATTTCACTCGAGCCGGCCAGACGCGCCGCGAATTCGCCGCGGTCGGCGGTCTTGCGCACCCAGAACGCGCGCACCGCGTCGCGATAGCGGTCATTCCATTCCGACCAGCCGGCCGGGAAATGGCCGAGTTGATAACCACCGGGGCCGGCGTCCCAAGGTTCGGCGATGAGTTTCACGCGCGACAGGATGGGATCCTGGGCAATGGCCATGAGGAAGGGATGGCGCGCATCGAAGCCCTGCGCACCGCGCGCCAGCGATGTCGCAAGATCGAAGCGGAAGCCGTCGACATGCATGTCCGCCACCCAGTAGCGCAGCGAATCGAGCACGAACTGCAACACGCGCGGCTGCGACAGGTCGAGGCTGTTGCCGGTGCCGGCATGGTTTTCGTAGAAGCGTGCGTCTTCGTGGCGCAGGCGATACCAGCTGGCGTTGTCGAGACCGCGCCACGACACCGTCGGGCCGCGCTGATCCGATTCGGCGGTGTGGTTGTAGACCACGTCGAGGATGACTTCGATGCCGGCCGCGTGCAGGCGCTGCACCATGGTGC
>JADLGE010000065.1 GCA_020849475.1 Gammaproteobacteria bacterium
GGCCATCACAATGCATGCAGCGTGGTGGCAGCACGCTGAGATCGAAATCGAGATTGTCGAACGCCGCACGACATGCGCAGCAATAAAGGCGTGACAGATTGCCGTGCAGTTCTATGACGTTGCGACTGCCGGCGGCGCGATGAAAGCCATCGACGTTCTGCGTCACCACCCACAGTTCGAAACGCTGGTCCCAGGCAGCGAGCACGCGATGACCATCATTGGGCCCGGCGGCGCGACAGGCATGGTCGATCTGCGCGATGTACTTCCATGTCAGCGCCGGATTACGTGCCAGCGTGTAGGCGTGCAGGATGTCTTCTATCGGCATGTTCTGTTCTATTTCGATATCGTTGTACAGACCATTGATGCCGCGATAGGTGGGCAGACCGGAATCGGCCGACATGCCGGCGCCGCTCAACACCGCCACGCGCCGCGCTTGCCGTAAGGCCGCCACCACCGATGACAGTTGCTCTTGCCAGTTTGCGTTTTCGAGGCCGTTCATGGTGCTGCGCTCCTTAATGGATATCGCGAAAACGACGCGATTCGCGCCGTGAAACCGCGTGTGTCAGCGCGCGCGGCAAGGCGCCGGCGAGCATAGCGATGAGTCGATTGATGCGGCCTGGGATATGCACCAGACGCCCCGTCGCCGCCGCGCTCCAACCCTCGGCGGCAACGCGCTCGGCGGACATCCACAGCCATTTCGGCAGGCTTGCCAGTTGCGCACGCGTGCCGGTGACGTCGTGGAATTCGGAAAACGTAAAGCCCGGGCACAGCGCGCACACCCGCACGCCATCGACTTCACACTCGAGCGCCAATGATTCGGAAAAGCGAATCATCCAGGCTTTGCTCGCGGCGTAAAGTGTGTGACCGGCGCTGCCCGGCAGATAACCCGCCAGCGACGCGACGTTGATGATGGTGCCGCGACCACGCGCGCACATCGGCGCCACCAGCGCATGACTCAACTCGGCGACAGATTCGATCATCACGCGTTGAAAGCGCTCGTGCACCGACCATTCATGGGAAAGATAACGGCCTGGCACGCCGTAACCCGCATTATTGATGAGTACGTCTATGTCGCGCCCGGCCATCGCGCTCAAGAGCCGCGCGACCGCGTCGGGCGCGCCGAGATCTATGGAGAGCGGCAGCACCTCGATGGCGTGGGCACTGTTGAGTTCGCGAGCCAATGACGCCAGTCGCTCACTGCGGCGAGCCACGGCGATGATGTCGTAACCCTGCGACGCCAGCAGTCGACAGAACGCCTGGCCGATGCCCGCCGAGGCGCCGGTCACGAGTGCGGTGGGTCGAGTCGGTATAGGCTGCATGCGTGGCTCGCTGGCGTGATGGTAACGCCTGCCCTTGGCCTTGTGTCAGCCCAGCCCCTTCCATCGTGCGATTCCGGCGGCCTGCCCTATCGCCCATAATGGCGCCCTCCTTCAAGCCATCGCGCCGCCGGACATCCGCTTGCTCAAAACACTCTGGAATCGACGTCACCAACCGTGGGTGATGCTGTGGCCGCTGGCGCTGGCGCAGATGACGTCGTGGGGCACGATGTACTACAGCTTCTCGCTGTTCTCAGGCCCCATGCAGCGCGACCTCGGCTGGTCGCAGCCGGCCATGAACACCGCGCTGACGCTGGGGCTGCTCATGACCGGCGTGATGGCTTACCCGATAGGCACGCTGTTCGATCGCACCGGCGGGCGCTGGCTCATGACCCTGGGCTCGCTGGGTGGCGGTCTGCTGCTGCTGGTGTGGTCGGATATCAAGACGCTGCCGCAGTTCTTCGTGATGTGGTTGACGCTGGGCGTGTGCATGGCGTGCTGCCTGATGGAGCCTTTGATGGCAGTCATCAATCGGGTATTCGGCAAGGAAGCGCGACGCGGCATCATCGCCGTGACCATGGTCACGGGGCTGTCGGGCACGGTGTTCGTGCCCTTGAGCGGCTATCTCATCAACGTGCTCGACTGGCGGCCGACCATGGCGCTGCTCGGCGCGCTCAATCTCGTGTTCTGCGCACCGGTGCACTGGTGGTTCGTGCCGCCCCGGGACGGCGGCACGCGCACCGAACACCCGATGTTCAAATTGCGCGGTCGCGTGCACATGCGCCGCCGCCTGCGCAATCCGGTGTTCTGGGGTCTGGCGCTGTGGTACACCTCTTACAGTCTCACCGCCTCGAGTCTGATTTTTCAGTTCGTGCCAGTGCTGCGCGCCGAACAGGTCGCCGACAGCGTGATCTTCTCGGCCTTCGCCCTCATAGGCCCGATGCAGGTGGCGGCGCGCATGGTCATCGTGACGGTCGCCCGGCACGCTTCGATTGCACGGCTCGGCGCCTTCACTTCCCTGCTCTCGCCGCTCGCGGTGCTCATTCTGATCGTCGCCCCGCATGAGCGCTGGTGGCTTTACCTGTTCGCCACCTGCTTCGCCACCGGCCACGGCATCACCACCATTCTGCGTGGCATCGCGCCGATAGAATGGCTGGGCCGCGAGCATTTCGCGCGCACCATGGGCGCCATCGCGCTGCCGATGTCGGTGGCGATGGCCACCGCACCCTCACTCACCGCGCACGTGTGGTCGGCGAGCGGCAGCAGCCGCAGCATGTTATGGATGGTGTTCGCGGGCGCACTGCTCGGCACTGTCGGTTACTGGATAGCGGTCAGCGCGCGCCGCCGCGCACGGCGTCTCGCGGTCGCCGGCAGACACCTGCCGCGTACACCTTGAAGCGGGCATAGGTCGCCTCAATCTTCCTCGGGCGGTGATCCAAGGGTGCGCAACGCTGGTATCAGCATTGCGCGTCGCGCCGCAGCCCCCAAGAGGAAGGACACCATGACCCAGTATTGGCCGATTCCGCAGCACGCCCTGACTGAGGACGAGACCACCACCTTTATCGCGGACTCGTTACCCGTGCCCGGCGATACCCCCTTGAAGCCGTTGCCGGCGGACGCCCTTATTCTGCTGCCGATGCGCAATCTCGTGCTGTTTCCGGGCATGGCCTCGCCAGTCACCATCGGCCGCGCCCAGTCGGTGGCGGCCGCCCAGGCGGCAGTGCATCACGATCAAAAGGTTGGCCTGCTATTGCAACGTGATGCCGACATGAGCGAAGTGCGCGCGGACGATCTGCATTGGGTCGGCACCGGCGGGCGCATCCTGCGCTACGTCGCCTCACCGGGCGGCGCTCATCATCTGGTGGTGCAAGGCGAGCGACGCTTCCGTGTGCTGGAATTCCTCGAGGGCTGGCCATTCATGGTCGCGCGCGTCAGCTTCATCGAAGACAGCGACGACGGCGGCGCGGAAATCGAGGCGCGACTGCTGCAGTTGAAGCACTTGGCTGGCGAAGCCATCGCGCTGCTGCCCAACACCCCGGATGACCTGCTCGGCGTGGTGCAGGGCATGACGTCGGCCGCTGCGCTGGCCGACATGATCGCGAGCTTTCTCGAGATCCAGAACGAGGATAAGCAGGCGATTCTGGAAAGCTTCGATCTGGCGACGCGTCTCGACCGGGTGCTGGGAGCCTTGAATGCGCGCCTCGCGGTGCTGCGTTTGTCCAAGGAAATAGGCGACAAGACCCGCAAGCAGTTCGATCAACGCCAGCGCGAGCATGTGCTGCGCGAACAACTTCGCCAGATTCAGAAAGAGCTGGGCCAGGATGATGACAGCGGTGAAGAACTTGCCGCCCTGTCCACCGCACTCGAACAGGCGGGCATGCCGGACGACACCGGCAAGCACGCGCGCAAGGAGCTCAAAC
>JADLGE010000066.1 GCA_020849475.1 Gammaproteobacteria bacterium
AGGAAGATCGCCGCGACCAGCGAAAAGCCGCGCAGCCGGTTCATGGCGTGTTGTCCACGTGGACTTGGTAGAAGAGGGAAACGCTCTCGCCGCTGCCGTCGCTCAGGTTCAGGGTGATGCTGAGCAGGCCCAGGCGCTGCTGCACGTTGGCTGCGTAAGTGATGCTGCAGGTGGTGTTGGCCGCCAGCAGCGCCCGGCTGCCCGCGGCGAGATTGGGAATGGCTGCGGCCTGCGTCGGGTAGAAGCCGTATCTCCAGTAGCGCTGGAAATCGCCCGGCGTCGCCATCGGGCAGACGAAGCTGACCGCCTGCGTGGCGTAAGGGACGACCTGGAAGCGGCTGATGCCGGCGCCGACGTGGCGAAAGGGATTATCCGCCAGGGTCACGGTGTTGCCGGCGACGCTGCTGACCTGACGGCGATTGTCGCCGAGGTAGGCGTCATCGTATGCGCCGTTGCCGAAGTTGTTGGCAACGATGTAATCGCCGCTGGTGCCGCTGTTCATGACCGGCATCGGGCCGAGCACGTCGAATACCGCGCCTGGCGGCAGGTGGCCGCCGCTCGAGCCGTCGTCGTCGGTGCGGTAGCGGCCGCCGCCGCTGCTCATGATGAACTCGAGATAGACCAGGTTGGCGTCCTGCGTCAGGCGCAGGCTATTGGGCAGCGCCAGGCGCAAGTCGCGCCCGAGGCGGCGCACGGCGGTGTCGGCGCTGTCGCTGAGTTCGGCGCGACGCACGCTGGCCAGGTAGGCCTGCACCGGATTGGCGATGAATATGGCGACGCCGCCGGCGATGATGCCAGTGACGACCATGACCATGATCGTCTCGATGAGGGTGAAGCCGCGCGCGCCGCCCATCATTGCGCCATGTTGGGCGAGTGGCGGGTGCGGTAACCCTCCATCGTCAGGCTGTCGCCCCCGTACGCCACAGTCACGGCAATGCGCAGGGCGTTCATGTTCGCTGCCGTGCTGTCCGAGGCGATGGTGTTCAGGGCCTCCGCCGTGACCTTGATGGTGGCGCTGTAGCCTGCCGGCGCCGGATTGCCGCCGCTGATGTCGGTGACCGGACTCGGTAGCGGATAACCGCCGCTGCGGTAGTAGTCGTTGACGTTGTTGAACGGCGCCACACTGCTGCCGCGCGTCTCGCCCGGCTCGGGGCCGAGGGCCTCGACCGTCGCGGCGCAGCCGCCGGCGCCGAGTTCCGCGCTGGTCGCGGTCTCCACGTTGGCGTCGGTCGGGTCGCAATAGGTAAACGCCATGGCTTCGACCTCCTCGAGCAGGGACTCGGCGATGGCCAGCATCTGTTTGCGCACCATCGGGTCGGCGCTGTGGCGGACGCTGAAGTCGAGCACGGAGAGGATGCCGACGACGCTGACGCTGACGATGACGATGAACATGATCAGCTCCGGCAGCGTCGCCCCGGACTGCGCGGCGGAGCGCGTATTGGCGACCCGGCGCCGCTCAATGCACATAGCCGGTCTCGGCCTCGACCCGGATCTCGGGCTGGCCGTTGACGGCGAAGGTCGCCGCCGTCGAACTGCGCCCGAGCGCATCGAAGACCAGCGTGCCCGAGACGGAGTCAAGGCTGGTGACGCTGTCCGGCGCACACACCTGGTTGCTGTCGCTGCACTTCCCGTCCGTCGCCGGCAGCCGGAGGTCCGCTTCGTGCCCCGTCCCGCCGTCACAGAAACTGGCGCCGGCCTCCGGTTGGCGCAGATCCACACTAAGGCTGAAGTTGCCGCCGGAGTAGCGCACGCAGACGTGGCGCCGCTGCGCCACCGCCACCTTGCGCGCAAACTGCAGCGCGGCAGTCAGCTGGTCGTGGAAGCCGCGCCGTTCAAAAGTGTCCTTGTCGGCGAAGCGCGGCAGCAGGGTCGCCGCCACGATGCCGAGGACGATCAGGGTCACCACAAGTTCCACCAGCGTGAAACCGTTTCTTGACGCGGGCCGCGGTGTTGTCTGGCAGCTGTCCTGGCCTTGCTGCATTCGGCCTGCGCTGGCGGAAACCTTAGGGAATGTCGCCGACACAGGCGACGGTATCACCGACAGCGGTCGTCGCCGTAGTGCAGCTAGCGTCGGTGAACGTCGGCACCGTATAAGTGGTTCCATTGATGCTCACCTGGACACCTGTTGCTGCCGCTGTTCCCTCCGGGGTGATCCCCGCCGCAAGTATCGTGACGGTGGGATTGACAGGGGTCGTGCTGCTTGCCGCCCGCGAGGCGACGAGCACGGCGTGGGCCGATTTCACGGCACCGGTCATGCCGGCCTTGGAAGCCGTCAGCGCGTTGCCGGATAGATCGACGAACTTCGGTATCGCCACCGCCGCGAGTATGCCGAGGATGACAATCACCATCACCAGTTCGATAAGCGTAAAACCCTTCTTGTTCATCTGTGTTCTCCCTTGATTGACAATATTTTCGCTTTAACAGCCGCTGGTGTCGAGCAGCATCACTGGCGCGAAACCAGCCAGCGCCTGGGTGTAGGAAATCTGACAATTGGCGGCTGTCGTCGCGCCGACGATCTGTATGGTGGTCGGATCGGCGCCCGACGAGAGCAGCACGCCGTCGGCGCAATCGCTCATCTGCGCCGCCCGAACGATGCCGGTGACGACGCGGGTCCCCGCCGCGCAGGCGCCGCTGGTGGTGCTCAGCGCCGGGTATTGGTTGATCATGGCCACCGTCGCCCCTTCCATGTTGACATTGCCGCCGGCCACCGTACACGGGCCTGTGCCCTGAGCCAGGTCGAGCAGACAGCGCGCGTGCGCCAGGGCGGCGGCGCTGCGCACGCTGCCGAACAGCGCTTGCGCCTTGGCGATGCGCGCATCGCGCTGCAGTGCGACGAAGCGCGGCAGGGCCACCGCGGCGAGGATGGCGATGATGGTG
>JADLGE010000067.1 GCA_020849475.1 Gammaproteobacteria bacterium
ATTGAGCTGGCACGCCGTGGGCAGCGGCTCCCTGAGCGCCCTGGAACTTCATCTCGCGCAGCACGGTGCATCCACCGCCTTGCAATGGGCGGCGCTTGCCCTGGTGCTTGCCGTCATTCTGCGCACCGCCCTGCTGCCGGTGCACGGCTGGCTGCTGCAAGTGATGGAAGCGCCCACGCCGGTGTCCGCGCTGCTGCATGCAGGCGTGGTCAACCTCGGCGGCTTCGTGCTCATCCGCTTCGCACCCCTGCTCGAGCAGGTCACCACCGCACGCAGCTTGCTGGTGGCTTGCGGCCTCGTCACCGCGGTGCTCGCGAGCATGGTGATGTTGACGCGGGTCAGCATCAAAGTGCGCCTCGCCTGGTCGACGCTCGCGCAGATGGGCTTCATGCTGCTGGAGTGCGGGCTCGGCTTGTACAGCTTCGCCGCGCTGCATCTCATCGGCCATTCGCTGTACAAGGCCCATGCCTTCCTGTCCGCCTCGAGCATCGTGCGGTCGACGCGTCTCGAGGCCTTGCGCGGCGAAGTCGCACCGCAGCCTGTCAGTCTTCTCATCGCGCCGGCCATCACGCTCGCGACGGTGGAGGCGGTGCACGCGCTCGCCGGCCATGGCGAGTGGCCGTGGTGGTGGCGCCTGGGCTTGGGTCTCGCGTGGGCGCCGCTGTTGTGGCTGCCGGCCGACAGCACGCGTCTGCGCGCCGCGAGTCGCCAGATGCTGGCCGGCACGTTGATGGTGGCCGGCCTGACCGCCAGCGCCTTGCTGTTCCATGGGCTGCCGCTCGGCGTCGGCGACCTGCCCCATCACGCCCTCGGCCTGTTCGCGCTGTGCGGCATGGCGACGCTCTACGGCTACCTGGTGGCGCTGCAGCTGTGTCCTCGCGCCCTCGAAACCTGGCGGCGGTGGAGCTACGCGGGCTTCTACCTCGACGAGGCCTACACGCGCTTCACCTTGAGACTGTGGCCGACACGCTGGGCGCGCGGCGCCGATGCCGTGCACTGACAGTCTGACCGCCAGCAGCAATGCCTTACTCAACCAACGCACACCCCACGGGAACATCGCCATGACCGAGACATTGGAGCGCAAGCCGACGATACAACAGGCGCATATCGAAGCCGCCTGCCAGCGCGCCTGCGACGCCATCGCACCCGCCTGGCCGCTGGACCGCGCGATTGCGGTCAATCCCCATTGGTCGCGCATCGGCATGCCATTGCGTCGCGTCGCGGCGCGCATGGCGGTGCTGGCCGGCATGCAGGTGTTTCCGCCCCGTGCGCGGCAACGGGAAGCCTGGGAGTGCGGGCGCATCAGCGCCATTGATCTCGAACTGGCGCTCAAGCAGGTGCCCGACGCGCGGGCCAGCGGCCTCGACGCCGCGCACTGCCTGGCGGCGCTGGCGCACGCGCCAGCCGTGCAGCGTGTGCCGCTGTTGACCGACTTGCTCGATGACGATGCACGCCGCGATACACGGCTGTCGTGGCACCAAGCCATCACCCACCAGGTCAGCCAGACCTGCGCGGCCTGGTTTGATCGACAGCAGGCCGACTGGCAACCGGACAGAAGCGCGGGACTGTATGCGTTCTGGCGGCAGACCCTCACCCATGATCACGGCATCGGACTGCTGATGGGCCTGCCGGGCCTTGCGCATGCACTCGACGCCCTGCCCGTCAGCAGCGCGGACGCCGAAAGCTGGGTGTTCGAGCGCCTCGGTCTGCCCGCGGCGGTGTGGCCTGATTACCTCGAAGCTGTGCTCTTGACCGTCAACGGCTGGGCCTCGTGGTGCGCCTATCTCGCATGGCAGGCGAAGCAACAGCAGCAGAGCGACAGCCACCTGCGCGAACTGTTGGCGATCCGTCTCGCGTGGGGCGTGCTGTTGCTTGAATCGCGCAGTCCTGGCGCAACGCAGGCGAGTTTCGCGCGCCTGCAGCAGGCGTGGCGCGACGCGCCCGCGGCGGTGGCGGCCGCGGAAGGGGAACTGTGCGTCGACGAAGTCTGGCAAACCGCGCTCGAACTCGGTTATCAGCGCACCCTGGCGCGGCAACTGCACGGCGCGGCGGTCACCACATCGCAGCGTGGCGGCGTTGAGGCGCAAGCCGTGTTTTGCATCGACGTGCGCAGCGAGCCGCTGCGTCGCGCACTGGAACATGTGTCGCCCGCCATCGAGACGCGCGGCTTCGCCGGCTTTTTCGGCCTGCCGGTGGCCTATACGCCGTTCGCCACGTCGGCGCGGCGGCCGCAGCTGCCGGGCCTGCTGGGTCCGGCGATGGAGGTCAGCGACCGCATCGAGCCGGCCACGGCCAGCGACGATGCAACCCGCAATATCCTCGAAGCCGCGGCCACCGACGCGCGTCAGACACGCCTCGGGCTCCAGCAGCAGTGGCGGGCCACGACGCGCTGGCCAGGCGTCGCGTTCAATTTCGTCGAGGCGGCCGGCCTTGCCTATCTCGGCAAGCTCGGACAGTGGCTGTGGCCCGCGCCCCAAGCGCGGGCGCGCGATGACCTCGCCGGTCTGCCGGCCGGCTATCAGGCCGTATGCCGGCCGCGTCTGACCGGCCTGAGTCTCGACGCCAAACTCGCACTGGCGCGCGGCGTGCTGCATGCGATGGGCTTGGAACGCGACTTCGCGCCCCTGGTGCTGCTGGTCGGTCACGGCAGCCAGTCGGCCAACAACGCCCACGCCGCGGCGCTCGATTGCGGCGCCTGCTGTGGCCAGACCGGTGAGGTCAACGCGCGCAGCCTCGCGGCGCTGTTGAACGAGGCACAAGTGCGCACCGCGCTGCGTGCCGACGGCCTGTCCATACCCGACAGCACCACCTTCGTCGCCGCCCTGCACAACACCACCACCGACGAAGTCGAAGGCCTGGATCTCGATCTGCTGAGCGGCGCTGCGCGTGGCCACTGGCAGCGCATGCAGGCGGCGCTCGCGCAGGCCGGCGACCTGGTGCGCCGCGAGCGCGCGCCACTGCTGGGCCTGCGCGCCGACGCTGCGCCGCCGCAGTTACTGGCGCAACTGCGGCGGCGTGCCAGCGATGGCGCGCAGACCCGGCCGGAATGGGGCCTGGCCGGCAACGCCGCGTTCATCATCGCGCCACGCGCACGCAGTCTCGGCCTGACACTGCATGGTCGTACTTTCCTACATGACTACAACGCCGAGTGCGATGAGAATGGCAGCGTACTGGAATTGCTGATGACCGCGCCCATGCTCGTCACCCATTGGATCAACTGGCAGTACCACGCCTCGTGTTGCGAACCCGCGCGCCTCGGCAGCGGCAACAAGGTGCTGCACAACGTGGTCGGCGGCAGCATCGGCGTGTTCGAGGGCAACGGCGGTGACCTGCGCATCGGTCTGTCCCATCAGTCGCTGCACGATGGCGCGCGCTGGATGCACGAACCACTGCGCCTGACGGTGGTGGTGGATGCGCCACGCGCAGCCATCGAAGCGGTGCTCGCCGGCCACCAAGCGGTGCGGCAGCTCGTCGACCACCGCTGGTTGCATCTGTGGCGTTACGAAGGCGCGGACCTTGTGCGCTACGAACGCGGCGCGTGGCTGCCCGTGCACAGCGAGGCGGCGTGATGACGGCATCGCGCTACGCCGGCCAACGGGCGGCCCTGCTCACGCAGCATGGCAAACAAACGGTGATCGCGCCGGTGCTCGAAACGGGCCTCGGCTGCGCCATCGTGCATGTCGACAGTTTCGATACCGATACGCTCGGCACCTTCACGCGCGAGACCGCGCGCGCGGGCAGCCAGCTCGACGCCGCGCGCGCCAAGGCATGCAAGGGCATGGAACTCACGGGGCTGCCCATCGCGCTCGCCAGTGAAGGCAGCTTCGGCCCCGACCCGTTCGCGGGCATGTTCACCTGGGACGTCGAACTCCTGCTATGGCGCGATGACGAGCTCGGCATCGAAGTGACGGGCATCGCGCAAGGCCCTGCGTGCAGCGCGCATTTCAAGACCAGCGACCTCGCCGAACTCGAAGCCTTCGCCGCCACGGAAGGCTTTCCCGAACATCATCTCGTGCTGCGGCCCGAACACGAAGACGACCCGCGCATGCACAAGGGCATTGCGGACGCGCAGGCGCTGCGCGCCGCGTTTGAAGCGTGCCGCGCGCTGGCCGCCAATCAAACGGTTCACGTCGAGACCGATATGCGCGCGTTCGCCAACCCGACCCGCATGGCGCTGATTGCCGAGGCCAGCGAAAATCTGTTGCTGCGCCTTCGCTCGTGTTGCCCGGCCTGTTCGACACCCGGCTACTGGAAGACCGCGCAACAGCCCGGCCTGCCCTGCGCGGCCTGCGGGCGACCGACGAGAAATTATCTCTCCGAGACCTGGTCGTGCGTGCGATGCGCGCACCAGTCCGTGGAAATACGCCGCGACCGCAGCCGCGAAGATCCCGCGAATTGCGCGTACTGCAATCCGTGAGGGAGCGCCGTCGGCGCCTCGCTCAGCCCGCCTCCTGCGCCGCCGCGCGCTTCGCGGCTTCGAAGACCTCGGCGCGTTTGCGCAACTTGTCGGCATCGCAATGACGGCATAGAAGACCGCCGCCGCGACCGGTGGCCAGCACCTTGGCGTCCTGCTTGCAGCGCTCGCAGGCATTGAAGCCGCGCCCGGCAACATCGAGCCACGGCGCGAAGCGGCGGCACTCGGTATGGGGCAACCTGGCTGCCAGCCACGCGTACTCTTCGAGCGGCAGCTTGCCGCCGACGTCCAAGGACTCGAGCCCCGTGAGCGCCGCCAGCGGACGCAGACTCTTGACGTACTTGGTGTCGAGGGCGAGTGAACGCAGCCAATGCATACGCGCAAAGGGCTCGAGCGAACCGACGTTCTGGCGCGTCCACATGCTGCCCGTCACCCACAGCGTTTCAAGTGAGGTGAGTTTCTCGAGCGGCGAGAAATCCTGAATGAGCTTGAAGTTCTCAAGGTTGAGAAAGCGCAGCGCGCTCAAGCCTGCCAGCGGCTCGATGGCAGCAACACGCGTCGAGCTGCCTATCCACAGATGACGGAGCTGACTCAGCGCAGTGATGGGCGCGAGCGAAGTGAGGTTGCTCCATTTGATCTGCAGCGATTCGAGACCGCGCAACTGACACGCAGCCTCGAATACCGGCGGTGTGACCTGGCTCCAGAGAATCAGGCGACGCAGCTTGGTGAGTTCCGGCAATCGCGCGCACCAGGCCTTGATGATGCGTTTCTTCTCAGCGTCCGGCACGGCGCCGAGATCCCAGGACAGCACGAGGTCGTCACCACCCGTGTAGTCCTCGGGCCGTGCGATGCCGCGTGGCCAGGTGCTGGCGTGAAAGGGGTTGGCCTGGATGAGAGCTTGTTCGGCGGTATTGTCGGTCATGGGTGGGCTGTCCGTTGCGTTGACGGCACGAGGCGCACGTCACTCCGCGAGGCGATTCTCGATGTAGCGGCTGCGCGCACGCAGCGTCTCCTCGACGCACAGTCGTTTCGCGTCCTCGCCGTCCATGGCGCCGCAGCCGCGATTGCGGCGACGAATCCAGTCGAGCTGCTCGGCCACCGCCTTGTCGGCATCCGCGAGCTTTGCTTTCCAACGCGCAAAGCCGCTCGCCATTTCACGGTCATAGAGCGCCGCCAGCGGGTCGCTGCAGATAATCGTTTCGAGTTCGTTGAGTTTGCCCGCGCAGGAGAACGACGGTTCATTGCCAACCGCTTGCTGGTGAAAGCGTTGCAAGGCGTCCGTCATGGTCTTGGGCAGTGGCGCGCCGAGAGCCGCGAGGCGTGGGTTGCGGGCGAGATAGTCGTCGATGCCGAGACCCTCGGAGTCCTTCACTTCGATACTTGCGCCGGCGGCGAGCAGCGCGTCCATCACTTCGACCGAGGCGTTTTCAGCGGCGTACATGAGCGGCGTGCGACCGTAGTGCTGCATCGGATTTTCGCAGCTCGCTTCGGCGGGCGGCGTCGCCGCGTTGACATTGGCGCCGGCCGCCAGCAGATCCTTGACCGTGTCGAGCTGGTTGAGATGCGCGGCGTACATCAACAGCGTCTTGCCGAAGGCATTCGGCGCTTCCTTGTCGGTGGCCTTGTCGAGATAGGCGCGGCGTGCGACCGGATCATTGAGCACCGCAAACAAGGGTTCGTCCCTCAGGTTGTCGCCGACGTAAGCACTGGCGGCGAGCTCTTCCACGCCACCCGCCACAGGGCCATGTTCCGCTGGCGCATAGCTCGAGGGCAGCAACAGGTGCGCAGCCACGATGTCATTGATGACGCGGCGCGCCTCGGCGGCCGATTGTTCCTTGGTCAATCCAAACGCCGCAGCCAGGTATTCCGCCATCTCACGCTGCGCGGCGCGGCGATGTTCATCGAAGGTCAGGAATTCACGACGGCTCCAAGGATCGCCGAACCCCCACTCGACAAGGAAGGCCTCGACCCGCGGCGAATAGCTATAGTAGTCGTCGCTCTTGCGCCCGATGCTGACCGCCCATGGCCGCAATGCAGCCCGCAGCACAGCGCCCCGCGCGCCGTTCTCATGGGTGGTGGCGGCATGCAGCGTGCCGCAGTCCGGGCCGCCCGTGCCGATACCGCGCATTACACGGATGAATGCCTTGAGTGCCGGCCGCGATTCGAACGATGCAAGTGCCGCGGGGTCCGACAGCGCCACATTACAAACGGCGCGCGTGTCGCCATCGGCGGCAAGACGATAGACCTTTACGGCCTGTGCCTGGATTAGGGCGAAATCGTTGCCCTGGTCGAGAAAATAATAGCCATCGCCCAGCGCGAAAAGTTCGTTCCAGGCCCATGACTGCGCGCCGTCCATGGGAGCGCGATCGCTGGCGGGCGGATAGAAGGGTCGGCCATGGGACACGAATTCATCGACGGTCTTGCTGGCTTGCAACGCGGCGTCCAGCACCGCCTTGTCGGTGAACAGGAAGGCGGAGAAGGTCGCGCCACGCCAGCTCCAGTCATTGGCGCGCTTCACCAGGATCTGCGTGTTGCCATCCTTCCCGAGATCAAGGGAGGTGTATTCAAGGCCGTCACCCGACGCTTTCTCGAACGGTACACCTAGTTCCGTCCAGGTGACGGGTTTGGCGTCGTCCGGCAAGACCGCACCTAGATCGATTGTTGTGCTGTTGTCGAGAAACGCCTTGCGCGCGGCGCCGAGCAGGATCGCGCAGGTCGATTGTTCCTTGGCATCGGCCTCGATTAGTCGTGGTTCGAAAGGGAGGCGAGGTGAAGACCAGATACGTGCTTTGCCAGGATCAGCATCCGCGGCGAACACGAGCGTGAAAGCAAAACTCGAGAGCACTGCCAGCGCCCATTGGAGGAACCTCGAAGCGTCCATGTGATTCCCCTTGCTCCCTGCGTTGAAACTCTCGAATGAAAGACCGCCCTGCCTACTCCCACTCAATCGTCGCCGGCGGCTTCCCCGAAATGTCGTACACCACACGCGACACGCCGCTTACTTCATTGATGATTCTTCGCGAGCACAAGTCGAGAAAGTCATAGGGCAGATGCGCCCAGTGCGCGGTCATGAAGTCGATGGTTTCGACGGCGCGCAGCGCGATCACATGCTCATAGCGCCGCGCGTCACCCTGCACGCCGACGGATTTTACCGGCAGGAAGACCGCAAACGCCTGGCTGACCTTGTTGTAGAGGTCATGGCGATAGAGCTCTTCGATGAAGATGGCGTCGGCGCGGCGTAAAGTTTCTGCATGTTCGCGGCGCACGTCGCCGAGGATGCGCACACCGAGACCCGGGCCCGGGAAGGGATGGCGATAGACCATCTCGCGCGGCAACCCCAGGGCCATGCCGACTTCGCGCACTTCGTCCTTGAAGAGTTCTCGTAAGGGTTCGATGAGTTTCAGTTTCATCGTCTCCGGCAGGCCGCCGACGTTGTGATGGGATTTGATCACATGGGCCTTGCCCGAGGCGGCGCCGGCCGATTCGATGACGTCGGGGTAGATGGTGCCCTGCGCGAGGAAGGCCACGCCTTCGATGGTGTTGGCCTCGCTGTCGAACACTTCGATGAAGGTGCGGCCGATTATCTTGCGCTTGGCTTCCGGATCTTCGACGCCGGCGAGCGCGCCCAAGAACTGCTCAGACGCATCGACGCAGCGCACGTCCACACCCATATTGGCGGCGAAGGTCGCCATCACCTGCTCGGCTTCGTTCAAACGCAAGAGGCCGTTGTCGACGAATACGCAGGTCAAACGATCGCCGATGGCGCGGTGGAGCAGCGCCGCGACCACGGAAGAATCCACCCCGCCCGAGAGCCCCAGCAGCACGCGCTTGTCACCGATCATCGCACGTGCGCGGGCAATGCTGTCTTCGATGATGTTGGCCGGGTTCCACAATGAAGCGCAGCCGCAGATCTCGTGCACGAAGCGCGACAGGATGGCCTGGCCTTGATGGGTGTGGGTGACTTCGGGATGGAACTGCACGGCGTAGAAGCGCCGTGCTTCATCGGCCATGGCGGCGATGGGCGCGTTGTCGCTGGAGCCGATGAGCTTGAAGCCGGGCGGCAATTCGGTGACGTGATCGCCGTGGCTCATCCACACGTCCAACAGACCATGGCCCTGGTCGTTGGTGTGATCCTGAATGTCACGGAACAATTGCGAGTGACCGCGGGCGCGCACCTGGGCATAACCAAACTCGCGCTCGGACGCCTGCTCGACCTTGCCGCCGAGTTGCACCGCCATGGTCTGCATGCCGTAGCAGATGCCGAGCACCGGCACGCCGAGCTCGAACACGCCGGCCGGCGCGCGGAAGGTTTCGTTTTCGTAGACCGATTCCGGGCCGCCCGACAGGATCACGCCGCGCGGATTGAAGGCGCGCACCGCCTCCATCGTCATGTCGAAGGGACGAATCTCGCAGTAGACCTGCGCTTCGCGGATGCGGCGTGCGATGAGCTGGGTGTATTGCGCGCCGAAGTCGAGGATCAGAATGCGATCGGCGTGCAGATCGGCAGGCGTGCCCGGCGTGCTGGACATGATTTCAATACCCATGGAGCGCCGCGCCGTGCGCGACGGGATCAATCGAGACGGTAATTGGGTGCTTCCTTGGTGATCTGCACGTCGTGCGCATGGCTTTCGCGCATGCCGGCGGCGGTCACCCGGAGGAACTTCGGCTTGCTGCGCAGCTCCGCCATGTTGCGGCAGCCGGTGTAGCCCATGGCAGCGCGCAGGCCGCCCAGCATCTGGTGCACGATGGCGGACAGCGGGCCCTTGTACGGCACGCGGCCCTCGATACCTTCCGGCACCAGCTTTTCGATTTCGCCCGCTTCCTGGAAGTAGCGGTCTGACGAACCGTGGGTCTGGGCCATCGCGCCCAGCGAACCCATGCCGCGGTAGGACTTGTAGGAACGGCCCTGGAACAGTTCAACGTCACCCGGTGCTTCTTCAGCGCCGGCGAACAGAGAGCCGATCATGACGCTGTGCGCGCCGGTCGCGAGCACCTTGGCGATGTCGCCGGAATAGCGCACGCCGCCGTCGGAAATCAAAGGTACACCGCGCTTGGCAAGGCGCTCGGCAACGCTGGAAACGGCCGTGATCTGCGGTACGCCGATGCCGGTCACGATGCGCGTGGTGCAGATGGAGCCGGGGCCGATGCCGACCTTGACCGCGTCGGCGCCCGCTTCGACCAGGGCCTCGGCCGCGTCGCCGGTGGCGATATTGCCGCCGATGATCTGGGCCTGCGGATAGTGCTGTTTAATCCAGCGCACCATGTCGAGCACGCCGCGCGAATGGCCGTGGGCAGTGTCGACCACCAGCACGTCGGCGCCCGCTTCGACCAGCGCCGCGACGCGCTCATGGGTGCCGGCGCCGGTGCCGACCGCCGCGCCGACGCGCAGGCGTTCCTGGGAATCCTTGCAGGCGTTGGGGTATTGCTCGGCCTTCTGGATGTCCTTCACGGTGATCATGCCGCGCAGCTCGAAACGATCATTGACCACCAGCAGCTTCTCGATGCGGTGCTGGTGCAGAAGCGAGATCACTTCGTCCTTGGAGGCATTCTCGCCGACCGTCACCAGCCGCTCACGCGGCGTCATGATGGCGGTGACGGGGATGTTGAAGCGCTTTTCGAAGCGCAGATCGCGGCTGGTGACGATGCCGACCACCTGGTCCTTGTCGACCACCGGTACGCCGGAAATGCCCGACGCGCGAGTCAGGGCCAGCACTTCGCCGATGGTGATATCGGGGCTGACCGTGATCGGGTCGCGAATCACGCCGCTTTCAAATTTCTTGACGCGCCGCACCTGGGCGGCCTGCTCCTCAAGCGTCATGTTCTTGTGGATGATGCCCATGCCGCCTTCCTGGGCGAGGGCAATGGCGAGCCGCGACTCGGTGACGGTGTCCATGGCCGCCGCCAGCAGTGGAATCTGCAGTTCGATGTCGCGGGTGAGCTGGGTCTTGAGTTCGACTTCGCGCGGAAGGATGTCCGAGTAGTCAGGAATCAGCAGGACATCGTCGAAAGTGAGGCCGTCGCCAACAACGCGCATGGGTGGGGTTCATCCCGTAAAATGCAGGCGGGGATTATAGGGGCTCAGCTATTAACGGTAAACGACGCAGCGTGGGCACTCGACTCGGCACGGCACGGGATGTCGGCGGCGACGGACGTGACGTTTTCAGCGTTTCGCGCCTCAATGAGACCGCGCGCGCGCTGCTCGAGACCGGGCTCGGCAACGTGTGGGTCGAGGGCGAGGTCTCGAACCTCGCGCGGCCGGCCTCGGGCCACGTGTATTTTTCGCTGAAGGACGCCAGCGCCCAGGTGCGCTGCGCGATGTTCCGCACCCGCAACCGCGCGGTCGGCTTCGAAGCCCGCGACGGCATGAAGGTGGTGGCCTACGGGCGCGTCAGCCTCTACACCCCGCGCGGTGATTACCAACTCATCGTCGAGGCCCTCGAAGCGGCCGGTGAAGGCCTGTTGCGCATGCGCTTCGAGCAGTTGAAGCGCAAGCTCTTCGAGGAAGGCCTGTTCGACGCCGAGCGCAAACGGCCCTTGCCGCGCTGGCCGCGTGCGGTGGGCGTGGTGACCTCGGCCAGCGGCGCGGCGGTGCGCGACATCATTACCGTGCTCAAAAGACGCTGCCCGGCCCTGCCCGTCATCATCTACCCGACTTCGGTGCAGGGCGAAGGCGCGGCAGCCGAAATCGCAGCCGCCATCGCGACCGCCAACCGCCGCGCCGAATGCGATGTGCTACTGGTCGGCCGTGGCGGAGGCTCATTGGAAGACCTCTGGTCGTTCAACGAGGAAATCGTCGCGCGCGCCATCCATGCCTCAGCGATTCCGGTGGTGAGCGCGGTCGGGCATGAAGTCGATTTCACCATCGCCGACCTGGTCGCGGATCTCCGCGCGGCGACGCCCTCGGCGGCCGCCGAGCTGGTGTCGCCTGACATGCTGGAAATCGAAGCACAGGTAGAGCGCGCGCGGCAGCGACTGGTAAAAACCGTGTCGCAGAACTTGAAGCAACACACGCGCGAACTCGAACAACTGCGGCGCCGCCTGATCTCGCCGCAGCGTCGGCTGGAGCTGCATTTCCAACGACTCGACGAACTGCTGGCGCGCCTGCCGACCGCGCTGACCACACAGTTGTCGCTGAAGCGCAGCCAGCTGAGAGCCCTGGAAGCGCGCGTTGCCAGCCAATCGCCGCGCGCGCGCATCGCCGCCCACCAAGGCACGCTGGAACATGCCAGACACCGACTGACGGCCGCCATGCGCCGCTTGCTCGAACAACGACAGGCGCGGCTCGCGCGCTGTGAACAGGTGTTGCGCGCGCTCGGGCCGGGCGCCACGCTGGAACGTGGCTATGCCATCGTCACCGACGCCAGCGGCCGGCTGTTGCGCGATGCGCGTGATGTCGAGCTCGGCGCAACGCTCACCACCCGCCTCGCGCGCGGCCGCCTCGAGGCTGAAGTCACCCACCGCGAACTCGCCAGCGAAGGCGACGACAGCCCGCCTCAGTCGTAGGCGTAGCGATACCACAGGGCGCCGGCCGCCTCGTAGATCACATACCAGCTGTCGGCGAGTCCCTGCAGGGTCGGTGCGAAATCGGCCGGCACGTAGTCCAGCGTGTGATTGCTGGCGAATCCCACCGGCGCGGCAATGACTTTGAAGCCGGCACGCTCGAACTGCGCCTGGGCACGCGGCATGTGCATGGCATGGGTGACCAGCACGATGGTCTGGTAGGGAAGTGCTTCGCGACTCATGCGCGCGTTCTCCGCGGTGTTGCGACTGCGGTCTTCCACCGCCGCCACCGGCACGCCGAAATCCTCTTCCAGCGCACGCTTCATGACCGTCGCCTCGGTGACGCTCATGAACCGCGACTGGCCACCGCTGACGGCCAAGGGCAGATGGGTCAGACGCTGCAGATGGGCGCCGTAGCGCAGGCGTTCCAAGGTCAGCGGTCGCAGGTTGGCGCCGTTGCCGTATTCGGGCGCGTGCTCGTAGGCGCCACCGCCCAGCACCACGATCGCGTCGGCGTGGCGCGCGGCCAGGCTGTCCAGCGCGAGCGGCGGCGCGGTCTCGAACGGGCGCGCCGCGATGGCGGCAAACAAAGGCATGCTCAACACCCAGGTCATGAGCGGCGCGAGTAGCAGCAGCGTCAGGCCGAGGCGCCGCCAGCGGCGGTAGAGCACGAGACCCGCCAGCCCCACCACCACCAGCAATCCGGGCGGCAGCACCATGCATTTGACGACGAAATAGAGCACCTCACCCACGTTCATCATGCCGGCCCGGCTCAGTCGGGCGTGTGGCCGCTGGCTTGCAGATCCGCGTGATAGGAAGAGCGCACCAGCGGCGCGCTGGCGACATTGATAAAGCCGATGCTGTCGCCATAGGCCTTCAATTCGTTGAACTCCTCGGGCGTGACGAACCGCTCTACCGGCAGGTGCGCGCGGCTCGGCTGCAGGTATTGGCCGAGCGTCAGCATGTCGACGTCATGCGCGCGCATGTCGCGCATCACCTCACGCACTTCGTCCAGCGTCTCGCCGAGCCCCAGCATGAGGCCCGACTTGGTCGGCACCGCCGGCGCCGCGGCCTTGTAGCGCTGCATGAGCTGCAGCGACCAGCCATAGTCCGAGCCCGGCCGTACTTTCATGTACAGGCGCGGCACCGATTCGAGATTGTGATTGAAGACGTCGGGTGGCGTGGCCTGCAGGATGTCGAGGGCGACGTCCATGCGCCCGCGGAAATCCGGCACCAGCACTTCGATGCGGGTGGCGGGGGTACGCGCGCGCACCGCGCTGATACAGGCGGCGAAATGCGCGGCGCCACCATCGCGCAGGTCGTCGCGGTCGACCGAGGTGATGACCACATACTTCAAGCGCATCTTTTCAACCGCGTTGGCGACATGCTCGGGCTCGTCGGCGTCCAGCGGTTTGGGCCGGCCATGGGCAACGTCGCAGAACGGGCAGCGCCGCGTACACAGGTCACCCATGATCATGAAAGTCGCCGTGCCGTGCGCGAAACATTCGCCGAGATTGGGACACGACGCCTCTTCACACACCGTGTGCAAACCTTCGGCGCGCAGCAATGCTTTCAATTCGACCACGCGCGGGTCGGTCGGCGCGCGGGCGCGCAGCCACGGCGGCTTGCGCGGTAGCGCGCCGGTGGTCGGCTCGACCTTGACCGGGATGCGCGCAACCTTGTCGGCGCCACGTTGGGCGCGGCTGGGCTTGTCGGGATTTTGGCTGTTCATATTCGTCATCCGTAGGTGCGAATTCATTCGCACATTGGAAACCGCCCCGCGGAGGTCAGGCGTCGGCACAGGAATGTGCGAATGAATTCGCACCTATAAAATTCTGGCCGGGGTCTTAGTGTCGGTCCATTTGCGCTGACTCGCCAGCGCGCGGCCAACACGCTTCGTCGCGCAGCACCTCGGGCAGCGTGCCGCCGTACAGACAGCGCGCGAGATGCGGGATGAAGCGCTCACGCACCGCCGCGCCATCGAGCTCGACGCCGAGATCCTTCAGGCGCGTGACCCTGAGCCCGGCATACCCGCAAGGATTGATGCGCAGGAACGGCGCGAGGTCGAGATCGACATTGAGCGCGAGGCCGTGGTAGCTCATGCCATTGCGCAGGCGCAGACCGAGAGCCGCAATCTTGGCGTCGGCCACGTACACGCCCGGCGCGCCGGCGCGCCGCTCGGCGACGATGCCGAAGGTCGCCAACAGGTCGATGACCGCCTGCTCCAGACGCCGCACCAGTTCGCGCGGGCCGATGCCGAGACGATGGGTGTCAAGCAGCACGTAGACCACCAGTTGCCCGGGGCCGTGATAGGTCACCTGGCCGCCACGGTCGCTGTGCACCAGCGGGATGTCACCGGCCATCAACACGTGTTCCGCTTTGCCGCCGCGGCCCTGGGTGAATACCGGCGCGTGCTCGACGCACCACAGTTCATCATCGCTGGCGGCGTCGCGCGCGCCGCTGAAATCACGCATCGCCTGCCAGCAGGCGCCGTAATCAACCTCGCCAAACTCGCGGATGCGCAGTTTCATAACACCATCAGAATGCGCTCATGGGCCGACAGCTCCATGTAGATGGCATCGAGGTGGGTCTGGCTCTGGGCTTCGATGGTGACGGTCAGTGCACGGTACTTGCCCTCGCGGCTGGGCCGCGCGCGCACTGCGTTGTCATCGAGACAGGTGACATGGCGCCGGACAATCTCCAACACCAGGGCATCGAAATCATGCCCCGCCAGACCCATGATCTTGATCGGAAACTGACAGGGAAATTCGAGCAGACTTTCATTGGTGGGCATGGCGCTTGGGGCCTCTTTGGCAATGCCATCACGACATGCGTGACGGGGATTCAAGTGCGCCGGTCGGCGGCCGCTACGACGACTGACGGACACTTGGGTGACAATTGTTAACTTTCCTTAAGACCAGACAGCGAGCAAAGCTTGAACGTCGGCAGGCCGTCGCCTCGGTGTACTATGCGCGCAGTAGTCTGCATCAACAGCTATCGATGGCGCTGTGATTCTTTGGGGGGAATCACGGAATGGAAAACATACTCATCGCGCTCTACTACGTGGCGGCCATCGTCGTCATCGTGCTGCATTACGTCGGCTGGCTGGCCGATCGCGGCCTGGAGTGGGTGGTCTACGTGATCGCCGTGCTGCTGTTTCCGATGCTCTATTTCGCCTACCTGCCCTGAACCCGACCACGCCTTCCGCCCCTCACTGCGACAACCTTCTCGGCCGCTGGTGAGCCACCAGCCGCGCGCTGCCGGCTTTGACCTCCGACCACTCCCCCGCCACCTCCAGCACGTAGACCGCGGCGGTCGGAAAGCGTTTGGCGTGCGCGCCGATGGCGCGGTCGTCGTCGAGTAACACCGCCAGAAACTCCTCCAGGCCGGGATTGTGCCCGAGCATCATCACCGATTTACCGTCAGGCGCCCGGCGCAGCGCCTGGCGCAGGGTCGAGGCGCTGGCGTGATAGAGCTCGTCCAGCCATTCGGTCCGCGCCGGTAAATCGAGGCCCGTGCTGTCGGCCATGAGCTCCAGGGTCTGGCGCGTGCGCCGCGACGGCGAACTCATGATGAGCTCCGGCATGTAACCCGACTCCAGCAACCAGCGCCCCATCTGGCGCGCGTCGCGGATGCCGCGCTCCGCCAGCGGCCGCGAGAAATCGTCGCCGTCACCGCTCAGCCAATCGGACTTGGCGTGCCGCATCAGCACCAGGCGGGAAGTGTTGGCCATGTTGTCCCTCGTCGTCGAACGTCCTTGAGAGCGTCGCCCTGCGATTGCAGGGCCCGCGCCAGGCGCATATCAAACCCGCCGCCGCCGCGTCATGCAAGACGGCGCAGCGCGGAGCGAAGCTCGTGGCGCGCCCCTGTCTTGCAAGACCGCATCCGGCGCCCGAGGTTCGCGCCGAGCCACTGGTGGGGCGCTTGAACCGTGCTACATTCGCGGCCCCACGAGCGGCCGCACGCAAGCCAGCTACACACCATGCCCGACACTTCCCACGCCCTGCTGCTGTCCGATCTGCGCAAGGTCTATCGCAATGGCAATGAAGCCCTGCGCGGCATCGATTTGACGGTCGACGATGGCGATTTCTTCGCCCTGCTCGGCCCCAACGGCGCCGGCAAATCCACCACCATCGGCATCGTCAGTTCACTGGTGCGCAAGAGCAGCGGGCGGGTCGAGATCTTCGGCGTCGACATCGACCTGGATTTCTCGCTGGCCAAGTCTTACATCGGGATAGTGCCGCAGGAAATCAACTTCTCGCAGTTCGAAACGGTGCTCGAGATCCTGCTCAACCAGGCCGGCTACTACGGCATACCACGGCGCATCGCGCTCGAACGGGCGGAGAAGTATCTCGGTCAATTGTCGCTGTGGGAGCGACGCCATGAAATATCGCGCAATCTGTCGGGCGGCATGAAGCGGCGTCTCATGATTGCGCGCGCACTGGTGCACGAGCCGCGCCTTCTCATCCTCGATGAGCCGACGGCCGGCGTCGACATCGAAATCCGACGCTCGATGTGGGAATTCCTGACGCGCCTCAATCGCGACGGCACCACCATCATCCTGACCACTCACTATCTCGAAGAAGCCGAACAACTGTGTCGCAACATCGCCATCATCGATGGCGGGCAAATCGTCGAAAATTCCGCCATGCGCGAACTGCTCGGCAAGCTCAACAAGGAAACCTTCGTGCTGGACTGCGCCGAGGCCTTGCCCGCCACACCGCTGGTGGGGGATTTCGTCATCGCGCGGGTCGACGACCACTGCCTGGAGGTGGAATTGGAACGTGGCCGCAATCTCAACGAAGTCTTCGCCCAGCTGTCGGGCCAGGGCATCACCATCACCAGCATGCGCAACAAGGCCAACCGGCTGGAAGAGCTGTTCCTGCGCCTGGTGCAGGAGAACAGCAGCAATGCGTAAAGCGACGCGCACACGCAGTCTCGGCTGGCGCTTCTACAGCGTCGCCTTCAGCACCATCCTCATCAAGGAATGCAATCGCTTCCTGCGCATCTGGCTGCAGACCATCCTGCCGCCCGGCATCAGCATGG
This sequence comes from Gammaproteobacteria bacterium, assembly GCA_020849475.1. GTDB lineage: Bacteria > Pseudomonadota > Gammaproteobacteria > JADJYF01. The sequence continues at coordinate 16,961 of JADLGE010000067.1, forward strand.
GGCTTTATTTCGTGATCTTCGGACACCTCATCGGCCCGCGCATCGGCCAGATGGGCGGCTTCAGCTACATGCAGTACATCGCCCCCGGCATCATCATGATGGCGGTCATCACCAACGCCTATTCCAATGTCACCTCGTCATTCTTCGGCGCCAAGTTCCAGCGCCACATCGAAGAGATCCTGGTGGCGCCGGTGCCGAATGTACTGATCCTGACGGGCTATGTGTGCGGCGGCGTCTGTCGCGGCCTGTGCGTGGCGGCGCTGGTGACAGTGGTGGCTTCGTTCTTCACCGATCTCAGCATTCACTCCTACACGGTGACGTTCGCGGTGGTGCTCATGACCTCGACGCTGTTTTCGCTCGGCGGCTTCATCAACGCGGTGTTCGCGCGCAAGTTCGACGACATCTCGATCGTGCCGACCTTCGTGCTGACACCGCTGACCTATCTCGGCGGCGTGTTCTATTCCATTGACCTCTTGCCGGAATTCTGGCGCCACCTGTCGCTGCTCAATCCGATCCTGTACATGGTCAACGCGTTTCGCTTCGGCATCCTGGGCGTCAGCGACATCGCGCTTGGCCAGGCCTTCACCGTGATCGGCGGCTTCGTGGTGCTGCTGACAGCGTGGAGTCTGTATCTGCTCGAGCGCGGGGTGGGGTTGCGCAGTTGAAGTGACGGCTCTCTCGTGTGGATCAGACTTCAGTCTGACCTTCCTGTTCGCTGCGTCTCACTGCATTGCTCGAATGTCAGACTGAAGTCTGACCCACAGAAAAACCCATAAGTCTTCATTCTGGAGCCTCACCATGTGGCACCCCGCCCTGCCCTACTGGGAATTCGTCGTACGCGGCGTGGCCGTCTACCTGTTCCTGCTGGTGCTGCTGCGTGTGACCGGCAAGCGCCAGGTCGGGCAGCTCTCGCCCTTCGATCTCGTGCTGCTGCTGGTATTGTCGAACGCGGTGCAGAACTCCATGAACGGCGGCGACAATTCGCTGGTCGGTGGCATGGTGTCGGCGGCCACGCTGGTGGCGCTCAATTTCGTGCTGGGACTCGTCACCGCGCGCAGCAAAAAGCTCGAAGCGCTGGTCGAGGGACGGCCGCAGGTGCTTATTCATAACGGTCAGCTGTTCGAAGAGGTGCTGGCCAGCGCCCAGCTCACCCACCATGAGCTGCAGGCCGCGCTGCGCCAGGCCGGCTGCGCCTCCATGCACGAGGTGCGCACCGCGGTGCTGGAGAACAATGGCGCGATAAGCGTCGTCAAGCGCGATGCCGCCGACCTCACGCAAGGTTCGACGAACGCGCACCCCGGGTGACAGAATCGAGTCTTCCATCCCCACCGAGGACTGCGTCGATGTCGGCCACCGCCACCCAACTGACCGAGTGCACCGCCACTGAATTGCTCGCGCTCTATCGCGCCCGCGACGCCTCACCGGTGGAAGTCACGCAGGCGGTGCTGAAACGCATCGAACAACTCAATCCCGCGCTCAACGCCTATTGTCATCTCGCGCCGGAAGACACGCTCGCCGGCGCCCGTGCCAGCGAAGCGCGTTGGCAGGCCGGCAGCCCCAGTGGGCCGCTGGATGGCGTGCCGGTCTCGATCAAGGACCTGATCCTGACCCGTCACTGGCCGACCTTGCGCGGCAGCCGCGGTATTTCGCCCGAGCAGGTGTGGGATGTCGATGCGCCAGTGACCGCGCGGCTGCGCGAAGCGGGCGCGGTCCTGCTCGGCAAGACCACCACCCCCGAATACGGCTGCAAGGGCGAAACCAACTCGCCGGCCACCGGCATCACGCGCAATCCGTGGAATACGGCCAAGACCAGCGGCGGTTCGTCGGGCGGCGCCGCCGCGGCCGTGGCGGCCGGCCTCGGGCCGCTGGCGGTCGGCACCGACGGCGCCGGCAGCGTGCGCATTCCCGCGGCGTTCTGCGGCAATTTCGGCTTGAAGCCGAGTTTCGGCCGCGTGCCGGCGTTCCCCTTGTCGCCTTTCGGCAGCGTTGCCCATCTCGGTCCGCACACCATGTCGGTGCGCGACGCGGCGCTGGCCATGAATGTCATGAAACAGGGCGACGCGCGCGACTGGACCGCACTGCCGCCCGACGGTCGCGACTACACGATAGGCCTGGAAGACGGCATCCGCGGCCTGCGCATCGCGTGGTCGCCGACCTTGGGCTATGTGAAGAACGTGCATCCCGAAGTGGCCGCCGCCTGCGCCAGGGCAGTGGCAGACCTCGAAGCCCTGGGCGCCCATGTCGAAGCGGTCGACCCAGGCTTCAGCGACCCGCTCGAGATCACCACCGGCCTGTGGTTCATCGGCTCACTGACGGTGTGGAATGGTCTGAATGACGCGCAACGCGCGCTCGCCGACCCGGACTTCGCGGCCCAGGCCGAACTCGGCAAACGCTATTCGGTGCTCGACATCCAGGCCCTGCAGCAACGCCGCGGCCTGCTCGGCTCGCAGCTGCGACAGTTCATGGAGCACTACGACCTCATTGTCACGCCGACCTTGTCGATCCCGGCCTTCGATGCGCGCCCGCCAGCGCAGGAAGCCATGACCCCCGAGACCATGCTTGGCTGGACGCCGTTCTCCTACCCGTTCAACCTGAGTCAGCAGCCGGCCTGCACCATCCCCTGCGGCCTGACCCGCGACGGTCTGCCCATAGGCCTGCAGATGGTCGGGCCGATGTTCGGCGATGCGCTGGTACTGCGTGCCGCGCGGGCCTTTGAGAGCCTGCATCCGATCCCGCGACCGAAGGTCGGGGTGTGAACGGGGATTTGTTGGCCGGTTCGATAATGCGGATTGAATGTCAGACTGAAGTCTGACCCACAGGGACGGCGTGCTTTGCATTTCAGATTGAAGTCTGGTCCACAGAACCGAGCTTCCTTCTTTGTGGGTCAGACTTCAGTCCGACATTCGGCCAACCTGCCATTGGCCTGGGTCGCAATCGTTCACATCCTGCCCGCCACCGACGCTTGATCCAGATCATGCCGCGCCGGGCTACCATCGGCGAACTTTGCCCAACAACCTAGCGAGGGGATCGTATTTCATGAGCGTTTCATCCATTGCCAGCCGCGCCAAAGCGCAGAAATCCGAACATTTCGATGTTCTGATCGTCGGCGCCGGCATCTCGGGCGTCGGCGGCGCCTACCATCTTTCCACCCAATGTCCGGACCAGAGCTTCGTGGTGCTGGAAGCGTTGGAAAACTTTGGCGGCACCTGGCTCATGCACCGTTATCCGGGCGTGCGTTCGGACAGCGATCTCTACACCTTCGGTTATCGCTTCAAGCCCTGGATCGGACCGCCGATAGCCACCGCCGAAGAGATCCTGAAGTACATGGGTGAAGTGATCGAGGACAACAATCTCGGCCAGCACATCCGTTACGGCCACAAGATTCTGTCAGCGAGCTGGTCGAGCCGCGACAGCCAGTGGACCATCGAAGCGGTGCGCACCGACACCAATCAGCAACTGACCTTCACCGCCAATTTCCTGTGGATGTGTCAGGGCTACTATCGCCACGAGCAGGGCTACACGCCCGAGTGGCAGGGCATGGGCGACTTCAAGGGCAAGATTGTCCATCCGCAGACCTGGCCCAAGGATCTCGACTACAAGAACAAGAAGGTGATCTGCATCGGCTCGGGTGCGACCACCGCGACCGTGGTGCCGGCCATCGCCGCCGATTGCGAGCACGTGACGGTGTTGCAGCGTTCGCCGACCTATTTCATTCCCGGGCAGAACCAGAACACCCTCGCCGATCAGCTGCGCAAGCTCGAAATCAAGGAAGAGTGGATACACGAAATCGTGCGCCGTCAGATTCTGATGGACCAGCGCGAATTCACGCGCCGCTCGCTGGAAGAGCCGGAAGTGGTGACGCAGGAACTGTTGAACGGCGTGCGCGCCTACCTGCCGGAAGAAACGGTCGCCGAACACTTCACGCCGAAATATCGGCCGTGGCGTCAGCGCATCGCCTTCGTGCCGGACGGCGACATCTTCAAGGGTGTGGCAGCGGGCAAGGCCAGTGTTGTCACCGATGAAATCGAACGCTTCACCGACAAGGGCATCCTGCTGAAATCAGGCCGCGAGCTCGAGGCGGACATCATCCTCACCGCCACCGGTTTCAACCTGAGCATCCTGGGTGACATCGCCTTCAGCATCGATGGCAAGCCCCTCGATTTCGCCGACAGCGTGACCTATCACGGCATGATGTTCACCGGCGTGCCGAACATGCTGTGGATCTTCGGTTACTTCCGTGCCAGCTGGACGCTGCGCGTCGATCTGCTGTCGGACTTCCTGTGCCGCCTGTTGAAGCACATGAAGGCCAAGGGCGCGACCAAGGTCTCGGTGGCGCTGCGCCCCGAGGATAAGGATATGAAGCTGCTGCCGTGGATAGACACCGAGGACTTCAACCCCGGCTACATGCTGCGTGGTCTGGAGCTCTTGCCCAAGCGCGGCGACAAGCCGGAGTGGCAGCATACCCAGGACTACTGGCGCGAAAAGGATGCCGTGCCGGCCATCAACCTCGATGACCCGGTATTCGTGTACGAGAGCGGCCCGGTGGATGAGCGCCGCGCCGAGGCCGCCAATTAATCCCCCGCGCTGACGGCGCAACCCCGGGCGCCGTCAGCGTGATCTTTTCCGCCTGCGCGTCAGCGCAGGCGGAATGCCTTGTACAGCTGAAACTCGCGAAAGGCCCGCTCCGCCAGCGGACTTTCACCACTGCCAACCATCACACCATCGATGCTCGTGACCGCCACCAGGTCGCGCGTGGTGCTGGTCAACCACACTTCATCGGCATCGCCGAGGCTCGCCACGGGTACGGGCTCTTCTTCAACCGTCACATCATTGCCGCGCAGCACATCAATCAACAGCGCCCGCGAGACGCCCGGCAGAATCTGCGCCGACAACGGCGCCGTGCGCACGCAATCGCCGTGCACCACGAACACATTGCTGGCCGAGCCTTCGGTGATGAATCCATCGCGCACGAGGATGGCTTCGTAAGCGCCGGCGGCAATGGCCTGGTTGCGCAGCAGGATGTTGGGCAGCAACGAGGTTGATTTGATATCGCAGCGCAGCCAGCGATTGTCGGGCAACACCACCGCGCCGACCCGCGCCAGGCCATCGGCGACACTGAGCGGCCGACACATCGCGAACACCGTCGGCGCGACGCCCCGCGGAAAAGCATGGTCGCGCTCGGCCACGCCGCGCGTGACCTGTACGTAAATGGTCTGCCCGCCACCACCGTTGACATCGACCAGGCGTTGCAGCATGGCCTGCCACTCACCCGCCGTCAGCGGGTTGTCGAGCAGCACGGCGTTGAGGCTGTTGGTCAGGCGTTCGAGATGTTCTTCGAGTGCGAAGATGCGCCCGCCCTGGGCGATGATGACTTCATAGACCGCGTCGCCGAAGATGAAGCCGCGATCGAGCACCGACACGCGCGCTTCATTGAGCGGCAGGAAGTCACCGTTGAGATAACAGCTGCGTCCGGCGCCGACGCTCATTTCAGCATCAGGCGCACATCGTCATACAGGCGCGAGAACAGCGAACCTTCGGGCACCTCAGTGAGCGCCGCCAGCGGCAGTTCAGTGATTTCGTTCTCGTCGAGATTCAGGACCATCTTGCCCAGCACCTGGCCGGCCTTGACCGGCGCCATGATCGGTTCGTCGAGCTTGGCCACGGCCTTGACGTCCTTGAAGCGACCGCGCGGCAGCGTCGCCCACACCGGCTGCACCGAGCCGAGCGCGACCTTTTCCGCCGCGCCGCCCCACACCTGCGGCTCGGCCACCACCTGCCTGGCCTCATAAAGCTGCTTGGTCTCGAAGAAACGGTAACCGTAGTTCAGGAGCGCATAGCTCGACTCGGTGCGCGCGTCGTCGGAGGCGGTGCCCATCACTGCTGAAATCACGCGCATGCCTTCGCGCACCGCCGACGAGATGAGGCAGAAGCCGGCCGATTCGGTATGGCCGGTCTTGATGCCGTCGACCGTCGCGTCGCGCGTCAGCATGCGGTTACGGTTGTGCTGGCGAATGCCATTGAACGTGAATTCCTTGACCGATGAACGCTTGTACTCATCCGGGAATTCACGAATCAGCGCCGCCGACAGTTTGGCCATGTCGCGCGCGGTGGTGTAGTTGTTCGGATCGGGCAGGCCGGTGGCGTCGGAAAAACTGGTGTTGGTCATGCCGAGCGCCCGGGCGTGCTTGTTCATGAGGCCGACGAACACTTCCTCGCTGCCCGACACATGCTCGGCCAGCGCCACACTCGCATCGTTGCCGGACTGGATGACGATGCCGTTCAGGAGCATGTCGACCGACACCGTCTTGCCGACTTCGAGGAACATGCGCGAGCCTTCCATCTTCCACGCTTTCTTGCTGATGGTGACCTGGTCGTCGAGATGAATGAGGCCTTCCTTCAGCGCATGGGAGGCGGCGTAGACCGTCATGATCTTGGTCAGGCTGGCCGGCTCGACGCGCTCATCGGCATTCTTTTCCGCCAGCACCGCGCCGGTGCGGAAATCCACCAGGATGTAAGACTTGGCGTCGATGGATGGCGCCGGCACCGTGGCCATCAGGCCGTTGGCGGCGAAACCCGGCAGCGACCAGGCACTACCCAAAGCAACCATGAGAGCGAACAGCGCGCGGGCGCTGAACGCATGAAGGGAAAAGGATTTGGGGTGGTGCATCGTTCAGTTCGTGATGAAGTAGTGTTGAGTGATACCGAGCTTTTCGAGGGCGGCAACGGCCTTGTCCGCAACATCCGTCGACGGCAGGGGCCCTACCTGCACGCGATAAAATACCTTGTTGTTGCTCTTTATTTCACGTATCTCGACGCGCGACGTGACGGCCTCGGCAAGCTGCAGCCTGAGTTTCTCCGCATTGCGCCGGTCGGCGTAGGCGCCGGCCTGCAGATACATGCCGCTGACGGCTACGCTTTGCGTTACCGGCGGCGCGGGCGGTGGACGCGTCGCGGGCGTGGGCGGCACGATGCGGGCGGGTGCACCCGCCACCACCGCGGGCGCGGGCGCGACAGGCGCGGTCACGGCGGGCGACGGCGCCGTCGCGACCTCACGCGCCGGCGCGCTGGTCGCCTCGCCGCGCGCATTGAGCGCACGAATTTCGACGAAGGCCGTGCCCTTGGCCACCACACCGAGCTTGAGCGCAGCGGCGTAGGACAAATCGATCACGCGGTTATCCTTGAACGGACCGCGGTCATTGACCTTGACCGTCGCGGTGCGGCCGTTGTCGAGATTGCGAATCTGGACGTAGGTCGGCAGCGGCAGTTGCTTGTGGGCGGCCGTCATGCGGTACATGTCATAGACTTCGCCGCTCGAGGTGCGCCGGCCGTGGAACGGATCGCCGTACCACGATGCAATGCCGCGCTCGGCAAAGCCTTCCGCGGTGCGCAGCGTGTAGTAGCGCTTGCCATCGACCACGTAGCTGTCGGGATTGCCGTAAGCGCTGCGCGGCTCATCGCCGGGCACGGCATCGGCGATGTTGTCCGGATCGAGTTGCCGGGGACGGATGGTGTCGAGACCACCGCAGGCGGCAAGCGTTGCGCACAGCGCCGCCACGGCCAGCCCGCGCGCCACGACGCCGGCCATGCTTGCGGCCCTGGAATCAGCTACCCGGTCCACCGTGCAGCTTGCGGATTTCCTCGGACAGTTGCGCGACCGCCATGGCGTATTTCACGCGCGGGTTGTAACGGCTGATGACGTAGAAATTCGTGTAGCCGATCCAGTATTCGTTGCCGTTCGCGCCTTCCAGTTCGAACAGCGCCGCCTCGTCGTCCGGATTGCCGCTGCGCGCCGGCATGATGCCGGCGCCGGTGAAATCCGACAGGCGAAAATCGGGCTTGATGGTGGTCTTGAGGAAAGTCGCGGGATTGGCGCCGCCGAGATGCGCCTTGGTGGTGACCGGGCCGGCGCGCCGCCAGCCATGTTCGTGCAGGTAATTGGCGACGCTGCCGATGGCGTCGTCGGCGTCGTTCCAGATATTGCGCTTGCCGTCACCGTCGAAATCGACCGCCAGACGGCGATAGCTGTCGGGCATGAACTGCGGCATGCCCATCGCACCGGCATAGGAGCCGGTCGGCGTCAGCGGATCGAGATGCTCATCGCGCGCCAGCAACAGGAACTGTTCGAGCTGGGTGCGAAAGAAGGTGGCGCGCGCGCTGTCGTTGCCGGGGTAATGGAAGGCCAGCGTCGACAAGGCATCGATGACACGGTAGCTGCCGACGTTCGCGCCATAGGAAGTTTCGACACCGATGATGGCAATGATGACTTCCGGCGCCACGCCGTAGGTGTCCGCGGCGCGCAGCACGGACTGTTCATTGGCGCGCCAGAACGCGGCGCCGTCGCGAATGCGTTTGTCGGTGATGAAGATCTGGCGGTACTGGTACCAGGGCTTGACCTTCTCGGCGGGTTTGGCAATGAGTTCGATGATGCGATCGATGCGATTGACGCGCGCGAAAGTGCGGGTCAGCGCGTCAGCGTCGAAGCCGTGCTTTTCATTCATGTTGATGATGAAACCACGCACCGCGGAAGCTTCGAGCGGCGCCGCCGGGGCGGCACTGCCAACGCCCAGCAACAAACACAGCAGTAGGGGTACAAGTCTTCGCATTCGGCTGAGAAACAAGCGCTAACTCTCAGGTTTCAGAAATAAATTTTCTATGCGTATGGATGGACATGAGAATACCGAAACTGGTCAGGATAGTCACGAAAGACGTCCCGCCGTAGCTCACCATCGGCAGCGGCACGCCGACCACCGGCAGCGCGCCGCTGACCATGCCCATGTTGACGAAGATGTAGATGAACAAGGTCATGGTGAGGCTGGCGGCGGTCAGACGACCGAACATTTCCTGGGCTTCCATCGCGATACGCATGCCGCGCGCGAGAATCAAGGTATAGGCCAGCAACAGGATCACGACGCCGATCAGACCGAACTCCTCGCAATACACCGCGAAGATGAAATCGGTGGCACGCTCGGGAATGAATTCGAGATGCGACTGCGTGCCGTTCAACCAGCCTTTGCCGTACACGCCGCCAGAGCCGACCGCGATACTCGCCTGGATGATGTGATAGCCGGTGCCCAGCGGATCCTGTGACGGGTCGATCAAGGTCATCACGCGCTGACGCTGATACTCGTGCATGGAAAACCAGCCAAACGGCGCGGCGGCGATGCCGAGCAAGAGACAGTTGCGCATGAAGCTCCAGCTGATGCCGCCGAAGAACAGCACGAACAGGCCGGAAGTCGCGACCAGGATGGCAGTGCCGAGATCCGGCTGGTCGATGATGAGACCGGCGGGCAGCAGCACCATCACCAAGGCCGCGATGGTGGTGCGCATCTGCGGCGGCAGGACTTTTTCGGCCATGAAGCCGGCCACCGTCAGCGGCACCGCAAGTTTCATGATCTCCGACGGCTGAAATCGAATCACGCCAAAATCCAGCCAGCGGGTGGCGCCGCGGCCTTGACCGATGGCCAGCACCAGGACCAGCAGCAAGGTGCCTATCACGTACAACACCGGCGCCCAGCGTGCCAGACGCCGCGGCGGCACCTGCGCGATGGCGATCATGCAGGTCAGGCCGAGTGCAATGCGCATGGCCTGCTTGATGACGACGTCGATGGATTGATCGGCGGCGCTGTACAGCACCACCAGGCCCAGCGCCGCCATCACCAGCACGCCGCCGAGCAGCGGCGCGTCGATATGCAATCGATACAGAAGACTCGGCGTTCTAATCATAGTCAGGCTCGAGCGGCACGGCGGCGGGCGCGCTGGGCGCCGCGCCATCGGCCGCCGGTGTGTCGGGGGTGGTCGCCGGCGCCGCGGCTGTGCCATGGTCGCCATGCGCGGCATCGGTGGCGGCATCATGCGCGTGGCCTTCGTTGCCGATGCCGGCGGTGCTGGGCGCGGCGTTGGCGTCGGTGCCGGCAGGCGCATCCTGGCCCGCATGCGCATCTTTGAAATAGTAATCGATCAGGCGCCGTGCGATGGGGGCAGCCGTGCGACTGCCACCACCGCCGTGTTCAACCACCACTGCGATGGCAATCTGCGGCGCGTCGACCGGCGCGAAGGAAATGAACAGCGCGTGGTCCTGCAGATGTTCGGGCACGCCCGTGGTCTTGGCTTTCTCGCCCTGTGCAATGCCGTAGACCTGTGCGGTGCCGGTCTTGCCGGCAAAGCGCACCGGTGCGCCAATACCACTCTTGTGCGCAGTGCCGGTGGCGCCGTTCACGACTTCATCCATGCCGTCGATGGCGGCGTCCCAGTATTTGGTGTTGGCGAGATCCACGTGCGGTCGGCGATAGACATCGGGACTCTGCGTCTCGTCGGTGACAGGGTGTTCAATCTCGCCTAAAAAATGCGGAATCATCGCCTCGCCGCGGGTCGCGACGATGGCTGTCGCGTAGGCCAGTTGCAGCGGCGTGGCGAGCATGTAGCCCTGACCGATACCCGCAATCAAGGTTTCACCGGGATACCAGGGCTGCTTGCGCGCGCGCTTCTTCCAGTCCGGCGAGGGCAGCAGACCGCCCGCTTCACCGGGAATGTCGACGCCGGTGATGGCGCCGAGGCCGAACTTGGCGAGCATCTCGTGCAGACGCCGTATGCCCAGGTCGTGCGCCAGCGTGTAGTAGTAGACGTCGCAGGAATGAGCGATGGAAAACTTGAGATTCATATTGCCATGACCGGTACGCAGCCAGTCGCGGTACTGATGAGGCTCGTTTGGCAGCGTATACCAGCCCGGACACCAGGTGGCCTGGTCAGCGGTGCGCACGCCGTATTGCAGACCGGCCAAGGCCACCAGCGGTTTGACCGTCGAGCCGGGCGGATACTGGCCCTGCAGTGCGCGATTGAACAAGGGCCGATTGGGTGAGGTGCTCAAGGACTGATACATCGAGCGACTGATGCCGTTGACGAAAGCATTGGGGTCGTAAGCGGGCTTGCTGACGAACGCCAGGATCGCGCCGGTGTTGGGATCGAGCACCACTATGGCGCCGCGATAATTGTCCAGCGCGGCGATGGCTTCATCCTGCAGGCCGGCGTCGAGCGTCAGGTAGATGTCGCTGCCCGGCACCGGCGGCGTGCGTTCCACCACGCGCAGGATGCGGCCCTGGGCGTTGACCTCGACCTTCTGGTAGCCCACCCGCCCGTGCAACACCTGTTCACGGGATTTCTCCACGCCCATCTTGCCGATGTGGGTGGTGGCGGCGTAATTCGACTGCTCGATGTTGGCGAGATCGCTTTCGCTGATGCGTCCGACATAGCCAATCACGTGGGCGAACGCCTCGCCATGGGGATAGTGGCGCGCCAGCCCCGCCTCGATATTGAATCCCGGAAAGCGAAAGCGATTGACCGAGAACGTCGCCAGTTCCTCGGGCGTGAGATCGCCTTTCAAGGTCACGCTTTCAAAACGACGCGCGAATTTGAGTTGCTTCTTGAACTGCTCGATGTCGTCGTCGGCCAGGTTCAGCATGCTGCGCAATTCATGCAGCGCGCCGTCCATGTTGGTGACGTTCTCCGGCACCACCGTCAAGGAAAACGACGGCCGGTTCTCGGCCAGCAGGCTGCCGTCACGGCTGTAGATCAAGCCGCGCGGCGGCGGCAACGGCAGGATCTTGAGGCGATTGTCATGCGAGAGCGTAGTGAAGTGATCGTGGTTGATCACCTGCAGGAAGAACAGGCGCGCCACGATCAGGCTCACCAGCACGCCCATGGTTAGAGCGGCGAACAGCACCCGGTGGGTGAACAAACGCCGCTCGCGACTGGCGTCCTTGAGAGCCGGCAGACGTTTCACGCCCGCCCCTCACGCGCAGGCGTCGCGCGCGCCCGCTGCACTTTCATGGGCGGCACGGCGAACCAGCTCGAAACGTGGCGGCGTAGCGCATCAGGCGACGCGCGCACGGCGTCGCACATCGCGCAGCACGACGTATACCCACGGCCACAAGATGCCGGTGGTCACCGCGCCAAACAAATAACTGAAGCTGTAACTGACCGAACCGAGCAGGTTGTAGATCCACAGCATGGTGAGCAGATAGACGAACACGATGGAACCGATCACCAGCGACTGTTGCAGCAGACGGAACACGCGCAGACGCTGATGATACTGCAGCACCATGTAGGCAACGAAGGCGAGACCGAAAGCGTGCTGGCCGAGGATGGAGCCGTGCATGACATCGAGGATGAGGCCGATGACCCAGCCGGTAATCACTCCCACGCGTTCCGGCAAGGCCATGCACCAGTACACCAGCACCATCGCAATCCAGGCCGGCCGCCACGGCAGCGCCCAGTCGGGCAAGGGCATGGCGGTCAGCATGAACGCGGCGAGAAACGACAGGGCGATGACCCAGATGCGATGCGGTTTATCCATGCGCCTGTTGCTGCGCTATTCGGACGCGGAAATGCGCTCTTCTCCGATGTCGTGCGCCTGCGGGCCGACCAGCATCACCTCGCGCGAATGGCCGACCTTGGCGGTCGGCTCGACGACGATGGTGGAGAAGGCGTCGCCCGGTTTGACACTGACCGCCTTGACGCGCCCGACCGGGTAGCCGGCGGGAAAGCGTCCGCCGAGGCCCGACGTCACCACGAGATCGCCTTCCTTGACGTCGGCGTTGATGGAGATGAACGAGAGATTGAGTTCGTCCGGCAGATCGCCGCCGACCGCGATGGCGCGCAGTCCGGTGCGATTGAGCAGCACCGGCAGCGCGTGACGTTGATCGGTGATCAAAAGCCCGGTGCTGGAAAACATGCTGACGTTCGACACCTGGCCTATCACACCGTAGGCATCGAGCATCGGCTGACCGACGAACACGCCCTGGTTGGAGCCTTTGTCGAGCACGATCTGGCGCGCCGACGGCGTGGTCTCGATGGCCAGCACATCGGCCACCACCACCTGCTGTTCGAACGCGGACGATGAATCGAGCAATTTGCGCAGCCGCTGGTTTTCGCTTTCGAGGGCCGAATAACGCTGCGACTTCACGCTCAGCAGCGAATTCTCGGCGTGCAACCTTTCGTTTTCCTCGACCAGCGCCTGACGCGAACGCAGGTCGTCCATCACGTCGGAAGCAGCCTGCACCGGCGCGTTGACGATGTATTGCAGGGGATAAACCACCACCGACAGCGCCGAGCGCAGCGACGACAGATGGGTATTGGCGTGGTCGATGGAAACGCTCAGGAACGAGAGGATCGCGCACGCGGCGAAGCGCGCCGTGGGCGAAGGCGTATTGATGAACAGAGGTTTGATGGTTGTATCCCCCGTCAGTCGTCTTCGACAGTCTACTCCAGCGCCAGCACCTCGGGGCCATGTTCTTCGATCATTTCCAGCACCCGGCCACCACCGCGCGCGACGCAGGTCAGCGGATCCTCGGCGACGATCACCGGCAGGCCGGTTTCTTCCATCAGGAGACGGTCGAGATCCTTCAGCAGCGCACCGCCGCCGGTCAGCACCATGCCGCGCTCGGCGACGTCGGAGCCGAGTTCCGGCGGGGTCTTTTCCAGCGCAGTCTTGACCGCCTCGACGATGCCCGCCAGGGGTTCCTGCAGGGCTTCGAGGATTTCGTTGCTGTTGAGCGTGAAGCTGCGCGGCAGACCTTCCGCCAGATTGCGGCCCTTGATCTCGATTTCGCGCACTTCGTTGCCGGGATAGGCGCAGCCGATCTCGAACTTGATGCGTTCGGCGGTGGCGTCGCCAATCAGGCTGCCGTAGTTGCGGCGCACGTAGTTGATGATGGCGTCGTCGAAACGATCACCGCCGATGCGCACCGACGCCGAGTAGACGATGCCGTTCAGGGAAATGACCGCCACTTCGGTGGTGCCGCCGCCGATATCCAGCAACATCGAGCCGCTGGCATCGCTGACC
>JADLGE010000068.1 GCA_020849475.1 Gammaproteobacteria bacterium
ATCTGAACGAGTTCCTGCGTGAGCGCGACAACCTGCGCGCGCACATCCGCGAGATGGCGACTTACTTCCACCTCGGCATCACGGTCCTGAACCGCCTGCCGGCGCCGGTGGTGTGCGCCATCAATGGCCTGGCCGCCGGCGGCGGCATGAGCCTCGCGATGATGGCCGACATGACCATCGCCACGCGCTCGGCGAAATTCACGCTGGCCTATACCCGGTCGGGCCTGACCCCGGACGGCGGCGGCAGCTGGTTCCTGCCACGGCTGGTCGGCGCGCAGCGCGCGTTCGACATCATGGCCACCAACCCGACCTTGAGCGCCCAGCAGGCCTGCGACCTCGGCATCATCGCGCGGGTGGTGGACGATGCGGAATTCCATGGCGAAACCGAAAAACTGCTGCGTCAGCTGGCCGATGCGCCGTCGGGCTCGGTGCAACGCGCCAAGCGCCTGCTGCGCGCCGCGTTGTCCAATTCGCTCGAACAGCACCTCGAACTCGAGTCGCAATCCATTGCCGAGATTGCCGCTTCGAAAGACACTCTCGCGACGCTCGAAGCCTTCTTCGCGGCGCGCAAGAAATAACACGACGGTGTGTGCCCCGGGGCTTCGCCACGGGGTGACGCCGTGCCTCGAAACACCAATAATTGCGGGCTTGCCCATCCGCCAGCACGGCGGCGTTTCATTCACGGAGATATCGACCGATGAGCACCACCCACAATCCTTTCGACCTCAACTCCGACCAGCGCAGCATGTTGGACGAGGCCGACCGGTTCGCGAAGAACGAACTGTATCCGCTCGCGGCGCGCATGGACAACGAAGAATGGTGGCCGGAGCACGTCTTTCCCCAGATTGGTGACGCCGGCTATTTCGGCCTGACGGTGCCCGAGGAATACGGTGGCCAGGGGCTGGATTTCTTCACCAGCGGTCTCGTATGCCAGGCCTTCGGGCGCTGGAACTACGCGCTCGCGCTGTCGTGGATTGCCCACGAGAACCTGTGCCTGAACAACATCTATCGCAATGCCAACGAAGACCAGCGCCGCCGCTACGTGCCGGGCCTGTGCTCCGGCAAGAAAATCGGCGCTCTCGGTCTGACTGAACCCGGCGCCGGCTCCGACGCGTTGGGCTCGATGGCAACCACCGCGCGCAAGGTCGGCGACAAGTACATCCTGAACGGCCGCAAGATTTACATCACCAACGGCCCGATTGCCGACGTGCTCTTGGTCTACGCCAAGACCGCGCCGGAGAAGGGCGCCCACGGCATCTCGGCCTTCATCGTCGAGAAGGACTTCAAGGGTTTCAGCGTGGCTCAGAAGCTCATCAAGATGGGCTTCCGCGGCAGCCAGACCGGCGAACTGGTGTTCGACGACTGCGAAGTGCCGGCTGAAAACCTGGTCGGCAAGGAAAACAACGGCGTGTCCATCGTCATGAGCGGGCTCGATCTCGAGCGCGCGGTGATTTCGCCGATCTGCGTCGGCATGGCCGAGCGCGCATTGGAACTGACCATCCAGTACGCCAAGGATCGCAAACAGTTCGGCAAGCCGATTGCCGAGTTCCAGATGATCCAGTCGAAGATTGCCGATATGTACGTGTGGGTGGAGGCCATGAAGGCGCTCAACTTCAAGGTGCTGGCGGAAGCGAACGATCTCGAAGTGGGCGGTGGCGGTCGCGGCATGATCCACGCCCAGACCGCGGCGTCGATCATGTACACCGCCAACATGCTGAACCGCGTGCTCGATGAAGCGGTGCAGGTGCATGGCGGCTTTGGCTACATGTGGGAGTCGGAGGTCAATCGCCTGTATCGCGGCAACAAGCTGCTCGAGATCGGCGCCGGCACCACCGAGGTGCGCAAGATGATCATCGCCCGCGAACTGTTGAAGTAAGCGCGATGCACGAGCCGGTTCCCATTCCGCGCGGCAACGAAGACCTCGCGACCTGGCCGACGGTCTATGCCGCCGGCATTCTCGCAGGCCAGACCGTGCTGGTATCCGGCGCCGGCAGCGGCATGGGACGCGCCACGGCATGGCTGGCGGCGCGTCTCGGCGCACGCGTCATCGTTGCCGGCCGCACCGAGGCCAAGCTCGCGGCGGTGGTTGACGCCATCAACGCGGCCGGGCACGAAGCCCACGCGCAGGTGGTCGACATCCGTGTGCGCGAATCGGTCGACGCCGCTTTTGCGTCGATAGCCGAGCGCTTCGGTGTGATCGATGTGCTGGTCAACAGCGCCGGCGGACAATTCCCGCAGGCCTCCATCGACTTCAGCGAAAAGGGCTGGCTGGCGGTGGTCAACACCAATCTGAACGGCACATGGCACATGATGCACGTTGCTGCCCAACACTGGCGCGAGGCGGGCAAGGGCGGCGCGGTGGTCAACATCGTGGTGGTGAACCAGGGCCTGCACGGCGTCGCCCATACGTCGGCGGCACGCGCCGGCGTCATTGCGTTTTCCAACAAGGCGGCGGTGGAGTGGGCGCCCTATGGCATCCGCGTCAACTGCATCGCGCCGGGGGCCGTCGAGACCGAGGGCTGGGCGGTGTATTCGGAGACAACCCGCGCGCGCTACCCGCGCACCAACCCCATGATGCGCGCCGGTTCGCCGTGGGAAATCGCCGAGGCCGCCATTTTTCTGGGCGGCCCGGGTGGGCGCTTCATCAACGGCGTGACGCTCGAAGTCGACGGTGGCGGTCAGCACTGGGGTGAAGTGTGGACGACCGGCAAGCCGGAGTACTTTGCCGCGGCAACGCGGCTGTGGGACGACGCGAGCGAGGGCTGAACGGGTGAGCCAGAAGGAACAGAAATCCTCCTCGGCCGCCGCGCTTGGCGCCACCATTACGGAAGGCCTGCGCGCAGCGGTGGTGCGCCGCTTCGGCACCGAGGCCGGCATCGATAACGTGGTATTCACCACCGTCGGCGGTTCCAATCTCACGGTGCTGTTCGACCTGATCGACGGCGCAGCGCGGCGCCGCCTGGTGTTCCGCCAGGAGACCATTGTCCCGGAGAATTCACCCTTCCTCGATCCGTCGCGCCAGTTCCGCGTCTTGCAACTCCTTCATCCCGAAGGGCTGCCGGTGCCGGAGCCGATTTTCGAGTTCGATGCCGATGACAGCCTGGCGCGTGCTTACGTGGTGGCCTTCGTCGACGGCGAGAGTCTGCCGCGCCGCTTGCTCGACGCGCCGAACTTCGCGCCGGCGCGCCAGCGCTTCTGCGCCCAGGCCGGTGAATTTCTCGGCCGTCTGCATGCGCTTGATCCGGCGCCGGCCGAATTCCTGGCCGACTTTCCTGACAGCATCGACCCCATCGCCGCGACCATGGGGCGCATCGACCGCTGGGGCGTATCCTTGCCGGCGCTGGAACTGGCCGTGCGCTGGCTCGAACGCAATCGCCCGTCCAACGCGCCACGGCGCCTGCTGCACGGCGATTTCCGCACCGGCAACATGCTGATGGACGAACAGGGCATACGCGCGGTGCTGGATTACGAATGCGCGCACCTCGGTGCGCCGATGGAAGATCTGGGCTGGCTGTGCCTGCGCTCGTTCCGCTTCGGCCATGTCGACAAGCCGGTAGGCGGCTTCGGCCCTCGCGAGCCGTTCTACGCCGCCTATGCCGCCGCCAGCGGCAAGGCGGTCGACCCCGAGGAAGTGCGCTGGTGGGAGATCTTCGGCTTCATCCGCTGGGCCCATCACAACGTCATGCAGATGTACGGGCATGTAACCGGCGCGCGCCGTTCGACTGCGTTCGCCGCCTGCGGACGCAACATTGCGCTCATTGAATACGAGCTCCTGATGACACTTCAGGGCCATTACACGTGAGGACTTCGCCGTGAGCCAGGACGCACCCAGCCTCGACGAGCTTCTGCTCACGGTGCGTCAATTCGTCGACGAGATTGCGCCGCAGCTCGCCGGGCGCGATCGCTACCACGCGCTGTGCGCTTCGTTCCTGGTCGAAATAGCGCGGCGCGAAATCGCCGGCGGCGGTGACGACAGCGAGGAGCGCGCGATGCTCGGCCATTACCTCGGCCCCACCGAACCGGGTGCGAATGGCCTGGCGGCGTTGGCGCAAGCCATTCGTGGCGGTCGCCTGGACGACCGGTTCGATGAGTTATTGAAAGATTTGACGGACCACGTGGTCCGCCAGGTGCGCGTGACGCGGCCGGATGTGCTCGATGCGATGCACCGGGAGGGTGGCAGTCAAGGGTGAGAGTGACCGTCTTAATGTGCGAATTCATTCGCGCATTAAAACCCCCCCTCAATTCACCGCCGCGCCCATCGCCTGGTTCAAACTCGCCAGCGCCGTCACGAACGCCGCATGGGTGGTCGGCTCGTCGACTGCCAACGCTTTGACCACCGTCGCGAAACTCTTTACGCATTCATTGTGCGCGGCCAGCAGCTGTTGCAGGTGCGCTGCTTCGGCCAGCGTGCGCTGGCCGCCGTCTTTCACTTTTCTGTCGAGTTCGGCGAGAAAGCCGAAGTGCGCGTCTTTGCTCGCCAGCATGGCGCAATAGGCGCGCCATGCCGGCTCGGCCGCGGCGGGCAGGTTGAGTGGCTGGGGCGTGGCGTCGTCAGTCACGCTCAGCCGAATAGCTTCTTCACGAAGCCGAACACACCGCCGCCACCACTGGCGGGCGGCGCGGCCGGCGCCTTGTCGGCGCGTGGCGCCTGCGGTTGACGCGGACGGCGTTCGCCGCGCTCGCCTTCATTGCCGCGTTCGCTGCGCTCGGTCTTCTGATCGCGCGGCTGTGATTCGTCGACGCGCAGTTCGCGGCCCTGGAAGTCACTGCCATTCAATGCCGCAATCGCGCGGCGACCGGCTTCGTCATCCGCCATCTCGACAAAACCGTAACCGCGCGAACGCTTGGTGCGGCGGTCGAAGATTACTTCCGCCGCGGTCACCGTGCCGTAAGGTTCGAAAGCTTCGCGCAACTCCTCGCTCTTGACGCTGTAAGGAAGATTTCCCACGTAGATATTCATGTAAAACCCTTATCGTTATAGACCGCCTTTATTGCGTGCATTGGCGGCTGTTTCCCCCTGTGTCACCGGTCTTGGGTGACGCGCCGTGCTTGCCACGGCACGCCCCGTCGTGACGACCTTTTTCGTCGCTGCCCGGACCATTGAACAATGGAAGTGGATGTGGCTCGTGTTCGTCCATGCGCCCCTCGGCATCAAGCTTTCCACACGCTTGTGGAAAACCCGACTCGCACGAACCTAAGCTCCCGGCAGGACTGCCGAATTCAAACACAACGCACTGCCCCGCGCAAACGCCGCGAGGCTGCGAATCAGACGCTGAAAGCTTGTATGCCAGTCTGCGCGCGACCGAGGATCAGAGCATGCACATCGTGGGTGCCTTCGTAGGTGTTGACGGCCTCGAGATTGAGCATGTGGCGAATGACGTGGTACTCGTCGGATACACCGTTGCCGCCGTGCATGTCGCGCGCCATGCGGGCAATGTCGAGGGCCTTGCCGCAGTTGTTGCGCTTGATGAGGGAGATGGCTTCCGGCGCGCCGGTGCCGGCGTCGATCATGCGGCCGACGGCGAGGGCCGCCTGGTAGCCCAAGGCTATCTCGGTCTGCATGTCGGCGAGCTTCTTCTGGATGAGCTGGTTGGCGGCGAGCGGGC